>NZ_NWTB01000014.1:0-144096 GCF_002531875.1 Sinorhizobium sp. FG01
GTTACGTCTACCTGACGATCGAAGGCATCGAATATCGCGTCTATTACGAGGAAGCCGGAGAGGGCATTCCCTTGCTTGTCGGTCATACGGCGGGCTCCGACGGCCGCCAGTACCGCCACACGCTCTGCGACGAAGACGTGACCAAGAACTTCCGCGTCATCGCGTTCGACTTGCCCTATCACGGGAAGTCTCTTCCTCCACACGGCGTTCGCTGGTGGGAGAAAGAGTACAACATGACCAAGAAGTTCATGATGGATTTCCAACTGGAACTCTCTAAAGCCCTTGGTCTGGACCGCCCCGTTTATATGGGTAGCTCGATGGGCGGACATCTTGCTATCGATCTGGCGTCGAATTACCCCGACAACTTCCGCGCTACCATCTCCGTCGAAGGGGCACTGCGCTCGGCTGCCGAATATGTCGATGTCGGCATGGCAGGCATTCGGAAAGAATTCGACAACCCAAACGTGAACCGCACCTCCATCGGCGCGGCCATGATGCTCAATATCTCGCCCTACTCACCAGAAGCCAATGTCCGCGAAATCCAGTGGGAATATAGCTGCGGCGGTCCGGGCGTCTTCGCAGGTGACCTCTATTACTACTACTACGACCACAATGTCTCACCCGAAGAGGCGAGCAAGATCGATACGTCGAAGTGCATGCTGTACTTCCTGACGGGCGAATACGATCCGAATACCTCCCCGGCCGACACCAAGATCGCCGCCGATCTCGTCAAGGGCAGCAAGTTCTGGACGATGGAGAAGCTCGGTCATTTCCCGGTCACCGAAGACTACACCGAGTTCAGAAAATACCTGCTGCCGATCCTCGAGGAAATCCGGCAGGCATCCGCAACCAGGGCGAAAGTCGCCTGAAACAATCTCTTGGGAGGAGCATCCAATGAGACGGAGTTTAACCGGAACCATGGGGGCGCTGATCGCGGTCAGCGCCCTGACGACCACGGCCTGGGCTGACGGCGTCGACCAGCTCCCCGCCAACGAGAAGAAAATCTACGAGGTCGTCGACCCGCAGGTTCCGCTCGGAGCGAGTGCCTACAAGGACTTCAAACCGAAGAAGGGACCGCCCTGGAAGATCGGCTACGCCAGTAGCTATGCCGGCAATACGTGGCGCGCAGCGGCCCTCGATGCCGTCATGAATGACCTCTTGCCGCGCTCCAAAAAAGCGGGGCTCGTATCTGAAGTCGTGGTCACCCAGTCCGACCTCAAGGACGCCGTCCAGATCCAGCAGATGCGCCAGATGGTTGATGATGGTGTTGATGCCATCATCATCTGCTGCTCGAACGTCACCGCTCTCAACCAGACGATTGAGTACGCCTATAAGGCAGGCGTTCCTGTCTTCTCGTTTTCAGGATACGTGACGTCGCCTTACGCGATCAACGGCGCTGCCAATCACGCGCAGGGCGGGGGCCAGATGGCCACCTGGCTCGCAGACAAGATCGGCAAGAAAGGCAACGTGCTTCTCGTGTCGGGCATCCCTGGCTTCGCCTCATCCGACAGCTTCGACAAGGCCGCCAAAGACGCGCTGGCAAAGTATCCCGACATCAAGATTGTCGGCGAAGTGGCTGGCAAGTGGACCGACCAGGTAGCACAGGTCGAGGTGCAGAAATTTCTGGCGACGAACCCCATCCAGATTGACGGTATTCTGACACAGGGCGCGCAGGAGAACGGCGTGTTGAACGCCATGCTCCAGTCGGGCCGCGACATGGTGCCGATTACGCTGGGCGGCGAGGCTTCGGCGGCATGTTACTGGCGCAAGAATCCGGAATGGATTGATGCCGGCTTCCATATCTGGCCGCCGCGCCGCGAGATGCAGCAGATGTGGGAGATCATGCTCCGCACGCTCGAAGGGCAGGGGCCAAAGGTGCAGTCCTTCCTGCGCCCAGTCCTGCCGTTCACAATCGATGACGTTCGCGCTGCGATCCCCGAGGATTGCGATTTGAACTCGACTGATTTCGTCGAACCGAAGGCGGACGGATGGTTCCCAAGTGCGATTGCCGACCAGTACTTCGAGCGTCCTGCCGATCCCTGGAAGCCGGTAGCCCAGTAAGCCGGATCCGCCCGGTGGCTTAACCGCCGGGCGGGACCTTGGATGATCGTAAAAGCCGCCTTGGCGGACGTTGCGGGTGGGAGGTCTGCGATGGGCAGCGAGATAACAGTCAGAATGATAGATGTCGCCAAGGCGTTCGGGGAGACGAGGGCACTCAAGAAGTGCGACTTCGAGGCCCGCGCCGGAGAGGTGCACGCCATCGTCGGCGAGAACGGCAGCGGCAAGAGCACGATGACCAAGATCATGTCGGGCGTTTTGCATCCGGACGCAGGCAAAGTCACGATCCTGGGTGAAAAGGTTGCCTCGCCCGTCGACGCCAAGCGGGTCGGCCTGACCACCATCTTCCAGGAAGTCCTGGTTGCCGACGAGGCCAGCGTGTTCGAGAACCTCTATGTCGGTCGTGACGGTGTCTTTCGTTCGCAGTCGACCGGCGATCGGCGGACAGAAGCGGCTGAAATCGTGGCGCGGCTCGTCGGAAAACCCGTAGACCTCGATCAGCTGGCAGGCAGCCTCCCACTCAGCATCAAACAGTGGATCGTCATCGCCCGGGCTATCCTTCGCAAGCCGCAGGTGCTGATTCTCGACGAATCTTCGGCCGCGCTCGACCTCGACTCGACCCTCCGGCTCCATGCGGAAATCGACCGCCTTCGTGCCGAGGGCGCGACGATCCTCATCGTCACCCACCGGATCGCCGAACTCGTGCGTATCGCCGACCGTGCGACGATCCTGCGTGATGGGATAACTGTCGGTACGCTCGGAAAGGACGAGATTACCGAGGAAAACCTGCTGTCCATGATGACGCCGGCAGATCGGCGCGCCAGCGATGCGACAGAATACGCCTCCCGAATGAAGGCGCTCTCGGCCCCTCTAATACTAACTGCGACAGGTCTCGCCGCGCACCGGTCGGCGCGCCTGTTCGATTTCGACCTTCCCAAGGGGAGCATCGTCGGCGTAGCCGGGCTTGATGGGCAGGGGCAGGACGCTTTTATCCGCGCCTTGGCCGGCATCATCCAGCCGTTCGGTGGCGAGGTGAAGGTCCGCTCGGTGGATACGGACAAGATGGTCCCGCTGCGATCGCTCGACGATGCTGCAAACCTCGGTGTTTCCTACGTCTCCGGGGACCGCAAGCGCGAGGGTATTTTCCCGCAACAAAGCATCTTCGAAAACCTCGCCATCGGTGTCTACAGGAAGAAGCTCGGCCCCCTGGGTGTAATCCGCAAGCCCACGCTGAAACCGATGTTCAAGCGCGAGGTGGATCGTCTGCGCATCAAGATCGGCAGCCCGTCGAACAGGATCACCTCACTGTCGGGTGGCAACCAACAGAAGGTGCTCATCGGGCGCGCCTTCGCAAACGATCCCCAAGTCATCCTCCTGAATGACCCCGCCCGCGGCGTCGATCTCGGCACCAAGCGCGACCTCTACCGCGAACTCCGCCTGTTTGCTGAAAAAGGCGGCAGTGTCATCTACCTGTCGACTGAGATCGAGGAGTTCATCGGGTTTGCCGATCGCGTCGACGTGTTCTTTGGGGGAACGTTGTTTCGATCCCTGACCGGCGAGGAAATCGCCGAGGCACCAATCCTCGCCGCTATGTTCGGGAAAGCCCGGGACGCTTGCGTTGATTTCGATCTGGAAAGGACCGCATGATGTCTGCAACCGCTTTCCGTCAAGTCACGCAGGACCGCTCGCTGTACGTTCCGGCCGGGCTTTTCCTTGTCCTCCTTTGCGCCGTCGCCTTCCGTGGCCAAGGTCTGTTCACGAACAATGGTCTGGCCGGAGCCATTCTGGTTGCAACGCCGCTGATCCTCACCGCGCTCGCGATAACACCGATCGTCATGGCGGGCCGCGGAGCCGTGGACCTTTCCGTCGGACCGCTGATGGGCTTCATCAACGTCACGCTCATTACGTGGCTGGTCGGCAACGGCATCACGCACCCTGTCGCCATCATTGCCTGGGCGGTGGGATTGGGAGCGGCGTTCCAGTTGGTGCAAGCGCTCGTGATCATCTACGTGCGCGTCGCGCCCATCATCGTCACGCTCTCCGGTTTCCTCGTTCTGTCGGGCGTCAACCTGATGGTCATGTCGCGTCCCGGCGGTGTCGCTCCAGACTGGATGCTAAGCTGGGGCGCGGGAACGAGCGTATTTTCGCCTGTCCTGTTGCTTCTGCTCGGCGCTTTCGCAATCTGGGGCGTCCTGAGGGGCACGATGTTTTACCGCAACCTGCGGATGACAGGCGCTGACGAGCGGATGGCCTATACCAGCGGTGTGCAGGTCGACGTCGTGCGCATCATCGCCCATATGGTCGGCGGCGTTTTTGCCGGGCTCGCCGCATTGAGCTACACCGCGCTGATCTCATCCGGCGACCCGACCCAGGGCAGCACCTACACGCTGCAAGCAGTCACGGCGCTGGTCCTTGGTGGCGCCAGTCTCTCCGGGGGGCGCGGCGGTGCGCTCGGCTCGACGCTCGGCGCGATCAACATGTTCCTCATCTCGTATCTTCTGTCCACTTTCAACTTCGGTACGGTTTCGGGCTTCGTTACGCAAATGGCCTTTGGCCTGATCCTCGTTGGATCACTTCTCGTGAACGTCTTCGTCATCAGCCGCCGCACTGTCGCGTGAGGGAGTAAGGAAATGATCTCCACTGTCTTGAACACAGAAATCGGCGCGGCCCGTGGCGCCAGCCCTTTGCGCAAGCACAAGAGTATTTCGATCGGCTTTTGTCTCCTTGCATGTCTGCTCATTCTTGGAGCGCTGCTCGTGCCGGGCTTCGTGTCGCCGCAGAACGCGCGATCGATCCTCCTGCTCGCCGCCTTCCTGGGGCTGGCGTCTGTCGGGCAGACGCTCTGCGCGCTCGTTGGAGCGCTGGATCTTTCCATCCCATACATCATCGGTGGCGCCAATATCCTGCTTCCAAGCCTCATGGTGGCGGGTCTTCCGGCGCCCGTCGCCATGATCGTCGTGCTCGTCCTTGGCACTTTGGTCGGGGCTTGCAACGGCGCCCTCAGCTTCCGGCTGCAGGGTCAGGCGCTGATCATGTCGCTCGGCCTGGGTTTCGCGGCCGTCGGGGCGGTCCAGATCTACACCTCGCTCGGATCGCAGTTCGGCGGTACCGTCTTTGCGCCCGTCCCCGGATGGCTTCGCAACCTTTCGGCGTTCAACGGCAAGTTCTTCGGTCTGCCGTTTCCACCGGTTATCGTCATATGGGCTTTCATCGCCGTCGCCCTGGGCTGGATAATGCACAACACCTGGTTTGGCCGGAGCCTCTATGCTGTTGGCGGGAGCCGCACGGCCGCCGCCCGCCTCGGAATCTCGGAATTCAAGATCTGGACAGTGATCCACAGCGTCAGCGGGGCGATGTCGGCACTCACCGGAATGCTGCTCCTCGGTTTCTCCGGCGGCGGTTTCGTCGGGGTCGGTGATCCCTATCTGTTCACCACCGTGGCGGCGGTCGTTATCGGCGGAACATCTCTTCTAGGTGGTGCCGGCGGGTATGGAGCGACGGTCCTCGGCGTCCTCGTGCTTACTGTCCTGACCTCGCTTCTCGTCGGCCTGGGGCTCAGTTTCCCGGCACAACAGGCCGTCGTAGGGCTGCTGATCGTCCCCATGGTCGCGATCTACGCCCGCTCACCACACATCCGTAATCAGATTTGAACGTTGCATCGAAAGGAATATCAATGGCTATCTCCACCGCTCTACTGGATCGCCTGAAAGACCCCTCCCTGGTACGCGAGGAAATGCTGGTAGGAGGCGACTGGCGAAAAGAGGGCGCGAGCGGCAAGACGATCCAGGTCCACAATCCCTCGACTGGGGACGTGATTGCGAGCCTCCCGAGCGCAGGACTCCAGGACGTCCGCGAAGCCATCGACGTCGCCAAACTCGCCCAGAAAAAGTGGGCCGCACGATCGGGCAAGGAACGTGCCGGCGTCATGCGGAAGTTCTTCGACCTCGTCACGGCCAACACCGAGGACCTCGCGATCATCCTGACGTCCGAGATGGGCAAGCCTCTGGCCGAGGCACGCGGCGAGATCGCCTACGGCGCTTCCTACATTGAATGGTTCGGGGAAGAAGCCAAGCGTGTTTACGGGGACACCATTCCGGGGCATCAGGCCGACAAGCGCCTAGTAGTCATCAAACAGCCCGTCGGCGTGGTGGCGGCCATCGCGCCTTGGAACTTTCCTTCCGCCATGGTCTGCCGCAAGATCGCCCCGGCGCTGGCATCCGGCTGCGCCATCATCTTCAAGCCGGCCGCCGAAACCCCATTGTCGGCCCTTGCTCTTGCCATCCTCGCTGAGCGTGCGGGAATACCCGGCGGCCTGTTCAGCGTCCTGCCGACAGACAACGCCCGGATGTTCGGTGAAGAAGTCTGCTCGAACCCCGTCGTCAAGAAGCTGACCTTCACAGGGTCTACCGAGGTCGGGCGCATCCTGATGGCGCAGGGCGCACAAAAGATCATGAAGCTCAGCCTCGAACTCGGCGGCAACGCTCCCTTCATCGTCTTCGACGATGCCGACCTCGACGAGGCCGTGGAAGGAGCGATGCTGTCCAAGTTCCGCAATGCCGGCCAGACCTGCGTTTGCGCCAACCGTCTCTACGTCCAGAGCGGGGTTTACGACCGCTTCATAGAAAAACTGGCGGCGCGGGTTTCTGCGCTCAAGGTCCTTGACGGGTTCGAGGATGGAGCCACCATCGGTCCGCTGATCAACGAGGATGCAGTAGCGAAGCTCTACAGCCACATCGATGACGCTGTCGGTAAGGGTGCGAAGGTCGTTGTCGGCGGTGCAAGGGACGAGCGTGGTGGCACCTTCGTCCAGCCGACGCTTCTCTCGGAAGCCACAAAGGAAATGAAGGTCGCACGAGAGGAGACCTTTGCGCCGCTCGCCCCGGTCTTCAGGTTCGAAACGACAGACGAGGTCATTGAACTGGCCAACGACACCGAGTTCGGTCTCGCTGCCTACTTCTACGCCAACGACCTTCGAAATGTCTGGAAGGTTACGGAGGCCCTGGAGTACGGGATGGTCGGCGTCAACACCGGCCTGATCTCGACGGAGGTGGCACCGTTCGGCGGCGTCAAGCAGTCGGGGTTCGGCCGCGAGGGCTCAAAATACGGCATGGATGACTTCCTTTCGATGAAATACGTCTGCATGGGCGGCATACAGTCGTAGTCCAACGGTTGGTGGCGCGTCTTAAGGCTCGCCACCCGCAATGTTTTAGCTGGTCACGGAGGCCCGATGACACATTCTGCAGTAGGCGGGGAAACTCTTGGTCAAGACCGCGCCGACAGCCTTCAAAAAGAGGCGGTCGACCGCGAGCAGGACCCGGCCGATCACGCTGCCCAGGCGAACGTCGAGGGCAGAACGGCAATGGAACGTCGGAACGTGCGGAGAGAGGCAGGCGCTAGACTCACCTTTGTGCTGGGTCTGTCTGCTTAAGGCTCGCGTTGACGCAACGTCTGATGACCCATCTCGATAGTTTCGTAGGTATTTTTCGACGGGACGAGGACAGCGCGCCACCGGCCGCTCGCTGGCAAGATCATCACCGGTTGTCTGGCATTTTCCTGGTGGCACGTTGACGCAAGGCGCACGTGTCGGGACGCTCGTGCCTGCCCGCCCCAGTGCTCTTATGACTAAAGGGCAGCATCAGTTGAACCTCACTTCACATTTGCAGATTCTGCAATGGCTTGCGGCCGTCAACTGCCGCAAGGCCCTGATGCGGCGGTCACAGATCGCCGAGAAACTGCGCCGTCGCAGACTAATATTTTGACCTGGAAGAGCTCACTCTCGTTACCGCGACTTGGTCGCGTTGCAATGATGAAACGGTGTTGCGCCTCACACCTGCGTTCCAGAGTGTCCGGGCGAGACCGTGACGACCACGGCCCCGCCGGACGTTGCCTTGGGAGGCTGACTTCTGGACAATGTTCGTGACGAGAGCTTAGTGCTTCATGCGCAGGATCGGCTTGATGACCTTGCCGCTCTCGGAATCGGCCATTGCCTCGTTGATCTGGTTGAGATCGTAGAACTGGACGAGCTTGTCGAACGGGAACCGTCCCTGCTGCCAGTATTCGATGAGCTCGGGTATGAATTTGGAGGGAATGCTCTGGCCTTCGACCACACCGACGAGCGTACGGCCGAACAGAAAGTTGCCGATATCGACGATCCCTTCCGTTCCGAGTGCGGACGATCCGACCAGTCCACAGGTTCCTGGGGTGCCGAGGCAATCGACCGCTTGGCGAAACACCTTCGGCGAGCTCGTGCATTCGAGACTGAAGTCTGCGCCTTCGGGAATGATTTCCCTGATTGCCTTGACGCTATCCCCATTTCGGGCGTTTATGATGTGGGTTGCACCCAGTTCAATCGCCAGTTCGAGACGTTCATCGTTAAGGTCGATCACGATGATGGTCGAGCATCCGGCGATCTTCGCCGCCATTACGGCTGCCATGCCGACCGCACCCGCGCCGAACACTGCAATGGAAGATCCCGGTTGGGGCTTGAGGCAGTTGAGAACCGCTCCGGCGCCCGTTTGCAGCCCGCAGCCCAGCGGTCCCATGAGTTCGAGCGGAACATCTTTGGAAACCTTGACCGCATTGCGCTCGCTGGCGATGGCGTAGGTGGCGAAAGAAGACTGCTCGAAGAAGCACCCGCTGATCTGGGTACCGTGTGAATCATGTAGCGGGCAACTGCCATCCGGCCGGGTGCCACGGAAATTTCTGCCGAAAAAGTCTGCACAATAATAAGGCGTGCCCCCCCGGCACTTCTCGCATTTCCCGCAATATGCGTAGCTTAGAGCCACGTGGTCACCGGGCGAAAGCCCTTTTACATCGGCCCCGACCACTTCCACGACGCCGGAGCCTTCATGGCCGAGAACCACGGGCTGCGGTACGTCATATCCTTGGTCGCGAACAACCATGTCGGTGTGGCAGACACCGCTCGCCACGATCCGGACGAGGATTTCGTCGGGGCGAGGTTGATCGATCCCGATGCACTCCAGAACAAGAGGCTTTGCCTTTTCGCGCGAAATTGCAGCGTATGCTTCTTTCATAAAATGACTCCTTCAGTGTGCGCTCGGCCGGTGGGTGACACTTGTAGGAGTTAGCAGACAATCAGTCAATTATCTTTAGGGAACGAAATGCTCGCTGGGGCCATGCCAGCGCGCTACACGACACATAAAGAAACAAAGCAATGTAATATCAATTGCTTCCTCAGGGCAATGCGGCCGACTAGATCTTGGTCCGAATTGAGGGCTGTCTGAAAACTGGAATTCACCTGACAGATTGACTGAGTCTGACGTGACGTTCATCGAACGCTCCGGCTGACGGTGGTGCCCATATTTCCTGCCTCGCAGCCTCGTTTTCCGGGCAATGGTAGCGATCATGGCGCCAAACTTCCTTTTCATGAACCTCGCCGGCGAGGCGCGGTCTCCTCTGTTTCCTGTTGCGTGCTCTTGGGGTGAGGTGACGGACGGTTGCTTTGTCTTATTGCTATATCGAACCGAGCCGCAATAAAAGAATAACTAAATCAGCGTGATAACACAGACGACACGTCGAAAAGCCGAAATTCAAGATAGTTTATTGACAGATTGTCTGCTTATTCATAATGATGCGATCTGCCGTTTGGGGAGAATTCGGCGATGGCTGGAAGATAACGGCGCTCCAGGTCGCAGACAAAATGGCCGCGTTGGGTGGCAAGAGGAGGAGACTTCTGATGAAAAGACGTACATTCCTGCAGACGGGCAGTGCCTTGATTGCAGCGGGCGCGTTCGGAATACCGGGCATCCTGCGGGCAGACGATACGATCGCCCTGCTGCCCGACACTTGGCCGTCCGAAGGGGAAAACCCCGTCGTCGAAGCTGGTAAGTTCGCCAAGGCAGGTCCCTGGAAGATCGGTCACAGCCACTATGGCCTGGCCGGTTCAACGCACACCTATCAGACCGCGTTCGAAGCCGAATACGAGATTAGCAGGAACAAGGCCCGTGTCGCCGACTATCAATTCCGAAGCGCCGACCTCAACGCCTCAAAACAGGTCGCCGACATCGAAGATCTGATCGCACAAAAAGTCGATGCAATCATCATTGCGCCGCTTACAACAGGCTCGGCCGTGGAAGGCATCAGGAAGGCAAAGGCCGCCGGCATTCCGACGGTCGTCTATCTCGGTCGCGTCGACACCGAGGATTTCACGGTGCAGGTCCAAGGCGACGACTTCTATTTCGGTCGGGTGATGGCTCAGTTCCTGGTCGACAAACTAGGCAACAAGGGAAAAGTGTGGGTGCTGCGCGGCGTCGCCGGGCATCCGATCGATGCTGATCGTTACGCCGGGGCGATGGAAGTCTTCAGCAAGTCCGGTCTCCAAATCACCTCAACCCAGCACGGCAGCTGGTCCTACGAGGACTCAAAGAAGATCGCCGAAAGCCTCTATCTCTCTGATCCCGATGTCGCCGGGGTCTGGACTGACGGCGCAAATATGTCGCTCGGGGTCCTGGACGCGCTGCAGGAAGCCGGGGCTTCCACCATTCCACCGATCACGGGAGAAGCCCTGAACGGATGGATGCGTCGTTGGAATGATGAAAAGCTCTCTTCGATTGGGCCCATTTGCCCTCCGGCCCTTTCGACGGCAGCCCTGCGGGCGTCCTTCGCGCTTCTCGAAGGCAAGCCGATCCAGCGCAACTGGACCAACCGGCCCAAGCCGATCGTCGACGAAAATCTTGCACAGTTTTACCGCTCCGATCTCACGGACGCTTACTGGGCCCCGACAGAAATGCCGAATGAGAAGCTCCTCGAGTACTTCAAGGCCTGACGCATGGAGGGCGCGGACAAAGCGCGCCCTCTTCACCCTCGCAGATGGAAGTGTTCATGAGTATGCTTGTCGAGATGGTCAGCATCAACAAGTCCTTTGGTGCGACCAAAGTCCTGTCGAATGTTCAATTTTCGCTTGAACGCGGCTCCGTCCACGCGTTGATGGGCGAGAACGGGGCGGGAAAATCCACGCTGATGCGAATTCTGGCCGGCGTCTATCAACAGACCGCTGGACGCATCCGTCTGCGAGGAGAAGAGGTGACCTTCCGGTCCCCCAAGGAAGCGCGTCTCGCCGGGGTGTCGACAGTGTTTCAGGAGTTCACCCTGATCCCCAATCTCACGGTCGCCGAAAACATGTTTCTTGGACACGAACCGCGGCGTGCCGATGGGTCGATAGACACCGCCGAGGTCGTCGAGCGATCCCGCAAGCTGCTTGCCGACGTTTTCCCTCAACTGGACGCGACGGCGATTGTGGAAACGCTGACGGTTGCCCAGCAGCAGGCAGTGGAAATCGCCAAAGGCCTGACATCCAATGCCGATGTCTTCATTTTCGATGAACCGACCGCGGCACTAAACTCAACGGACGTCGCTCATCTCTTCAAGGTCATCCGCGATCTGAAGGCGCAAAACAAGGCTGTCGTCTACATCTCGCATCGGATGAACGAGGTGTTCGAACTGTGCGACACCATCACCGTCATGAAGGACGGGGCTTGGGTAAAGACAGCCAGGGCAGAAGACTTTAATCTCCAAACGCTCGTGGCAACCATGGTTGGACGCGAACTTCAGAGTTTCTTTCCGCCGAGGGCACAGGCCATTGGATCGCCGATGCTCGTCGTGGCAGGGCTTCGTCTCAATGACCATGGCCCGCCAGTCGGTTTTTCCGTACGCACGGGCGAGATCATCGGGCTCGCCGGGCTGGAGGGCCAGGGGCAGCGTGAAATCATGCGTGCGGTCGTCGGGGTCGAACCCGCCGCAGCTGCGAGCGTCCAGCGTCGCCGCGACGACAGCATGATCGATGTGAACGTATCCTCAGGCTTTTCGAGTGCCATCTCAGCGGGCATTGGTTTCATTCCTGAAGACCGCAAGCAGGAAGGCCTGTTTCTTCGGCTTCCGATCTACGACAACATCGCACTTGGCAAGCAGTTGAACCGGAACATGGCGAGCGTTGCATGGCGTTCCATCTCCAGGGTTCACGATGTCATAAAGTCGCTCCGTGTTGCGGCTGCCGACCCCGCCTCGCCCGTCGGCAAACTTTCGGGTGGAAACCAGCAAAAGGTGCTTCTGTGCCGCTGGCTGCTTTCGGGGGTCGATATCCTTGTCATCGAGGAGCCGACACGGGGCGTCGATGTCGGCGCGAAAGCGGAAATCTACAAGCTGCTTCGCGATTTTGCCGATCGTGGCGGTGCAGTGATCGTCTCGTCGCGCGAGCACGCCGAACTGATCGGGCTGTGTGACAACATCCTGGTCGTTCACGACAAAAAGATCGTCGGGCAGATGCCCGCGCTCGATGCCACAGAGGAAACCATCCTGGGAACCGCACTAGGTTCGAACTTCGCGCACGATCCGCGCGCCGCTGTTCATTGAGGAGGATACATGAATACCGTCGCAAAGTTCCTGAAGGCACCCTATAGGGCGGGTGCGATCCGGCTGTCGATCGGGACGCTATTCGTGCTGGTGGTCGCCTCGGTTATCCTGCTTCCACAATTTCTGGCGCCGGAGAATCTGTCGAACCTGCTGGCCCAATCCACTGTTCTTGTCATTTCTGCGCTAGGCCAGACCTTTGTGATCCTGACGGGCGGCCTAGACGTTTCCGTTGGTTCGATCATCAGCGTGACGACTACGATCATGACACTCGACATGCCCGAGGTTGTCCGTGTCATGCTTTGCATTGCGGTTGCGATCGCATTCGGATTGTCGAATGGCTACGGCGTAGCCAGGCTCAACGTCCATCCGATCATCATGACCCTGGCAACCATGGGTATCGGCCAGGGATTGGCGCTTATCATTCTTCCTATCCCCGGCGGGAAGGTGCCCGAATGGCTTTCGGCGTCAGTCGCGGGTTCCGTTGGGCCCGTGCCAAACTCGCTGCTCTGGCTGATCGTCGCCACGTTCGTTGCTGCCTGGTTGCTTTATCGCAGACCGTTTGGCCTTTACCTGTTCGCTTCGGGTGGTAACGACTTCAATGCCCGCATGAATGGCGTCCCGGTCGAGCGCACAGTCATCAAGGCCTACATCCTGTCGGCGCTATTTGCTTGCGCTGCCGGGATGTTCCTCGCAGGTCGCCTTGCCTCGGGCGATCCCAAGGGGGGCGCCACATTCGGAATTGAATCCGTTACCGCAGCAGCGCTCGGGGGTGTTCACCTGGCTGGCGGTATCGGCAGCATCCTCGGCACTGTAGCCGGCGCGGCTATCCTCGGCATCGTCAACAACGTGATGAACCTCGCTAACGTCTCGGCATTCCTCCAGTCGGTCGTGAAGGGCCTTCTGCTGCTAGCACTCGTCGTCTCACAGCGTCGCAAAACGATCGGACTTTGAAAGAGATGGACCTCTCGATGACCACAACGGATGCGAAAATTGAGACGCCATCGCGCACTCTCACCGCCAGGCGCATACTTTCCTGGGTGCTCGGTTTGCCCCCGGCATATTACGTGCTCGCAATCCTGATCGCTGTGGCCCCCGCTGTAAGCGCGACGCTGATCAATCCAAACTATTGGTTCGTGATCCTGAAACAGTCAGCGCCGCTTGGGATCGCGGTGCTGGCGCAATCTCTTGTCATGCGGGTGCGTTCTATTGATCTCTCGGTCAGTGGCGTGTTTGCTTTTTCGATCTATCTCGCCAGCTCCGGGCTCCTCAACAGTTACCCGCCCTTCGTCACGGTCCTGATGCCGATCGTCATCGGCCTTGCCGTCGGTCTGATCAACGGCGCCCTCGTGGCCTATGTCCGCGCCTCCGCGGTCATCGCGACGCTGAGCGTATCGGCGATCCTCATCGGGATCATCCAATTCATGAGTTCGGGCCGTGCACCGGGTTCGACACCAAGCTGGCTTCGCGTCCTGACGAGCGGGAACATCTACGGCCTGTCTTACTCCGTGATCGTCTGGATCGGGATTTCCGTTCTCGTCGCATTAGCGTTCCGCTTCTTGATCCTCGGGCGCTACTTCCGCGCTGTCGGCGACAATCCGAGGGCGGCGGAGATAACAGGCATACCTCTGGCCCGCACGATTTTTGTCTCCCATACACTTGCGGGCACGCTGACAGGCATCGCCGCCCTGGTTCAGGTGTCGGCTCTGGCCGTTGGCACGATCAAGCCCGGCTTCGACACCTTCATGAACGCTCTCGCCGCGACGATCCTCGGTGGGGTGACGTTCGGCGTCGACCGCGGTGGCGTCGCGGGGCCTTTCGTGGCGGTCGTCGCCTTCAGTTTCCTCTTCGCGATGTTGACGGTGTTCGGCATCCAGGAGCCCGGCAAGCTGATCGTCCAGGGCGGGATCATCGCGCTTGCTGCGATCATTTACGGAGCACGCGTCGGTCGCGTCTAGCCGCAAGGATCTGCCAAACAGGTCATTCCCGGTGTCAACGCGGGAGAATGCAGGAGATAAGAATGGTGAAGATAACGGCGGCCGTGGCCGCAAAACCGAAAGCTCCGCTTGAGTTTCGTGAACTTGAGCTGGCGGATCCAGAAGGCAATGAAATTCTCGTGCGGACGGTCGCCACGGGGATCTGCCATACCGACCTGTTGCTCCGTGATGGGATATTTGGACCTCCCGCCCCGGTCATACCAGGACATGAAGGTGTTGGTATCGTCGAGGCCATCGGGGCGGACGTCCAAGGTTTAAGGGTGGGCGACCACGTTGCGCTCAGCCAGAGTTCATGTGGCTTCTGCGGCGATTGCCGGCGCTCTCACCCGATGAACTGCCAGAACTACACCCAGTACAATCTGACGGGGCTTCGTCCGAACGGCAAGAAGGCCTTGCTGTGTGATGAAGTCGGCATCGGCAGCAACTTTGTCGGCCAGTCATCCTTCGCGACCCACATCCTGGCGACTGAAAACAACGCCGCGCAGCTTCCCAAGGATTTCGACCTGACGAATGCGGCCCCGCTCGGTTGCGGCATGGCAACGGGAGCAGGTACCGTCATCAACGCCATGAAGCCGGAGATCGGTCAAACCATTGCCGTGTTCGGCGCGGGAGCGGTCGGCATGGCTGCGGTGATGGCCGCCAAGGTCCGGCGGTGCAGCAAGATCATCATCATCGACCTGAACGAGCAGCGTTTGGCCATGGCTGAGACGTTGGGCGCGACCCACGCTATCAACGGCAGGGACCCAGACGTCGTGGAGCAGATCCACGCCTTGACGGGCGGCGGTGCCGATTTTGCGATCGACGCCGTGGGTATCGTTCCCGTCATCCTGAACACGATCAAATGCACGCGGGCAGGGGGTCATGTCGTCCTCCTCGGGCTCGACGCGCTCGGTAAGGATATTCCAATCCCGCTGGACCTCATGGTCTTCAACCGGAAAATTCAGGGTGCCATCCTCGGGGATCAGATCCCGCAGCTCTTCATCCCCCAACTGGTCGAACTAAACCAGGCCGGCCTGTTTCCGTTCCAGAAGCTGATCACAAAGTACCCGTTCGAGAAAATCAACGAGGCCATCGCCGATGCTGAAGCTGGCCGCGTGATCAAGCCCGTCATCGTCTTCAATAGGAGCTTCCCACATGCCATCGAGCAAGTCCGACGAACAGCATCTCATCGTTGAGTTTAAAACATCGACGCGTAACCGGGACCGTGTCAACACACTGCTCCAGGAGTTTGTCGGCCCTGCCCGCGAGGAAGAGGGCTGCCTTTACTACAATCTCTACCAGCGCTCCGACGAGCCGAATACGTTCTTCATTCTCGATGGTTGGGCAAACGAGGAGGCAGCCGCGCGTCACGGAGAATCTGCGAACGTCAAGCGTGTTCTCGAACCGCTGCTTCCGTTGCTGGTAAGCCCCCCTTCCATCATTGTGAGCAGTCGCATCAGCGACTGAGCTTGCGATCGTGCAACACCGAAGGACGCGCTTCGATCCGAGGCGGGTTTTTTTCCAAAGGCTCGCGGGAGGACTAAATGGAGCATCGAGTTGTCATCGTGGGAGGCGGTTTCGCCGGCCTCCAATTGGCCAAGGATCTCAAATGTCCAAACCTTTCGATCACGATCGTCGACAGACGCAATCATCACCTGTTCCAGCCGCTGCTCTATCAGGTCGCAACGACCGTCCTGGCAACCTCCGAGATTGCCTGGCCCATTCGCGCGGTCTTCCGTGGAAGGAAAGATGTCACAACGCTTCTTGGCGAGGTCGTGGGCGTCGATGTCGAGAAGCGGCTTGTCTCGCTCAAGGGCGGTCATGCCATTCCCTACGATACCCTTGTTCTCGCAACAGGGGCCCGTCACGCGTATTTCGGCCGGGATGAATGGGAGCCTTTCGCGCCCGGACTGAAGGCGTTGGAAGACGCCACCACCATCCGCCGTCGTCTTCTCCTGGCGTTCGAAAAGGCGGAGCTGGAAACCGATCCCCAAGCGCGGGCCGCAATGCTGACCTTCTCGATAATCGGCGCCGGACCGACAGGCGTCGAGATGGCCGGGATCATCGCCGAACTGGCTCAAAGGACGCTTGTCGAGGAATTCAGAAACATCGATACGACTTTGGCGCGTATTCTTCTTGTAGAGGCAGGACCGCGTGTTCTGCCTGTTTTCCACGAGGCGTTATCGCAATACGCCGAGCGATCCCTTGCGTCGATGGGCGTCGAGGTTCGCACGGGACGGCCGGTAACCGACTGCACCGAGGAAGGTATATCGATCGGGGACGAGTTCGTCCCGAGCCGTACGGTCATATGGGCGGCGGGCGTGCAGGCATCCAAGGCCGCCGTATGGGTCGGGGCGGAGACAGATCGAGCAGGGCGGGCTATCGTGCAGCCCGACCTCACGATCTCAGAACACCCGGAGATCTTCGTTGTCGGCGATACCGCGAGCGTTAAGACCGGCGAGGGAATGCCGGTTCCTGGTATCGCTCCTGCCGCAAAGCAGCAGGGAAAATACGTCGCCCAGGTGATCAAGGCCCGCCTTAAGCAGCGCTCAGCGCCGCCTCCCTTCAAGTACAGGCATCTTGGTAATCTTGCCACCATAGGGCCAAGCTCCGCGGTGATCGATTTCGGCAGGCTTCGGCTCAAGGGCTCCATCGCCTGGTGGATCTGGGGCTTTGCCCACATCTACTTTTTGATCGGAACACGGAGCCGCATGGCGGTCGCGCTGAGCTGGCTTTGGGCATTTACCTCCGGACACCACTCTGCCCGCCTTATTACCCAGAAGGAGACGCTGAAGGACGAGGTCTAGCAGGGATTTATCAGTGACGTGGCGGAAGCACGCCACGCTTTCGTGGGCATTGCGCGGAACGACCTTGTCACCTGCAGCTATTGAAGGAACGAAACATGAGCGAGTTTTTGAAAGACAGCATTATCATTCCACCGACCTCGACCGTGGAACGCGAGAATGGCGAGTGCCTATCTGAAGGCCAGTCTGCAATAGACGTTGACGCGCTCGACGATGCTGCGCGTGCAAGCGTTGAGGGCCAAACGAATGCCATACGCGTCAGAGAGCCGCGTGTGAAAGCGTAGGACTTTCCGGAAAGATGCCGTTCCCCAGAGACATCCATGGGCTGTTCCATGGAAGGTCCAACTGTGGCACGGCGAGACCAAACCGGCGCGCGCCAAAGACCTCGTGAAACCGGATCGATGGATTGTCCGTCGATCATCTTCCATGTCCTCTTGGCTTGGGGTCGGAGAGGCGGGAGACAACGTAATTTGGAGATAAGTGTGTGGTGGTCTCCCTGTTGAGATACGAACGAGTTGCTAGATCTCACGGTTTCACACATGGACCGTTTTCCGCGTGAAACCAGGATCTAAGACTCACAACGCTTGCCGGACACCGCCGACGGAAGGGTTTATCGAAGGAGGACAAACCGATGCCGGCTCTCATGCAGGCAAAGTATGCGTGTTGGTGGGCGCGTCAAACCCGGTCGGTTTCTGTCTTGCGCAGTCTTTCCTCGAAACTGGCTACCGTGTCGCCGTAGGTGACCTCGACCCTTCAGACTTCAGTTCATTAACCGCAGTCTCGGGGACGAATTTGTTTCCGGTTAAGGTCAATTTGAATAGGGACGTGTATGTCAATTCAATGGTCGATCAGGTCTACCTACGCTGGAGCCGGGTCGATATTCTGGTGAACATAGCCTTCCGTCGCCGTGAATGCGCCGAACCGCTTTCCGCTACGGATCTTGGGCTTGATGCCGTCTCCAACCTGATAAGGGTGACAAGTGCTTTCGGCTCCCGCCTCCAGGGAGAGGAACTCGCTGTTGTGAATATCGCCTGGTTCGACGAGAAGTCGCTGCTAGAGGCCGACCGCGAAGCTGTGCTCCAAGCGGCCTTACGAACTACGACGAGTGCGATGGCGAAGAAGTATTTCGACTCGGGGCTTCGGATAAACGCTGTTCATACCAGAAATGCGCGTTCTACATCTTACGTTCAAAGTGAGACGCTTAGGACACTTGTTCAAGCTGTCCAATTCCTCGCAAATCCAGAACTGTCTGGAAAGCTCACGGGGAACGTCCTGCACATCGACCTGAAACCTGACGATAGTCCTTTCCGACGATAATTCGAGAAGACATTAACCTGTCGTTAAGGTTGATAGTTTGAGCGTCAATTCGACGTGGAAATCCTAACAAGATGTAAAGCACTTTGCATTTCCGCAGTCGAACTTTCTTCCTCTTCGTTTAGGTCGAATAACTAAAACTCCAGAAATGGGTGGCAGTGCCCGCTTTAGTCATCTGGAGGTTTTATGTTCGTCGATCGCTTGCTATCCGCTTTCAGCATCAGAGCGAAAGTCTTATTAGTACTGGTGCCGCTGGTCATGATCCTGGCGGCCGTCGGTGTCGTGAGCCTACAGGCGACCGGATTGCTGCAATCTCGCCTTCGGCTATCGAGCGAAGTTCTCGAGACTTTGAGCGGATTTCGGGACGTCTCTGAGAGCATGAACCGGTTTTTGGCGCAGAGTTCTACGGAGAACCGTGATGAGGCCCTGGCAAGTCTAAGGGGGCAGGGCGCCACGATGCTGTCGCTTCAGGAAGTCGCCACTGACGTTGGTAGTGACACTCGTGCTCTTGAAAGCAGTGAGTCCGCGATGTCCGCGATTTCTGACAGCATGGACCGCATGTGGTCCCTGCACAACGATGAGCTGTCCATTCGTCGTGACGTTGCCGCAAGCTTGACCGAGATCAAGCAGGTCGCGGCCGACCTGAAGCTGGCCGCGGTTAAAGTCCGTGCGCAGGTCCGCAACCAGGAAAACTCTGGCAAAACGATGCTCAGAGAGGCTACCCGCTCAATCGACACGGCGGCAATTATGCAGCGGTTGTCGGAAAATTTGGTGAATCTGCCGGCCAGCGCGATGCAAACCCCCGAGGCACAGCAACAGGCGCTCATGATCAAAAAGGCGATGAAAACCGTCAAGCGCGTCGTTGCAACGGGCGATGGTGGACAAGCAGTCGCAAACTTGGAACAGGCAATCTCCAGCGTCGTCGCCAATTCCGGGCTGGATAGCGCTTTCCTTCACAGCCTAGGGATCGACCTTAGTGCGTTTGCCCCGCGACTGCGAGATGACGCCATACAGCATATGATCGAGGGAACCCACGCAGTTCGAGCCTTGGATAAGCCATTGGCGGAATCGGAGACGCTCATTGCGGCAGTGGCATCGGTAGGCCAGGATGCCGATTCGATAGAAATTGAGATAAACAACCTGTTGCGGGCGGCCAGCACTGAAAACCAGGAGCGACTCATTGAGCAGCTTACGAAACTGACTCGTGACACCGTAGCGGTTGGAGGCGTAGCCGGTTCATTGCCAGACTTCCCCAAAATGGAGGAGGTCCTCTACTTACAGGGGGATGCCATCGAACAGAATACCGAGAAGTTGGTCAAGATCGCGGAAGGGCGGCAGGCGCAATACGCAGAGGCGGATAAAACCGTCCAGTCGATATGGAAAAATCTCGTGTCGTTCGCGTCGACTCAGGAACATGACGCTCACCGGGAAAGTGATTTCGCCCGACTATTGTCCGCAGCTGCTACCGTCTCCGGTGTTTTGGTCGCCCTCTTGGCCGGAGCCGGCCTGATGGTGACATTGCGCGCTCCAATCGAACGGATCGCAAGGCGCATGCAGGGGCTAGCGACCGGTGATCTTCAATCAGACATCGTTGGCTGCCAGCGGAAAGACGAAATTGGCGATATGGCTCGCGCGCTTGAAGTTTTTCGCGGAAATGCGGTCTCGAAGCTCGAGGTTGAAGCCCGCGCGCAAGACGACCGTAAAACGGCTGATCAGGAGCGAACGGATCGTGAGTTTGAACGTGCTCAGCTTGAGAAAGAAGTGTCCAGCGCTGTACAAACACTCGGGGAGGCACTCTCTAGATTGGCGCGAGGAGACATCTCGCAGACCATCGACCGCCACTTCCATCCCAATCTCGAGCAACTGCGGCGTGACTTCAACCACTCACTGTGCGTCCTCAGGGAAACCGTGTCCCATATCGACGAAAACACCCAACAAATCAAATGGGGAACCGACGAACTTTTCAAAGCCTCTGATGATTTGTCACGACGGACTGAACGACAAGCTGCTTCTCTCGAAGAAACCGCAGCAGCCGTTGAGCAGGTGACTGCGACGGTGAGGAACTCCTCGGAGAATGCCTGCGAGACACAAGCGTTTGTTTCTGCAGTCAAGGAACATGCAGAGGGCGCGGCCATCATTGTAACTGATGCTATAAGCGCCATGGCACGAATTCAGGATGCATCCTACAAGATCGGTCAGATCATAGGATTGATCGATACGATTGCATTCCAGACGAACTTGCTTGCGCTGAATGCCGGCGTTGAAGCAGCTCGTGCCGGCGATGCTGGAAAAGGCTTCGCGGTCGTTGCACAAGAAGTACGCGAGCTTGCCCAAAGATCGTCAGCCGCAGCGCTCGAGATCCGGCAGTTGATTTCAGAATCTTCGTCAGAGGTGGCCGTCGGTTCGGATTACGTCGGCAGGACCGGGGAGGCTCTGCACAGTATAGCGGCATCAATCGTGCAGATTTCTGATCGCATCGACCAGATTGTGAGTTCCAGCCGCGAACAAGCGAGTTCGCTGGCTGAGATCAATAACAACGTCAATGTTCTTGATCAGGGGACGCAACAGAATGCAGCCATGGCTGAGCAGACAAACGCTGCAACGAAGACGCTTTCTGATCAGACTATCGAACTCAGCGAACGGCTTGCTGGGTTCAAGTTGACAGATGATAGGCCGGCTCATCGGGTAAGTCTCGCTGCATAAGGCAGCCGTAGTTAGATTCGAAGCATTCCGATGGCGCGCCATGCGGCCATCCAATCGAATGAAGGTCACATAACCGAGCGCACGATTTTGGTTCGATGCGCCGGTCTCTCTCCTGGTAGCTCTTTGTCGCTCTCCGTCGCGCAGGATTCAGTACGGCCGGGTCAACCTAAAGACAAAGAAGCTATCTTCCAGTGCTCAGACTTTGAAAGGTGTCTATCCGTGTGCGTACGTGAGTTGATTATTGGATTTTTTCTCGCCGCAACGCTGGCCATGCCGCTGACGGTGAAGGCTGGTGGGCTTAGTGAACTGCCACGGGAAGAGCGGAAGACCTACGAGTTATTGGACCCGCGGTTGCCCACGGGAGAATCTGTATTTCGGAATTTCAGAGCAAAGCGAGCGCCACCGTGGAAAATTGGTTACGCCTCGAGCTACGCTGACAACACATGGCGTGCGAACGTCCTTGATGAGTTTACAAATGAGCTTCTGCCGACTTTTAAGAAGGCTGGGCTGGTATCCGAGCTCGTCGTTACACAGTCCAATCTCGATGATAACGCCCAGATCAGCCAAATGCGGCAGATGGTAGATGATGGTGTCGACGCCATAATCATATGCTGCTCCAACCTTACAGCGCTCAACCCGACAATAGAGTACGCCTATTCGAAAGGCGTGCCTGTTATCTCATACTCCGGTTATGTGACGTCGCCGTTCGCAATCAATGCGACAGAGAATAACATGCAAGGCGGTTTTGAGGCGTCAAAGTGGTTGGCGGAAGAGATCGAAGGCAGCGGCAATGTGTTGCTTGTGTCCGGAATCACTGGCTTCGCCTCCTCAGACAGCTTCCAGGTCGGCGCCACAAAAGCCTTGGAGTACTATCCCGAGATCAACGTAGTCGGACAGGTTGACGGGAAATGGACAGACAGCGTCGCACAATCAGAATTGCAGAAATTTCTCGCCGCTAACCCTGGCCGAATTGACGGTATTATTGTTCAGTCGGGAGCTGAGTCTGGTGTGATCAACGCCGTCCGCCAGTCCGGGCGCGAGATAGTGCCGATCGTGCTTGGCGGAGAGGCTTCGGCATCATGCTTCTGGAGTAAGAATCCTGAATTTGTAAGCAGGAGCTTTCACTTCTGGCCGCCGCGCTCCGAGGCTCGTTTCGTATGGGACGTGATGATGCGCACTCTGGAGGGCCAAGGTCCGAAAATACAGACCATTCTGCGACCGGCAATTCCTTACACGATCGATGATGTAAAAGCGGATTTGCCAGCCGATTGCGATCTCAATAGTGAAGACTGGCTCGAACCGAAGGATGCAGCTTGGTGGACTGATGACGCTGCCGCTAAATATTTCGACAATCCAGCAGATCCGCTTTCTTGGAGGCCAACAAACTGATCTTGCACGCTGTATAGGCTGCGAAACGCTACCCCGCCCGGCCTGGGGCGGGGTTGACGACATGGGGGATGCCGCTGGTCGCGTCAGCAGGAATTCTAGAAACAATCCGGTTCCGAAGGAACGACGATGTGCCCGGCCTGGGCACTCTCGCCCCGGATGCTGGGCATATTCTACTGGGCTATCACTGATCCTGTTCCATAATGTTGATTACCTGATTTTCGCTAAGCCTCTAGAATCATTGTATAAAGGGCACTTTCATGCGCCCCCATTGGCGTGAAAATGACGGTCCGCCCTAGTCCCTCACATCGGAACATCAAATTCCGTGACGTTTATGCTTCGGCCTCGAGCGCATGCTTCACGCGCACAATCAGCAGCGCCACGGCAACAATCACGATTGGAATGGAAACAAGCATCAGCAGCAGGCTGATGTGCGGCCCCCATGGCCGACGGTATAGCGGTGGCTTTGTATGAGCACATCCAGAACAAATCCGTCCTGATCTAGGGTTCGCCAGAGCCAGTGCTTCTTGTCACGGAAACGGCCTCATCCAGATGCCACTTGTGGCCGAGCCGACCGGAACTGCGGCGGCGAATGTCGTTGGCGAAGGTACGACCAAATTTACCTGCCCGCAGGCGGATCGTCTGGTGCGAGACAATGATTCCACGAGCGGCCGGCATGTCCTCGACCATCCCAAGGCTCAAAAAGGGAAACGGAGATAAAGCCACACTGCGTGGGCAACAATTCAGCAGGAAAGCTGTGGCGGCGATAAGTGGTCACGGTCTGTCATGCTCAATCATCGCACAGCGAATCCCAAGGTCCGTTAACGTTTCAATGCCTCGGGGCGTGCGTTTGCGACGAGAAGTTCGGACTTCGGGACGGGCTTACTATAGTAGAACCCTTGTGCCACAGCGCAGCCGCTTTCAACCAAGAATTTTTCTTGATCGACCGTCTCCACGCCCTCAGCGACCACATTTTGCCCTAGGCAGCGCGCGATCGAGAGAATTGCCTTCACCAGTTCTCTACTTCGCTTGTCTGATCGATTGATGAATGACCGATCAATCTTGAGGGTATCAATGGGAAAGTTAGCCAAATAGCTCAGAGATGAGTAGCCGGTGCCGAAATCATCGATCGCTATGGAAATTCCGCTCGCATGCAATTGAGAGAGTGTCGTCGAAACGCCCTCGCAGTTGTGGAGCAGGAGACTCTCAGTTATTTCGACCTCGATCCACTCCGCACGACAACCGGTTTCCTGCAATACGTCCGCCACCGTTTGCGACAGATGCGGGCATTGAAACTGCTTAGGAGACAAATTTATCGCGATCTTGTGCGGGGGCAGTCCATCTGCATTCATGATGGCAGCCGTGCGACACGCCTCATGCAGCACCCATCGTCCGAGATCGATGATCAGTCCGGTTTCCTCGGCGACACCTATAAATTCTCCCGGAGGGATCATTCCCATCTTCGGATGATGCCATCGAAGCAGTGCTTCTGAACCGATCACCTTTCCGTTGTCTAATAGGACCTTTGGCTGATAATGGAGTTCAAGTTGCCCACGTTTCACAGCCAGGCGTAGGTCTGATTCTAGCGCCAGGCGCTTTTCAGCCCCAATCGTGAGATCCCTTGAGTAGAAGCGGAACTTGCTACGCCCCGAGCGCTTCGCTAAATACATCGCAGAATCTGCATATTTCACCAAATCGTCGGGAGCGTCACCGTCATTTGGGAATACCGATATCCCGATGCTGCAGGATACAAAGATCTCCCTGTCGGAAAGCATGAAGCGTTCGCCAAATGCGGCGAGCATTCTGCTGGCAATTTGAGCCAAATCGTCATTGTCCTGAACATTCGGCAGCAAGACTGCAAATTCATCGCCACCGAGTCTCGCCACGGTGTCGCTGGCGCGGACGCCTTCTTTCATGCGTGTCGCCACCTGCCGCAGCAACTCGTCACCGACGGGATGTCCCATAGTGTCATTGATCGCTTTGAAATGGTCCATGTCGATCAGCATCACCCCGGCTCGCTGGCCCGCCGAAGCCGCGTCCCTGATCATCTCGCGTAGCCGTTCATTGAAAAGTGTCCGGTTAGGCAGGCCGGTCAGAGAATCGTAGAATGCCATCTGATGGATTTTCTTACGGGACGTGTCCAGTTCGGTGATATCGCGGGCGACGCCGAGAATCCCCATCAGCTTTCCCCCCGTGAATACCGGAACCTTACGTGTTTCCAAAAGCGTTGATCGACCATCCTCGTGCGCGGTGAACCGTTCCTCATTGATGAGAATACGGCCGGCTTGCATGGCCTCCTCATCCTTGTCACGAAAAAACTGGGCGAGTTCGGGCGTAAACAGATCATAGTCCGTTTTCCCAACGATTTCCGCTTCTGCCTTGCCGACCAACCCTTCGAAGGCATGATTGCACAACAGATATTTGCCTGTTACGTCTTTCAGCCATACCATATCCGGAATGGTCTGCAGGACACTTAGGAGGCGAGCCCGAGCTTCAATAGTTGTGCCCTCGGCGTGCTTCCGTTCGGTAATATCGCGAGATAGCACCAGAAAAGTGATGGTTGAGTGGTCACTGCTTGGTCGCTTTGCCACCGACAGTTCAAACCAACGGGATTCGCCGTTTGGTAGGGCAATACGGACACAACGACCGTAGGAGGCGCCGGTTTCATCGGCTTCTTCAAGAGCCAGCATAGCGATGTCGGCCTGATCTGGAGGGAGCACATCGCGGACAAGCTTACCGAGCAGCACTTCTTCTCGCTGCGCCAGGAGCTCCTGATTCCTTGCCCAGACCTGCAGGTAGCGACCGTCGGCATCTACCTCGAACAGAACGTCAGGAATGGCGGCAATAATTCCCTCTGCGAATTCAAGAGCCTCTTTGAGATCATGCTCCGCACGTTTTCGCTCTGTGATGTCCAACATCGCGCCAACCAAGCCGATCCTGTTACCGGCGATATCAGTGATCGCTGTTTTGCTGAGTAAAAGATCAACGATACCACCATCTTCGGCGGTGGCCTTTGCTTCATATTGCTGAACACCGCCATTTGCAAAAAGCGCCTCGTCCAAGGCTGCATACGTCTCGGCTATGGGTGCGGGTACCAAATCGAAGACGGTTTTTCCGATGATATCTTCCTTTGAACGGCCGGAGAAGCTTTCGAAGGCCCTGTTGCAACCAAGGTGTATCCCATCTCTGTTTTTGAAGAAGACGGGTAACGGGATCGCGTCGAGTACGACGGCACTGGACATCTCTTCGGCGTTGAATGGCAAGTCGACGTTTGTCGTAGGATGCCGGGGATTCGCCCGAAAAGCCTTCTCAAACGGTTGCTTTAGACTTGCGACATCTGCGTTGTGACCGTGCGAGCGCCGGACGACGGAGGCTTCCGAAAATGGCGGTGCCGTGCCCGTGGCAAGCGGAGGGCTGGCATTGACCGCGTTGCGGAAGGGGCCACGCCCCTGGTTGATTTGAGCATCAGTCGCCATCTCGGCTTCCACAGGCTGTTCGGGGCGGGATGTGCGTTCCGATTGACGTACGTGTTTCATGTGCCTGTCCTGCTTTGTCACGTGGCTGAGCAATCATGCGTCAAGCCAGCTTTTTGTTAGGACCGCACAAGTCATTTGGCGGGAGTACCATACCGCTACCCCACCGGGATATCGCTCTCATTTAGAATCATCAAAGATGCGTATTTGACTGTCGTCGGCGACGCCGCCCATGCGATTTAGAACGCTTGCCAATCATCGTTCGAAGGCGCGAGTGCCAGGTTACCGCGGCGCATCGGATAGATTCCGCGGTCAACCCTTGTCTGACCGGCCGGGGACATTTTTCCAAGTTCGCCCGTCACCGTCTGTGGCTGGAAATCCGCGCTCTTTTCTTCGAAGTGGAAATGTCTCAACAACGCGGCGAGGCTTTGGCTCTCTTGGGCGAGATGTGATCCTGCAGAATTCATCTCCGCGACCATGTTCGCATTTTCTTGAGTGGCATGGTCCATATGATTAACCGCGCCGTTGATCTCGCGCAGGCCCGACGATTGTTCCTGGGAGGCTGTTGCGATTGCGTCCATATGAAGATTTACATCCTGCACAAGCTCTTCAATCGTTCTCAGGCCCGATCCGGTTTCGCTCACGAGCCTTACGCCCTCGTCGACGGCTAGAGCTGAATTGCCGATGAGATCCTTGATTTCTTTCGCCGCTGTCGCTGAGCGCTGTGCAAGCTCCCTGACCTCCTGGGCAACAACCGCAAAGCCTTTTCCCGCGTCGCCAGCACGCGCTGCTTCGACGCCGGCGTTCAGCGCCAGGAGGTTCGTTTGGAAGGCGATCGCGTCGATGACGCTAATGATCTGCGCAATCTGTTTAGAGGAGCTTTCAATGCGGTTCATGGCTCCGATAGCATTGCGCACAACGCGACCGGACATTTCCGCATGATCTCGCATCTGTCGGACGGCTCCGCGCGCCTCAGCCGTCCTCTTTGTCGTCGATACAACGTTGGCGGTTATTTCCTCCAGCGCGGCTGCAGTTTCCTCGAGCGAAGCCGCCTGCTGCTCCGTGCGTCTTGAAAGATTTTCAGATGCGGCCGAGACGCCCGAGCTGCCATTCGTGACCGTTTCGACTGAATGACCGACGGTAACAAGCGCGTCCCGGAGCTGACGAATGGAAGCGTTGAAATCCCTGCGCAAACTTTCAAACTGTGGCGCTAACGGCTCCTCAATCTCATAAATCAAGTCTCCATCCGCCATCCGCTTCAACCCGGTTGCCAATGCCGTCGTCGCTCGGACGAGGCGCTCTTCTGCTTCTTTTTCCGCCCTTACCTGAATATCCCGCTTCTCTTGGTCAGAACGAATGCGCTCAGCTTCCGCGGATGTCTCCAGGTTATTTTTCTGTATGGCCGCGCCGCGGAAAAACTCAAGGCAACGCGCCATGTCCCCGATCTCGTCGCGTCGGATCGTCAAGGGTACCGGCGCCGACGTATCGCCTTCTGCGAGTGCCTTCATTCGGCTTGTCAGAGTCCGAATGGAATTTGAAATTCTCCGAACGACCGAAATGCACAGAACGAGTACCGTAGACATGATCAGAAGTGTGGAGCCGGTGTAGCCGATAAAGGCATTGCGAAGATCGGCGTACCGCTGAAATGCCATCTCGTCCAGTTTGTCGCCGGTGCGCATTATGAGCTCGGTCAACAAAGCAGCCCGTTGTTGAGTAAATTCATTCCATCGATCCAACGTCTCGGGGGGGAAGGAAACGCCCGGCTGGTTCGCATACATCTGATCGCGAACGCCCGCGATGAACTTGCCTGCGGCGCTGGCCTCGAAGTCGTCATAAGATTTGACGAGATCGGCAGGGAGAAATTCGTGCATCGTAGGCACATAAAGCTGCTTTAGATTTTTTGATTGTAAGAGGGACGAAAATAGATCGAAGGACATCGCTGAATTTTTGATGAAGGCTCGGCCGGGCCTGATCTCCAGCAAACTAGCCTCCGTGATCTGCATCAGCGCGTGAAAACCAGTAATTTGGCGTGCCAAATCCAAATTATTGACAGTCGCCCCAGTGCGACGGACGAGCTCCAAACCCGCAACGGCAGCTGGGCGCAAGGCAACGGCTCCCTCCGCCTCGCCCGCCGTTCCGTCATCGATGCGCCGGCGGAAGCTATCGATATTGTCCCGCCTTTCACGAATGATCTGCACTGCCCGTTCTATGGCCGGATCGTCAAATGCCTTTTTCCAAGAGTCGTAAGCGGAAAAGACCGCTGTAAAAGCCCTGTCCGATGCGGCTCGCTTTGCCCGACGGACGTCGGCGCCTGCAAACGCTTCCGCCGCTATAGCCTGGGCGAGGAATCCGCCTTCCCGCCCAAGTTGCTGCGTTGTTTGTGCGCTTCGGAACATAGAATATTCGTGGTAATATCCCAGTGATGTTGATACTCCGATGAGTACGAACGCCGTCAACGGAATAATTGCCAAAATCATTAAAAGTAGGGATAGCGGCAGTCTGGACATACGTTCCTCATGGACTATAAATTACACCGGATTCCATTAGCGACGCGGTCAAGAACATTGTGAAATCGACCGCTACATATGAGATGAGCTCGGCAGACTTACCATATGATTAACCCCTGTACTGATTTGAAACTGCGTTGCGCAGATCGGAACATCGTTGCGTTCAGGGGATCATCTGCAAGACAGATCTTGGGCCGAGCCAGTCGGTTTGCTGGAGAGTTCTGTTGCTATCAAGCCTCGAAGACGGTCGAGCGCGCTGACTGATCGTAGATCAGTCGGCGCAATCCGCCTCCGATATACGCAATGTTTCAGAGGGATATACTCCATAGCGCTTGCGATAGTCCGCAGAAAATCTGCCTCTATGAATGAAGCCCCATTTCAGAGCGACCTGCTTGACCGAGATGCCAGGCTCACCTGTCATCAGTTCCTGATGCACTGATTCCAACCGTAGGTGCTGCAGAAATGCCAGAGGGGTCGTATTTCGGAAGTTGCGAAAACCGCTCTGAAGAGTGCGTCGGCTCACGCCACAAGCAGTTGCGATTTCCTCAAGAGATAGCGGCCGAGCAATATTGGCACGCATATAGTCGACCGCCCGCTTAACGGCCTTGGGTAAGGGTGGTTCAGCAACGCGGCATAACTCAGGTGAGTAGCGATGCTGCGCAGCTTCGATCAAAAGCTCTATCGTCGTTTCGGTGAGGTGATTAAGTGCTATCGGCGATTGAAGGAGGGTTCCGTCTCGTAATCCAGCATAAAGCACTGGTACCAGTTGCACCAAAAGGGAGCCGAACCCGACCGATAGGTCGATTTCTGGCGAAAAATCGAGGCTGCCTCTTATTGGCGTATTGAGCCGACGTGCTAAACGGCGCGTCAGCTCATCATGGGAGATCCTAAGACCCAAATGTTTCCTGGGCCCAATGAATTGGGTTGTACTCGCCGACATACTGTTCACGAAAACGCCACGCCTTCCCTCTGACAGGATTTGTCTGCCGTCCACGGTAACGACCGATCGCCCATATAGTGGAAGCATGATAATGTTTGCCTCCGCCGGTCCCTGGTGCTGGACCGTTAGGTCGCCCTCGTAATGCGCGGCAATAACTGCAATCGGGCCATTGGTAATCGCATGTATATCGTAGGCGATCGTCTTGTCGCCCTGTACATGCGCTGGAGATTGCGGGGAAAGCCTGGAAAGCGCTTCCGCGAGTTCCTCGCTGCAAGTGCCTTTGAGCGAGAAATGGTCAATCTTGGAGGGGACACTCTCAACTCTCCACATCATCACTTCCTTCCCGAAACGGTTTCCAAGCATGAGGTCGGCCTTTCGCCATCGACGGGCGAACAGGGCAATTGAGGGTTTGCAGCCGGTCCTTCGCCGTCACTTCGACGGGAATCTTAGACTTAAGGGCAAAGAGTCGAGCCCATGACGCCGGTCGATTTTGTCAGTGATGCGCGAGCAATTTGGGCCCATAGGTTCATCGCTTCTACTCCCAGTTCGCGACGATGGCTCGTGGTGAGGTCATGGGGTGGGGTGTGGAACAGGGTGGAGCCGAAGCGCTACATCCGGCATGAACTCTCGTTTTACAGCGTGGTAGGATCGAAGCTTGTTGTTGGCGGAGGTATGACCAAATTACTCTGCCTACAGGCGGATCGTCTGGTGCGAGACAATGATCCCAAGACCGGCCAGCATGGCCTCGATCACCCGCAGGCGCAAAAGCAAAGCGGAAAGAAAGCCACACCGCGTGCGCAATAATTTCAGCAGGAAAGCGGCGGGGGCGATAAAGCGGGTCACGGTTTGTCATGCCCAATCATCGCACAGCGAACCCAAGGTCCGTTCCCCCCGTTGGCACCTGGGAAACGCACTTTTCTTGTGCTGTATCAGAGACTGCGAACGCAGTAGTTCCGCTCTCCCGCTGGGGGCATGTAGTACGTCTGCTTGCCAGATACGAAACATTCGACAGCGCCGCCGCCGCGCCCGCGTCCTCTAAACGAGGGCCGCGTTCATCGATCTCGCGGCAATAATCGATCAGGGCTTCGATGGTCACCATGAGAAGGTTGTGGCGCGCGGCGAATTCGCTGAGTTCGGGAAGACGCGCCATAGTGCCGTCGTCGTTGGCGATTTCGCAGATAACACCCGCTGGCTCGAGCCCGGCGAGCCGAGCGAAATCCACCGCGGCTTCCGTATGGCCGGGGCGTCCGAGAACACCGGACGGGTTTGCCCGCAGGGGGAATATGTGGCCTGGCCGGGAGAGGTCCTCCGGCATCGTCGATGCGTCGGCAAGCGCCCTGATGGTCTTGGCGCGGTCTTCTGCGGAAATACCGGTTGATACGCCTTCTATCAGGTCCACCGAGACCGTGAACGCCGTCTGCATGGAATCCGAGTTGCGCTCCACCATGAGCGGGATATCCAGTTCGTCTAACCGGTCCCCGTTCATCGGCACGCAGATCAGGCCGCGCGCATAACGCATCATGAAAGCAACATGATCATTCGTCACCTTGTCCGCGGCAACGAGGATGTCGCCTTCGTTTTCCCGGTCTTCATCGTCCACGACGATGATCATCTCTCCGGCGGCGATTGCTTTAACCGCGCTCTCGATGGAAGCAAAATTCATGTTCTTCTCCTTGAACTAAACATGGCCCAGAGTGCGTGCGAGTTGGCGGTCGACGCGCTCCCGAAGTTCCGCAGACGGTGCCGAATCCGGGAAGTCGCTGTCAATCGCATAGATGAAGTCACCGCGAATCTCGGCTTTGAAGAAGCCCATCAATGAACGCAAGTGAGCCTCGACATGCTCGCCATGGGCCTCGGCCTTACCCGTTGCGAATATCGAAACGGGTTTCCCCTGCAGAGCTGTCATTTCGAAGAGGTCGAAAAGATGCTTGAGAAGACCGGTCATCGAGGACTTGAAGACCGGTGTCCCCACAACGAGGACGTCTGAAGACTGGATTGCGTCAAGAACGTTCGCAAGTTCAGCAGGAGCCTCCGAACGCCACAGGGTGGTTCCTAACACCGGGAGCACATCGACCAGGTCAAACAGATATCGGGCGTAGCCGGGAGGGGCGCTCGAGAGTGCATATTCCCCGAGCGCCCGCGTCTTGGAGGGGCGCGAGACATTGCCGGTTATCGCGACAATCTTCATTTTGCCGGCCCTCCGATCAGATCTGGTTGCGGATATGCGGGGTACGCGCATAGACGGCCACCATCGGCACGATCAGCAGACCCACGATCGCCTGTTGCGCGGCAAAGCTGAGGCCGAGCCCAACCAGCAGAGACGTCAATATCGTCAATACGAGTACCCCGAGAACGGTTGCCCCGTATCCGCCTGCGCCACCGAGCAGCGAGGTGCCGCCGATCACAACGGCCGCAACGGTGGTGAAGAGGTATGGATCTCCGACGCCAACGAAGCCGCCGCCGGAAAACCCGAGCAGCAATACGCCCGTCAGTGCCGACATCGACCCACTGATACCGTGAATGCTGGTCCAGACCTTGGTTTCGGAAATGCCAAGCCGTGCCGCTGCAGTCCTGCTGCCGCCGACGGCGTAGATGGAGCGGCCGAACCATGTGTTATACAGAGCCCAGATGGTGACGAGCGCCACGAGGAGCCACACCAGCACCACGGGCGGCAGGGGCAGCCCGAAGGTCTTCCCGTTGAACGCTGCGATATTCCGGAGCCAGTCCGGTACGGGGGCGAAAACCGTTCCGCCGTAGTCGGAACCGATGGAGGTGTAGAGTTGTACCGCGCCGACAAATGCGAAGCCGACCCCTAGGGACATGATGAGAGCCTGGCCCTGCAGCCTGAAGCTCAAAAAGCCGTTCGCAAGCCCGATTGCTGCTCCCAGGAGAACGACCACGATCACGGCCAGCCAGGCAGGCATCCCGGTGACCAACAGGCTTGGGAAGAGAATATTCGCTCCCCCGATGACATAGGGAATGGAGAGATCAAGCGCGCCGACCATGGCACATAGCGTCTGTCCCAACGATGCAAGCCCCAGGAAAGCGGCAAGCAGCAATATCGAACGCGCGTTACGGGGCGAGATAAACCCCGGAACAAGGATCGTACCCAGCACGAGAAGTGCGACAAGCAGACCAAAGCCAATTACGATACTGCGCTGCAGCTTTACCGATCGTCCTTTGATTTGGCTCATCGTCTGTTCCGTTGCGAGTGAAGTCATTACCAGTCCTTTCTAGAAAGCCGTGCGCCGGGCCGTCATGAATACGTTGACGAGGAGCGATGCCACGAGGATCAGGCCGAAAGCCATTTGCGTCACGAACCCCGTCACGCTTCCGAAGCTGAAGGCGGATAGCAGGTACGAGATGAGAAACATGTTCAGCGCACCAAGCGTGGACCCCAAAGCTCCCCCTCTCCCGCCAGCCAGGTTTGCGCCACCGAGCACCAGGGCGGTAACCGCCTGGAGCGTGTAGCTGCTTCCCTGAGTAGGATCGCCCGAAGAGATCAATGCCGTATAGCTGAGCGCGGCAAGGCCGACGAAGACGCCGCCGAGGAGATGGGCGCAGATGCGTACGGTGTCGACTTTCACCCCGCTCGTGTAGGCCATCCGTTCGTCAGCGCCTGTCATGCGGAGGTGAGAGTAAAAGGTGGTCCGGCGCATAACGGCCCAAAGAGCCAACGCCGCCAAGACGATGATCAGCACCGGAGATAAGATCGTCGTTCCTGCTCCCCACGTCATCATCCAGTCCGGCGCAACACCGCCCGGCCTTGACATGACCATGAGGTTCAAGCCTGAAAGGACGAGGAAGCTGGAGAGCGTGACGATGATGGGGGCGACCCGGACGTAGATGATGATGAGCGCCTGCAGCAACTGGTACAGTGCGCCGACTGCCACCACCCAGCAAATCACCGCGAGCGGAGACGTGTAACCACTTGCCGAGAGCCAGCCGATCAGGGTGACGTTCACGAAACCCATCAGCGGGCCAACGGAAAGGTCGACCGAACCGCGGCCTGCCATCACGATCGGTGTCAGGGCCAGCGTCGTGAGGATCAAAGGTGCTGCGACGATGATTGCTCCGCCCATTCCGGTTGCGGTGAACAGCCGCGGCGAGAGCACGGCTGCGGCGGCGAGCAACACTCCGAAAAGAACGAGCGGTACGGTCAGCGACCTGTCGAGCGCAGGAAATCCAAAACGTTGCGACATCAGTGTGCCTTTCTCTCTTTGGAGAATTCCATGGTGTCGGCAACCGAGCGACCGAACATTGCAGCGAGAATGGTTTCTTCGTTGATGTCAGGGCCGTCGAGGGAACGATGGATGCTCCCTTTGTGAAAGACATCAACGCGATCGGCGAAACCGAGAAACTCCTCGATCTCGCTCGAAAGGTAGATTACCGAGCCGCCACCTTCGGCAAACAGCCGAAGCTCGCGATACAGGTCGCGTTTGGTGTTGAGGTCCACGCCTCGAGCAGGGTCGTTAAGAACGATCACTCTGGGATCATTGGCGAAGGCACGACCGATCAGGACCTTCTGCTGGTTACCCCCCGAAAGAGACGTAATCCGGTTGTCCGGGTGTCCGATCTTGACGCGGAGCCGCTCGACCTCCCGGGCAAACGTCTGCTTCAGCTTTTTCCGCCTGATGACACCGAACGGCCCCAGGTTCTTTTGGTAGATACCGATGGCGAGGTTCTCGAAAATGCTCTGCTGCGGGAAAATTCCTTCCCGCTTCCGGTCTCCGGATACGTACACAATGCCCTTGTTCGCGGCGTCGTCGAGCGTGCTGACTTTGACGAGACCGGTGCTCTCCCGATCCAGGATCCGGACCTCCCCTCCGAACGGCGATATAATCCTCGCGACCAGTCGCACGAAGGCGTCCTGGCCCTGGCCGTCCAGTCCCGCAACGCCCACGATAGATCCCTGCGGGAGGACGAAGTCGAACGGTTGCGATGCCTCTTGGGGGCGCGCGCCATGCACGGAAAGAACCTCCCTGCGATCACCCAACAGGCCCGCTGCAGACGTTGAAGCGGCGGCGGAAATCTGGCGGTCTTGAGGGGTCATCATGCGGAGGAGGTTCGCCTCGGTGATCTCGGATTTCTCAAGGACACCGACGGTGAAACCGTCTCTCAGTATTGTCGCCCGGTCGGCGATACGGACGAGCTCAGCGATGCGGTGCGTGACGATGATTACCGCGCACCCCTCGGACCGGAGCCGATCGATCTCTTCGTGGAGCCGGACGGTCGCATCGAGATCGAGTGCAGCCGAGGACTCGTCCAGGATCAAGACCTTGGGTTTCCTCAGAACGGCCCGGGCGATCACGATCCATTGCTTGATGCTGAGCGGAAGATCACCGACGTTCTGCCTGAGATCGATATGCTTTCCGACCAGGCGGTCCAGAAGGCTTTGCGCAACGCTTTCACGTTCCCTGGAGGATTTCCGAAGCGAGAACAGGTCCTCGCTTCCCACGAAAAGGTTGTCGAGGACACTCGCCTCATCGGCGACAAGGACTTCCTGGAAGATCGTAGCGAGCCCAACCCCTTTGGCATCGACTGGTGAGGCGATGGGCTTGCCAAGGATCAGGACAGATCCTGCATCGGCAGCGATAACTCCGGACATGATCTTCGCCATGGTGCTCTTGCCGCTGCCATTCTCGCCAACGATCGCGTGCACCTCTCCAGCCCTGGCGACAAAATCGCATTTCTTCAAAGCCTTCGTTTCGCCAAACGATTTGGCAACGGCCGTCATGCTTACGGCGACGTCATTCGTCATGCCCATCCTCCCTTTAGGCAGCAGCAAATCGCGCCAGGGCATCCGATGCCCGGCCTCTTGCTGGATTGTGACTGCCGTCCTTGAATGCTCCGAGTACTCACCCGGCGAACAGCAGAATGACAGATTGTCTGCTAATCTGTCAATAGAGACGTCATGCCCTTGTCGGGATGTCGAGTTGGCTTCGATGAAATCACGATGATATGGTCGCTAGACGCCCCGATATTTGCGAAAGCGCGTTGCCACGCACCTGACGTCTGGTCAGTGGTTCTCAACCGGAACTCGTCCGCCAGATCGGAAGCGATCTGGCGGCCTTCGCTATCAAGCCAAGACCAAAGCGCTGTTGAAGGTGTCCGGTCATGGGAATTACCATCGCACCCACTCCGATGAAGGCGACCGTTTCAATTGGGGGATACGTCACAGCCCAACCTCCACGCTTCGAACGCGGCAAGTGCCACTCGATTTAGCCCCTTCTCGGGGGTGCCCGGGCAAACCGCACTCATTGTCGATCAGCCCATAGGGGTGCGCAACCGTGAAAGGATCACGGGAATTCTTCGAAGTTTTCCTTCGCGGGGTCTTGGGCAAGCCACGGCCTGGCGTGGGACAGCCAGACGTTGGACATAGGAACTGAACCAGGATCAGTGTCAAAAGTGCCTGCCCGCAGCACCTTCATCTCCGGGTTGGCAGGCCGTTCGGCATAAACGTGCGAACCACACCGTGAGCAGAACCACCTCAGTTTTCCAGGCGTCGACTCAAAGCTGTGAAGGACGTCCTCGCCGGAAATCAGCTTGAAGTTCTCACTCTTCACCTTGGCGGCAGTGTTATGATCGGCCGCATGGGACTTTCTGCACGTCTGGCAGAAGCAGTTCCACATCGGGCCGTCCAGTTCCGACACTTCATACTGTACCGCTTTACATTGGCAAGATCCGAGGATCGGCATCTTCAAAATCCTTTCATCGCTTTATCGAGTTGTGGCTGTCGCGCGCTTGCAGAAAGCCACCGCTTCAAGTTCCGTGCGGCCTGCCGGATCCTGTCTTCATTCTCCACGAAAGCCAGCCGTACGTATTCGTCACCCATCTCACCGAAACCGATACCCGGCGAAATCGCGACCTGTGCCTTCTCGAGCACGAGTTTCGAAAACTCCAGCGAGCCAAGGTGTCGGAAATGCGGGGGTATCTTCGCCCATGCGAACATCGTCGCCGCAGGAGCTGGAAGGTCGAAGCCGGCATCGGCAAAGGTCTTCACCAGTGTATCTCTGCGCGTCCTGTAGATGTCTCTTGCCCGCGCGGCGTCCTCCCCGTCCGAGTTTAGGGCATGAGCGGCGGCGACCTGTATCGGCGTAAATGCTCCGTAGTCCAGGTACGATTTCACGCGCGTCAACGCTCGGATGAGCCGTTCGTTACCCACCGCAAACCCAACGCGCCAACCGGGCATCGAGAATGTCTTCGACATCGAGGAGAATTCGACGGCCACGTCGATCGCGCCGGGGACTTCGAGAACAGACGGCGGCGGGGGACCGTCGAAGTAGATTTCAGCGTAGGCGATATCCGACAGAACGATGAGATCGTGCTTCTTCGCGAAGGCGATGACGTCCTTATAGAAATCGAGCGTCGCGACGCGAGCGGTGGGGTTTGACGGGTAGCTTATGATGAGCGCCAGAGGCTTCGGTACCGAATGCCGCACCGCCATTTCGAGAGCTTGGAAGAAGGTCTCATCCGGCTCGACCGGTACCGACCTTATCACGCCCCCTGCCATGAGAAATCCGAACGTATGAATCGGATAGGAAGGGTTCGGACAGAGAATGACATCCCCGGGGGCGGTTATGGCCTGTGCCATGTTCGCAAACCCCTCCTTGGACCCGAGCGTCGCAACAACCTGGGTATCCGGATCAAGCTTCACATTAAACCGGCGGGCGTAATACGCAGCCTTGGCGCGGCGAAGCCCGATAATGCCCTTGGAAGCCGAATAGCGGTGCGTGCGCGGATGCTGCACCGCTTCGCATAGCTTGTCCACAACCCAGCTTGGCGTGGGAAGATCGGGATTGCCCATTCCAAGATCGATGATGTCGACTCCGGCCGCGCGCGCGCTGGACTTGAGACGGTTCACCTGCTCGAAGACGTAAGGGGGCAAACGCTGTATCTTGTGGAATTCCAACTTCTGGTTCCTTATCGTGGGTCCTCCGCGCCGACGGATGAAGCCGGCGCGGAGGTCGCGGGACAACTTGGGAGGTCGTCGATTACTTCTTCGGCCGCCAGGCCAGCGGATCTTCCGGGCGCTCGAAGTACTGTGCTGCTACGTCCGCGGGCCACCATGCATCGCCCTTGGGCTCGATCCACGCCGTGGAGTTCGGATCGCAATCTTCCGGAATTGCTTCCTTCACATCGTCGATCGTGTAGGGAAGAGCCGGTCGCAGGATCGACTGGATCTTCGGCCCCTGGCCTTGGAGCGTCCTCATCATCACGTCCCACACCAGGCGGGCGTCAGCCCGCGGCGGCCAGAAATGGAAGCTCTGGCTGATGAAGTCGGGATTATTGCGCCAGTAGCACGCCGCCGACGCCTCGCCGCCGAGGACGATTGGCATCATGTCGCGCCCGGACTGCTGGACCGCGTTGACGACACCGTTTTCCGAGGCCGACTGGACGAGGATACCAGCGATTTCGGTAGGGTTGGTCGCGAGGAATTTCTGGACTTCGACCTGGGCGACCTGATCGGTCCACTTGCCGGCGACATCGCCCACGACGGTGATGTCCTTATACTCGTCGAACGCCTTCTTGGCACCGACATTGAAGCTGTCGGATGATGCGAAGCCCGGGATGCCCGAAACCGTCAGCACGTTGCCCTTGCCGCCGATTTCCTCGGCCAGCCATTTCGCGGCCGTATAACCGCCCTGGGTGTTGTTTTCGGTCGCATTGATCGCGTAGGGCGATGTCACGTAACCCGAGAACGAGAACACCGGAACGCCCTTGGAGTGCGCGTATTCGATGGTCTGGTTGATGGCCGTTACGTTCGAGCAGCAGATGATGATAGCATCGACGCCGTCGTCGACCATCTGGCGCATCTGCTGGATTTGCGTCGCGTCCTTCAGGTCGGACTGCGTGACGACAAGCTCAGATACCAGTCCAGCCTCCTTGTATTTCGGAAGCAGAACCTCGTTCAATTCAGTGAGGATCTGGGCACGCCACGTGTTGCCTGCATAAGTGGATGCGTAGCCGATTTTCCATGGCGGCGGCCGCTTCGCCACAAAATCCTTGAGCGGCGTACCACCGAGGGGAATTGCCGGGTCCACGAGCTCGTAAAGCTGCTTCTGGTCCGGTGGTAGCGAGTCTAAGCCGTCCGCGAATGCGGCGGTGGTCATCAGGCCTAGCCCGGTGATCACGCTCAATGCGGTGTAAACCTTCTTTAGCATGTGTAGGGTCTCCTCCCCTCTGTGCATCCGCTACAGCAGTTGACGCCGTTGGCGTCGAGCCACGGAATTGGTTAAAAGTGTTTCGATTTCGGATTGGTGGCGGGCGACTTGCGCCGCCCGCGGAACGGTCAGTTCCTGAGGCCAGCCTGTTTCAGCAGAGGCATGACGCGGTCGTTGAAGAACGGCAGCTCTTCGTTGTAGTCGACCATTGTGAGAAGCGCGCCGTCGACGCCCGTGTTGCTCAATGCGACGAGCTTGTCGGCGACCTGTTCCGGCGTTCCGACGATCGGGTAGCCGCCCCAGCCAGCGATGAAGCGCTCCTTGAACTTCTGGTACATCTCTGCCGAGTGGTTCTGTGACTGAACCTGAAGAACCTCGCAGATGTTTTCGCAGGCTTCCCAATCGCCCTTCTGGTTCACGTAGTAGTCGTAGTAATCCCGGGCTTCCTTTTCGGTCTCGCGAACGACGACCGGGCACGCGGTGAAGGTTCCGAGTTCGCGCTTGTATTCCTCGCGAGCCAGCTCCTTCACCTTCTTCACCCACGCTGCGCCCGATTCCATGTCCTGCATGAAGCCGAAGTTGAAGTCGCAGAACTTGGCCGTGAAGTGCAGGCCCTTGCCCGACGAACCGGCGCAGATGAGGACCGGGCGACCCGTCTCTTTGTTATAGGGCTTCGGCTCGCTGAACGCGTCTTTCACCTTGAGGAACTGGCCGTCAAAGGTGACGCCGTTCTTCGTCCACAGAGATTCGACGATTTCCATCCATTCCGTGGCATATTCGTAGCGGGTGTCGTGTTCCATCATCGGAACGCCGAACATCTCCATTTCCGGGGTAAACCAACCCGTCACCAGGTTCAGGCCGTATCGGCCCTTCGAAATGTTGTCGATCGTCGTCGCCATCTTCGTCGCGACGATCGGGTTCAGGGTCGGGATATGCGTCGTCGAGAAAAACTGCAGCTTCGTGGTCACGGCAGCCAGGGCCGCGGCCCACGTGAACGTGTCCATGTTCACGCCGTTGAAGTTCGTCGGCCCGCCGAAACCGCGCCACCGGGCGATCGGCACCATGCATTCCCAGCCGGCCGCTTCGAGCTTTTTGGCAATTTCGACATTGTGTTCGAAGGTCGGTTCGAACGTTGATTCCGCGGTGGTGATGGCGCAAGCGCTGGAACAATTCGTTCCGAATACGCCAAGCTTCAGCTTGTTGCCGTTAAACATCGGGTTTCCGGCGGCGCGGAAATCATCGCTGGTCGTCATATTGAAGTCTCCTCCACAGAGTTAGTCTGTTCCCGGCCCGAAAGCCGGGCGATTAGATACCCATCTCCTCGAAGACTTCCTGCGCGACGCGGAAGCTGTCGATCGCCGCGGGCACGCCGCAATAGATCGCGACCTGAAGGAAAACTTCGCGAAGCTCGTCCTTGCTGAGGCCGTTATTGATCGCGCCGCGAACGTGCAGCTTCAACTCGTGGGGGCGGTTAAGGGCGGAAATCATGCCAAGATTGAGAAGGCTGCGCGAACGGCGGTCGAGGCCGGGCCTGTTCCAGATCTCGTTCCAGCAATACTCGGTGACAAGCTCCTGCATCGGCCAGTTGAACTCGGTCGCCTTGTTTACCGAAGCGTCCACATATGCACCGCCGAGAACCTCCCGACGGGTCTGCAGACCCTTTTCGAACCGTTCACTGACGGGACGCCCATTCACTTGCGATTTCATATCGGTGGCAATAGTCACGGATCAAACTCCTCATTATCGGCCGAAAGGCATTTGGTGGATGTCATAGGCCGAATGCTCGGCCAAACGTTTCAGGCGGCAGCATCGATCAGCGCTGCCGATCTAACCAATTTCCCGTCCTCGTAGAGGAGCGGGGCAATATTCTCGATAAACCGGGCCTCGATGACTTCCCCGAGAACGACGTCATGGGTGCCAACGGAGACTGCGGAGTTGAGGCTGCAAACGAATGCGGCCTGGGCGTCGCCGAGGACGGGAACTCCGCCAGCCCCGATCCACTCACCGTGAGCGAACCTCTCCTCCCCCTTCAGTTTTCCACTGAACAGCGGAACCAAAGGCGCATGGCTAAGATGCAGCATGTTCACTGCGAATTTCCCCGCCAGCTTGAGCGGGCCGCTGATCGAAGCGGATTGGTTGATGCAAACCAGGAGGGTCGGAGGGTCAGCCGTCACTGACTGGACGGCGGTTGCAGCCATGCCGTAACGGGCACCTTCCCATTCCGTCGTGATCAGGCAAATTGTTGATGTGAACCGGCGTAAAGCAGTCTTGAACGCCGCTTGCGCTGCTATTTCAGCACCAGCCATCGTTACCTCCCCCAAGTCATTCGTGACCTAAGATAAGCAGATTGGCAGACAATCTGTCAACACGTTTTGTTGGTCATTGACAGATTGTCTGCGAAAATGTTTTCTTGGGCAGTGAAAGAGGAGACGATTATGGATCTAGAATCGAAAGTCTGTGTGGTGACCGGGGCTGGCAGCGGGATCGGGCGCGCAACAGCTGAACTGTTTGCGCGCCAGGGCGCTAAGGTTGGCGTCGTCGACGTCAACATCGATGCAGCACGAGACGTCGCCCGAGAAATTGGGACGGATGCGATCGCGTTAAAAGCCGATGTGTCTTCCTCCGCCGAAGTCGAGGCGTTGGTCAGGTCAGTTAAGGAAAAATGGGGGCGTATTGACGTTCTCGTCAACAACGCGGGGTTCGGAATGACGGGAAACGTCACCACCATCGCCGAATCCGACTGGGACCGGATCATGGCGGTGAACGTGAAGGGGATCTTCCTCTGCTCGAAATACGTGGTTCCGATTATGGCGGAACAGGGCAACGGATCGATTATTAACACGACCTCATACACCGCCGTGTCAGCCATCGCCAACCGCACGGCCTACGTAGCGTCGAAAGGCGCGATCTCGGCACTCACGAGAGCCATGGCACTGGACCACGCAAAAGACGGGATCCGCGTCAACGCTGTCGCCCCCGGGACGATCGACTCGCCCTATTTCACCAAGATTTTTGCGGAAGCGGCGGACCCACAAGCCCTGCGGGAAGACTTCAACGCCCGTGCAGCCTTGCACCGGATGGGCAACCCGGAAGAGATCGCCGAGGCGATGCTCTTTCTCGCTTCGGACCGCTCGCGGTTTGCGACCGGAAGCATTCTCACGGTCGACGGAGGATCGTCGATCGGGAACCACTTGGTGCGCTGAAGCACATAGGTGCTGGCGGGTGCCTCCTTCTTGACCACGGGAGGCATTTTTACTGTGGTACTACGTGTCGGAAACACAGAGACCCGCGGTGGGGAAAGATAGAGATCACGCGCAAAGCTGCGTGATCAAGACCCTGCGATGAGACGTCGCTACGGCGCTTTATAGGCGCATCGCCGCGCCTGATCCTTCCCCCAGATAGCGGGAATTTTCCCAATTCCACACCGGAACTTCTCGGGAGCGCGTGAGGGATGCCGCCTGCGATGCCGGCCCTGAGACGCCAATTGCAAAGCCTCGGTATGCGCCCGCCCGCTTTCGCATGCGATCGCCCGGCGGCTGCACCGGGCGACCAGAGTCAATCCAACCGCTTAGCGAGCGGCTTGCCGTACGAAATCGAGCCCATTGACAAGATAGCTCCGGAAGAAGTTCGGGTGTTCACACATTGGAAAGTGACCTAGTCCGCCCATAACGAGGTGGAGGCATCCCGGAATAAGTTCGGCGAGCTTGGCACCGTCGGCCGGCGTGGCTGAGTAGTCGTAGTCGCCCGAGAGCAGCGCCACCGGGGTGCGTGACGGGTCAATGCGGGGAGCTGTCACTGCTCCGTCGAACTCGTCGCTGTAGAAGGAAAGATCGCCTGGGTAAACTCCGGGTGCTCCCTGCGAATAGATCCAGCTTGACCTCCTGCGCTCCCCCGCGGGGCTCAGTGGGCTCATGATCCCTCTGACATATGCCGAGTTATGAAGTGAGCCGTGTACGTTTACGTTGTGCTGGTAGGGGTTCCGTCGTCCCTTGGAGCGGAAAGGTGGCTCGATCGCCACGATCCCGAGGATATGCTCCGGCCGTTCCGCCGCGAGAACCAGCGACATTGCCGCGCCCATGGACCCACCCGCGACAATCGCCTTTTCGCGAACCACCTGTTCGAGAATGGCCGTGCACCATTTCAGGTAGAGCGATGCCGTGAGCTTGTAGGGTGCTCCGTCCCACGTCAGCGGCGGCATGGACCGACCGTGGAATGGTAGGTCAACCGCGATCAGCCTGTAGCTTTTCGCAAGCTCGGTGTCCGCCAGCTGAGGCATGAATTGGCGGCTATCTGCTCCGGCGGTGTGAAGAAACAGGACCGGCACCCCCTCACCTGCTTCTTCGTAATATATTTCATGGGGGACGTCATCGATATTGACCACGGCATACTGCCCCCGAATTTGACGCAGGTCGCGTTGCGCACGCTCCGCTTTCATCTCGGGGGACGTGACGACGAGCTCGAACACCCGTTCGAGAGCCGGGCGTGCTTTCGCGAGGTCGAGCGGTGAGCCGGCGATCTCGAAGAGAGGGTTTGCAAGCTGCAACGCCGTGAAGGAGTGAAAGGTAGCCGGCGGCGGCGTCATCAGAACCTGATCCCAGGCGTCCGTGGTGGCCCTCACTGTCACCTGGGGGTCACTGCTTTCCCCCGAGATCTCCGCGCCGCCTTCAGCGAAATCGAGGGCGATCACCTGATCGCCGACGTAGAAGGCGATCTTTATCGTCAGGTCCGGAGTGAGCCGGGGCAATTCCTGATCCCCAAGAGCCTCCGACATGCGGGACCGCAATTCATTAAAAATGCCCAAAGCAACCTCCCTGTTCGAACGAGCGCCAGGCCGCACGCGTCGGCAGCGCCACGACTTCGAATAAGCAGATTATCAGACAATCTGTCAATACCGGCTAATGCCGCTTCTTCAATCGCCGTCGTTTTCAGAGGTTTTACGCAGGTAGTCCAACGCGACCTTGGCCGCCATATCGATGTGGTACTTGCAGGCTGCGGCGGCTTTCGGTCCGTTTCGGTCGGTAATGGCCGCAGCGATCTCCTTTATCTCTTCCACACTGTGGTTCAAGCGCCCCGGCTGCGTCATCGACGTCATGCGCAGGAGCGTCACCCGATTGTGGAGCGATGTCAGCATTTGCTTGACGAAGACGTTTCCGCTCCCTTGCATCAGGCAGTCGTAAAACGCGGTTTTCGCCTTGATGAGCCTGCTACCGCCGCCGTTTGCCGCGGCTTCCGCAAACTCAGCAACCGCCTCATTGAGTGTATGGATATCCTGGGCGGTTCCGTTTTCAGCGAATTCCTTTCCAGCATAGCTCTCGAGCAAAGCCCTGACGCTGTAAAGCTGAGCGGCTTCTTCGTAAGTGATAGTGCTGACGACGGGGCCGCGGTGCGGATAGCTGGTAATGAGGCCCTCGGCCTCGAGTTGTCGAAGCGCCTCGCGGATTGATGTTCGTCCGACACCGATCGACTCGCAGAGTTCTCGCTCAACGAGGCGCTGACCCGGCTTGAAACGGCCGCTGGATATCGCCTGCCGCAGTTTATCTTCTACCTGAGTGCGCAAAGTGGCACTCTGCCGTGCAATCTGTAAATCCATATCACCCATGGGATCCAAAAGTCCGTTTTACCAAGGCCGGAACCGGCCGCGCAAGTCATGGTACTATATGGTGGGTTATCCCGATGAGACAACCCGATTGTCTGACGAAAGCGAAGAACACCCTAGCCTGGCCTCTTACCGGACATTCCATGCGTCCCCATTACCGCAGAACCTTTGCAAATGCGAGATCCGGTGACAGCGATGGGAAACTCGTCAGGACTGCGGGATCGTGGCCTGGAACGAGTACTCCGGACGGTCCTGAAAGCTCACGGAGAGTTCGGTATCCCTCCAGTACGTCGGCGTAATCGGCGAAAAGCGGAAAGACGTCGTCATGCTCCAGATAGCGTTGAAAATGGAGTGCGTCCGATGCGATAACGACGACGTCATTGCCATCGTCCAGCCTCACGACCTGAAGGCCCCTAGAATGACCGCCGACGAGATGGATAGTGAGCCCCTCCATAATCTCGCCGTTCCCGTCGTGGAAGCACACCCTGCCGGAAAACGTCAGGCGGACCGCATCGACTACGGCGTCCACTGCAAAGGGACGCCGAAGACGATCATGGCACATGCATCGTCCTGTACCGTAGGCCATCTCCCGATCCTGCAAGTGGAACAGGGCTTCGGGGAAGTCCGCAAGGTTTCCCGCGTGATCATAGTGAAGATGCGTGATGACGACGTCGGTAATGGACGATGCGGAAATCCCGAGCTGGCGAAGCGCCTCGACCGGATGGATCAACATGGTCCTCCTGCGCCTTTCAGCCTCCTGCGGGCTAAACCCGGTGTCAACCAGGATCAGACGTTCACCATGGCGGATCAACCAAACGAAATACTCGATCCTGCCCGGGGCGTCGTGGGGATCTCCTGCTTCCAGGCCGAGTTCGCCAACGGGCCGAACCGCAGTGCCGTAATGTATCGCCAGGACTTTCCAGTCGGTCAAATTCTCGCTCCTTCCGCAGGCTCAAGGAACCAGCAGATGCCGGATCACCTCGCCACGGTCTAACCGGTCGAAGGCCTCGTTGATTTCCTCAAGCGGGCCAGTGCTGGACAACAGTCTCTCCACGGGCAACCTACCCTTGAGGAACAGGTCGATATAGCGGGGAACATCGCGCGAAGGTACGCAGGACCCCATGTAGCTGCCTTTGATGACGCGTTCTTCCCCGACAAGAGGAAGCGGCGAGATCTCGAATTTGGTGTTCACGTTCGCCAGACCCGCTGTGGCCGTCGTGCCGCCGCGCCGCGTAATGCCATACGCGGTTTCGAACGCTTTGCTCGACCCTGCCATCTCGATGGCGTAGTCCACTCCCCCGCGGGTCGCTTCCTTGACCTCGCCGATGACATCCGGCGTGGTTGCCAGGAAGGTACGCGTCGCGCCCAGCGCCTTAGCCAACTCAAGCTTCTCCGGCATCAAATCGATGGCGACGATCTCGCTTGCCCCGCTAGCCACCGCTCCGAGGACGGCCGACAACCCCACGCCTCCCAGGCCGATGACGGCGACCGACTGCCCCGGCTTCACGCCACATGTATTTACGACGGCACCGACGCCTGTCATCACGGCGCATCCGAACAAGGCCGCCATGGTGACGTCCACGTCTTTGGTGATCTTAACGACCGAGTGCGCCGACACGACCGCGTATTCCGAAAACGCCGATACACCGCTGTGATGGTTGATATCGTAGCCCCGAAGACGGATATGCTTGCTACCGTTCAACAATGTCCCGGCGGCGTTTGCGCGATAGCCCGGCTCACAGAGGCTTGCGCGTCCTCCCGCGCAGTAATCGCAGTGTCCGCAGATGGGCAGGAACGACATCACGACGTGATCGCCAACCTTCACTGTATCCACACCGGGTCCGATTTCTTCGACAATGCCGGACGCTTCATGCCCCAACGCGACAGGCAATGGACGGGGGCGGTCGCCATTTATCGCCGACAGGTCGGAGTGGCACACACCAGCGGCCTTGATTTTCACCAGGACCTCAAGATTGCCCGGAGGCGCCAGGTCGACGGTCTCGACACTGAGAGGCCGCGAACTTGCATACGGCTTGGGAAGCCCTGACTCTCGGAGAATGACTGATTTCATCTGCATTGTCGCGTATTCCTATCTCGAGAGCATCTGCATGGCGGCGGGTACGTAGCGGAAGCCTTCCCCCTCCCGGGCGACGTTGCCGAGCCCGGGCCACGCAAAGTGATAGGACATCACTGGTATGCGGTCTGTCGCGAGCATATCCAGCACCCGTGTGCGCGACCGCGCCGAGAGCTTGGGATCGGTGTCGTACTTGAACTCCATCCACGGGCGTTCCATCAGCAGGATATGATGATGGGTCAGATCGCCGAGGAAGCAGAGCCGATCGTTGCCCGACTGCATGAGGAAGCAGAAGTGGCCCAAGGTGTGGCCTGGAGCGTGCACTGCCTGCACGCCCGGCAGAAACTCCTGACCGTCCACGAAATGCGTTATCCGATCACGGTGTGGAAGAAGGTTCCTCCGGGCATTTTCCACCTGGGCCTTGAAACCGTCATCAAGCTTTCCTCCGTCGGTCCAGTCATCGAAGTCGCTTTCGCTTATGAAGATCTCCGCGTTGGGAAAATTAAGCTTGCCGTCCTGATCGCAAAGTCCGCCGGTGTGGTCGATGTGTGCGTGGGACAACACCACGGCATCGACTTCCAAAGTGTCGATCCCTGCCTCCTGCATGCTCTTCAGCAGGCGACCGGTCGTCGGCCCGAAAATCTTCGACGTCCCCATCCCGGTGTCGAACAGGATGGTCTTTCCGTTGATTTTGACCAGCGGGATGTTCTGCTCGAGGGTCACCGACGAACTGGACAGGAAGTTCCTGTCGAGCATTTCCGTCACCGTGGCTGCGTCGACCCCGAGGAAATTCTCCCGTGGGTCGCCCAATTCCAACGGTCCGTCCGAAAGTACCGTTATTTCGCCGCTTCCGAACTTGAACGGATAGAAATAGGGCAACTTAGTCTGATGCGCTTGGTCATTGAGCACGCCGCTTATCCTCCCAGATTGGCTGCACTATTTGACAGATTGTATGAAAATCTGTCAACACAATAGTGGTGATTGTCTACGAAGTCAGGAAACGATCGAAAGCACGTGACCCCTTGGCCTGCCGATGTTGAACTGTTCGATCTGCTGCATCAGCCGCTGGGTCTCTTTTGTGAGTTCCTGGGTGGCGGCGTGGGCTTGCTCGGCGATGGCAGCGTTTCGCTGGGTGCTGTCATCGATCTCGCCAACGGCCTGGTTCACTTCGATAAGCGAAGCCGCCTGGTCCCTGCTCGCCGCAGCGATAAGCTCAACCCTTTCGGAAATTCCGGCAACATTCGACGATATCGCAATCAGCACCTTGCCCGCCTCGTTCACCAATCGCGATCCCGAGGCGACTTCCTCGCTTGATCTTGCTATGAGTTCCTTGATTTCCTGGGCGGCTAGAGCCGACCGCTGGGCAAGTTCCCTGACTTCCTGGGCCACGACAGCGAAGCCCTGCCCCGCTTCTCCAGCTCTCGCGGCCTCGACACCGGCATTGAGTGCCAGGAGATTGGTCTGGAAGGCAATCTCGTCGATGACGCCGATGATTTGCGAAATGCGCCCGGAAGCCGCTTCTATTCGTCCCATAGCGTCAACCGCGTTCGTGACCACTGAAGCAGACGCATCCGCGGCCTGCTTGGTTTCTTTTACCAGCTGGGCTGCGGCTTGTGCCTGCTCTGTCGAGGAACGCACCGTCGCGGTGAGTTGATGAACAGCGGCCGCGGTCTCCTCCAACGACGCGGCTTGACGCTCGCTGCGGCGGGAGAGATCATCGGCGCCACTGCTGAGGTTGTCTGCATTTTGCCGAATGAGCACGATGTTGCCGCGAAGTTCCGACATCGTCGCCTGCAAACGCAGCAACGAATTGTTGAAGTCCCGTCGCAATTGTTCCAGCCGCCCGGAGAACGGTTGATCGATCGTGCTAGAAACATCACCGTTGGATAACCTCTCCAGCCCAGCGGCAAGACTGTCGACGGCGTCGCCGATCTGTTTGTCGATCTCGGCTTTCTCCGCCTCGTTGTGCCGACGTTCAGCTTCGGAAGCCGATCGTTGACGATCCGCGTCGTTCTCGATCTCGATCTTCCTCGCGGCATTCTCCCTGAAGACACAGAGCGCCCGGGCCATTTCTCCGAGCTCATCAGCGCGCTCAGAACCGCCGATCTCAATGTCAAGGTCCCCTTCCGCCAAACGCCGCATGTCGTCGGTCAACTGGACGACAGGTTTTTTGAAAGTCGCAATCATCCCGAAGCCAGCGAGAAGTGCGACGAGGACGCCAGCAAATGTCGTGATGAGGCCAATGCCATTCGCGTAAGCCGTCTCTTCAATGGCTCTTGCGCGCTGGGCGTCGGCAAACGTCGTGAGGTGGCCCCATATGGTGTTCAACTGGTCTGTCGTTTGCCTATATTGCGCACGCCTCACTTCCGAGATCTCGACGAGCTTCGCACTGTCCTGCGTCATACCCTCTACCGCCGGCGGCACCGTATTCTGGACTGCCTTGAAAAGGTCGAGGTCGGAAGCGGCACTCCAGATGTCCAATATCTCCTTCTTCGTTCTGTCAAAGTTCTGGACGAGCTGCGCACGGTTTTGTTCGGTAGGGTCGGCTATGAAGCGCGCAAGGTTTATCCTGATGAGATAGCTGGAGTCCGAAAGTCTTCGGCTGCCGTCCAAGGCGCTGCTGATCTTCGCCAAATGTTGGTCGAGACCTGCGAACTCGACGATTGCTTTCTTTGTTTGCTGGTTCGCTACCGCGTTAATCGCGACGGAGATTTCCTTGAACGCGGACATTGCGGTGTCGAGGCCTACGGTGTTGTCCGATGAAGCGCCCTGCGACAGAAGTTGTGTTACGCTTTTCACCGCGCCATCGACCGAGCTCGACAGTTTTGTGGCGTCCGATGGCAAGGAAGCCCGCAGATTTCGGGCGCTCCGACGCAACTCGCCCACTTTGCCGCCCAAATATTTGAGTTTCAGCTCGGTCGTTCCGGCGGATTGGTAGCCCGCGGCAAGATCAAGGAAGAAGGTTGCATAGCCTGTCACCCTGTCGGCATCGCGCAACATCGATTTGGCGGCGCCCTCGGACTGCTCGCCGGACTTCCTTAACTCGTCTGCTAGCCTGAGCATTTCATTCTGCGACCAAACCAGCGATTCAGAATGATTGGCGATCGAGCTTATCAGTTTCTCTTCGCTTTCATGGATGCTCCAGAGAGAACCAAAATTGTTCACCACGTCCAGCATAATCGCGTTTGCCGACTGGAGGCCTTCGCTTTCCGCCGTAGCTCCGGCATTCGTCACCAAAGCCTGCAGATGCGATTGCTGCGCGAGCAGGTCAGCCTTCACGCGATCGCGCCTTTCTTCCGACGCCTCGTCGAGAAACTCTCTCATCGAGGCGGAGACGTCACGGAAACCCGAGAGCACCTGCATCACCTGGCTTGAGGTTTCCAGGCGGCTTTGTAGGAGACCCGCGGCGTAGTGCCCCAAAAACCCCACCGCGCAAATACTGATTATGAAAGGCAGTACGAAAATGATTACTTTTGTCTGTAGCCGGAAACGGGACAACAGCCTGTCCATTGTGGTCCATCCTTGTCCATAGGCGGTGAAGAAGCTTCATCAATCGGGATCCGCCTCCGATGGAAGCATCGAATCATCAATGACGACACGAGGCTGCGCGACTGAGGATTGTCTGTCAACAGATTGTCTGATAAAGCATGTTCAGGTTTATCAGATTGTCTCGCGAACTTGCGGAGGAATAACTCCAGAACCGGCACTGCCGCAGCCGGCACAACTTTCACCGCTGACATCGATCAAACCGCGATGTCCTTGTTTTCAGTGGAAAGCGGTGACGGCATCTCGGCCATGTGAAGGCTGCGAACATGTCGTCGTCGTGGTGACGGCGCCTTGGGGAACAAACGGGTCCTTCTCATGGATGGACGGCTCCACGGATGACGGCGACCTCACCAGCTTTCCCAATATGCATAGCGAGATGCCCGATCTGGGAACGGTAAGTGTTGAGATTGAGGAAGCAGAGAAGATGACTGATACGAGAGCATTGCTCGATAATATGACCTTGGCCGAGCAGGTCTCGCTACTTTCCGGCGATACGTTCTGGTCTTTACCGCCCATCGACCGCCTAGGGATAGGGAGATTGCGCTTGACGGACGGCCCCAACGGCGCCCGCGGGGCGGGGTCTTTTGTCGGGGGTGTGACTGCAGCGGCTTTCCCGGTAGGCATTGCCATCGGAGCGAGTTGGAACCCGGACCTAGCCAGGGAAATCGGCAGTGCGCTAGGTGACGAGGTTCTTTCCAAAGGGGCCCATGTCTCGCTGGCGCCGACCGTTAACATCCAGCGCAGCGTCACAAACGGCCGAAACTTTGAGTGTTTCTCTGAGGATCCGATACTGACGGCGGAACTTGCCGTCGGCTATATCGAAGGTCTGCAGTCCAAGAAAGTGGGTGCCACGATAAAACATTTCGCTGGCAACGAGTCCGAGATCGAACGTACAACCATCTCTTCAGATATCGATGAACGCACTCTGCGCGAAGTCTACCTAATACCCTTTGAGGCGGCGGTGAAGCGGGCAAAGGTCTGGGCCGTGATGTCTTCATATAACAAACTAAACGGTACTTACACGGCGGAAAGCCATTGGCTGTTGAACGAGGTACTGCGCGGTGGCTGGGGTTTTAACGGCGTGGTGATGTCGGACTGGTTCGGCTCGCGTTCGACCGCACCCACCGTGAATGCTGGGCTGGATCTGGAGATGCCGGGCCCGACCCGCGACCGCGGCTCCAAGCTTCTGGCGGCGATCGACGCGGGCGAGGTAAGTGTCGAGACCGTCCGCGCCTGTGTGCACAATATCCTGACCCTGATGGAACGCACCGGCGCAATCAACGATCATCGCGAGTTTAAGGAGTACGCCATTAATCGGCCGGAACATAGGGCACTCATCAGGCGCGCGGGAGCGGAAAGCGCAGTTCTGCTACAGAATGACGGCATCCTGCCATTGGCTCAGCAAGGTACGGTCGCCATCATTGGACCCAATGCCAAGATCGCGCAGATTATGGGAGGCGGCTCGGCGCAGTTGAACCCCCACTATGTCGTCAGTCCGTGGCAGGGGCTGGCGGACGCCCTGGGTGAGGAGAACGTGTTCTACGCTCAGGGTTGCAGCAACTATCGGTTTCAGCCGCTGATCGAAAACCCGACAACCTTCGAATTTTTCCAAGGGAGGGAGCTTGCTGGCGAGCCCGTGAAGGTTATCGAGGAACCGTCGAGCCTCGGTGTATGGTTGCCCCCCGTGGCCGGGGGCACCGTCGATCCGCATCGCTTTTCCGCCCGAATGCGCACCGTCTTCACAGCCTCAGAAGCCGGCGTCTATCGCGTCGGCATGACCTCGGCGGGGCTTGGCCGTGTCTATGTGGACGGCAGGCTTGTTGTGGACGCCTGGGCTTCCTGGACACGTGGTACCACATTCTTTGAAGAAGGCTGCGAGGAGGTCGTGGGTGAAATCACGCTCGAAGCCGGCCGTAAATACGAGGTCGTCGCCGAGTACGCCCGGCACGATCACGTCAACCTCTATATCGCCGCAATTCGGGTAGGAATAGGCAGGTTTTCGGCCGAAGCGGAGATTGCCGAGGCGGCAGCCCTCGCCGCGAAGGCTGATCATGCGGTAGTCTTCGTGGGCAGAACGGGCGACTGGGATACCGAGGGCTCCGATCTCCGCGGCATTGCGCTTCCTGGTCTGCAGGACCAGCTTGTTGAGGCGGTAATTGCGGCCAATCCTAACACGATTGTCGTCCTACAAACTGGTGGACCGGTGGAAATGCCCTGGCTTTCCAGTGCTCGTGCAGTACTGCAATGCTGGTATCCCGGCCAGGAAGCTGGCAACGCGATCGCCGATGTGCTCCTCGGCAAGGCCGAGCCCTCGGGCCGACTGGCACAGACCTTCCCCGTGCGCTGGGCTGACAATCCCACACATACCGAGGATGACGCGGTCTATCCAGGCAAGAATGGCCATGTGCGATATGACGAAGGTGTGTTCGTTGGATATCGGCACTACGATCGCCAGGACATTAAGCCACTGTTCCCCTTCGGTCATGGTCTCGGTTATTCAAGCTTTGCGATGTCAGACCTGACGGTAGGGCTGCCGGATGCTGCCGGCGCGGTGACAGTGACACTGGGATTGACCAACGTCAGCGAGCGGCCAGGTTCGGCAGTGGTGCAAATCTATGTCGGCGATGTTGAAGCATCTGTACCCAGACCGGTCAAAGAACTGAAAGCCTTCTCGAAAATCGCCCTGGAACCCGGTGAGAAACGAAGGCTCAGTTTCATTCTTGACGCCCGAACATTTGCCTTCTTCGACACGACCGAGCGGTGCTGGCGGATAGAGACGGGGGAATTTGCAGTTATGGCTGGGTTCTCGGCCACCGACATCCGTTTGAGTGGAACTGTCATGCAAAAGGGCGCTGTCTTAGCGCTCTAATCGTGCAGAGAATCGTGGTGGTTGAGTCCTAAAAAGAGCGCAGTGGCGGTGAAGCTCGGTGAATGAGTGAAAGAATGGCTCAAGACGGGCGATATTGTCATCGACAGGAAGGATACCGACCTTCATAGGCGTCGGAAGCGTTGGCGGACACGTTCGCGACAGCGTCGGTCCTACAATTTTTTTTGATGCCTTTCGCAGTCTCTCGAACTGAGCTCACGCTTGTCGCGAGATCGGAATCGTCAATCGTATCGAGGGCTGCCACATTCTCGTGCAGTTCGGCTCGACCGATCTCCTTCAGGACGTATGTATCGAGCAGAAATTTCAAGCTTAGTCATCCAGCGCGCTGAGATCGGGAGCACCGATCGACACGAGCGATATCGTATCCACCGGTGCGAAGATTGCGGGCAGCAAAGTTGGAACTCGATGGCCCAACCCTGATCATTCCTGGCAATGCGAAATCTTGTTTTCGGACGCGGAGCCACGGACAGACGCCGTCGCTCTGTGCGGAAACTTGAGCCTGCAGCCCTTTCCAGGTATCTATCGGTCGAGAGCGCAAAATTACAGGCACAGGATGCGGCGATGCTGAAAACCGACACCCGCCAAGCAAATTGGCGCCGTGCTAATCCAGCGAAATATGATGCTCATCTTGCTGTACAGCGAGCCGTAAAGGCAGGCGAGCTGGAAAAGCAAACATGTGAGGTCTGCGGGATTGAAACGGTCGACGCCCATCATGATCAATACGACGACCCTTTAAAGGTGCGCTGGTTATGCCGACGGCATCACACAAGGCTTCACCACTACGGCGAGGATATGTTTCCGATCAGGAATGGCCTTTAGGTGCGGTCCGCCGATCGCTCTTGATTTCAGTTGGCGTTCCCGCGAGACTTGATGTCTAGCAACGCGATGAAGGCGCACACTGCTTGTTGCGTAACTTCCGCCATGTGATGATTTCGTTCGACTGCCCTCCGGATAGGATTGACGCGAAGGCATTGCCCTCGCGCCCTCCTCTACCACTCAGTCTAACAGGCTAAGATGTAGTGGCTCAGGAAAATACTCGAAGCCCTCTCCCGCTATGCCAACGTGCCCGTAGCCCGGCCATGGGAAGTGGTAGGACATGAAGGGTATTCTATTGGAGGCCAGCATTTTCAGAATGCGCACACGCGATTGAGCCGACAGTTTGGGATCGGTATCGAACGCAAATTCCATCAAAGGCTTTTCGAACAGAAGCACAGGATGATGAGTGAGGTCGCCGCCATAGCACATCGTCTTTCCTGCTGACTCAATCATAAAGCAGCTATGGCCGAGTGTGTGTCCAGGAGCGCTAATGGCATGAATACCAGGAAGAAACTCTTGTTCGTCCTGGAAAAAAACCATGCGGTCCCGCACGGGTTTGAGGTTGTGGATCGCGGCTTTAACAAGACCGTTGAGATCGCCTCCAAGTTTTTTCTCGTCGGTCCAGAAATCGTAGTCGGTTTGGCTGATGTACACGTGGGCGTTTGGAAACGTTGGTTTCCCGTCGTCGCCCCAGATTCCGCCGACGTGGTCCCAATGAGCATGCGAACAGACGACAGCGTCAATATCTTCCAGCGCAATATTCGCGGCGGCCAAGCAAGACTTGAGACGGCCAGTCGTCGGGCCAAATTGCTTAAGCGATCCCATCCCCGTGTCGAACAAAATCAGCTTGCCACCGATGTTTACGACAGGTGCGTTCTGAGCGAGAACGACCTCATCCGTGGGCAGGAAGCTGTGGTTTAGCATGGATCTTATCTCGTCGGCCGGGACGCCGAGAAAGCTTTGTGTCGGGTCGCCGAGCGGAAGTGGGCCGTCTGATACGATGGTTACCTGGGCGTCCCCAATGGCAAATCGATAAAAGTCCGGAGCTTGTGCCCCGGAAACCGGGCTCGCCCCAGCGTGAGCCGCTACACTGTTCGCACCGAAAACGGCTCCACTCAAAGCAGCTCCCCCTGCCAATAGTAAGTTGCGGCGGTCGATCTCGAAACTTTCATTTCCCATTTCACTCCTCCCCGTTTGTAAAAATGCGTCTGCAGACCGCGCTTGTCTTGCGACGGATTTCGGCTTTGTCTGCATCTGAAAGGTATCAAGTGGCAGGTCTAGGACAATTGAATTGCAAGTCCATTTCAATGAGCATCGCTCAACAAATGATCTTGCTCGGCCCTGCGATTCATCAATCGAAACAACCGGTTTCGGGGTACCGCGTTGCTCCGGCCATCAGATCTCGTTGGCTTTCGGTGAGTTCGAAAGAACTCTTGGCTCCCTGACTGCGGGACGCGGCTCGCATCCGAATATCGGCAAGATTATCGTGGATCGCCTTGGCTGCCTCATTGTCATGTGAGTGGCTCTGCGTCAGGCCGCCAACGGTGTTCATTAAGCGGTCGGAGGATAGATGTTACCTCTTCCCTCGAAGAGCGCACCGCTCCTTGAGGAAGAAGCCACGGAAAACCGCGAGGACGTCACGATCTTCCGGTGGGCGCTACATTTCTTCCCGGGCATATTGCGGAGCCAGCAGCATGCTTCTGAAGCACGTTGCCAGGCCGGCATTCCGCCTTATCCGACATGGTTACGACCGTAGAATGGCCGACTTCTCTACCGGCCGCCTACGGTCGCACGTCATAGGAAGCCGATCGAGATCCAGGGCACCGCTGCGACGATCGCAAGCCCGAGAAGCAGGGCGATCATGTACCCCCACAGCGGCTTTATCCCTTCCACCGGGTTCACACGGCCGATTGCACAGGCGGCATAATAACCGACGCCGAACGGCGGGAGGAACAAGCCCACTCCCATGGCGAGAATGACCACGATCGAATAGTGCACGTCGTGGATCCCTAATCCCTTGGCGATCGGAAATACCAGGGGTGCGAACAGAACCACCGCGGGAATGCCTTCCAGCACGCTACCGAGCACAATGAACGCGACGATCGACACGATCATAAAGATCGGCGCTCCTCCGGGTAGACCCGCCATCGTCTGAACCAGCCCACGCGAAAAACCCGATTGAGTCAGGCACCAGGCCACAGCCGTTGCCGCCGCGATGATGAAAAGGATGGCTCCGGACAAGACCGCCGTTTCCACCAGCATCGGACCCACCCGCTTCCAGTCGAACCGGCGGTAAACGAGGAGGCCCGCCAGCAGCGAGTAGGCAATGCCGATTGTCGAGACTTCCGTGGCGGTAGCAACGCCTTCGACAACCGCTGTACGGATGATAAAAGGCAGGGCCAAAGCCGGAAGCGCAATCAGGAATGTGCGGAAGATCTCCCTGGCTGGCGGCTTGCGAAAACCCGACATGTCCTCGTTGCGATAGCGCCACCAGACGACAACGCAAAGCATCAATCCGCAGACGAAAGCCGGCAGAAGACCGCCTATGAACAGGGCCGAAATCGATACGCTCGTAACCGATCCGATGGTGATCAATACGAGGCTCGGCGGGATCGTCTCCGTCTGCGCACCCGTAGCCGCAAGCAGGGCCACGAGATCGCCCGGTTTTGATCCTCTCGCTTTCATCTCCGGGAACAGTGCCGGGGCGACAGCAGCCATGTCGGCGGTCTTCGAACCCGATATCCCAGATACCAAGTACATTGCCGCTACGAGGACGTAACACAGGCCGCCTCTGACATGTCCGAGCAAGGACGCCAGGAAGTTCAGCATCGCTTTTGCCATGCCCGTAACCTCCATCAGCATACCCAGCAACACGAACAGCGGGACCGCCAGCAGGAGAAGATGCGACATTCCCTCATCAAGCCGACCCGCGATCACGCTTATCGGACGGCTCGTACCCAGGGCCACATAACTGATGGCAGCGAGAGCGAACACGAACGCGATTGGTACGCCGCTCAGCACACCTAGTGCGATGAAGGCTACGAAGAAAAGCACGAGGTTCCAGTTGCCCATCGCCATGATCAACGGTTTCGCCGCAATCGCCAACCCTATCAAGCACGCGGCTACAAGGACCCCGATCAGGAAATCGCTCAGCGTGATGCGCTGAAGGGCATTGGTCACGCCAAGGATAAGCATCAGGCCAAGTCCGATCGGAAGACCAAAAGAACGCCATGCGACCGAAACTTCCATCGCGGGAGTGACGACCGGAACTTCATGAAGAGCGTAGGCCGTGGCCTTGGGCAGAAGAAGCACGCAGACCGAAAGGCAAAAGACAAGTGCAGCCACCTCCAGTCTTGCCCTTACGACGGGCGGCATCGCGTCCGCGATAACGCCCATCCTCATGTGCTGTCCGCGGTGAAAAGCGAGGACCGCGCCCACGATCGAAAGCCAGAGGAACAACATGGAGGCGAGCTCGTCCGACCAGATGAGCGGCTCGCCCCATGCATAGCGGGCGAAGACGCCCGCCGACAGCACGAGTACCTCGACGACAACAAGTGCTGCGGCGATCAATTCAATCAGGCGCACCACGCCCGCTTCAGCTTTCGCCAGGACTGGCCACGCGCCGATCACCGGGGGGCTGACATTTTCAGAAGTAGCCATGTCAACGCCTCAGATCAATTTGCCCGAGGTAGACTCCAGCAACGCCCATGCTTCCTCGCCAAAACGCCCCTTCCAATCGGAGTAGAACGACGAAGCTTGCAGCGTCGCGCGGAACTTGGAAACATCGACGTCGATAAATTCAAGACCCTTGCTCGTCAGCTCTGCCTGGAGTTCGGAATTCAGCTTTTCGACATCAGCGCGTTGCACGAGAGCCGAGCGATTGATCTCGGTGACGACAATGTCACGCAAGTCCTCAGGCAACATCTCGAAGTTGTCCCGATTGGCGAGAATCCAGAAGCCGTCCCACATATGGTTGGTCCGGGAGAGATACTTTTGAACCTCGTACATCTTGGCAAAGTAAATGCCAGCGAGCGGGTTTTCGAGACCGTCGGCGACGTGGGTCTGGAGTGCGGAATAAGTTTCGCCCCATGGAATCGACGTCGGCGCGGCGCCGAGAGACTTGAAAAGCGATGTCCAGAGCGGCGCAGGAGGGACGCGGATCTTGAAGCCCTTGAGGTCCTCGGGCGACTTGATCGGTTTCCCGATCGAGGTCGTCTGCCGAAAGCCGTTGTCCCACATCTTCTCGAAGGCGATCAGGTTGACCTTCTCAAAAGCCGTCCGGATGCTCCGGCCGAGCTCACCATCCACCGACTTCCACACCTGCGCGTAGTCGGGGTAGGCAAATCCTACACCGGTGATGGCCGCCGGCGGGACGAGTGTCGCTGCGATGAGGCCTGTCTGCGCAAGAAGGTCCAGGCCACCTGATCGAAGCTGGCTGAGCATATCAGCATCGGTGCCGAGCTGGCTCGCGGGGAACACTTGAATGCTCACGCGGCCGTCTGTCTGCTGGCTGATCTTGTCGGAAGCCTCGGTCATCCGCGTGTTGAGCGGATGATCAACCGGCATGATGTTGGCGAATTTAAACGAGAATTCAGGCGAACTCGCACGCATGATGCGCGGTGCCGCAAGCGCGGCGGTCATCGCCACGGAACTCATAATAAGGGTACGGCGATTCATTGTGATCATTGGTTCCTCCTCTAACCGTGTTGATCCATGTCGATGTTTTTAGGAGCCTCCAGCGCAGGCGCTCTCCTCGTAAGCGTCCTCAGTTTCTTGCAGGTTGCTTAGACCTTGGACTGATGTCGCTGAAGCCGGAAGCCTCCCACTGTGCGGCTGGACGTAAATTAGGCGCTTGCGCCAAACGTCCGCAAATGAATTGCCTCCGGCCAATGGTGAGTTGAACTCAGGCGAGTTCGGCGTGACCCGCGATGGAGACAAAGTTTTTCTGCACGCGCCAGGCAACATGAATCCAGGTCACATGTTTTTTGCGCAAACTCTTTTGATGTGGAGGAAGCCGCCATGCTAACCGCTTTGCATGCGAGCATGGCACTCCGGTGGGATGTGCCGGCCTATGACGTGCCAGTATCGCGGAGGAGACCGGAATTGCACCAAGCTTTAGAAACAAAGCCGAGCCCGGCACGAGGACCGGGAAAACCGACAATCGGTTTTATCGGTCTCGGCTCGATGGGATTGCCGATGGCGTCGCATCTCCTAAAAAGCGGCTTCAGGGTCAAGGGGTTTGACATCTCGGAGAATGCTCTAAGAAGCTTCGCTGACAGTGGCGGGACTGCCTATCCAGACGCTACAGAAGCGGCCAGCGAGACCGACGTCTTGATGTTGATGGTAGTCAACATCGACCAGGCGCACCAAGCCCTCTTCGAACGGGGCGCCCTGGCAAATTCAGCCAAGGCCAGCGTGGTCATCTTGATGTCAACATGCCCTCCCGGCGAGGTTGAACAGCTCGCCGAGGCCGTTATTGCTCGCGGTCACCGGTTTCTGGATGCGCCTGTTTCCGGCGGCGTCGCCGGAGCGCGCGACGCGTCGCTCTCCATCATGGTGGCTGGCGACAGGCAAACCTATGAGATGAGCCGCAATCTTTTCGACGTGCTCGGCTCCAAGATCTATTATCTCGGAGAGCGGCCTGGCCAGGCATCGGTTGCCAAAGCAGTCAACCAGTTGCTGTGCGGCGTACACTTGGCGGCAGCGGCTGAGGCGCTGTCGCTCGCCGAAAGGGCTGGCCTCGACACCTCAACGGTACTCGAGATCGTGTCCGGCTCGGCGGCCGCCAGCTGGATGCTCAACGATCGTGGCCAGCGGATGCTTCTGGAAGACCCTGAGGTAACGAGCGCGGTAGACATCTTTGTGAAAGATCTCGGTATCGTGCTTGCCGCTGGCTCCTCTGCCAGGGCCGCCCTGCCGCTCGCCTCCGTTGCGCATCAGTTCTTCCTTGCCGCGTCTGGGCAGGGGTCAGGCTCGGCAGATGACAGTCAGGTCATTCGTGCGTATCGGGGAATGACCGCGGGCCAGAAGGAGGCAAAGAAGTGAGTGCCGAGATCAAAAGCAATTACGCGCGACTGTCCGGCATCACCATGCACTACCTGACCGCAGGATCCGGTGAGCCGCTGGTTCTCCTTCACGGGGTGCCGCAGAGTTCGCACGAATGGCGGCACGTGATCCCCTTCCTCGCGGACAAGTACGCGATCATCGCGCCGGACCTGCGGGGCCTCGGCGACACTTCCCGGCCCGCCGATGGGTACGACAAGAAAACGATTGCCGAGGACGTGTGGGAGCTTCTTTCTGAACATCTGAAGATCGATCGCTTCAATCTTGTGGGACACGACTGGGGCGGCCCGGTGGCGTTTGCCCTGGCCGCGCAGCACCGGGGGGCTGTTAGCAAGCTCGCGATCCTGGACGTTACCATTCCTGGCGATGGAGCGGACATGTCGCAAGGCGGCCGCCGTTGGCACCACCCTTTCTTCAGGACGCCGGATTTGCCGGAAGCGATGTTCGGCGGTCGCGAGCATATCTATCTGGAATGGTTGTTTGACAATTACGGCAGCCGGGCAAACGTGCTATCTCAGGAAGACAAGAATGAGTATTTCCGTACCTACCTGAAACCGGGTGGCCTGCGCACACTTCTCGCCTATTATCGGGGCTTTCCAACCGACGTCAAAGACAACGAGTTATTCCTCGAGAGGGATGGCAAGCTCGAAATGCCGGTCCTCGCCCTGGGCGGAGACAGTGGTTTTGGCCGCGGCATGGAGACGATGGAATCACTGCAGCGGGTGGCAAGTGACGTTCGAGGCGGATTGATCCCGGGCTCGGGTCACTGGGTTGCGGAAGAAGCTCCCGAATTCATAGCGAACGAACTCGGGAAATTCTTCGGCTAAACCACTGCCTGACGTCGGGGATGCGCGTCTGATCCACCAGTCGCGCATCACCGACCCTGATTGCGCATAACTCACCTCCCGCCGACGTCGATCTCACTCGCAGAAACCGCGTCGCCAGCCAGGGTCTCTTCGATCCAACGTTTGAACAGAGCGATCTTTGGCGTTCTTGCCCTGGACCGTAAGTACACGAGACTATGGCAATTGATGCTGGGGCCTTCCAGGCCAAACGGCGCAACGAGCCTCCCGCTTTTCAGATCTTGCCGGACGAGTATGAGGCTTTCCAGGCAAACGCCAAGTCCATCCGCGGCCGCATTGATGGACATGAAAGATCTATCGAAACGCAGCCCCCGATCCATGTTGAGCCTCACACCGTGGTCGTCGGCCCAATCCTGCCAGCGATAGAGGTTCACTTCGGAGTGGATGAGCGGAAATCTGGCGAGATCCTGCGGTGAGCGTATTCCGTTTGCGCCCTCGACCAACGATGGGGCGCACAGGACCACTATTGGCTCGGGCGGGAAGGGCTCGACGGCGATGCCAACCTCCACGGGCTGCGTTCCGTAGCGGATGTCTATATCGACGTTGCCGGTCCTGAGCTCGGCCGGGTCACCAGAAGCGTGCAGTCGAAGATCGATCTCCGGATAGCGGGCGCTAAACCGGGCGAGGCGAGGCATGAGCCACTGCGAAGCGAGACTGACAACCGAATGGATATTCAGAATGTCACTTTTGCCCTTCTTCGTGAAATTGCGCGTGGCGCTCTCGATCCTTCGAAAGGAGGCGCTGATCTCTTCAGCGTAAGCCCTTCCCGCGTCAGTCAGCATGATTGAACGCCCGGAGCGATGAAATAAAGCAATTCCGAGCTCCGAATCCAGCGCGGCCATTTGATGGCTCACGGCCGAGGGGCTGATGCTCAGTTCCTCGGCGGCTTTTCCAAAAGATCCAAGACGTGCGACAGCTTCCAACACCTGTAGCGATCGCAGCGAAGGAAACTCCAACGCGCTCATCACCCCTCCTCCCGTTTATGCGTGCCTCGCCACTTTTCCTACTTGAGACATTCAGTACGCTGGAGGACGCCCTTCCTCTATATTCCATGAGGAAATTTAACGCAAATGATGCAGCTGTTGAGATGCATTCATGCATTGACCGATGGAATTCGCTTGTCCGGATGAAGCGTTTTTAACACTTTGCCCTTCGGAACGGCCTTTGCGCCGTTCTTTGCTAAGGGAGGAATGCATGGCTGAACGGGTGATCTCCGTGTCCGGCGCGCCGTACGACGGGCATAGCAGAGAGGCCGCACTGGAGAGCGCGGCAACCCTCGGGTTCACGCATTTCGAGCCGGCCTTTATCGTTGGATATACAGAACCCTTCGATGAGACCGCCTTCACACCTTCCGAGATGACCAGTTGGCGCAGCGCGCTTAGGTCTTCGGGGCTCTTGTGTCATGCAATGTCGTCGCACATCGACCTCGGTTTGGAAGATTCGGTCGAAGTGTTCACGGGCCGCATGGCATTCGCCGCGGCGATTGGAGCCAAGGTTATTGCGACCAACGCGGCCGCCCGACAAAGAGAGGCAACATTCCGTCGCAACGTCGAAACCATACTGAGAAGAGCGGAAGCCTTTGATATCATCGTTGGCCTGGAAAACCCAGGAGACGGCAGCGATAGCCTGATCAACACCGCGCGGGACGGTATTTCTCTTGTTGAGGAATTCGGATCGCCCTTTCTAAAGCTAAATTACGACGCTGCAAACACGGCGTCCCATCGACCGGACATGGACGATCTCGCAGGTGATGGAATCCTGGCGCTGCCGGAATCGGCGCACGCCCATATCAAGGATGTCCGTGAAACCGACGAAGGTTGGTTTTTCTGCGATATCGGCGACGGCAAGGTCGGGTGCGAGCGCCTCCTGGCTGCAATCGCAAAGCTCGACAGCCTCCCGGTCAGTATTGAACTTCCCTTGAGACTGCATCGCAATCGGCAGGCGCAGCCCGTTCGCCGCCAAGATCCCGTGCCGCTGTCAACGATCGAGGACTCGCTGGCTCGGTCGCTCAAGGTCGTCCAGCGAGCGCTCAACCACAATCAATGACCGTGTCTGGAGGAGGACGCAGTGCAACGTTTTGTAAACAACCGCGATGAGGTCGTGGAAGATACCATCAAGGGCTTTGTGAAGGCACACCGAGACATCGTGCGCCTCGCCGAAAACCAACGCGTGGTGACGGCGATTGACCGGCCCGCGCAAGGAAAAGTGGGTGTCGTAACTGGAGGTGGCTCCGGACACGAGCCTGCCTTCATTGGCTATATAGGCCGCAACATGCTCGACGCGGTCGCGGTCGGCGAGCTGTTTTCGTCGCCAACGGCAAAGAGCTTTCATGATGCCATACGCGAAGCGAATGGTGGAAACGGCGTCGTTGTCCTCTACGGAAATTATGCCGGAGACAACATGAACGTGAAAATGGCGATGAAACTCGCCGCGAAGGACGGCATCGAGGTTGCCACGGTGGTTGCGAACGATGACGTGTGCTCCGCCTCCGCCGAGGAGCGGGAGAAGCGCCGAGGCGTTGCCGGAGAGATCTTCATGTGGAAGGTCGGCGGAGCGAAAGCGTCGATGGGCGCCAGCCTATCCGAGGTTCGTGACGCAGCGCAGAAGGCCATCGACAATTGCCGCTCGGTCGGTGTCGGATTGGGGCCGTGCACTCTTCCAGCGGTCGGACATCCGAACTTCCAGATCGAGCCTGGCACCATTGAAGTCGGTATCGGCCATCACGGCGAGCCGGGCGTGCGAGTAGAAGCGCTCAAGAGCGCATCAGAGGTCGCCAAGGATATGTGCCAGATCGTGCTGGATGATCATGATCTCGGCTCGGGGACAGAAGTGGCCGTACTGGTATCTGGCCTTGGCGCGACACCGCTGAACGAACTTTACATTCTCTTCGACACAGTCGAGGAGGAAATCTCCGGCCGCGGCCTCAGGATCCACAAAGCGTATGTTGGTAACTACTTCACGTCTCTTGAGATGGTTGGAGCGACTTTGACCGTCATGGCGCTCGATGAAGAGCTAAAGTCGCTACTGGAGGTCGAGGTTCGCTGCGCGGCGACACTTTAAGGAGGGAACAATGCAAAAAATGAATAACGCGGCAGCCGGAGAAATCGTAGTCTCCATGGCAAGAGCGATCATCGATAACCGCGCCTACCTCAGCGAGATCGACGGCAAGATTGGCGACGGCGATCACGGAATAAATATGGCGAAAGGTTTCGGTTTAGTGGCCGACCGGATACGCGGCAAGGAGCTATCGCTCGCAAAAGCGCTTGAGACCCTCGGAACAGTCCTGATGACCGAGATCGGCGGATCTATGGGTCCGCTTTACGGTGTGATGTTCACCGAGTTTGCCCAGCAGATCGATCAGGTCGACCAGATCGACAACAAGACGTTCAGCCGAATGCTGCATGCTGGCTTGACGGGTATTCAACAAATTGGTTCGGCCAAAGTCGGCGACAAGACATTGCTTGACACGTTGGTGCCTGCTGTTGAAGCTTTTGACAATGCGACATCAGAAGGAAAATCCTTCGACGAGGCATTGGAACTCCTCGTTGCGGCAGCCGAAAGTGGCCGCGATTCGACGGTGAACTTGATCGCGCGGATCGGCCGAGCCAGCAGGCTGGGCGAACGATCGCTCGGCGTGCTGGATGCTGGTGCGACGTCTTGCGCGCTGATCCTCAAGGAGTTGTCTGAGGGAACCCGTGATAGGCTTCAATAGTGTCATCGCTTCTGAGCGTGATCAAGTGATGCCGAGCTTAAGGGGAAGCCAATCCAGAGTGCCGCTCGGTTATTGATGTGAAACGCGCCGCGATAGAAATCCGGCAACAGTCCTCCGTGTGCCGCCCGAGGGTGGACACCCGCTTTCGCGGCCATCCGGGAATCAAATTTAGCGGACAGATTGGGTCGGCGGCGAACTATGCATTCGGTCTCCGGGCACCATCGCTCTCGCTTGCAGGGTCGGATTCCGCAAACCGCGAAAGGCACGACTCATCGCAACTTAGGCGGTGCCACGACTGAAGCTGACGCGACATTCGGTCACGCGGCGACGCAGAGTCCTTCGCTCAGCCAACACCTGACCCGCTAAATCGAAGACACGAGTAATCGGCCTGCGGGCAGCGACGACCTGGCACGAGCTCGAAAATCGTGCGTCAAACGGTGGCCCAAACGGAAGCAAGCCAATCCCGCTTGTCTGTGATGGCGTCCTGGCCCGGTTCCGGATCTTCCACGATCAACCCATAAAGGGTCCGCTAGCAAGCTGCGGCCGCGTCGGCTTCGCCTCGCGGTGATCGCGCCGGGACCCCGTGCCTTTTGAGGAGCCATCGAGCGGGAATTGGCCCGCTCCCGTAGGAGCCTCTCAAATGTCGCACGATCTCTCTCTCGCACAGTCCCACGCCCTCCAGCTTTCCCGTGACCTGATGGTCCCGGTCACCCTCTTCGAGGTCGACGGAGAATACGGCGTCCTTCCTTCTGACGAGATCGACGCCGACGACGATCTGGCGATCGTGCACGAGTACATGCCATGGCCGGCTCATTGAGCCGGCGCCGCGTGGGTGCCCCTTGCGAGCGGCAGGCCGCAAGGGGGGCTTCGCCGCGTCCGATGTCAGCTTGCATGATCCGACAATTGCCAGCCGCGCCCTTGCGGTCTTTGCTCTTCGGGGCCTGCCGAAAGGCGTCGGTGAACCGACGGGCAAGGAAGGATTATGGAGGCCGATCGCTGGGCGATCGGAATGAAAAATGAAGAGAAGAGAGATTGAAGCGCTGCGCGATCAGGTCAGTTGTGCGGCAGTGCTTGAGCATGCCGGTTTTGCAATAGACGCGAAGGAAAGCACGCGACGGGCAGTCAAGTTCCGCCGCGGCGGCGAGATCATTATCGTCACCTATGAAGGGCGTGGGTGGTTCGATCCCCTGTCCGACGCGAAAGGCGATGTGTTCCGGCTCGTCGAGCATCTCGATCGGGTCGGTTTTCCCGAAGGTGCAGAACGGGTCGCGGCTCTGGTCGGGTTTCAGATCACGGAGCCGGAGTGGCAGCCCGCAAGGGATGGCGAGAGATGCGACCTCTCTCTTACCGCTCGTTGGCAGCCCCGCCGCCGTCCCTGGCCGGGTTCCGCGTCATGGCGATATCTCAATGGCGAGCGCTGCGTTCCAGCGAACGTGCTGCGAGCGACCGTCAAGGGCGACCTTCTGCGCGAAGGTCCGCAAGGCAGCATGTGGGCGGCGCACCGGGATAAGGTCGGGGTTTTGACCGGCTGGGAAGCGCGCGGACCGCAATACCGAGGTTTTGCATCCGGGGGAACCAAGGTTCTTTTCCGCTTTGGTTCGGACAGCGCTTCGCGCCTGGCCGTCACGGAAGCCGCGATCGATGCCATGAGCCTCGCAGCGATCGAAGGTTTGCGAGAGGGCACGCTTTATCTCAGCACTGGCGGTGGATGGTCGCCGACCACGGAGGCAGCCTTGCGGGAGTTGGCTATGAAGCCTGGCGTCCAGTTGGTTGCGGCGACGGACGCCAATCCGCAGGGCGACATGTTTGCCGAACGGCTGCGGACGCTTGCCGATGATGTCGGCTGCGACTGGACGCGACTTCGGCCGCCCGAGGAGGATTGGAACGAGTCCTTGAAGATCAGGGAAAGGGAAAAGAGGGAAAGGACGGAAGGAGGAGGCGTGCCGCATGCGCGCGGTCCGCGTCAAGGGAGGCTTCGCCCGGCGGAGCCGGCCCTTGACCCTGACGGTCGCGATGCCGGCGGCAGCCAAGGGGTCATGAAGGACTGAAGAGGAAGGCAAGGTCGATAGGACAGTGCCGCGCTTCGGTCCAAAACCTCCGAAGGAGCTGCAGATGAACCCCTCTCCCGCAATCCGAAAAGTCTTCCAGGGCGTTGCAAGCCGACCGCAGATGTTCCGCATGTTCGACCGTCATCTCCAACGGCCCAACCGCTGGGAAGAGGACGCAATGCCGCTCTATGCCGGCGAATGGTTCGAGATCGGCGAGGCCGAGCACGACTACATGTTCGAAATCCTGCCGCCGCTCTGGATCAGCGGTTCGATGTTCGCAATGCACGAGTTCCTGACCGGCTCGGTGACGTCAGTGTTCTTCGCGCTTCGGATCGACGAGGCGATCCGCTATTTCCACGGCTATTGCGACCTTGCCGATCAGTCGTCCGTCGAGACCATGCGCCTTGCGATTATCGAGCGCGAGAGCCGCCCGGTCCGGCCCATGACGCGCGAGGAACGCCTCGAGCATGTCTGGAGCATTACGGCGGACGATTATCGCGGCTATGCGGGCGAGCGCTGGCCGGAGGCCTCGCGCGGCAAACGCACCGTGATGTTATACGACGGTAAAGGCGGCACGTTTCTGAAGCTGCTGGAAGGCCTCAGCGAGGACGAGATCGCCGCCAAGCTGCCAGTACAACTGCGCCACCTCCGCTCGCCGATTGCGGCTTGAGAGCTTCCGTTTGCATCTGGGCGCGAAGCGATCGCGCTCGGCCACGATCGCCGCGCAGCCCATGCAGGCGGCCACCCATTCGCGTTCTTCGACTGTCGCTTGCGGCGGATCGATGACGCTCGCTCACAAGGAGCTTTCGATGAGCACCGATCCCTTCACCCTCGATATGTTCGGCAGCAGCGCTCTGTCATCGGGACTTGGTCTTGGCGTCACAGCGTTCGGCGGTTTTGCCGCCAACGACGACGAGCCCGACCCGACCCCGCCCTCTCCTGCGCCGGCGCGGGCTCTGCCGGTGACCAACCGGCCGGTCCCGCGAAAGCAAGGGCAGCGCGCCAACTTCTATCTCGACGATGGCGACCGCGAGCTCGCCGCGACCTGGAAGGAGCGGGCACGCATCAACGTTGCGGCGATCCTCACCGCCAACGAAATCGAGAAGATGAACCTGCCGGCGACCCCCGCCGCGCAGGCAAGGCTGATCCGCTTCACTGGTTTCGGCGCCAGCGAGCTTGCGAATGGCATGTTCCGGCGGCCGGGGGAAACCGACTTCCGCACAGGCTGGGACGATCTCGGCAACTCGCTGGAAACAGCGGTCAGCGAGGGCGAATACGCTTCGCTCGCCCGTTGCACCCAATATGCCCATTTCACCCCCGAATTGGTCATTCGAGCAATCTGGATGGGCATTCAACGTCTCGGCTGGCGCGGCGGCCGGGTGTTGGAGCCCGGTATCGGAACAGGCCTGTTTCCGGCGCTGATGCCAAAACAGTATCGCGAACTAAGCTACGTCACCGGCATCGAGCTCGATCCCGTCACGGTCCGCATCGCGCGACTACTGCAGCCGAAGGCGCGCATCATCAACGGGGATTTCGCGCGCACGGACCTCAATGCGATCTACGATCTTGCCATCGGCAATCCGCCCTTCTCCGATCGCACGGTTCGTTCCGACCGGCAATATCGTTCGCTAGGCCTTCGGCTGCACGATTACTTCATCGCCCGATCGATCGATCTCCTGAAACCGGGCGCCCTGGCCGCTTTCGTCACCAGCGCCGGCACCATGGACAAGGCCGATCGTACTGCCCGCGAACACATTGCCAAGTCCGCAGACCTGATCGCCGCGATCCGATTGCCCGAAGGCAGTTTTCGGCGCGACGCCGGTACCGACGTCGTGGTCGACATTCTTTTCTTCCGCAAGCGCAAAGCAGGCGAGCCGGAAGGCGACGTTTCGTGGCTCGACCTGGAGGACGTCCGGCCGGCTGTCGAGGACGAGGGGGTGATCCGCGTGAACCATTGGTTCGCGCAGCATCCAGAGTTCGTGCTCGGCGATCATGCCCTGACCTCCGGTCCCTTCGGGGAGACCTATACGTGCTGGCCACGCGCCGGCGAGGAGCTCGAAGCGGCGCTGACGGCAGCCGTCGCGCTTCTTCCGGAAGGCATTTATGACGGCGAGCCGACCGCCATCGACATCGATCTGGAGGACGAACTTGCCGAGATCGTCAATCTCCGCCCCGACAACGCCAAAGTGCGCGAAGGCAGCTATTTTGTCGATGTCAGGCACGGCCTCATGCAGGTCGTCGATGGCGAGCCCGTCGCGGTGCAGGTGCGCAAGGCACGCAGCACTGAGGGAATTTCGGAAAAGCATGTCCGGATCATTCGCAAACTGATCCCGATACGCGACGCCCTGCGTGAGGTCCTGAAAGCCCAGGAACTGGACGGGCCGTGGCGCGACTGCCAAGTTCGGCTGCGCATCGCCTGGTCGAACTTCGTGCGCGATTTCGGTCCGATCAACCACACCACCGTCTCGATCATCGAGGACGAGACGACGGGTGAGGTTCGTGAAACCCATCGCCAGCCGAACCTTATGCCCTTCCGCGATGACCCCGATTGCTGGCTGGTCGCCTCGATCGAGGATTATAACCTCGAAACCGACACCGCCAGGCCCGGGCCGATTTTCTCGGAACGAGTCATCGCGCCCCCTTCCCCGCCGGTCATCACCTCCGCCGCCGATGCCTTGGCCGTCGTCCTCAACGAGCGCGGGCGCATCGACCTCGATCATATCGCCGAGCTTTTACATTGCGACACCGACGCGGTTCTCGATGCGCTCGGTGACGCAATCTTTCGCGATCCGGCCGATGGTTCCTGGCTAACCTCGGACGCCTATCTCTCCGGCGCCGTGCGCACAAAACTTGCTGCCGCGGCAGCTGCGACCGAGCTCGATCGCGCGTATGAGCGCAATGTCCGCGCGCTTCAGGCGGTGCAGCCCGCCGACCTTCGCCCGTCGGATATCACCGCCCGGCTGGGTGCACCCTGGATCCCGGCTGCTGATATCGTCGACTTCGCGCACGAGACGATGGGTGCGGAGATCAGGATCCATCACATGCCGGAACTCGGCTCATGGACCGTCGAGGCGCGACAGCTTGGATGGACGGCTGCCGGCACATCCGAATGGGGCACCGACCGACGCCACGCCGGCGAGCTGCTCGCCGATGCGCTGAACAGCCGGGTGCCGCAGATCTTCGACGTCTTCAAGGATGCAGACGGCGAGCGGCGCGTGCTGAATGCCGTCGATACCGAAGCCGCTCGCGACAAGCTGCAGAAGATCAAGACGGCCTTCCAGAATTGGGTGTGGACCGACCCTGATCGTACCGACCGTCTGGCGCGGGTCTATAACGATCGCTTCAACAATATCGCGCCTCGAAAGTTCGATGGCTCGCATCTCAATCTTCCTGGCGCCTCTGGCGCCTTTGTTCTTTATGGGCACCAGAAGCGCGGCATCTGGCGTATCATCTCGTCGGGATCGACCTATCTCGCGCACGCCGTCGGTGCGGGCAAGACAATGACGATGGCGGCGGCGATCATGGAACAGCGCCGGCTCGGGCTGATTGCCAAGGCGATGCTGGTGGTTCCGGGCCATTGCCTGGCGCAGGCGGCGCGTGAGTTTCTCGCGCTCTACCCGAACGCTCGCATTCTCGTCGCCGACGAGACCAACTTCACCAAGGACAAGCGCGCTCGTTTCCTGTCGCGCGCGGCAACGGCGACTTGGGATGCAATCATCATCACCCACTCGGCATTCCGGTTCATCGCCGTGCCATCGGCGTTTGAACAGCAGATGATCCAGAACGAGTTGGAGCTCTTCGAGGAATTGCTCACCAAGGTCGACAGCGAGGACCGTGTCTCGCGCAAGCGGCTCGAGCGGCTCAAGGAAGGCCTGAAGGAACGCTTGGAGGCGCTTTCCACCCGCAAGGATGATCTGCTGACGATCTCGGAAATCGGCGTCGACCAGATTGTCGTCGATGAGGCGCAGGAATTCCGCAAGCTTTCCTTCGCCACCAACATGTCGACCCTGAAAGGCATCGATCCGAACGGTTCGCAGCGCGCCTGGGACCTCTACGTCAAGTCCCGTTTTATCGAGACGAAGAACCCTGGCCGGGCTTTGGTTCTCGCCTCCGGCACGCCGATCACCAATACGCTTGGCGAGATGTTCTCGGTCCAACGCCTGCTCGGCCACGCCGCACTGGCTGAACGCGGCCTGCATGAATTCGACGCCTGGGCCTCGACCTTTGGTGACACGACGACGGAACTGGAGATCCAGCCGTCAGGCAAATACAAGCCGGTCAGCCGCTTTGCTTCCTTCGTCAACGTGCCGGAATTGATCGCCATGTTCCGCTCCTTCGCCGACGTGGTGATGCCCGAGGACCTCCGCGGATACGTCAAGGTGCCTGCAATCTCCACCGGCCGCCGGCAGATCCTGACGGCCAAGCCGACCCAGGCCTTCAAGAATTACCAGACGGTCCTAGACGCCCGTATCAAGGCGATCGAGATGCGCGAGGGGCCGGCGCAGCCCGGCGACGATATCCTGCTTTCCGTCATCACCGACGGGCGCCATGCCGCCATCGATCTCCGCCTGGTCGACGCGGACAATGACAACGAGCCGGACAACAAGCTCAATCTGCTGGTCCAGAACGCCTTCCGCATCTGGCAAGAGACCTCGCAAGGCACCTATCTGCGCCCCGACGGCAAGCCCTTCGAGCTCCCGGGTGCGGCGCAGATGATCTTCTCCGATCTCGGCACCATCAATGTCGAGAAGAGCAGAGGTTTTTCCGCCTACCGCTGGATCAGGGACGAACTCGTGCGCATGGGTGTTCCGGCATCCGAAATCGCCTTCATGCAGGACTTCAAGAAGACCGAGGCCAAGCAGCGCCTGTTCGCCGACGTCCGCGCCGGCAAGGTTCGCTTCCTGATCGGCTCGTCCGAAACAATGGGGACCGGCGTCAACGCCCAGCTTCGCCTCAAGGCGCTGCATCACCTCGACGTCCCGTGGCTGCCCTCGCAGATCGAACAGCGCGAGGGCCGGATCGTGCGTCAGGGCAACCAGCATGACGAAGTCGATATTTTCGCCTACGCCACCCAGGGCTCGCTCGACGCCTCGATGTGGCAGAACAACGAACGCAAGGCCCGCTTCATCGCCGCGGCACTCTCTGGCGATACTTCGATCCGCCGGCTGGAAGATCTCGGCGAAGGGGCAGCCAATCAGTTCGCCATGGCCAAGGCCATAGCCAGCGGTGACGAGCGCCTGATGCAGAAGGCGGGGCTCGAGGCAGACATTGCTCGTCTCGAACGGCTGCGCGCCGCCCATGACGACGATCAATATGCCGTGCGCCGGCAGATCCGCGACGCCGAACGCGATATCGAGATCTCGGAGCGGCGGATTTCGGAAATCGGCAAGGATATCGAGCGCCTCGTTCCGACTGCGACCGACGCCTTTGCCATGACCGTCGTCGGCGAGGCTTTTAACGAACGGAAAGCCGCCGGTCGCGCCTTGATGAAGGAAATCCTCACTCTCGTTCAGCTCCAGCAGGAAGACGAGGGCGTCCTCGCCTCGATCGGGGGCTTTGATCTCGTCTATTCGGGCGAGCGGTTCGGCAGGGGCGATGGATATCGCTACACAACCCTCCTCCAGCGCACCGGTGCCGATTACGAGATCGATCTGGCGGTGACCGTGACGCCTCTCGGCGCCATCTCCCGCCTCGAGCACGCGCTCGACGGTTTTGACGAGGAGCGGGAACGCTATCGCCATCGTCTTCATGACGCTCAGCGGCGTCTCGTCTCCTACCGCTCGCGCGAGGGCGGCCTGTTTGCGTTTTCCGAAGAACTCGCCGACAAGCGCCGGCAGCTACGGGACGTCGATGAGGCATTGGCAGCCGTGGCACGCGAGAAGAGCTTATCCGCCTCGGAAGCGGCCTGAGCCCCGATGCCATGCCGGACCTCCGTCCGCTCTGGTTTTGGAAGCACTGCAGCATCCACATAGCTGCAGTGCACAAAAAGTGTTTTCCAAGTGGTCAAGAATCGAGCATAGTGCACGCAGCTGATGCACATGGCGGCTTTCCTCCCAGTTCCGCCGCAGCAGCTGTTCCCCTCTGGAGGTTTTTTGACCTTCACACTTCATGGGCCGCGGTTTCCGCTGGCCCATTTTTTTGTCTCCCATCTCATCCCGATCGACATCCAGTCGCTTGCAAGCCGATGCGTTTTGCAGGCTGGCGCGTCAGCCGCCGACATGAGAGGCAAGTAAAAGAGAAAAAAGAAGGAAGATGAACCGGTCGCAGAGCAGTCCGCCGGTCGCCGCTGACGCTCAACTGCCGCCTCCTCATCCCGACCACTCGTCCTTCGCAGGGCTGTCAGCCCCGCTCGTCCTTCGCGGCAGCGATGCTCGGCCGCAGTTGCACCCGGCCGCCCGCTCCGCGGTCCGGGAAGTGTCTTCGGAAAGATGAAGACGCGAGAAGGACCGGCAGCGGGCCGTGTCCAATCCCCGAGAAGGAGCATCCCATGCAACTGATGAAGGTCGATCCGCGTGCGCTGAAGGACAACCCCGACAACACGCGCCAGTCAAAGTCGACGCCGCAGGCCGACGCCCTGCTATTGGCGACGATCAAGGCCGTCGGCGTGATCCAGCCGCCGGTCATTTTCCCGGAAGCCGGCGGCAACGGTTACATCATCGAAGCCGGTCACCGGCGCACCCGCATGGCTATCGCCGCCGGTTTCGAGGAAATCGACGTGATCGTCGTTGAGGCGGCCAATGACAACGGCGCCATGCGCTCGATGGTCGAGAACATCGCGCGCGAGCCGCTCAATCCCATCGATCAATGGAGAGGCATCGAGCGGCTGGTCGCGCTTGGCTGGACCGAGGAGGCGATCGCCGTGGCGCTTGCCCTTCCCGTCCGCCAGATCCGCAAGCTCCGTCTGCTTGCCAACGTGCTGCCTTCCATGCTCGACCAGATGGCGAAGGGGGACATGCCGAACGAGCAGCAGCTGAGGACGATCGCGGCGGCACCGTCCGAGGAGCAGAAAGAGGTCTGGAAAGCCCACAAGCCGAAGAAGGGCGATACGGCAGCCTGGTGGCAGATCGCCAACGGCCTCTCGAAAACCCGCCTGTTTGCCCGCGACGCGAGTTTTGGCGACGATCTCCGTCAAGCCTATGGCATCGAGTGGGCCGAGGACCTGTTCGGCCCGGCCGATCAGGACAATCGCTACACCACCAATGTCGAAGCCTTTCTCGGCGCCCAGCAGGAGTGGATGGCGAGCAACCTTCCGAAGAAGGGCGCCATCGTCGAGGTCAACAATTGGGGCCAGCCGGACCTGCCGAAGAAGGCCGAACGCGTGTACGGCAAGCCGGCCAAGGGCGATTGCACCGCGATGTATCTCGATCGCGACGGCAAGGTGCAGAGCGTCCACTATCGGATGCCGGAGCCCAGGAAAACCGATGGGCGATCCGGTCCCGCCGGTGGCGCTTCGACGCAGGCCGACGACGACACTGATGCCATCGGGAAGACCAGGCCCGAGGTCACCCAAAAGGGCCAGGACATGATCGGTGATTTCCGTACCGATGCGCTGCATGAGGCGCTCGCCCGCGCGCCGATCGAGGACGACATGCTGATGGCGCTCCTGGTCATGGCCTTTGCTGGCACCAATGTTCGGGTCGATTCCGGCGCCAACGACCCCGTCTTCGGGTCGAAGCGTTTCCAGCGTCATGTCGCGCGCCTCTATTCCGCAGAGGGACGCTTGTCGTTCGACATGGACAGCGTGCGTGTCGCCGCCCGCTCCGTTCTCATCGACGTGCTCTCATGCCGGCGCGGCATGTCGAACAGTGGCGTCGTCTCGCGCATCGCCGGTGAGGCAGTCGGCGCGGACGGTTTCCTTCCAAACATGGGGACCGAGGATTTCCTCTTGTGCCTGTCGCGTCAGGCGCTGGAAGCCGCCGCCAAGTCGGTCAATCTCGTCCCGCGGGCACGGGTCCGCGAAACCCGTGCAGCACTCGTCGATCACTTCGCGGCCGATGCTGCCTTCGTCCTTCCGGCGGCGCTGTTTGCGCCTGACCCGAAGGACATCGCAGATCTCATGAAGCACGCCGACGATCTCGCCGGCGACGACAGTGACGGTGCTGAGGGCGAGAGCTTCGATGTCGACGAGCGCGATCCAACGGAGACGGGGCATGACGATCCCGCCGCCGACCCGGTGATTGATGCCGCCTCCGACGAGGAGGAAACCGCCTACGGCATCGCGGCGGAATAGCCGCCGCCCCATCCTTCTCCGCGTGATCTTCCGCCGCCGGTTCTGCCGGCGGCGGTTTCGTTTCCACCACCCGCAAAAACTTGAAGGAGGATGCGATGTCCGCGTCTCTGATTTATGACCTCGCCTCGATCGGCTCCATCGTCGCCTGGTCGGATGGTAGCCCACGACCGCCCGAGCGCCACAGGAAGAAACTGTCCGCTTGGCACACACGCAATAGCCAGGGCCGGCTGATCCGCAAGGAAGGAAAGCGCGGCGTCGGCAACACCAGCCTGTCACCGTGTTTCACGCTGCATGAAGGCGATCTCGGCGCAAATGGCATCATCACCGTCCGTATCCACCGGACCTTTTCGCTCGACAGCGGCCTGACATTCAAAGTCGTCGAGCGTCCCGCCCTTGGATCCGTTCGCGTCTTCGATCGCCCCGGCGCCAATGCAGAACTCGTCCAACTGGCGGACAATCGGCAGGCGGCCGCGGAATGGCTCACCCGGCATGGATATCCGCATGCCGTTCTCGAGGAGGTGACTGCCGACGAGGTCGCCGCCGATCATATCGAGGGGAGGACTGCGGCATGACTGTACTTCCCTCGCAATCCTCCGAAGTCTCCGCCCCTGACGCGTCAGGGGTGGAGTTCGGCAGAAGCGCCGACGGCATGGCTGTCGCGCGCGTGGGCGATCTCGTCTTCGCGTTGGTTCCCGCCCGGGATGGGCAGTATTTTCTTGCCAGCGCCTGGCGCGTGTCCCGGCCGCTTGCTGAACTGAAGCGCGATGATTTCTATTCGCACCACGGCTCTGTCGAGAGCGAAGCCGCTTTCCGCAACCGCATGATCGAACAGGCCGGGCACAGCCGCGAACTGCGGCTCCTATCCCGCGAGACCGTCCGGGTGACCTGCAGCACGCCATGGGGTCCGTCGCAGGTCGCCACCGTCTACGCAGACGGAATTGTCTGCCATACGACGGCGGGGCATGGCGGCTTCAGGCTTTCCGACGCCCGCAATGCCAAAGTCCACCCGATGCTCAGGACAGATGGCGGCTGGTATGAAGAGGATGCCGCCTGGGCAATCGTTGCGCTGACCTTTCCCGACCTGTTCACGACCTATGAGCGCAAGTGCGCCGACAAGACGATCCGCGACAGCTGGCCGGATGCCTGGGAAACGATCTTCGGTCGATCGCTCGCTCCGGCCGAGTCTTACGAGAGGGACGCCCAGGCGTTCGCACGGGAGCATGCCGGCGATTGGATCGTCACCGCGGCACTTCGTTCGGACCATCACCCTGGTATGACCGAAATGATCGCCACCATCGGCGGCAGGCGAGGCGAGTATGCGCATGAGCGCCGCTTTCTGGTGCCGAGCGACGAGTATGCGGTCGGCCGCTTCGGCTTCGTCATCGATCAGACGCGGCATGCCATATATGAGGGTCTCTCGGGTTTCGCCGCTTGGCGCGGGAGGGCGGCGTAATGTCCAATTCCGAGCAACGCGCCGCACAGTTTACCAGAATGGAATCGGCGCGACGGCAGACCCAGCACCAGCTCGATTTGATCGACCGGCAGATCACGCGGCGCATGACCGCGATCATTCCCCAGCTTGGTCGCCGTCACTCCGGATATCGTCGCGGCAAGGCGCCGGAGCCAGGCGCCTTCCTCGAACGCTACCGGGCCAATCTGGCAGCGGTCACCGCCGAGCGCCAGCCGGAAATCGATGCGCTTTCGAGAAAACTTGCCCGACAGGATGCGGCAATCGCGGCACTGCGGGCGCGAGCCGGTTCCGATGGCAAAGTCGTCGCAAACACCGGTCGTGGAGGCAGGAAGCCATGAGCACGATCGGAGACCTGGAGCGAAGAGCAGGCATCGGTGCATCACCTGAGGAGCGAACCGCTTTCTGGCGGCAGTACCATCACCTCGAAGGCGAAGCCTGCCTCAATGCCGGTGTCGCGGAACTCAGGCGGCTGATCGCTCTAAGGGAAGCACGGACGGATCCCAGACCAAAAATGCGCGCCGTTCGTCTCGCGCGCGAAGCCCTGCCGCCTTTGACGCCGGAACAGGAAGCAGCACTTCAGGCCCATGCCGCCAGGCATGGACGGCGCTGGAAATCGACCCTCAACAACGCCTGGATGGGCGGGCCGCCGCATGATGACGGCAGTCTGCTTCGCAGACTTCGCAACTCGCACGGTCCGACCTGGCTGCAATCCTACCGGTTACCCAAGCCGGCCAAGCGATAGGCGAGCGTTCGACGTCAGCGAGCCGGAAGAGCTCAGATAGGCGGCAACGCCTGTCGTTTCGTTCGAGGCCGTCATGATTCCTCCCCTGCCGGATCGCCCTTCGGTTTTGCTGCGGTCTGAACCGGCGGCCATGCGCTTCAAGGCCGCTGTCGCGCCGCGGGGCGGCCGGACCCCGCCGTCCTTCACGGAGCAGGCTCGCGTGCTCTTCGAGGGCAGTTTGCCCTCCTCGCCCGCAAACCGGCTCCGCTCGTCCAGGCAGGGCCGGACCCTGAAGCGCCCGTCTTCCGCCGGTTCGGGATGACCGCACCGAAGAGCAAGCCGGCATGGGGCCGGAGCCCGTTCGGACGACCTCGAAAGGAACTGATCATGGCCAAGCCCGCACCCTCCTCTCGCCAACCCGCCCGCGTCGTGCAACTGCGCAAGGGCGCCACCGTCGAAATGGTCCGGCTGACATGCCCGGACGCCAGCCAGGCGCTGAAGATCGCCGAGAGTTTCGGCACGGCGGTCATCGACAGCGACGGCATCCGCGACCTGCATGAACGGTTCGTCATCGAGACCGCCGATGCACTCGGCGACGGACTTGGCGACAAGGCCATGCAGATCCACCTGCAGCGCATCGTCGGCGCCTTCGTCGGCTCGGCCCACGGCGCCGGGCAGTTCTACAGCCGCGCTGTCACCGAGGCGCGCGATGCCACCGCAAAGGCCGCCAACGATGCTCGCGACGAGGACCTCGACGGCCCCGTCGGCTATGACAGCGCCGCCCAGCGCAAGCGCGAATTCGCCGCCGACATGGGCATACAGGCCCATTCGCTCAGAATGGCGGCCGAAGGCGCCGTCGCAGCCTATGCCGAGGTGATCGGTGAGACCTGGAAGCCTTTCGACCGGCCGGTCGAGCAGCCGGGTCACTCGCTGGGCCGCAAGGCTGCCGAAGCGCAGATATCGGCCTTCGACTAGGCCGTGCCGGCGGGGCTTCGGCCCCGCCCTTCCACAAACGCGAAAACGGCCGGTTCCCTGACGGAGCCGGCCAGTTTTCGTGTCGCTGACGCGGTCACCAGGGAAACGGAAATCAGGACAGATGCACGCCCGTCGCGGCCCGTTCCGTTCGTCGGGTCTGCAGGAGCTGCCGGCAGATACAACGGCTCCGCCGTCCTCCACTGAAGTTCCGGCCGTTCCGGTGCATCCGCCGGCTGATCGGCTCCTGCCTTCTGCCCTCCGCAACGGGCCGCGACGGGCGCGGCCTCAAAACGGAGGCTTGAAGATGAGCAATACGGAGAAACAACGGGTTGATCTTTATACCCGCATCACTGACAGAATTCTTGAGGATCTGGCGAAGGGCGTGCGGCCGTGGATGAAGCCATGGAACGCCGAGAACACGACCGGCCGTATTACCCGGCCGCTGCGTCATAACGGGCAGCCATATTCGGGCGTCAACGTGCTGCTTCTCTGGGCGGAGGGCAGCGCCCGGGGATATACGTCATCCACGTGGATGACGTTCAAGCAGGCCCTCGAACTGGGTGCTGCCGTCCGCAAGGGCGAGACGGGTGCCACGGTCGTCTTCGCCAGCCGTTTCACCAAGTCAGAAACCGACGGAAACGGCGGCGAGGTGGAGCGGGAAATCCCCTTCCTGAAGGCCTACAGTGTCTTCAACGTCGAACAGATCGACGGACTTCCCGACCAGTATCGTCACCAGCCGGCTCCGGTTCTCGATCCCGTCGAGCGCATCGAGCATGCCGACCGGTTCTTTCGCAACACCGGTGCTGTGATCCGCCACGGTGGGAACCAGGCCTTCTATGCGCCGGCCGCCGACATCATCCAGATGCCGCCGTTTGAGAGCTTCAAGGATGCGGCAAGCTACTATGCGATCTTGAGTCACGAGGTCACGCACTTCACGGCGCCGGCGTATCGCCTCGGCCGCGATCTCAGCCGCTATGCCAAGGACAAAACCGAGCGAGCGCGAGAGGAACTGATTGCCGAACTCGGCAGCTGCTTTCTTTGCGCCGATCTCGGCATTGCTCCCGAGCTCGAGCCCCGCCCCGATCACGCCTCGTACCTTGGCTCCTGGCTCAAGGTCCTGACCGACGACAGACGGGCGATCTTCCAGGCGGCGGCGCATGCGCAGCGGGCCGTAAGTTTCCTGCATGGCCTGCAGCCCGAAACCGCTGGCGAGCGGCTCGCTGCCTGAGGACCATCAGCGTCGGTCGTTGGTCTCGCCAGCGGCCGGCACCTGTTCAGGCTTCAACGCGGAGAGCGTGTCAGGATCAGCCGTAAGGTCCAGTTTGCCCCAGATCGAAGTTTTCCGGTCGGTCGGCTTGAGCTTCCGGGACGGCTTGATTTCGACGATAAACGGCTTTGGCTGCTGACGCATAGATCCTCCAGGCGACGATTCGCGAGACGACGATAGCCCGAAGAACGGCCAACGCAACGCCCTTGTTCGGGTGTTCCCGGCGTTTGATTTTGACATGTGGCAAGGCGACAGTCCCGCCGTTGCACGACCCGGCAGGCAGTCGGGGGCGCAGTTGCCATCGCCATATACCTTCCGCCACTGAGCCAGGCCACGTCCTTCGCGGGCTCGATGAGGCATGTCTGATCGAAAACCGGCTTCGCCTCGATCGTCCTCCCGCAACGGCCTTCCGAAACTTTCTTCCCCTGAGCGCGGTGCGCCCATTCCTCGCGGAACAACAAAGCTTCTCCTGGCCGCCCTCCATTCCATTCCGGCCCTACGAGCCACCCCATTGCGCAGGCGCAACGGGGACCCCGGGGGTGCGGTCCGATCGTCCCCGATCCTTGCGACAGCCATCGAGGCCGCGATAGGCGCGGCCCGAAACAGCAAAGGAATAGGACAATGGCAACCATCGGCACCTTCACCACCTCCGAAACCGGCTTCAACGGCTCGATCCGCACGCTCGCCCTCAACGTCAAGGCCCGCATCGCCCGCGTCGAAAACCCCTCCGACAAGGGCCCGCACTTCCGCATCTACGCGGGCAATGTCGAACTGGGTGCCGCCTGGCAGAAGCGCTCCGAGCAGGACCGCGACTACCTCTCGGTCAAGCTCGACGACCCGAGCTTCCCCGCTCCGATCTACGCAACGCTCACCGAGGTCGAGGGCGAGGACGGCTACCAGTTGATCTGGTCCCGGCCCAACCGGGACTGAGGCCCGGACAGGCCCCGCCGCCGAGGCGGGGCCAACCGGCCACAAAGACAAGCCGGCTGCAGGCATTGAGCCTGCCGCCGGCTTTTTCGGTGCGATACGGAACCGGAATATGTCTGCTCAGTGGATGCTATCGTGCCGGGAGGAAATGCCGGGCTCGAGGACGAGCGGTTTCCCCCAATTTTGCCTCCGCTACGGTTCCCTGCGCTCCAACAAAATCGGCTCCCCCACTCGCCGGCTCCGCCGGTCGCTTGCGCGCTCCTTGACCCCGTCACTTCTTCCCGCCCCGCCGTCTCGTCTTTCACGAACTCAAGGAGATGAGACGATGACCATCGAACAGCACATCGAGGAGCTGCGCCGCGAATTGAGGAACGCCTGCGACGCCGTCGAGCGGCGCCAGGTCGAAGCGGAGCTTCAGCTCGCCCAGGCTGATCTGGCCGTGGCGCTTGCCGAACAAGGCGGCATCATCGAAGCCGAGCCGCCTTTCTGAGGCGGCTCCCATTCTGCTGGAACATGAGCCTGTCGGCCGGATCCACCGGCCTCCCGGCTGTAAGGGGTTTCACCCCTCGACACTCCTGCCGGCTCGCGCCGGATACGGTCACGCCCCCTGCGCGGCCGTGGGTCTCTTCTCTCTCTGACGTCCCAGTTTACTCCAGCAAATCCGGCGTCAAGGACGGCGCGGTCTCCCCCAATTTTTCCGCCGCTGTCGCTTCCCGAAAAAATCGGTTCCCCCGCTTGCGAGCCGCGTGCCGCGGTCCTTGACCCCTCTTTGCCACGGAGTGGCCGATCTCCGTCATCAAGATGAAGGAGATCACACAATGACATCTGACCAGAACCTTGCGCTCTATACCAAGCTTTGCGGTTTCCGGCTCGTCATCCTGGCGAACCGCTTCGGCTGCGACAGCGAATTCTCGCGAACTCTCCTCGATCGCCTGCTCGAGGGACTGGAGGCGGCGGCCGGTCGCATCCGGACCATCATGGCATTGGAGCGGAGCGTTCTTGCCGGCGACGACGAATATGCCGCGTACCGGCTGGACGGTGAAACCGAGATCTTCGGACGCTTTACCATCAACTTGATGGACGATCTCGACATCGATTTCGACACGCACGAATACCGCATCAACGGCGGCGATTGGTCCAGCGCTTTGACGGCGGACTATACCGGCGTCGACATCGACTATCCAGAACTGATTGCGCTCACCGATGACGAACTCGGCTCACTCGCGCCGATCATCAAGGATATCACACGGGAAACCGGTATCGCGGTAAGTGCCTTCCGTGTCAGCTACATCAGGTGCGGAGGATCATAACCGATCCTGCGGCGGGCTCGACCATCCGGAGGGCGGCGAGCGGCCCTTCGTTGAGATGCCGATGAGACCATCGCGATGATGGCGAGTACGACCAGCTGAGCTCTTTCTTTCGACCTGCCGTCATTTGTCATCGGGGATGTTGCAGCCCGTTCGTCGGGACGCAACCTGGCGCCGCCAGAATTTTCCCCGCCGCGCTGCGGCTCCTCGCCGATCAACATTCAGCCGCCGCCAGGTCCTCCACATCCGTTTCGGCCTTGCTAGGTGCATCCCTCCTTTCCGGTCTGCGCTCTCACCCCGCGATGACCGCAATTCGAAGGGAGATCCATCATGCAACAACTCGCCCAATTCCTCGCCGCCACCGGCCGCCGGCTCCGGACTCTCGGCAAGGTGATCAGCCACTTCTTCCGCAAGGGCAAGCTCGGCCTGAAGCTTGGCCTCAAGATCCCGTTCTTCGTCGAGATTGAACTATCCTTCGAGACCGATTGGAACCGGCGCCGATGAGGCGCCCTTACGGCCCGCTTCGGTGGGCCTTTCTCAACTCGCCATGGAGGCACGGGGGCGGTAACCGCGTTTTCGCTTTTGTCGGAGCACATCGAGAAACAGTTCGACGGCTTGTTCTTCCCGTCCGAAATGATGGACCATCACCTGCCCTTTGGTTCCAATCCGGCCCCACTTTCGAAGCAGGCAGATATCCCCGAACAGGTTCGGTTCGATCGACATGGCGTAATAGCGGGCCATGTTCTTGGAGGCGTCCGAGCGTTCGACATAGAGGTGATAGGGCTGCGCGATCATGAGGTCAGAATCCCTGATCTCGGGAATCCCGTCCAACGACACTTATGAATCGGTCGGTATGGATTGATTCAGATCTGTGATGAAACGCGAGTGACAGGCTTGGGCGAGACGCCTTCGGCGCACGGCTCTACTCGCTTACGCTCCCCGAACCCGCCGGGTGGTTTCGGCCATCCGGCAACGATCCTCTCGCGGGTCCTCAGCCGCACCATCCGTGTCTTGCACCGTCCCAGCGCCTGGCAAGGCCCTCGTTGATGAGAGTGTCTCCGAGCGAGCGGCCTGATCGCGTTACGGTCCGGAGCTTGCGGCCATACTTGTCTTCGTCACGCAAGCCCGCCGAAAGCGAAAACGCGCCGGCATTGAGGAGCGCCAGCAGGCGTGCTTTCGCCGCCTCTCCTTTGACCCGTTCCGCTTCGCAGCGAGGCGGGCTGAGCTCAGGTGTATCGATATCCGCAATGCGGATTTTTTCGCCTTGGAACCAGAATGTATCACCGTCGACGACGCAATTCACATGACGGCCGTCGCTGCAGATTGAAAACGCGGCCGACGATGAGTCCGCTACCGGTGTCTTGGCCACAGCCGGCAGTCCGGGGAGGTTGCCGGCGCCGCCGAAGGCAAGCCAGCCTGCCGCAGCAACGACGATAGCTGAGATGACTGCCATCAGTGATTTGCGCGGACCGTTCTGTCCCGTTCGAGGTTTTCCCTGCGGGCTACGGCGATCGATCTTGCCGCCGGATTTCCGCGGCCTCCTGAACGGAACCACATTCGATTTCGCCACTTGCCCGCTCCTCTCCTGCCTTCCTCAACCTATCTCGGACTCGGTTTCATCTGCGTTTACGGACAAGGTGCCTCCATGCGGTGTGCGAGGCGCGGGGCGCAGTCGGTCCCGCCTCCCCTGCGGCCACTATGTTGAGGCTCCTGCGGCTGCGCAGTTTCCCGCTCTCGCACGACGAGAATTCCCGAAATCCCGCCCGTTGGGACGTCGCTATGCTGATTTCTCCGATACTCTTCATTGTCGCGGATCGGCCTTGCTCGTTGCACTTCGCGCCGGCTCGATCGGCTGGGTTTCAGCCGTGTCGTCGAGCCTGTGAAACCTGTTCGTTCCGACGCAGGCCTTCATGTCGTCGCGCCGGAACCAGATTGCGCGGCCGCATCTGAGCGGCGCGTTGCCAGCGGTGAACACGATCTGCTCGTCAGCTCGCATGCGAAGAACTTCATGAGGCTGGATCAGCGCCCGCGCTGCCAGCTGTTTCGATCGCGTGCGCGAGGATCCCTTCGCCTGAAAACTGCGGCTGACCTGGTCGATCTCGACCGTCGTCATGCCGCAGCGGCGCGAGATGTAGTCTGCGGTTTCGGGATCGTTGATGGCCGCGAAACTGATCCAACTCGCGCTCTCGAACCATTTGCTGGCGGCGTCGCGCCCGCCATAGGTTTCCCGCATCTGCCCGATGGACTGGTAGATCATGACAAGGGTGATGCCATACTTGCGGCCGGCATCTCTCGCAGTTTCCAGGATCCGCATAAAGCCGAGCCGCGCCACCTCATCGAGAAGGAAAAGAGTCCTGCCCTTCATCGAGCCGTCACGATTGTAAATGCCGTTGAGAAACGAGCCGATGATGACGCGTGCGAGCCCCGCATGCGTCTCCAGAGTTTTGAGATCGATGTTAATAAAAATGTCGGTGTTTCCGTCGGCTAGATCGTTCGTCGAAAACGTCTTGCCCGAAACCAGCGCGGCATAGTTCGGATAGGACAGCCAGTGCGTTTCCTTGATCGCATTGGCGTAGACGCCGGAGAAGGTTTCGGGCGTCATGTTCACGAAGGCTGCGACATTCTCCTTCACGAAATCCGACTCCGAATTGTCGTAGATCTCCTGCAGGCGTTGGCGCAACTGCGGTTCCGGCTCGGAGAGATTGGCGCGAACCTGGCGAAGCGTCTGGCTTTCCTTCTCCGTATGACCGGAGAGACAAACGTCGGCAATCATCGCCGTCAACAATTGCAATGCCGAAGCCCGGAAGAAATCATCGCGCACACCGCGTGTGCCGCCGCTATCGCTCATGATCCATGAGGCGACGGAGGCGATATCCTCTTCCTTGGTGCCACCGAATTGCCCGATCCAGTCAAGCGCGTTGAAGCCGGTTTCCGGGTTCTTGGGGTCGAGGACAAACAGATCCCGGTGCGCGCTCGTCCGGTGGGCCGAGACCATCGGCGCTACTTCGTTCGATGGGTCGAGAACGATCAGCGAGCCGGCCCATTTCAAGGCGGTGGGTATCGTCACCGATGTCGTCTTGAAACCGCCGGAACCGGCGAACACGATGCCATGCGACGAACCGAAGGATCCGTCGAAGCAGAGCAGCGGCGACTTGCCGCCGGCGCCCCATGTGTCCGGGTCGTCGGCCCGAAACGAGCGCGCTGCGGTGCTGTCCTTGTCGACACGATATCGCTCGCCGACCACGATGCCGCCGGCGTCAGAAAACAGGTTCGCCGCCTCCTGCATCTTCATCCAGTCGGCCTCGCCATGGAGAGCGCGCTTGCCGCGTATGCGTTTGGGCTCAGCGCTGGCGAAGGTCGCGTTGCCGACGAGCGCGACACGTAGGGCAAAGCAGGCAGACATCGTTGCCGCCCCCGCTCCGATCAGCGTCGCAGGATCGACATAGGAGAGGATCGACCTGCCGGCCGGAATCTGTTCTGGGAACGCCGACAACCTGATTGCTTCGCGAACGATGGCGACGATGATCGTCGCTATACCGCCGGCAACGACGCCCCATCCTGCCGTCTTGATCCTGATCGCGCCGGCGCTCGCGAACAGGAAGACAATGCCGATGAGCGCCGCGGCCACATAGGGCAGCGCGATACCGGCACGGCCGAGCGTCTGACGAGCAGCTTCCGTCTTTCCAAAGCCGGACAGCCAGTGTTCGATTCCGGTCAATCCGATCGTGGCCAGGACCATCAGCGCGACAGGCGCGATGAGAAGAACAAGCCTATTCATCGCTCTTGCCAAACGCCTCGGCGCCAATCGCCATCAGCCGTGAGCGTTCTGTGTCGTCACTTTTCAAGCGCTCGCTCAAATCGATCAGCGCCCCCAACAGAAGTGCCCGCTTCTCGTAGCGAAGACCCGCTTTGACGATCAGGCCGCCAAGCTCGATTTTCTCCCGCGTGTCTTTCTTGCGGGCGTCGGATGTTGTCGTGCGCGCCATCCGCTCAAGCCTCAAGAGTCCCGCCCGCAGCCGCGCCAGCCGCGTCCTGCGTGGACGATGCGCTGCTTTCGCCGGCGTTGCCTCCCTTCTTCCCTCCGGTCGTAGCTGCCTTTCCTCCGCGAAACCGTTTGGCCAGATCCTCGAAGGCCGCCTGCAGCTCCGCCTCGTCGACCTCGATCTCGCCAAGACCTGCCTTGAGGGCGATCCGGCCGATACGCTCTGCCTCACGGGTCTCGGCGGCCTTAAGCTGCTCCTGGAGCTTGGCGATTTCGTCGCGGATTTTCGAGGATGGCTTCTTCATTCCGGTTGTCTCCCTTGGGTTAGAAAGCGTGTCTTTTGAACCCAGTTTTAGGGAGGTGAGTGCGGAACGCACTACTGTGAATCCTACAATCGCCAAAGCGCGAGCTTTGGTGAATGATCCCGGCCGTTCCGAAGGAGCGGATCCGAAGGGCGCAATTATACGTCGCTAACGCGACGCCCTTGCTTGAGGCCCCTGGCGGGGCTGCCGCTCTCGACGAACCCATTGATTTCGTTCGCAACCGGGAAAGAGTTCCGCCGTGGCCGTCCCCCATTTCTCCGTCAGCGTCGTCGCCCGCGGCTCAGGCCGCAGCGCCGTCCTGTCGGCGGCCTACCGCCACTGCGCCAAGATGGACTACGAGCGTGAGGCGCGCACGATCGACTACACCCGCAAGCAAGGCCTGCTCCACGAAGAGTTCGTTGTTCCCGCCGATGCGCCGGAATGGCTGCGCGCGATGATCGCGGACCGCTCGGTCTCAGGTGCCTCCGAAGCCTTCTGGAACAAGGTCGAGGCCTTCGAGAAACGCTCGGACGCGCAGCTTGCCAAGGACGTTACGATCACCTTGCCGATCGAGCTAACCGCCGAGCAGAACATTGCCCTGATGCGGGATTTCGTCGAGCATCACATCACGGCGAAGGGCATGGTGGCCGACTGGGTCTACCATGATGCGCCCGGCAATCCGCATGTTCATCTGATGACGACCTTGCGCCCGCTGACCGCGGATGGTTTTGGCGCCAAGAAGGTCCCGGTAACAGGACCAGACGGCAATCCGATCCGCAACGATGCCGGCAAGATCGTCTATGAGCTCTGGGCCGGAAGCATCGACGATTTCAACGCGTTTCGCGACGGCTGGTTTGCCTGCCAGAACCGGCATCTGGCGCTTGCCGGGCTCGACATTCGCGTCGATGGCCGCTCCTTCGAGAAGCAAGGGATCGATCTCGAGCCGACCATCCATCTCGGCGTCGGCACCAAGGCGATCGAGCGGAAAGCCGATGGCGCTTCAAAGCCGCTGGAGCTCGAACGTCTGGAATTGCAGGAGGCGAGGCGGAGCGAAAACGCCAAGCGCATCGACCGGAATCCTGAACTCGTCCTCGCTTTGATCATGCGCGAGAAGAGCGTGTTTGACGAGCGCGACGTGGCGAAGATCCTGCACCGCTACGTCGACGACGCGGTGCTGTTCCAAAACCTCATGGTTCGGATCTTGCTCTGCCCCGAAACCTTCCGCATCGAGCGCGAGCGGATCGACCTTGCCAGCGGTATCCGGGAGCCGGCGAAGTACACGACGCGCGACATGATCCGCCTCGAGGCAGAGATGGCCAATCGCGCCATCTGGCTGTCTCAGCGCTCTTCGCATGGCGTTCGCGAGGCCGTGCTGGCGGCGACATTTGCGCGTCATGAGCGTTTGTCGGACGAGCAGAAAACGGCGATCGATCATGTGGCGGGACCTGAGCGGATCGCCGCCGTGATCGGTCGAGCCGGCGCCGGCAAGACGACGATGATGAAGGCGGCGCGAGAGGCCTGGGAAGCGGCCGGCTATCGGGTGGTCGGCGCGGCACTTGCCGGCAAGGCGGCCGAGGGCCTGGAAAAGGAAGCCGGCATCATCTCTCGCACACTTGCGTCGTGGGAGCTTCGTTGGAACCAAGGCCGAGATCAGCTCGATGGCAAGACGGTGTTCGTTCTCGACGAGGCCGGCATGGTGTCGTCGCGGCAGATGGCGCTGTTCGTCGAAGCGGTGACGAAGGCCGGCGCCAAGCTCGTTCTCGTCGGCGATCCCGAGCAGCTCCAACCGATCGAGGCAGGTGCCGCCTTCCGCGCGATTGCCGATCGCATCGGCTATGCAGAACTCGAGACCATCTATCGCCAGCGCCAGCAATGGATGCGCGATGCCTCGCTCGATCTGGCGCGCGGCAAAGTCGGCCAGGCGGTCGATGCCTACCGCGCCCACGGCAAGGTGATAGGCTCGGACCTGAAGGCAGACGCGGTCGACAACCTGATCGCTGCCTGGGACCGCGACTATGATCCGGCAAAGACGTCGCTGATCCTGGCTCATCTGCGCCGGGACGTGCGCATGCTGAACCAGATGGCGCGCATCAAACTCATCGAACGCGGGATCCTCGATCAGGGAACCATCTTCAAGACCGCCGACGGTGAACGCAACTTCGCCGTCGGCGACCAGATCGTGTTCCTGAAGAACGAGGGATCGCTCGGCGTCAAGAACGGCATGCTGGCGAAGGTCGTGGAAGTGGGACCGGGGCGCATCACCGCGCTGATCGGCGATGGGGAGAATGCCCGCCACGTGCTGGTAGAACAGCGCTTCTACAACAACCTCGACCACGGCTATGCCACGACCATCCATAAGAGCCAGGGCGCGACGGTTGACAAGGTCAAGGTGCTCGCTTCCCTTTCGCTCGATCGCCATCTCACCTATGTCGCCATGACCCGTCATCGTGAGGACCTGGCCGTCTATTACGGCCGCAGATCCTTCGCGAAGAATGGCGGGTTGATCCCGATCCTGTCGCGAAGGAACGCGAAGGAAACGACTCTCGATTACGAGAGAAGCGCCTTCTACCGCGAGGCGCTTCGCTTTGCCGAAGCCCGCGGTCTGCATCTCGTCAACGTCGCGCGCACCCTGGTTCGCGACCGGCTGGAATGGCTCGTCGGTCAGAAGCAAAAACTTGCCAACCTCGGTGTCCGCCTTGCCGCCGTTGCCGGCAGGCTCGGGCTTGTCCGCGGCGCCGCGCAGTCCCCAACCCAAAACAGCACCAAGGAGGCAAAGCCGATGGTCTCGGGCATCACAACCTTCGCCAAATCGGTCGATCAGGCGATCGAGGACAAGGTCGCCGCCGATCCAGGATTGAAGAAGCAATGGGAGGAGGTCTCGACCCGCTTCCACCTCGTTTACGCCCAGCCGGAAAGCGCGTTCAAGGCAGTCAATGTCGATGGAATGCTGAAGGACGAGAGCGTCGCGAAATCCACGTTGGCCAAGCTCGGATCGGAGCCAGAACACTTCGGCGCGCTCAAGGGCAAGACCGGGATCCTTACCAGCCGCACCGACAGGCAGGAGCGCGAAAAGGCACTGACCAATGCCCCGGCGTTGGCCCGCAACTTGGAGCGCTATCTCCGTCAGCGGGCTGAAGCGGAACGCAAATACGAGCTCGAGGAACGTGCTGTCCGCTTGAAGGTCTCGATCGACATTCCGGCGCTGTCGCCCAATGCAAAACAAACATTGGAACGCGTTCGCGATGCGATCGACCGGAACGACCTGCCGGCCGGCCTCGAATATGCGCTTGCCGACAAAATGGTGAAGGCGGAACTGGAAGGTTTCGCCAAGGCGGTATCGGAGCGTTTCGGCGAGCGGACCTTCCTGCCTCTCGCAGCAAAAGAAGCCAACGGACAGACCTTCAACACCGTCACCGCGGGGATGACGCCCGGGCAGAAGGCCGAGGTGCAGTCCGCATGGAATTTAATGCGGACCGCGCAGCAGCTGGCTGCGCATGAGCGCACGACCGAGGCGTTGAAACAGGCGGAGACCCTGCGCCAGACGAAGAGCCAGGGGCTCTCGCTCAAATGAAGATAACCGTGTTTGCGTTCGGGAGGCGACGCGCCCAAAGGGCGCATGCAGTCGTGCTGGTGGCCTTGGCGGCATCCATCGTTGGCGGCATTGCTGCTGTCGCGGCTATCGGCGGCTACCGCATCAACCTGACACCGAGTGAACCGCTCGGCCTCTGGCGCATCGTGGCGCTCGATCGCCCGGCTGCTGCCGGAGACCTTGTCTTCATTTGCGTTCCGCAAACGGTAGCAATGATGGAGGCGAGAGAGCGTGGTTATCTCCATTCCGGAACTTGCCCAGGCGGCGCCGCGCCGCTCATCAAAACGGTCATTGCCATCGCCGGCCAGAGTGTCGAAATCGGCGCCCATGTGACGGTCGACGGGCGAAAGATTCCCTTTTCCAGGCTGGCACAGTGGGATGGCAAGGGTCGGCCGATGAAGCCCTATCCCGGCGGCGTCGTACCTGACGAAAGCGTGTTTCTCCACTCACCGTTCAGGAGCTCCTATGACTCCCGCTATTTCGGCCCCCTGCCCGCGTCCGGTATCCTCGGTCTGGCGCAATCGGTGCTCACCTATGCGCCGTGAGCAGCTCCAGCCAACCGCATTGATTGCAGTCTCAACCGTCGCTGGGACGGTGGGATGGAGTGGCCACGTCCTGCTTCTTCCGTTCGCGCTCGCGTTTCCGGCGCTCTGGGCGCTTGCGCGAACGAGGCGGACGGCCGCGGTTGTCTCGGCCGGCTATTTCCTGGCTGCGTCTCGGGGGTTACCGCAGGGCGTTGCGACCTTCTATTCCTCGGACCTCTGGCCGGGATTATTGCTTTGGCTCTGTGCGTCCACTGGCTTCGTTATCGTGCATATTGTCCTCTGGACGAAAAAGGCGAGAGCTCGTCCGTTTCACTATCTCCTGGCGGCGGCTCTGATGGCCATTCCGCCATTCGGCATCACCGGTTGGGCTCATCCGATCACTGCCGCGGGCGTGCTGTTTCCAGGATGGGGATGGTGGGGGCTGATTGCCGCGACAGCCGGCCTCATGGGCCTCGTAACCCACATGTGGCCAGCTGTCGCGCTCGTCCTGGCAGGCTTTTGGATTTGGTCCGCCGCAACCTGGAACGAGCCGACGCTACCCGAAGGTTGGCAAGGGGTCGATCTCGAAATGGGCGCATCGTTGGGGCGTGACACCAGCTTGCAGCGTTACCGTGATCTGATTGCCACGGTGACGGATCGGGCATCGGGCGGCGCCCGCTCGATTGTTCTTCCCGAAAGCTCTCTGGGTTTCTGGACACCGACCGTCGAACGGCTCTGGGTAAAATCTCTGCAGGGCACTGACATTTCCGTTATCGCCGGCGCGGCAGTTGTCGATGCGGGTGGATACGACAATGTACTGATCGCGATATCCGGCGACGGAGCTTGGCTCCTTTATCGCGAGCGCATGCCGGTGCCAGGCTCGATGTGGCAACCGTGGCGTCCCTTGCTTGGTGAGAGCGGCGGCGCACGGGCGCACTTCTTCGCCAACCCCGTCGTGACCGTTGCCGACAGTCGGGCGGCACCCCTGATCTGCTACGAGCAGCTGATCGTCTGGCCCATTCTCCACTCCATGCTCCACGATCCGGACGTTGTCATTGCCGTCGGCAACGGCTGGTGGACCAAGGGGACGTCTATCGTGGCCATCCAGCACGCGAGCACACAAGCCTGGGCGCGGCTGTTCGACAAACCCGTCATTCTTTCCCTCAACATATGAGTGCAAAGGAGCCCTTATGCTCGATGCCGCCCTGATCCAACAATGCGCCGACCCCTCTTTGAAGCCCGCGATCGTCGAGCAGTTCGTGACTGCTGCGGGCGCGAATGATCCACTTGCCGTCACTGTTAAATCGGGTGGCCGGTTGATCCTCGTTCCGAAGGCGACGTCGCCGGATGAAGCAATGGCAATCATCCGGCAGTATGTCGGTCAGACCGTCGTGCGTGTCGGCCTGACGCAGTTTCCGGCTGGCGTTGGTGTGAAGGACGCGGCTGATCTGAAGCCCGATCTCGTCGACCCCTGCGAAAACCTTCGCAAGGGAACGTCCATGTTTGCCCAGGTCTTGCGGATTGTCGCCAAGTGGTACGGCAATCCGAAGAGCGACGATGTCTTCCCGCAGATCTTCGACGATGCGGTCTATGCCTGGAAGACCGGAGAGTTCGAGGGGGTGAGCGTTTTCCAGGCGGAAGATCCTGGGAAAAGCGTCACGATCGACAACGTGTTGCCTGCACACCAGGACAAGGCCACCGTCGACGTACCGCCTCCGGATACAGACGCTGAAAGCATCGAGAAAGGCGAAAGCGTCGGGTCAGCGGAAATGCGGATCGACCTGTCGAGGATTGGGGGCAAATGATGCCAAATGAAGGTTGCTAAGCCTCCGGAAGCGAATAGCGCGTGAGAACCGCTTCCTCTCCATCGAGGGTCACTTCGATGACTTCGTTGACCATATCCCGTGCCTCGGCCAAATCCTGCAGGATGAGGGCAAACAGTTCTCGCTGCAGCGCAGGAAGCACCTGCGGGACGATGATCACCAGGCCCGCATGCAATTCCTCTTTTGCGTAGAGCTTCCGAAAATCTCGGGCATTGTTCGTTACGAACGTGAAATCCTCCTCGACGATCCGAGGCATCAGATCCCAGTCGGTTTCGCCGCTCAGTCCCAACCAATTCACATGGAAACAGTCGTGGCCGTGCGCTTGCGCCACGGCCACGAGGGACGTGTGAAGGCATTCATCGATAAGAAACTTCACGAGGTCGAGCCAGAGGGTTTGGAGACGTTCTCGTTCCGAAGTCGCAGGCGCTTCACGGATTTCACCTTCAGGCCCTGCTCCGAAAGCTTCCGTGGACGTCCCCTGGCGGGATGGGCTGCAGCCCAGATCTCGGCAAGTTCCACCATGCGCTCGGTGACCGCAGGATAGCCCTCGACGATTTCCCCTGTACTTGCGCCTTGGCTCTTCATCGCGGCAATGGTTCGCACGGGAACACGGGTTCGCTTGAAAACCGGCTCGCCACCCACGACCCCTTTCACGCTTTCAATCATTCGTTCGGCTTCTCGAAGCGCCTCGGCCCGCGCGGCCAGTTGTTCTCGTGCCCGCGCAACGTCGATAATAAGATAGTCGTCTGCTCTCACGGTTTCGGCATCAGGGTTCTGGTCGATCGTATCGAATAGGCGTTTGCGGCGCTCGGCAGACAAGATCGATCCGACGCCGTACCAGAGCTTCAACCGAAGCAGATCCTCATCGGTGAGCGCTCGACCCCTGCTACCAACGAGATGAGTCTCGATGATGCGCTTGTCAATCGCATTGTGCACCGACTTCACAGCGATCTCGCTGACAGCCGCCGCCTCGGCGGGCGTGTATGCGTGTGATGTGCTGGTCATAATCATTCTCCTTGAGGAGAATATATAATGCGGCCGGACGCTCATGTAAAGCTTTGACCAGTGATCTCAGTGGTCAAGCTGCCCAACTGGTCGATACGCGTTCCTTCGAATCGGAAACCGCCTTCAAACCCTAAAATTCCAGTCGGCGCGCACTTTGCAGATCAGTTCGATTTGGTCACAAGCTCGGCAGGCTCGACACCCAGCGCGTCGGAAATCTGGCCGAGGACAGTAAGGGTTGCCGACATCTCGGCGCGCTCGATGGCACTGATATGGCGCGTACTCAGGCCCGTGCGATGCGCCAGTTCCTCCTGCGTCAGTTTCTTGCCATGACGTATTCGACGCAAGTTGACCGCCATGACCTCGTTGAGATCCATGACGTGAGCGGAACCTGAATCGGAACTATTGTTCTAGGAACTATAGTTCCGATTCGACATGACCTATGATATTGACGGCAATCGTTCTTCGACTGACTTTCAATGTTGGTCGTATGATAGTGTGTAGCGCGGGCCGCCTGATGCGGCACCAAAGCATCGTTCGAGTGGTGAAGGAATGAGTTTCGAGGAAAAACGGACGAACGATGCAGAGTCCTCTAGGACCGAAAGGAGCGAGCGGGATCCGCAGTTCTCTTCGATGCCGAAGGAAGCGTTGGAGGAATTGGCGGTGTCGGCAATACACGAACACCGCCGGCTGCTCGCCGCGGATGAGGCTGTCTACGAGGAGTGGACTCGTGCGAGCGGCGATCCCTCGGTTTCCAGCGACGTGCTGGCAACCCTGCAGGACGAATACATTGCCCGTCAGAAGAAATCCGAGGCGCAGCAGGAAGAGCTGTCCCAGATCATCGACGCCCTTGGCTACATCCCCGACGTGCCATCGGACGATGCTAATTAGAGCTTAGCAACCCGCGATCCTTCGCGATTCCCACAAGCTGCGGCACTGATTCAGCACCCAGTTTGGCACGGGCCTTATCAAGATAGTGCTGCACCGTTCTCGAATTGATGCCAGTCACAGCGGCAGTTTCGAGTGTGTTTTTTCCTTTCATCGCCCATGTCAGGCATTGCATCTCGCGTGGCGACAGCGCCTGGTTTGGATTGATGGCGGGTTTGGCAGCAATCATCTTCAATCGATAATGGACCATCATCACCAATTGGATTGCTCTCCTCGCGTCGAAGGCGGCCGGGACGTCCACTTCTCTTTCGGAGGACGCAAAGGTCAGCATCATCGACGAACCGTAACCCCCTTCCACGGGGATTGTCATTCCGCAGCGGATCCCGTGGTCGATCGCCTCGTCGCGAAACTTTCTGAGCGGTGAAAAACCGCGGGCCGGCCAATCCTCCGCGGTCCAGAAGAAAACGTCCCGTTTGCGCTTCGCTTCCGTCACCACGGGATCGATGCTGGAATAATCGGCCGAGAGGTAAACACCCTCCCATGGTTTGGGATAGGAGTTGAATGTCCTGATCTGGGCGCCTTCTTTTTCGAAGTAGGCAAATCGTTCGTATCCGCAGGAACGCGTGAACTGCCTGAGGGCTCCCTTGATCATGGCCTCGTCTTGCGCGACTTCCAGCATATCAACGAGCGAGCGAAATTCTCCGTCCACGAACGCTTCTCCTATGTTATTGACCCGTAACGCGGTCCTTTATTTGCCAGCCGAGACGCTGGATGATGGGCATCGCAGTTTGGCACCGGAAAGGCCCGGTGATTGCCAACTGCCGATAGCGACGCAACCGAGAGTGCTGGGTTGATGCAAAGCAATCCCTCGTGCCGTGTACGATAGCACTACCCATAAAGGGGAAGCTTTCAAGGCTCACTGCCTGAAAAAGATGACAAATCAAGAAAAGTTTTTGCGGGCCAAGGAACGATTGGCCATGGAAACCCTGTTCTGACGCGAGCGCTATTTACCGAAAGGAACGCGACAAAAGGCCTGGCCCGGTTGCACACGCGGAGCCCCAAATCCTAACCGCGAGCGCCTTTCAAGGTGCAAGATCACCTGGCGTCGATACGCGCCCGCTCGGATCTGACGGCTTTGATGATACGCCAGTTTATTCCCGGTTCGCGTAGCATCTGGATATCGTCCATGTCGTCGAAATCCGAAAGCCGGGTGAAAAACGCCTTTCGAAGGCGCGAGACGAACTGCTTCGGCAAGGCGGTGTTTTCGAGAAGGTCCGGGTCGTCATCCGGCAAATCGCCAAAATCCATTTCTGTCATTGTCTATCCTTATCTGGCGTTGAGCAGGACCATCAGGCCCCATTTCTTCAACCATCGCAACTCGCAGATTTGCACCTCCTGCGGACTTGGCGTTTCCTTTAGTTTTTGCGGTAAGCCGACGGAAAAATGATGTCCTGGTCGACGAGCACATTGAACTTGTAGCCGGGGCGGATCTGGATTGTCGGCTGCACATTCAGGTTCTTCGAGATCGTCTCCTCGGCGACGCGGCCGAAGCTTTCCGCGAAATTCCGTCTGGCCGCATCGGACGCCGTGTCCTGCGTCGCAAGCGTCGAACTCTCCGGCATCGACATGTCGATGCCGGTTCCGATCAGCGCGACGAGCGCCGCCGAACTCCAGGTGCGCCAGAGATGGCGATCGACCTTGTCCTTGAAACCGCCATAGCCTTCGGCATCCGTGCCGGCCATGCCGCCGATCTGCAGGGTCGATCCGTTCGGAAAGATGAGGTCGGTCCAGACGACGAGGACGCGCTCTTGGCCGAACGACACCTTGGAGTCGTAGCGGCCAAACAGCTTTGAGCCCTGCGGGATCAGCAACCGATAGCCGGTGGCGCTGTCATAGACGTTCTGGCTGACTTGCGCGGTGATCCGTCCCGGAAGGTCGGAATTGAGACCGGTGATCAACGTGGCCGGTATGACCGAGCCGCGCTTCAGCTCGTAGGGCGACATCTGCGGCACGACCTTGTTCGGTAGATAGCCGAGGTCCTTGATGTCCTGGTTGAAGAAGTCCTCCTTCGAGGTCTGGGCGTTGGGATCGACGTTCTGCCCCATGAGGCCTGATTTCATGGCGGCGGCGTAGAGGTCCGACGCATTGTTGGCTGCCGCAGTCGTCGTCTGCCGGCCCGCGTCCGTGGAGTTGTTGTCGGCTTTCTCGACATCGGAAATATCCACCTTCAACGGCGAGTCCAAAGCCGTGGCGCGCGCCTGCAGCCGGGCCATACGCTGGCGTTGGGCCTCGCGGATATATTGCTCATCCTGCTCCCGCTTCAGGCGGGCCTTCCATTCCTCTTCCGATTCGAGCCGCGGCCGCCGTTCTTCCCTTTCGGTCGGCCGGCGGTCGACAACAGGAGTTTCCTTCTCGACCTTCTGTTCGACGGCAGGCGTCGGCTGAAACGCTTCGCGCTCAACCGGCTCGCCGATAATGCCGTCGGTGACGCCGCGCTTGAGCTGGTCACCGAAATTGGTTGCCGGTGTATTCGAAGCACTATCGATGTCATTGCCGCGATTGAACGGCAGCCCGCGCCACGACAGTCCGATCACGACCACGCCGACGAACAGCGCGATGATGACGATGGCGATGATGATCGGCAACCGATTGAGACGGCGCATGCCCTTCTGATCGTCGGCCTGGTTGGAGGCGCCGAGCTGGAGAGATTGGACCATACCCGCTTCCCCTCAGTTGCGCTGCATGATCGAGAGCGGGCTTGCCGGCGTGGCGCCGGCGGAGGTCGCGGTGTAGGCCCGGCCAAGGGCGATCGACGGCGTCGAAAGCCGTGCGAGCACCTGCCCGTCGGCGGCATCGATCGAGTAAGCGAGCTCGACCGGTTTGATGTCCTTGCCAACCTTGCCGTCGGTAATGACCGTATAGCCCCAACCCCTCAGCGCCGCCTCGAGTGCGGTTCCAAATTCGGACGCATCCTTTTCCATTTTGAGCGTCGTCGTGCCTGCCGGACCGATCTGCTCGGCGAGCCGGCTCGCCATGTCGCCGGCAATGGCGCTTGCGGCGGGGCCGGTGACGGCGACCGGGGTGGAACTGGTGGTCAATCCGTCCTCGGCCGTTTGGCAGCCTGAAAGCAGCGTGGCGGTGATGATGATAACGAGAAGCTTGCTCATTGGTTCAGCCTCCCCGCCGGATGGTGATTTTCTGCTGGCGCCATCCGACACCGGAGACGAGGATCGCCTTGTCGACCGCATAGTCGACGATCATCATGTCGTTCTTCATCCGGTAATTGACGATGCGGTTCTGGCCGCCAGAGACGACGAAGAGCACCGGCGCATCCTGGCTCGAGACTGATTTCGAGAATTGAATGTATGTTTTCACACCGTCGGAATAGACACGCTTCGGCTTCCACGACGCGCTCCCGCTCACCGAGTAGGAGAAGTTCAGTTTGTCAGGTGCCGTCCCGGGAATGCCGCCGGTTTCCAGCCGGGAGTTGATATCAGCGAGTTTGGTCGAGACGTCCTCCGGATATTCGAAGCCGACGCGGGCCATATACTGGCTCGGATGTGACTTGAGCTGGATGTGATAGGTGCGGCGCGATGTCGTGACCACCATCGAGGTGACGAGCCCGGGTTCCGAGGGCTTGACGATGAGGTGGATCGCCTGCCCGCCGGTGGCGCCCGAGGTCGCCGGTTCCACCTTCCAACGTACCGTGTCACCGACAAGCACATCGCGGACAATCTCGCCGCCTTGCAATTCGATATCGCAGACCTGCAGGGGCGAGCAGACGACGGACGGCTGCGTTTCGCCAAAGAGGAAGATGACCTTGCCATCGGGGCCGGTCGTCACCAGTCCTGACGTCCCACGCCACTTCCTGGAGATGTTCGTCCCTTTCACCTCGTTGTTCGTCATGCTTTGCGCCTCAGCGCCGCCGACAAAGACGAGTCCGGCCAGGCAGCCGGCCGCTGCGATCAATCCTGTTCTGTGCATTGAAAATCCCCTGCCCTTAAAGCTGTGCCGTCCAGTCGAAATCCCGGACGTAGAGACCGATCGGATTGAGGCGGATGGTCGCCTCGTCCTGCGGCGCGGTGAGTGTCACCGTCGCGATCCCGCGGAAGCGGCGGGTGCCGGTTTCCTTGCCCTTCCGGTCCCGTTCGTATTCAGTCCAGTCGATCTGATAGGTCTGGTTCGACAGCGCCACGATGTTGTTGACCTCGATGGCGACCGTCGACGATTTCGCCTTCTCGAAGGGGGAATTGCCGCGGAACCAGGCGTTGATCTTCTCGGTCGACGGATCGGATGTTCGAAGGAGTGCGTAGGTCCGGTCGATATATTGCTTCTGCACCACGGCATCCGGTGTGATCGAACGGAAGCTGGTGACGAAGTTGCCGAGTGTGGCACGCACCACCCGGACATCCGCATATTCGATTTGTTCGGGGAAGCCCGCGGTCACCGCCGTGCCCAGCTTATCGACCTGGACGATATAGGGCACCAGCTTGACCTGAGTGCTGAGATACATCGAATAGCCAAAGCCGATGACGGCCATGGTCAGACCGAGAATGCCGACGATACGCCATGCGGCGGCTGCCTGGACATAGGAGCCATATCGCTCGCTCCATTCCTGGCGCGCGGCAAGATACGGGTTTTCGGGGGCGCGGTTCGCTGCCATCGATCGATCACTTTCTGATTGCTGTTAGTCTTTGCGTTCAGGAGGCGGCTTTGGTCCGCTGTGCCCGCTGCGCGCCTGATCGAGCTTGGAATTGGCAAGACCGAGGATTGACCCGGCATAGGCGCCGGGAGAGCCGATGGCCTTCTCCTTGGCGGCCGAGCCTGCGGCGATCCCGGCAGACCCGATCCCAACACCGAAACCTCGAAGCATGGCACCTGCAACGGATGACCCTGCGGCCCGCGCGCTTTGACCAGCCGTGAACCCTGCGCCCGCCGCACCGGCTGCAAGGAAACCCGCGCCGGTCGCGAAGGATGCCGCCTGCCCACCGTGACGGATTGCTTCCATGCCGCCTGAGACGGAAGCGCCCTGAACGACACCCTGAATGATGTTCGGCACGTACATGGCGATGATGAAGACCACGACCGAGATCCCGGCGATGGCGAGCGTCGTCACGAACTGGTCCGAGGAGGCGGTTGGCGCATTTGCCAGACCCATGAGGACCTCGGATCCGATCTTCGCGATCATGACCAACGCCATCAGCTTCATGCCGACGCCGAAAGCGTAGACGAGGTAGCGGACAGCGAAGTCCTTCGTGAAGGAGGAGCCACCGAGCCCGAGCATGATCATCCCCGCGAGCAGACCGACATACATCTCCACCATGACCGACACGAAAATTGCTGCGACGAGCGAGAAGCAGATGACGACGACACCCATCGCCAGCACGGCCGCGATCGCCAGCGCATTATCCTCGAATACGCCGAATTGCGCTTGCTGCGACATTTGCGAGGCCACCCGAATGCCGGCGTCGAACACTTCGGCAGGCGACGCCGACCCGCCGCCGGCGCCAATCTGAAAGAGGCTGTCGACGACCGCTCGGGCAAAGGTCGGCCCTTGAGTAAGAACGAAGGCGAAAAAGCCAATGAACATGATCCGCCGGACAAGCTCCGCGAACCAGCTATCAAGCGATGCGGCCTGAAGCGCCAGCCAGACGGCTGCAATGCCCACCTCAATGGTCGCCAGGATCCAGAAAAGAGATTTTGCGGCATCCATGATGGTGGTTTCCCACCCCTTCGCTGCCGTCGAGACCTGATTTTCCAGTTCGGTCAGGACTTGTCCCTGTTGAGCGAAGGCCGGAGCTGCAAAGACGAGGCAAAGGAAGCCCGCGATCAGAAATGATCGTTCAAGATTAGATTTCACCATCTTGGACGCATCTCCTGGCCATCCTTGATCGGCGGCAACTCCTTGTCGGAGCCAAAAAACTTTTCGCGAACGGCACGCTGCTCCTCAGTGAGCGTAGGTTTGCCATTTTCTCTGATGTTGATGACCAGCACCGTTGCAGCAGACGAGAGACCGGCAACAAGTACGAGCAAGGCAATGACGACTGCGCGATTCACCAGCGGGGCTCCATCTTCTGACCTTCCGGAATGCTCTTGACCTCGGCGTTGAAGAATTTCTCCCGCCGCGCCTGCGCCAGGTCCTTGTCGGTCTGCTCGGTCTGCAGCCAGGTTCCCATCATCGTCATCTGCTGCGAGACAAGGCCGCGAAGCTTCTGCATCTGCGCGACTTGTTGCGCGGCGATCTCGTGTCCGACCTGCAGAGCTTTCATCTGCCCGTCGGCGGTCTCGGACATCGACCGCAGTGAGGACATCGTGCCCTCCTCGCTATCGAACTGCTCGGAGGTCAGGCTCGCCGCCTTGAGTGTGCTGGCGATCGTGTCCCGGTTGGTGTCCGACCAGGACTGATATGTCGTCGAAAAAGAAGCATTGTCTGGCAGGTTGGTTTTGAGGCTTGAGTAGCTTTGGAAGCGCTGCTGCAGCACGTCATCGGCATTGCCCATGGAAAACGAGATGCTCTGGCCCTGGTCAACGATGCTGCGCAGCTGATTAAGGTCGCTCTCAACCTGCCCCCACATGTGCGAGGGAAGGGTAGCGGTGTTCTGCAGCAGGTTCTGGTAGATGTTCAGCTGCGTTTCGATCTGTTGCGCGAGCTGGCTGATCTGGGTGAGTTGGTTCTGGATTTGCTCGCCGGATTGGCCAACAAGCGATACGAGCTCGCCATTGTTGAGGACCTGTGTCCATTCGGTCGCAGCACCTGTGGCCGTGCCGGCGTCCGCAGGCATGACAGCGCCGATCGTCATGACGACCGCCGCCATACCAGCGACCAATCTATTCGAAGTTGAGCAGCGATGCGGCATCGTGAACTCCTCTCGTTTGAAGCCAGTGGATCGGCCAGTCGCGGCCGTGTTCGGAACTGAGCGTGCGGATACGCTTCAAATCTTCCTTGCCGGAGGCGCCGACGAAGCTGAGCGCCACGGGGCCGAGTGCCATATCGAACAGCCTCCGGCCCTCAGGCGTGACGACGTAATATTCCCGCTTGGGGATTGCATTCGAAACAATCTCGATCTGCCGCTCGTTGAAGCCGATCCGCTGGTAGAACTCCCGGGTCCCCGGCTCGCGAGCGGCGCCGTTGGGGAGGCAAATCTTGGTGGGGCAGGACTCCTTCAGGACATCGATGATGCCCGAGCGCTCCGCGTCCGATATCGACTGTGTCGCGAGAACGACCGCGCAATTCGCCTTGCGTAAGACCTTCAGCCATTCTCTGATTTTGTTTCGGAAAACCGGATGGCCCAGCATCAGCCAAGCTTCGTCGAGGACGATCAGGCTCGGTGAGCCATCAAGCCTCTTCTCGATCCGCCTGAACAGATAGGTCAGCACGGGCACGAGATTGCGCTCGCCCATGTTCATCAGGTGCTCGATCTCGAAGGTCTGGAGCGCACCGAGTGAAAGGCCGTCCTGTTCCGCGTCGAGAAGCTGACCCATCGGGCCGTCGACCGTGTAGTGATGAAGCGCGTCCTTGATCTCGCGCATTTGCACGCCACTGACGAAGTCCGACAGCGACCGTCCGGCTGCGCTGGCCATCAATCCGATCTGGCGCGAGATCGCGTTGCGATGATCGGGGGTGATGGTAACACCCTGCAGGACGACCAGCATTTCGATCCATTCGGTTGCCCATGCGCGATCTGCATCGCTCGCAAGGTCCGATAGCGGGCAGAAGGCCAGCACCTTTGCCTCGTCTTGAGCGTCGCCACCGATCTCATAGTGATCGCCGCGGGCGGCGAGCGTCAGGGGAAGGAGCGAGTTCCCCTTGTCGAAGGCGAAGATCTGGGCGCGTTCGTAGCGCCGGAATTGCGCTGCAATCAGCGCCAGCAGCGTCGACTTGCCCGAACCGGTTGGGCCGAAAATCAGCGTATGGCCAACATCGTCGACATGGAGGTTCAGTCGGAATGGCGTCGAGCCGCTCGCCACCTGCATCAGTGGTGGCGAGTTCGGCGGGTAGAACGGGCACGGCGCCACCGGGCTCCCTGACCATACGGAATTCAAAGGGACGAGATCGGCAAGATTGCTGGTGTTGATCAGCGGTTCGCGGATATTGCAGTACCAGTTACCCGGAAGGCTGCCGAGATAGGCATCGGTGGCGTTGAGCGTTTCAATCCGCGCTCCGAAACCTTCCGCCTGGATCAGCCGGCGGATGGCCTCTGCCTTCTCCTGCAGTGCCTCCCGGTCATGATCAAACAGGACGATGACCGGGGTATAGTAACCGTATGCGACAAGTTGCGAGGAGGCTTGCGCAATGGCGTCTTCGGTCTCGGCGACCATGGTCATGGCATCCTGGTCGACCGACCGACTCTGCGTCTGGAACAATTGATCGAAGAACGGGCGCACCTTTTGCTGCCACTTCTTTCGGGTGCGTTCGAGTTTCTGTCGCGCCTCTTCCGCATCGAGAAAGATGAAGCGCGAAGACCAACGATAGGTGAGTGGCATCAGGTCCAGGCTGTTGAGGATCCCCGGCCAGCTCTCTGCCGGTAATCCATCGATCGCCACAACAGCGAGAAAGCGGTTCTCGACCTTCGGCGTCAGCCCGTGCTCGAGTTCGGCCGTGGCGATCCAGTCGAGATACATCGGCGCATCCGGCATCCGGATCGGGTGGTTCTCGCCGGTGATGCAGAAGCGGACGAACTGCAGCAGCTCGTCATAGCGGGCGACCCGCTCCCCTCCCCTCTCGGCGACCTCGCGCGTCTCCATGCGCCGGATCGAAAGGGTGTTGGCAAAATACTGCTCGATCTCGCGCACAGCGTTTGTGAAGATGAAGAGGACCGTGTCGGCATAGGTCTTCTTGCGGCTCTCCTCGTCCGAGTAAATGTATTTGCTGAGAGCGGTTTTCTTGGACTCGAGCGGCCGATAGCTGAGGACGAGCGCGTGTTTGCTCTCGAAGTGTCCCTGCTCGCGCGCGAAATGCGCGCGCCGCTCGGCATCGATCGCGCGTGTGACGGGATCAGGGAAGTGGCAGCGATCATCGGTCGGGTAATCGAATGTCGGGATACGAACCGCCTCGACCTGGATCATCCAGCCGGATCCAAGCCGCGACAGGATCGTATTGATCTGCCGCGACAGGTCGTTGCGCTCCAGGTCGGTAGCGCTTTCGGAGTCCGGGCCGGCAAAATACCAGCCGGCCATCAAGCTTCCGTCTTTCAACAGGAGCACGCCATTGTCGACGAGGCCGGCATAGGGGACGAGATCCGCAAAGGATGGGCCGGTGGCCCGGAAGCGTTTGAGAGCGACCATGCCTGCCCCTCAATACCGGCGCCACGGCGAGGAGGTCGCCTTGTAGTAATGCTTGTAGGAGATATGGCGGATATAGACCTGTCGCATCAGGGGGTCCGCCTTTGCCATCATTCTCAGAAGCCCGACGATGACGATCCAGACGGCCACGCCGAAGAGCGCTGAATAGATCGTGAGAACGACGAAGATGAGGATGACGGCGGCAAGACCGGTGATCAGCACCAGTTCCCGGTCCGCGCCCATCAGAAGGTTCGGACGCGACAGCGCGCGATGGATGCGGTTGCGCTGCAGCCGGGACAGGGACTCAGCCATGAGCCCCCTCCCCTTCCTCAGCTTGCCCGATGGAGGTCGCCTGCTCGTTCGCCAGTCCGATCGAGGCGCCGGTGGCTCCAAACAGGCCGACGATGTTGGTGGCGCCAAGTAGGATGCCTGCGACGAGCACGATATAGACGAGCCGACGCGCGAAATCGTTCAGCTCGCCCCCGAAGATCAGCATGCCGCCGGCGATCGCGACCGCTGCAAGAGCAATGGCGCCGGCGACCGGTCCGGTGATCGACTCCTGGATTTGCTGCAGCGGTCCTTCCCAGGGAAGACTGCCGCCAGAGCTTGCAAGCGCCGGCGCGACCGAAGCGAGAACGATAGGCGCCGCAAGGAAAGTCGCGGCGATGACTGCGTTTCTACGCCACATGGCGCGCCTCCTGTTCTTCCGTAAGCTTGTCGGATTCGATTTCGTATTGGCCACCCGCGAAGCGCTCGACCTGAATGACGTCGCGGACGCGCCGCCCGCGCGGCGTCCGCTCGATCGAGACGATGAGATCGACTGCTTCCCCGATCACCTCGTGCATCGGCTGCTGGCTGGCTTCGGCGGTCAGTTGTTCGAGGCGGTGAAGTGCCGACATGGCGGTATTGGAATGGATGGTGGCTACGCCCCCCGGATGACCTGTGTTCCACGCCTTGAGCAGCGTCAGTGCGGCGCCGTCGCGGACCTCGCCCACGACGATCCGGTCTGGACGTAGCCGCATGGTGCTCTTCAACAGCCGCGCTATGTCTACGGTATCGCTAGTGTGAAGAAGAACGGCGTTGTCGGCGGCGCACTGGATCTCGGCGGTATCTTCCAGGATGACGAGACGGTCTTCCGGGGAAGACTTAACGATTTCGTCGATGACCGCGTTCGCAAGCGTCGTCTTTCCGGAACCGGTGCCTCCGGAAATGATGATGTTGAGCCGCGCTGAAATCGCACTGCGGATCGTCGAGGCCTGGTTTGCGGTCATCACGCCGGAGCGCACATAGTCATCGAGCGGGATCAGACGTGAGGCGCGACGCCGAATGGTGAAGGCCGGCTTGGCGACGACCGGCGGGAGCAGCCCTTCGAAGCGGTGGCCGCCGATCGGCAGCTCTCCGGAGATGATAGGCTGTTCGGTGTCGACTTCGGATTGCAGAGCATGCGCCACTGTTCCGATCACCATTTCCGCAGCCGCGGGAGACATTTCGCCAGCAGGCGCCACGCCGTGGCCGAGCCGTTCGATGAAAAGCTTTCCATCAGGATTGAGCATGATTTCGACGACCGTTGAGTCGTCCAGCGCGACGCAAAGCTGATCGCCGAGCGCCTCCTGGAGTTTGCGGACAAGTCGAGGATGAGAGCGAAGCTGGTTCACGGCTTTTCTTCCTTACGCTGCTTGGCTGACGGTGCTGAGTTCGGAACGGTAGTCGGCAGGCCGAAGCCGCAGGAATGTGTCGATATTCGCCGGCAGGATGCCGGCCACGGCCATCGTCACTCCGATCCTCTTCGGCTCCGCCAGCCGCTGTAGGGGCCAGCCGACGCGCGCGAGGATCCGCTCGAATCGCAGGTCAGTAACGGTGACGATTTCGGTGATGCCATTCACCAAGCACCACTCGATGATGCCCGCAAACATGGTCAGCGTTGCCTCGTGCATCGTGCCGTCTCCCCTGCCCTCCCCGAGGATCGTGTCGACGCAGAAGCGGGAACTCTCGATCATCGCGGAGTGCGCGTTCAGATGTCCATTCGGAAGCAGCGAGTCAAAGACGTCAGCCACCATTGTCGGGCCAATGGCCGGAAGCAGCCTTGCGCATCCCGCCACTTGGCCGCGGTCGGAGACTGCGAGGATGTAGGTCGGCTTAAGAGCGTCGAACGCGTCCGCCTCTTGACCGTCGACAACGTTGACCTCCCAGCCCAGGCGCTCGGAGAAAACGCGTGCACGTAGCTGATGGTGGCGGTGGAGAAGCTGAGCTTCGTGGACATTTCGCGGTTGGGAAATCGCGAGAATCTGCATGAATTTCTCCGTCGATGTTGGTCGGCGGGGAAATCAGCACGGATCAGAATCGAGCGGTAGTTGTAGGATCCTACAAGGTCGTTTGAGGTGAGTCGTAGGACGAAATCATCCTCAAGGGGGATGAAACGGCTTGAATTCCGAGTGGCGTAGACAGTGCCACCTTGTAGGATTCACAGTAGAACGCATCGTGATCAGAGTTTTCGTCCAACGCGCCAAAGATCTGAATTTGCAGGAGAAAGCCGGCGAGTGACCGTAATGCGTTGCGAAGGGAAGTAGTCTCGTTAAGGTTTTGTTAACCCTATTTCTCTTGCGAGACTCGCAGAATCGTGCGTTATCATGAGACGGAAATAGCGCGTCTTACGCCAAGAAACCGTCTGAAACTGGGGCCAAAGTGAACGTGATTGACAGACAAATCAATCTAGCATCGACTTCCGCGCACATCACACAGCGCGCGGAAGCACTGTCTGCCAGGTTGCGGGCTGTAGGGGAACGAGCCTTTCCTCCCATGGCTCAAAAATCCCTACGTTCCTTTACCTCCGGTGAGGTCGCCGATATCGTTGGTGTTTCGGATGGCTATTTGCGACAGCTATCCCTCGATGGCCTGGGCCCGTCGCCAGATCTTGGAAACGCCGGGCGGCGATCCTACACGTTGGAACAGATCAACGAGCTTCGCCAATATCTAGCCGGAGCAAGACCGAAAGAGGCGAGCAGATTTTGGCCGCGCCGGCGCGATGGTGAAAAGCTTCAGATTATAAGCGTCGCCAATTTTAAGGGCGGTTCTGCCAAGACAACGACCGCGGTTTATTTAGCGCAAGGGCTTGCTTTGCAAGGCTATCGCGTTCTTGCGATCGACCTTGATCCCCAGGCGTCGCTTTCTGCAATGTTCGGTTACCAGCCGGAATTCGACGTTGCCGAAAACACCACGCTCTACGGTGCGATCCGTTACGACGACCAACGAGTGACCATGAAGGAGGTCGTTCGGCCGACATATTTTACCGGGATCAGCATCGTTCCAGGAAATCTCGAGCTGATGGAGTTCGAGCACCAGACCCCGAGGCACATGCTCCAGAACCGCGGACGTCCGGAAGATCTCTTCTTTAGACGAGTCGCCGGGGCAATTGATCAGGTCGAGCGGGATTTCGACGTCGTCATCATAGACTGCCCTCCCCAGCTCGGTTTCTTGACTATGGGCGCTCTCAACGCAGCCACCGGCATGATTGTGACGGTCCATCCGCAGATGGTGGATGTCGCCTCCATGAGTCAGTTCCTTCTGATGACGTCAGATCTGGTAGCCGTCATCGAAGAAGCGGGCGGACGACTCGATTACGATTTTCTCCGGTTCCTCATCACCAGGCACGACCCGCGCGATGTCCCGGAGCAAGAGATCGTTGCGTTGCTACGCGACGTTTTCGGGACAGATGTGATGAACGCATCGGCCTGGAAGTCCACTGCAATTGCCAACGCGGGTCTCACTAAGCAGTCGCTTTTTGAGCTCTCGCGCGGCGCAGTTGGGCGTTCGACTTATGACCGGGCAATGGAATCCATTAACGCAGTGAATCTGGAGGCCATCGAACTCGTCAACGGAGTCTGGGGCAGGCAATGATGGGGTCTGTCAAGAGAAATCAACATCTTAGCTTGTTGTCTGCAGACAACAAGCGGCCGACCGCAGGTCCCGACGTTGAACCGATGGATAGGAGCAGGCTATGAGCAAGCGCACCCAATCGATCCGATCTCTCTTTGCCGCAGGGAATGATGAGGTCCAGTCGAGCGAAACCCGTGTGCCTGTTCAGCGCGTAGCATCGGGAGCAGTCCGATCGTTGAAGGATACTTTTTCGGAAGTCGAGCGCGACTACGAGGAGCTCAAGCAGCGCATCGCGGAAGGCGCCCTCCCCCTCGACCTGGATCCGCTCTCCGTCGACCCGTCGCCATTCGCCGATCGCTTCTGGGATCAGGATGTGGCGGCAATCGAGGCGCTCAAGGCATCAATTAAAGAACATGGACAAGAGATGCCGATCCTTGTCCGCCAGCACCCCACTGAACCATCTCGATATCAGGTTGCCTATGGGCATCGCCGGCTGCGTGTTGCGACAGAGCTTGGTATTTCGGTCAAGGCATATGTTCGTAACCTGGACGACGACCGACTTGTCGTAGCACAAGGGATCGAGAACTCCGCGCGCGAGGATCTTAGCTTTATCGAGCGCGCGACGTTTGCGAACAAACTTGAAGCGGCCGGATTTCAACGCCCCTTGATCCAATCTGCATTATCGGTGGATAGGGCAGAAGTTTCAAAGCTCATCGCAGTGGCTCAGGCAATACCAGAGTGGATTGTCACGGCGATCGGACGCGCACCGAAGATCGGCCGCGGGCGGTGGCAGGAGCTCGCAGACCTCCTGAAGGTCTCCCGGTCTGAATCGAAGGCGCGCAAAGCAACCGAAGAGAAGTCATTCGGCCACAAGGATTCGGATGATCGCTTTACGGCTGTGGTTCGCGCCCTGAAAAAGGCGGACAAAAGCGAGTCGGTGCCACGTGTTACTCCCGCGGTCGCAAGGTCTACCGCTGGCGCAGAAATCGCGAAGCTTTCGGTCTCGGCGAAGCATTGCAAGATTCAAATCAGCAGGGATCGTGATGAGGCATTCGCCGTCTTCGTGATGGAGCAGCTTCCTGGTCTCTATGAGAGCTTTAAGAAAGTTAATCCATCGTCTGAAGGATAATTGAGGAAGGAAGTAGCAAAAGAAAAAGGCCCCCGAACGACGCCGTCGTGGAAGCCTCTCTCATTGGTCTAAGCAGCCTGAGAATCGCATTTCCATGAATCGCAGTCAAGAGTCTTTGGCGCCGTTTCGGTGAGCGGATTTCTTTTGCCTATTGGATAGGTGAAGGAAAATGCAGAGTGGACATGTGACGGCGCCTTTCGGGCGGCGACCGATGACGCTTGCCTTGGTGAGGAGACAGATTGCTGTCACTGAAATCAAGGCTGAAAAGTCGGTCGAGAAATGGAAAGTGTTTCGAGACGTATCCGAGGCACGCGAGCCCTTGGGGCTCCAGGACAGAAGCCTTGCGGTGCTTGACGCATTGTTGAGCTTCTTTCCCGAGAATGAACTTCGGCAAGGCTCGTCGTTGATCGTCTTTCCGTCAAACGCCCAACTAACGCTTCGGGCCCATGGAATCGCTGGAGCTACTTTGCGCCGGCACATAGCGCTTCTGGTAGAGGCGGGGCTAATCATCCGCAAAGACAGCGCCAATGGAAAGCGTTACGCCCGTAAAGACCGGGCTGGGGAGATCGAAGCTGCGTTTGGCTTTGATCTTTCGCCCCTTCTAATGCGGTCAGAAGAGCTCGCCGGCCTGGCACAGCAGGTTGTGGCAGACCGTGCTGCGTTCCGCAGGGCCAAGGAGGATCTTACCATCTGCCGCCGGGATGTCCGAAAGATCATCACGGCGGCGATTGAGGAGGGCGTTTGGGGTGACTGGGAAGCCATCGAGGAAATGTATGTGGCCTGCGTCGGACGCATTCCGCGGTCTCCGACAATGGTGGATCTCGAGTCGATCCTTGAGGAACTCGTCCTGCTTCGGGAGGAAATCGTCAACCGATTGGAACTGCAGAAGAATCACCAAGATATTAGCACCAATGATGCTCACAATGAGCGTCACAAACAGAATTCAAAAACCGAATCCATCTGTGAACTTGAACCTAGCTCTGGAAAAGAGCAGGGGGCACCACCGAGCCAGAACAACGAACGACGGAGCGAGGAGCTGAAAACTTTCCCGTTGGGATTGGTACTTCGAGCGTGCCCGGAAATCGACGCATATGGGCCAGGCGGCTCAATTAGTACCTGGCGGGAGCTGATGACCGCGGCCGTCGTGGTGCGATCAATGCTTGGGGTCAGTCCCTCCGCTTACCAGGATGCTTGCGACACGATGGGACCCGAAAACGCGGCTGCGACGATGGCGTGTATCCTCGAACGGGCAGGGCATATCAATTCGGCGGGTGGCTACCTTCGCGACCTGACATCCCGTGCGAAAAGGGGGGAATTTGCCTTGGGGTCGATGTTGATGGCCTCGCTACGCAGTCGTGGGGGGCAGGCGAGGAGTGCATGACCGAGCGAACGAACCTTGCTGACATGTCACCGCGACGAAGCCTTTCAAAAAGCCTTGTTGTCTGCAGACAACAGGCTAAGTGGCTGATTTCATAAGAGTGGATCGGGCGCCAAGCGAAAGGTGCTGCGTGACGTCCACGTATAATATCAAGGTGGAACCTGATCGATCGCATTGTTTCGCGGCGGGGAGTTATCTTGCCATTATCCACGGCCAGGCCGCTTCAAGAAATACCAAGTATCGCTCGAGGAGATCGCAAAGGAGACGGGCCTGAAGTTCGACCAGTTGCTTTTGAAAGCCGACACGATGAGGGGGCTCGCAGGAACGGGACTGGCCAACGTGCGAGATATGAAAGGCCTTTAGAGGGTATGGGGACGTTCGTTCTCGCAGCCATCGTTGATGTTGACTCGGCAATGGCGTTAATCTGGGCCGATCGGCGGATTTCCGAGTAAGCTAGATAAGACGAGCAGCGCGGCCGCTTCGGCGGTCCGCGTTGTTGTAGTAGCTCGATGCCTGCTGGACCGACCGATGCCTTGACTGTTCCATGGCTTCGGGGAGGGAGACTCCGCGATTGGCGGCCTCCGTCAGATATCCGGATCGCAGTCCGTGGGCGGAAAATTCCGCCGGGTCCAGCCCAGCCAGTTCCGCCCGTTGCTTGACGATATCGTTGACCGCCTTCGGATCGAGCGCCCGCTTGGAAACATTGCCCCAGCGATCGATCGCCCGAAACACACTGCCGCCGTCGATCTTCGCGGCCGCGAGCCAGGCGGTCAACGCTTCCACGGGCCGGCCGGTGAGATAGACGACCTCATCCTGGCCTGCGCCGGAATTCTTGGTGCGCCCGAGATGGATGGACAGCGAGGGCAGGGGGACTTCATCCTCGCCCTTTACCGGCGCCTCCGTCGTCAGTTGCGCCTTGCGCAGGCCAGCGACTTCACTGCGCCGGCGACCGCCCGACGCGAAGGCGACCATCAGGATAGCCCGATCCCGAATGTCGCGCAGACTTTCCGAGCCGCAGGTCGTCAGCAGTTTGGCCAGCACATCGCCGGTCACCGCCTTGGCGCTCTTGCGGCGGCGTGGCCGCGGCACGGCGCGCACCGCGAGTCGGATGGCCGACCTGAGGGCAGGGGAGGCGAAAGCGCCATCGAGACCGCGCCACTTGGTCAGTGTCGACCAGTTGGCTAGCCGTCGCCGTACGGTGTCCGGGGCGTGCGGTCCGGTCGACCGGAGAAAGCCGCCGTCCCGCAAGGCCCGGTCGACATCATCCGGCATGCCGTGATCGGGATCACCCTCCCGCTTCGCCGGATCCCATAGATGATGGGCGACGAATTTCAGCAGCAGCGCCTCCGGCGCCGGCCAGGGGAGGGGGCTGCCGACGGCCGCCAGCGACCAGGCTTCGAGATAGGCGAGGTCGGAGGTCAGTGCCCGCAACGTATTCTCGCCCATGCCCGCATTGACCAGATGGCGGAGCGTTTCGACATCCTGGTCGGTCAGCAGTTCGGCTAGTTTATTGCGCCGTCCGATCGGCAGCACCGCGGCGATCGTGTCGAGTCCCTCGGCGCGTTTTTCGATCGAAGGTGACGACGGCTTGCTCATTTTGGCAGTCCGGTCTCGTCATAGAATTCGTCGTGGTTTGAGGTCTGGTCACAGATCGTCGGGCGACCCGCGGCTGCCAGCGCCAGAAAGTCATCGATCGTGCCGTGGCCCGCTCTTGGAATTGCCACGATGACGGCAAAGGGATTCCCGTCCCGACAGATGACAACCTCATCATCGCGCAGGGCAAGGTCGATCAATTCGTCAAGTCGCTCCGCTGCCTCGGCAATTTCGACGCAAATCTTCACCGCTGTTGCCCTTTACCAGATCCGTTCATGCAACACCGCGTCGAAGGCGCTGTCGAGCGACACAAAGGTGCAATGTTCGAGCCGCACCTGCGCAGCAAGAATACGGTCCCACGGATCGCGATGGTCCCAGTCGAAGCTGGCCGCCAGTTCGGCATGCAGATCACTGATCGCCAGCGTCTGTAAACCGCTGGCTGTGACGGCGGCCCGCAATTCCTGCGGCTTCAGGTCGAGCTTCTTGAGGCGCATCTTGTTGTCGAGTTCATAGAAGGAGACGGCGCTGACCAGGATGGTGTTGGCCTTGTCTTCGATCAGCGACCGAGCCTTCAAGGAAAGCCGGTCGCTGCCGATTGTCCACCAGTAGACGGCGTGGCTGTCGAGCAGAATTTTCACGAGCGGCTGTCTTTATCCGAAGGCTTGCCCTGCCAGACGCCGACGTCGTCATTCCAATCGCCGGCATCGATGGCGGCCTGTTCGGTATCGACCGCGCCGAACAGGTCGTCGGGCAGGCCACGCTGGCGCAGCAGGCCGAACGGGCGCTTGCCGCCGTCGGCCGGGCCAATGCGGGCATACACTTCGTTGCCGCGCATGATGACGATTTCCTCGCCGTGGTTGGCGCGTTCGAGCACCTCGGCGAAATTTTTCCGGGCTTCGCTGATCTTGTAGCTGGTCTGCGGCATCGAACCCTCCGATATTGGCTCACGACCAGCTTATATCATGGCTTCCGAGTGCGTACAACAAGCATGTACGTAACACTTCCGATAAGCATGACTTATCGAAGGTGAGACCTCCAACCGGAAATCATACCATGTGAGGAACCCTAATATTCAGATAGAGTTCCTGTAAGAAATCATTTACCATGATTTCAATGGCTTACGATCTCGCGAAAATCAGTATGAGTGCCTTGATGCGGCCGGCTTTTGACGCCGGTATCGCCCTCACGCGTCTTGACGAACGCATCGCCCGCTCGCCGGTCGGTTCGGGCTTCCTCGAACGGCAAAATTTCGCCGAGGCCTGCGCCTCGCTGTGGATCGACGGCGAACTTGTCCATCTCGAAGACCTCGTCCTTCACGACGCCACGCGCGACGTTCGCACGCCCACCCACGAATTGACAATCGCCCGCGACGTTCTGCGCACCCGCCGGCGCATTGCTGGTCATTCGCCCGAATGGGCCTTATCGCCCGACGGCGTTCGCACCCTGCGACAGACTTCGGAGATCACAGCCGCCAGCACTGACGCGGCGGAGGCGGCTATCACCACCCCGCGCGCGGTCCCGGTGGATCCGGAAGGGGAAGGGTACGATGACGACGCGGAAAATCTGCCCGGCGTCGACTATGCCGCCATTGATGCGGTGCTGGCACGATCGGAGGCAGCCATCGAGAACGCGAAACGTCCCGGCCGAGCCGACGGCAACCGCGCAGCGGATAGCCGTGCGGAAAAAGATCCGATGATCTACGATCTCGACTGGGACGAGGATGCCCGGCTCGACGAATGGCGCGGCGTGTTGCGCCAGGCCGAAAACCTGCCGGCGGTGCTGCGGGCGATCATTGCTCTCGATGCCTGGAATGAGCTTGCCGTCCTTCAGCACGCGCCATGGCTCGGCCGGCTGTTGGCCGCGTCAATCCTTCGGGACTGCGGCATCACCACAGGCGCCCATCTCGCCGCCATCAATCTCGGTCTGAAAACCATTCCTGTCGATCGGCGCCGGCACCGCGACCGCGAGACAAGACTGCTCGCCATCGCTCACGGATTGATCGCGGCGGCCGAGATCGGAATGAAGGAGCATGACCGGCTGACATTGGCGAAGACGATGTTCGAGCGAAAACTGGAGGGGCGGCGGACGTCTTCGAAATTGCCGGAGCTGGTCGAACTGGTAATGGCCAAGCCATTGGTGTCGGCCGGGACGGTGGCAAAGACGCTGGAGGTGACGCCGCAGGCGGCGCGGCGGATCGTTTTGGAGCTCGGCCTGCGCGAGATGACGGGGAGGGGGAGGTTTCGGGCGTGGGGAGTGGTCTAATGGGAGCACCCATCGGACTGCACAAATAAAGAAAATGATGTGCCTTTCAATGGTGCAATTCGACGGGTGAAATAGGTCTGCCATAAGGCGAGCGTTCGCTTTTCGGCTGTGGTTTGAGCGATATTTGCAGGTAGGACAGCTCCGCTATCACGTCGTTTCCGAACGCGGAAAACAGGTTGATCAACTCATCTTGGCGGGGCTGACCGAACGCCAATCGATAGGTCGCCAGAGACTTCTTCAAATTCTCGTAGCGCTCGACCTCTCTACTAAACGGGGGGAGGAGCACAACGCGCTCAATTTTTTCGTCGCCGGGATATACCCAGAACGGCACGATATCGCCGGCGCGACCCTGTGCGATCTCTTGCTGCCGGGCGGCCTCGAACATGTTCTCCCAAGGGGCGACACGACCATCCTCGCTCAGTGCGAACTCGCCGAACTTGAAAGCAATGTTGCGACGGACAGCATGATTCTTAAAGCGATGGACTCTGCCTTCGCGCTGTTCAATGTCGACGGGATTACGCGGCAGGTTCCAGTGAATGATCCGCGCACAATAACTATGGAAATCCAGGCCTTCTTGACCAATCGAAGTTGTCGCCAGTACGAACGGGCGGAAAGGAGATTTGAAGGCGGCTTGGACGAGCGTCGTGCGGCGGACACCTTTTTCATCCTCCGCTTTTGTCGCAAATCGCATCGCAAAACGCGCTCGCACCTCGAATGTCTTGTCGTGCAAGCGTGAGCGCCCGGCAGTCCAGTGATCGAGCGTTATCTGAGCCGGCCGCAATGCAACAACTTCGACGACCTTGGTAGCAACCAGTCCCGCGCGTCTATCCGCTTGCAGTTCGCCGCCGCGCTCAGCGTCGAGGACCAGTTGGAGATATTCATCCAAGACTGCGGACAAATCGTGCGCGGCGGCATGCGTAATGACCTGGCGCCAATAGTTCAGGGGCGATGTCTCTGCCAACAACGCCCGGCTTTCCGGCTGGTTATACAAAGTCCGGAAGCCGAGAGCGATCGCGACTGCCGCTCCGACGAGAGCAGGATCGTCTAATGGGAGCTCCGGACATAGGCGACCAAGTGCTCGAAGGGCACAAGTTGCTGGCGATCCAAGGGCAAAGTCTGCGAGTTTGTCGTAGACATCTCGGGCATCTTGATCGTCGGAATGCTCTTCGGCTTCGAGCGCGTTCGTGAGCACATCAATGGCGCGCGCCATTGCCCCATGTTCCTCGTGGCCTTCGTGCTCGATGGCGCCCACCCTACTCCAGTCCACGCGTCTACCTAGCTCATTTTCCAGGTTGAGCGGGAGGAGTCGATCGGATCTTCCGGACAGACGCAATAGTTGCTCTTTGTCGATGTGCTCGGTGAGCACTCCAACCGCCTGGCGGCGCAGCTCCTTATAGCTTGCCGCACGTCCAAACCGGCGCTCCATTGCCAAGGGGTCTATCCATGCCGCCAGTGTGGGGGAGGGGCAGAGCATTGGCATCATCTCCTCAATGCCAATTGGGCGGCTGGTGCGGCTAACCAGATCGCTCGTCATGCCCATGCGACGGCTTGCTTCATGCGAGAGAAGTGCAGCGATCGCGTCCGGCACCATCGACCAGTCTGAAAATATGAGCGACTTCGTTGCCGGGACCTGCTCTCCATATGTTGGTCGAGAAGGTGGAAGCCACAACGCGCGATCAAGTCCGTGCTGGAACGCTGTGTCGGCCACCGCGCGCATTCTCGCGTTCCTCAGCGGAATCTCAGCATAGTCCTCGACCTGCTCCTTGCTGATCAGGAACGGAGCAGCAGCCTTGATTGCGCTGCGCAGTTCGCTGGAGGGCTGCAGTTTCAGCGTCTGTAGTTTCTGGCGAAGCTTGTATTCACGCATGAAATTGAGCAGGTATGGCGACGACTTCCAATACTCGACGATGCCCGGCGCGCTGACAATGGCCGCGACCTGGGCAATAGCCTTCGCCTCCTTGAGGTCCTCCGTCTCAATCGTCAGCTCTGGCTTGCTTTCCTTGACCAGAGCGTTGCGGTCGTCGGTGGAATCCACGCGCTCGGTCCGGGCGATGACCTCGCCCAGGATGTGCTGGACCCGGTCACGCTGGACGCGGACGTGAGCTCTTGTCTCGGGCATTGCCTGCAACGCACGACGGAACCCCTTGAGCTCTATTTCGAGTTCCCTAATCCGAGCGTCACCATCTTCTTCCCCGAACAGGAAGCGCATGGTGCGCAAGAAGTCACCGTAGTGATCGCCCTCTTCCGGATCGTCGCTATTCAATGTCAGCATGCGGTATGGCGTAGCTGATAGTAGCAACAGGCGCGCTTTCGAGCCGTCGGCGCCGGAGTAGGAAAAGAGAGCACGCGCGAGTTCCGCCGCGGCTGCCTTTTCGGGCGCCGACTGCTCATCGTGCTCGTGCAGCAAGTCGGCAAATCGCTGAAATTCATCGAGGATGATCAAATCCGGGCTCAGCGCATCCACACAGATCCGTGCCAGGATACGGCGCAATTCGCCAATCATGCTAGCCGGTCGCTGGTCGACCGGATAGTTTGGATTTATTTTGCTCCTCGCCAACTCCGCGGCGGCACGAATTCGCTCTATGAATTCGTCTCCGACAGCAGCGTTGAAATTCTCGGAAATCTCTTCGGAGATTTTCTGGCCGCGCATCCAGTCGGTCCAGCCGGGCCAGTTTTCGGCATCGACACCTCCACGGAAAACCCGCTGTATGCCCCTATGTCGGATGCCGAGTCGCTTCCTCAGCATCTCGTAGATGAGAGCCCGTTCCTTTGCGGTGCCCAGCGATGACTTGAGATCGAGTGCCGTTCCCGGGGTAAGACTGATGAGATTTATAGGTCTGGAGGCAATCCCGCCATCCTGCTCGATTTCGAGCGGAAGCAAGGTGAGGCGGGTGTTCAACGGCTTTGTCGCCGAGCCGATGACGTTGAGCGACTTGATGTTCTGTTCGGCAATCGTCTGGTTTGAGCAAATGTAAACGACGTCGATACGATCAACCTTGCCATTCAGGTCTTCAATCGCCTTCGCAATGACGCCCCGTGCCACCATGGTCTTGCCAAGACCGACCTCATCGGCAACGAGGAACTGCCTCGTCGGCCGGGGGTCGGTGAAAAGACGTCGAAATACATAGTCGACCGTGGCGCGCTGAAAGGGCTTGAGCAGCTTCAGATGCTCTTCTGCTTGATAGGTCATTTTCGGGTGGCCTTGTTCGTCACGAGCGGCGCAAAGCTGGCCCACAACTTCAAAAAATCTTCGGGGACGATGCTCTTGCCCGTGTCGGGGTCCTTCAGGTGTTCAATGAGCTGATGGATCTCGGCAAGCTCGTCGCCAGCGAGCGCGAGAGCCCGTACCATTGGTTCCAGGAGCGCGTTTCCACCTTGACCAAGTCGTCGAAGCCATTGTCCTTCACCGGCCTTTTCGCTCTCCAGAAAAGTGCCTTCACCCAAACTTCCGAGAAGCATGCTCAGATAGCGGAAGAAGTTCTCGACATTGGCTATATGGGCCCGCAGGACGGCAGCGTCCCGGCCCTCGGGCAAGCCAAGGAGCCGGGCACCCAAGGTAAAGGCAATCTCTACGCCGGTTTCCGCGTCCCGGAGCCGCAACCCCAGCCAACGGGTGACATCGCTCAACGGAACAGTGCTGATAGCCATCCTCGAAGCCCTGCCAGAGAGCAGGGGTGCTGCATCGTAGCCCTGTTCATTCGCAACCGTGATCGGCCGAATGAAACATCTCACGCCCACTGGAATTTCGATCGGAGCCGTTTTGCCGGCAATAGCCAGTTCGAGGCCAATGCCTTCAGTCAATTGCGTGCAGTGGAGATCGAACGGCTGTGCTGCGATCTTGGTGCGCAATTTTTCCAGGACCTTTTCAGCAGCTGCAGCAGCATCCTGCTCGATCGGCGCCGACGGCACATAGGGCGTCAAAAGGCGCTGAAATCCATCCGAAAACAATGTGTCTGCAATTGAACCCATGCGGCTTTTGGGACCATCGAGGGTCGCCATAACTTCGACGTTCTGCGTGCGGCCGCCGCGGGCAGCCACCAGGGCGGCAGTTGTTGCGTTGGCAGAGCCAAGATGAATGTGCAGACGCGAGCCGCGCTCGACTATATACGCCTTGGCATGCAGGCCTTCAAGATCGGCGGCACCTGGGTCGTCACGATCTTCTTCCTCATAACGCGTCGCCCGGTCATCGAGGGTCTGTATCTCGAAATGCTTGCGAATGTCAGGCTTGATGCAGTCGAGTTCCTCAGCACGAGCGACGAGCTGACAGGCCGAGGGTTGGTCGTAGCCTTGGGCAAGGCGCGCAAGCGCGTCACCGCTGACGAAAGGCGACAGGATGGCAAGGCGGTCACCTTTTTGCGGGGACCATACGCTTGAATCCAGACCATTGACTGCGAAGCTGACTTTGGTCGCCCCTGCAGGGAGATCGTCCCAGCTGCAGCGCTCGAGGTCACGCAATAGCGACGGAAGAAATTTTGGCGCCGCCGGACGAGTGACCGAATTTGCAAGGCCCGGAAGGGCACGCAGAAGCTGCACAATCGGCTCGTTAGTAGGGTTGATGTGTTCTTGGACCCTACCGTCGAGGCAAAGAGCCAAATCCCAGCACCTGTCATTCGTGAGGTTTCGGGAAAGAATCGCAAGCCGCATGCGCGTAGGCTGACCCTCGCGCTCGGGTTTGAAACGGATGCACCAAAGCTTGGGATGGAAGGCACCGCCGCCAGGAGCGGCAACCTCGATGATCGTCTTTTCGTACAGTGCCATCAGACGCGCCGCATTCGGCCGCGCCTCCTTGATGCGACCTCTGTCGCAGTAGATGGCCATGCTGCCGGCCATTCGCTCGACGCTTTGCAGCAGGGCCAGCGGGCTTCGCAACATCTCGTCGCGGTTCTCGGCATCTCGAAAAACGATAGTGATCGGAATGGTGAGGGCCGTTTCGAAGTCAAGCGAGTAGGTCGTCGCCACGGCGTTGTCGAACCGGTATTGATCGGGCGCCCGCATAAGCGCCGTATAGAGCTGGCGATTTTCAGGGTGAAAAGCGGGTTCAGCCGGCATCGGCGAGTTCTCCAAGGTAGTTTCTGGAGATGCCCCATCTGAAATCGAGACGCGCGTCACCCGAGGCGCCCGACCATCTTTCCAGTGGCGCATCGTGTAGAAGCCGCGCCTTTAGCCGCTTGAGGTCACGTTCGCGATGTTTCAGAAGCTCGATAGCAGAGCTGTCCGTTTCCAGATGCTTTGCGCCGCTCCGCGCTATGGATGCCCAGCCCCGGATAAAGTCGCGGGACGCTTTCGTCAAACTGTGGCTTGTCGTCCCAATCAGGCTAAAGAGATCGTCCAGGTCCCAACTGTCCAGGTCCAGGAATTCGAGCTTCGTCCTCCAGTCGTCGAGACGCGAGCGGTAATGCTCCATCAGCGCTGAAGCATCTGCGTGTTTCTTTGCGTTTGGTCGTTCAGCGGCACGCAGCGCTAACAAGAGATTGTAAAGCAAGCTTGCGCCATACATCACGCCGGAGAACCTCTCGGCGTGTCGCAGTAGCGAGCGATTGAACTTTGAAATGGTACTCTCGCCCACCTGCCATGGCCAATCCTGGCTGAAAGGCTTTCCCGTCCGCGCCAGCTCATTCAACAGGCTCGGCTTTGCGTTACTGGCAATGCGATCGCGCAAAAAGTCCGCTTCCTTCAGCGTCAGCGCGAACGTGGCTTGCTCAAACAGATCTTCGGGCGCCTTCGGCAGGCTCGATGACCAAAGCTTCAGGTCGTGATCCTTGAGACTTTCCGGACCATAGGACAGGAAGGTCGCCTGCGAACCCATCATAGTACGGATGCCAAGGGTGTTAAGGCCTGCCCAGTACACGCTTGAGGCAAGCCGCTTGAGGTCGCGGCCCGCATCACGACCAATCACACCGGTCGTCTCATTGCCGCGAAGCAGCGCTTCGCTCAGCCGGAATTCCAGATCGCGAGCAATGTTTGTCCGTTCTGCTTGCGTCGCCTTGCGGCTTTGCGCCTCGCAATAGGTCCAAGGAATGAACAGCATGTAGCGCAGCCGAGTCTGGATCGTGCTGGTCCCGGGAAAAAGAAGATCGGCAAGGCCATCGCGCACTGTTCCCAAACCTAGCTCGTCGCGAGCTTCTGGTTGTTTGAAAAGATCGATGAGCGTTTGAGCGCGTCGTCGTTCCTCGGGGTCGAAATCAATCCAAGCAAGATAGGACATGCAGTTCCGTCCAGGTTAGCGAGTTAAACCCGCGGCTCGCTCGTGCCGCGGTGGTGGTTACCACTACGAAATGAGCCGATAGGCATTCTGCAGGAGATCTGCTCTCGTCGTCAGGATGGCGGCGAAGGCACCTTTGCGGAGTTGACGGCGACTGCCGTCGCACTCGTCATCAGGACGATCAGGCCGAGCTCTGCGCCTGTCATTTCGAGATATGCGCGAACCTGACCCCTGTAATGGTCGACTGTCTTCGGATCCGGGTTCACATCGCTCTTCCAATCGATCACCACGACCGGCCGACCCTCGTGGTCAACCGTCAGCGCATCGGCGATCCCTGCCGTCGCGACCGTTTCATCGTCCTCAGCACGAAGAGCATAAACGGGAAACTCGGCAAGCAGACTTGACCGCAGGGGCGCGATTTCCGGCAGCGCCAGCGTCCGGCTGACGCAGCCGGCCAGCTCTTCCGGGACGAGCCCGGCGGCCGAATCGGCGACCGGAACCTTGCCGAGCGCGCGGATAAGTTCCTCGGCGCGGGTAGCGAGCGCCGCCGGCGCGTCGTCGGTTTCGCCGGTCAAGACCTCTTCCATCAGCTTGTGCAGGATGAGCCCGCGTTCGCGGCCACCTTGCACGAAGGCGGGTGTTTCGAGCTCGATCGGCGCACCATGCTCTGATCCGGTCCAGATTTCCGGTTCCTCTTCCTGCAGTATCGCCCCGGCTGCATTCTCGTCGCGGCTTGGAGCAAGCCACGTCAACCGCGTCTGCCGATCGGCGATCGCGCCGGCCTCGGCCGCGAAAGCCTCGCGCGTTTGACCATTGCTCGGGCCGCCAGCAACCACGACGGTATCTGACGGCAAGTGCGACGCGTCCAGCGCGGCGAGCGCTGCGATCGACAAATCGACGAGACTGATCCACGCCGACTTCGAAGGCGTCACGTCGGGTCGCGGAAGAACCAGCAACTCCCGGGCACGCGTCGCGGCGACATACCAGAGACGGACACGTTCGCGGTCGAGCTCGTCCTTTTCTGCCTGCCGCGCGATGTCGTAGCCGGACGGCGGGACCCCGAGAATTGGGCAGTAGAACGTGTCGTTCTGCTGGTCGATCAACGCGTTGTCCGGCGCCATCACACCGGTCATAGTGTTGATAGGAATGACGACCGGCCATTCGAGACCCTTGGCCGCGTGCATGGTGAAGAGCGCGACGGCCTCTTCCTGAGCATCAGGCCGACCCTCGACGGCGCGTGCTTCGTCGGTCCACGCCGCCGTCATCGCCTCGGAGAATGCCCGCAAGCCACGGACCGCATAGTTCGTTGAGAGGCTGAGATAGAGATCGACATTGGCGAGCGCGCGTTCAGCCTGACCGCGGTGCCGTTCGAGGAGGATAGGACGCACCCGCAATACATCTACGGCTTGAGAGAGAAGCGCGTGTGGTGTTGTGCTATTGCTGCGCCGATGGAGCGCCTGCAGCTTTTGGATAACGTCGCGAGCTAGAAGATGACCGATAGCCGCTGGATCGACGCCAAGATCGAGACGGGGAATCCGGTCGGGCTCGTCCTCGGAACGCGGCAGCGTCCAGCTGATGTCCAGCAGCTCCTCTTCACTCAGCCCGACAAGCGGGCCGCGCAGAAGCGCACCCAGTGCCAGGGTGTCTCGGCGATCGGCCAGCACGCGGGTCAGCGCAATCAGATCCTGAATCTCCTGCCTACGGAAAAGACCCTTGCCAGCCTGTGTCGCCACCGGAATGCCCCGCCGCTCCAATGCTTCTTCATAGCGCCACAGATCCGCGCCGGTCGGGGCAAGGAGAGCGATATCGCCAGGCTGGCACGGCCGGTCCTCCCCATTTTTTCGGTCGAGAATGCGGTGACTGCCGATCAACCGGGCGCAGAGCTCGGCTACGGCGTCGGCTTCCGCGTCACGTTGCTGTTCGGCGCTGGCATTGCCGTCTGCGTTCGCGACGGCAATGTCGAGGGCGGCGACGCAGAGGCCTTCGCCGCGATCGGTGTGGAAAGCATCGAGCGCCGTGAAGCCGGGCTGGCCATCCGCCGACAGGATCGCCTCGAAGCGCTCGTTGACGAACGTGAGGATCGAGGCGCACGAGCGGAAATTGGTCGAGATAGACACCAGGCCGTCCGCATCCTGTGCCGCGAAGGCCGCGCGCGCCTGAACATAGGCACCGACGTCTGCACCGCGAAACCGATAAATGGCTTGCTTCGGATCGCCGACAAGAAAAAGCGCGCCGGGGCGAATTCGGAAGCTGGTCCAATCCTGCGGGTCGCCCACGGGATCGCCGCACAAGCGCCAAAAGATCTCCGCCTGGAGGGGATCTGTGTCCTGAAACTCGTCGACGAGGACGCGGCCGTAACACTGTCCAAGTGCCTGACGTACCGCTTCGTGATCCCGCAGCAGATCTCGCGCGGCGTAGATGAGATCGTCGAAATCGAGCTGGGCGCTGGCGCGCTTGTGCTCTCGATAGCGTGCTAAGGTTGGCCGTGCCTCATCGATCAGCGCCGCGAGTACCTGGCTCGATGTGGCTTGAAGTAGCGCGGTCCATGCTGCGCAGCAGGCATCAAAAAGGCCCTCTGCAGCATCATTCAGCCGCTCGCCGTCGGCCTTGGAAAGCCCCGCCTGTTTCGCCGCTGCCACCCATTTGCCCTTCTTGCGATAGGATGAAAAGCCGCCGGCCTTGGTGCACAGATCGGGATGGGGGCGTGAGACCAACAGTCCGACGAGACCCGCAGGCGTGGATGCGTGTGCTGCAGTTGGCAGGCGGGTAGCCATTTCGGAAAAGCGTACCGCGTAGACCTCAGTCTCGGGCTCGACCACGCCCGCGGCTCGCATGAAGGCAGAGAGGTCATCGGCCGCCCGCCGAAATGCCTGCAAATGGAAAGCAAGTGGCGTCACCGCTGGTGCGACGAGGCTCCTGCGTCGGCGCAGCGCTTCGGCAATCTTGTGCATGAGCGCCACGGTCTCGCCAGGACTGTGCAAAACCATCTCGGCGAGGATCCCACCCTGATCGCCCGACAAGCGTTCTCGGAGCCAGTCATCGACAATCTCGAGAAAGTTGAGGTCGGCCTGGTTGCGGTCCATGACGGTAGCGCCGGGATCGATATCCGCTTCAGCCGGGTACGGCTTGATCAGATGCTGACAGAAACCGTGGATGGTCGAACAGGTGATCTCGTCGATGGCTGCGCTCGCTGCGATGAGATTATCGCGTTGCGCTTGCGACAGACCGTCTGGCAACCCGACGCGAAGTTCAGGCGCAATACGACCTGCGGCGAGATCGGTGACGAAATCCCGGACACGGGAAAGGAGTTCGCTCGCGGCGAGTTCCGTGAACGTGACTGCCGCAATGGCGCGCGGTGCCACACCTTCGGCCAGCATGACGGCGATGCGTCCGGCCATTACCGCGGTCTTGCCCGAGCCGGCGCCGGCCTCAACGAGGATCGAACGGTCGTGTCCGCTGATGGCGTCGCGCCGGGCGGCGTCATCTTTGAGAATTCTTGGCATGGTGTTCATTATTCCACCTCCCAGACCTGAGCGACTTCGCCAAGCTGCTCGGTCGCGGCGGGTTGCTTGCGTTTGCAGTAAGTGGCGCTGGCATTGGCCGGCAGAGCGAAAGCGAGATCGTCATAGTCGCTGCCGGTGTCCGGCCCTGGCAAAGCGGCGCCACTTGCGAACGAACTTCGCGCCGCCCGCAGATGTTGGATGATCTCCGCCAGCGTGGCTTCGGGATCATCGAGCTGAAGGTCGAGCGCTTCACGCGGATAAAGCAAAGATGCGCTGATCACGACATGGTCGCCCAAGAGCGCCTTCACGGCGAAGGCGTACAGGCAGCGCTGGAGTTCGCGTCCGCCATTCAGCCGAATTTCGCCTTTGGGAGGCTTTCCGGTCTTATAGTCGCGAACGAGCGCACGGCTTCCATCGCCGGCAACATCAAGCCGATCGATGTAGCCGGCGACGCGAAACCCGGTGTCCGGAATTGTCACGGGCAAGCTCGCATCCCAGGGTAGCTCTGCCGTCGACTTGGGTTCTGACCCACCAAAGGGCACTTCGCCATAGGAACGGCTTCCCGGTAGATGCGCGTCGCCATAGGCGAGCGCCTGACCAGCTAGAAGGCGCACGTCAGCGAGTGTCCGGTCCCATATGACATTAGGGGGAATGGGGCGTTCGCTTTCCCAATCGAGTGAGACCGAGTCCACAGCCTCGGCCACGGCTCCCTCGATGGCAGCCGCATTGGCGGAAGCTAGCCCTCCGGCTGTTTCGAGGTTCCGCAAGGCGCGATCAAGCACCAAATGGATGAGATCGCCGGCGGCGAGGGCGTCAAGCACGAGAGGCTCGGCGCTGCTCTGCGGCGACTTCCAGCCGAAGGCGTAGCGCCAGAGAAAGCCGAGCGGGCTGCGCAGCAGGGTTTTTAGCGAACTGGCCGACTGGGTCCGCGCCAGGATAGCGAGAATGAGTGGATGATCAGGCCGGACGAGGCCATCATGAGGGGTGATGTCGCCCGTGCGCCAGTCCCGCCAGCAAGCGCGAGCGCCGATCGCCTGAGGGTCTGCGGCGAACTCCTGCGGTCGAGCCATCAGTCGGTCGGTCTCGCTGAAGGCATGCTCGGGGACCGCGTTGCGGCGCAAATAGGTGCCGTCGTCGTAGGCCGTCAATAGCGGGCTGCGGCCGAGCAAACGTCCGTCGCTGTCACGACGGGCGCGGGAAAGGACGACCTCACCGGACGTGGTCGCGAGGATTGTTTCGAAATCCCTGCGGTCGGCGAGGTTGACGGGAAGAGGGTCAAGCTCGACAGTCGGAATAATGTGATCTGGTATCAGCCTGTCTTCAGAAATCGCGCGCGGCCAACGCGAAGAGTTGAGCCCGATCAGCCGAACGAACCGCCGCGGCGAAGCGGCAAGCGCGCTTGCCGGCATCCAGGCGACCGACACGCAGGCCTCCAGCCCGTCATCCTGTTTCAATGTATCCAGCGTCACGTCGATGGATGCGGCAGGCCCGGCCAGCAGCGCCTTGCGCCATATGAACAGCGCCCGGCCTTTGAGGAAGGCCTCGCCGATCTCCTGCGCCGCGTCTGGTCCTTTTGCCAGTTTATCAACCACCGCACGCAGCGCGGGCACGTGATCGGCGCCATCGGGCCAGTCGTCCGGCATGAGGCGCGCAAGCAGACGGTTCCAGGCGGCCGATGTCGACAAGGGCGCATCGCTCGGCAGGACTCGCAGCCATCCGTCGGGAAGCCCAGACAGCGGTGTCGATTCTCGACACAGCGAAGCCAAACGGCGCAGACGCGATTGCGTGAGCCCGCGCACGACGATATCGGCAAGTGCCGCTGCCGCCTGTCCCTCCCGCGTCGCGACGGCGCGAACGCCGTGAACGAAATGCAGGTCGATATTGGCGTCGCCGCGTAGCGCCAGGAAATGGTCGTCATAATCGGCCGGAGAAGCCGTCGCGATTGCGATTTCGGACGGCGAAGTGCCCGCGGCGAGCAAGGCACGCGCCCACCGCATCGCCTCGATGGCTTCGTGGTACGCGGTCGCGGCACTGATGGAACGAACCTCCGGCTCTTCGGTCCCGCCCTGGATGATGGTGACGCCGCAAGCGCCCAACCAGTTCGGGACTGAGCGGGGGCCGGCCTTCCATCGCACCGGCATATGATCGGCAAGCTGCTTGACCAGAGGACGCCAGCACGGCGACAGTTCCGTCAGCCCGACGATTTCGATGTCGCCGAAAATCGCCGGTGCATGAGCAATACGGCTGCTGGCAACGGCGACAATGTCGACTGGGCGCATCATTCCTACCGGAAATTGAGCAAGGACCGCGGCCTCCAGTCCAGCGATGGCGGCGAGACGCGGGTGGTCACCTGCCCGAGCTGCGAGATCGATGCCTGCGCGCCATGCCTTGTAAAGCGTGTCTGCGGCTGCACCAATCATACCTGGCAGCGTCTTGATGCTTTCGAGCTCGCCCATCGGCATTGCTGGCAAAACCGCCTGAATCGCCGCACGCAGACTTTCCTCGTCAATCGGCCGGGCGAAACCGCCAGCAAGCCGCACAGCCGCCTGCTCAAAAGACATGATCTGGAGGCCGTGGCGACTGTCGCGCGCCGCTTCCAGCCGAGCTTCCCGCATTGCGAGGCGGCCATGGACGACAAGGGTTGACCGACTTGCGGTGGTCATGGTGTTTCCTTTCTTGGCGGATCCGGTGCGGTTTGTTCCCGATCGGCTTTGCTGGTCGGACCGCGCGAACGTCCTGCCTTTTCTGGTCCGCACGGTCTTTCTTACGAGCTACAAGCAACAGTTTGAAAGTACACTTCAGCGCGATATGCTTGCGCCGCGATGTAACTCACAGGTTTATTGCTTGGGTGCTGATATAAATGCCCAGATCCGTTGCCAGATACTGCGCTGGGGCTTTGCGGGAGCCGGATGGGCGAGAGGTTCGACCGTTGGCGGCTGTCCATAGAAGCGGGCCTTGGCGGCACGATCGCGACGACGCTCGGCTTCGACCTGTTCTTCGCTCCACGGACCTGCTTCGATCACCTTGCTTCGATCGATCACATAGTGTGACCGGCACTTCAGCGTCCAATTGCCGATCGAAGGACGGAGCGAGATGGTCTCGCCATCGAATGTCATCTTCCAGTCCGTCGGCGTGAAGGGGACGACCACCTCCTCACCACAGCCGCAGCAACAACTGTGGGCCGACGTCGCGTAGTCCATCGACACGTAGAGGACACCGGCCTCAAGGCGCTCGGGGATATGCTCAACGAAACGATGCTCAAGTCGTTGGTGCCGTATCATGCGAGGTCTCCGTTGATCAGCATGTTGCCATCGGTCGTGTAGGTGCAGTGGTGTTCCTGCTCGAGATCGCGATAGAAGCCGCGGATCTTCTTCCACTTCACCACCGCAAGAACGGCGTTGAGGGCGTTGAGGTCTGCCACCTGGATGTTGGAGGCGTAGATATCCTTGGCGCCCCCGCCCACGAAGGAGATACGCTGCGGCACATGATCCCGCTTCTCCGGTGTGCTGGCGGTCACCCGCAAGATGCCGCCAAGCGAGCCCTCGTCGAGCTCGAGCCCCATGCCGACATCAATGAACCCGGCGCCGACCGCCTCGAGCTTCTCCACGATCGCCCGCTTCGCCTCGCCCGCATCGAGGGACAGGAACGCAAACGTCACGCCGTCGAGAAGGTGGAGGTTGCCAGGCCCCAACGCGACATCGTTCGCCACGATGTTGCGGTGCATACGGCTATAAATGCGCTTCAGATATTCGACCTTCTTGGGCGCTTCTCGAAGCTCGTCCAGGCTGGGTGCACCTGGCGCGCGAAACGCATTGTGGGTGAGAAACTCGTCACGGTCGAAAAGGCGGATTTCGCTAACCGGTGTTTTCGCGACGAGGTCGAGAATGTAGCCGCCCGTGCCACCGAGCCCGATGATGGCGATGCGCTCGCCGACGAGCCGCCCTGTCAACGCGCCGATGCCGAGGCGGTCGGAGGCAGTCTCGACATAGTTGAAGACGCTCTCTTCCTCCTGTTCGGGCTCACGGAAGGTGCGCGCCGTCGAACCGGGGTTCAAAACCGCCGCCGGGCCTGCGATGATGTTCGCGTAGCTCGTCATTTTGTGGTGGTAGTCCGCATAGCCACCTTCGGGCTTGCTGGAGAAGGCATGCGTTGCCCTCAGGCCATGACCGAGGTTGAAAGCGCCGGTCGCGTGCGAAATCCCTTGAATTCGAACGCCATTGGAATGGCATGGGAAATCACCGTCCCAATGAACGACATGCGTGTCGGGCGCACGCGTCTGATCTCCGGCGAGCGTAAGACTGGAGATCAACGTGCCGACACGCAGCTGCCTGCGCTCATCGACATAAGGAATCTCGCGCATGACGAGATAGCCGCCCTGCTGCTGGACGAAGTAGCCTTCGTCCAGCAGGCGCTTGAGGTCCGGATTACGATTGAACAGTACGCGTGACATTAAAAACCGTGCCTTTCTTCTTGACATCGACGGAGCCGCCGGCCCCGAGTTCTCCGGCATGGGGCGCTGACGCCGCGTGCCGATAGGTCATCGAGAACACGACATTCGGCTCGTGCTGGCCCGGAAATGCGAGCTGGACTACCTGCTCGAACGTCACCGTCTGCGCGTCGACTGTGCGGAGGCGCGAGTTGACGACGATTTCAAAGGTCACCGGCGGCTTGCGCGCGGTGATGAAGCGCTCGATGCCGGCGCCGGTCAGGTCAATCAGCTCGTTTTGTTCGATCAAGCGGTCTTCACCGCCCGGAATTTCAAGAAAGACCGCCTCGTTATCTCCCGGCTTGGCCAGGCCATAGAGGACAGCGCCGCTGATAACGGGCTTGCCCCAGCGCAGTTCGTCGTCGTTGAGGGTCAGCTTGAATTCGCGATCCGACTGGAAAACAATGAAACGCTCGGCCCCGCGCTTGCGCAGATCGAAGGTTTCGTTCAAACGCACATCCTCGAAATCGCCCGAGGGCAAGATCGCAAAGAGGCTGTAGCCATGCCGAGGATCGAGAGATGCGGCCTCCAACACCTGGCGCCCGAGCGGCACGGGATCGCTCACCTGACGCTGCTGAAAATTGAGATCGCCCTCAGCGAGGAGAAAGCGATACCCACGCGCCGGACGAAGCGCCCGGCCTTCGCGCAGGGCGTCTCCGACATCGTCATAATCAAGAAATTCTGTTGTCGTCATAGATTGGTCCTTATGTTTTCGCCGTGGCGACGCCGCGGCTCTAAGGATCCAATCGGTGCGACATTGACCGACCGGTAAGGTCAGGCAAACTTTTTTTTAAGTGGTCCTTTCGGGGTCGAACCACAGATGAAGAAAGCGGGACAGTTCGGACATGTGAATGGTGAAACCACGGCAGGAAACCGCCCCGCGCGAATCTCGCCCAGAAACTTTGCAAGCTTGTCTCTGCGCCCCGATAGTTCGCGGTCCGACAGGGATAACGGATGCGCTTCGCTGTCCGAGAGGTGGACCAGCTCCGCAACGGCGCCGGGGAAGGCCTGCTTGACCGCGAGGATCAACGCTGCGGCGGCAACATCCTTGCCCTCGGCGGAGCGCATGTGGCCTGTGCCGATGCGGCGCACGGCGCGCACACCATCGGGTCGCACCAGCACCTCATCCGGTTGGACGAGGATTTCCTCGCCGCCAAGTATGAGACTGACAGCGGTAGGGACTTCCGCGACCATTCCTGCGCGGCTGGACAGAAAGAAGCGCAGCATCGCCAAAGCGAGATCGAGGAATTCGGCGCGATAGCCATGATCGGAAAGGCCTTGGCTGACGAACGCTGCTTCCGCTCGATCTTGCAGCTCCCCGTCGGAGAGAGACAGGTCGGACGCGACCACCGCCCCGACCACCGCGCGGACTGCTTCGTGCAACTGCATGAATGCGGTCGTGGTTCGGCGTCCACCGACCTGAAGGACATGCGTGTAGAAAAAGCGGCGGGGACATGACTCATAAAGAGCGATTTGCGGTCCGCTGAACCGCAGCCGACCGTCGATGATCAATTCAACGCCCTGCACGTCTGCAGCCGGGGGAAGGGCTCGCGCCGGCACGATCGGACGGCGCAGCAACGTGGTCCCGAGGCGGTCGAGGAACGGTGAGAGCGGCCGATTGTGCCCATTGCTCTTCTCTGTCGGTGCATAGAGGAACAGGCGGTCGCGAGCGCGTGACAATGCGACGTAGAAAAGGCATTCCTGCTCCTCGGCCTGGCCAGTCCGGAATGCATCGAGGGCGCTGCCTTCCGCACCAGTGATCATGCCCGTCGGCGCCGGGCACGCCGGAGCCTGCGGCGTCCGTGGTAGGGTATCGCTGTTAAGTCCCAGGATATGCACGGCTTCGAATTCCAGCCCCTTGGCGCCGTGGATGGTCATCAGTCGCACGCCATCGAGGTGCTGTGCTGCTGCCGGCAATTGACGCAGGTCGCGGTCGTCGCCCAGGCGCACAAGTCTGCGCACGCGGTCGAGCAGGCGCGTGACCGGCAGCCCGCGCCCCGCCGGCTGTACGCGCACGAAGTTGAGGAACTGCCAGATCGCAATACCGCGTGTGCGATCACCGAGGTCCGACGATGCTCCGAGACGTGCCGCAATCTGCGTGCGATCGAGAAGCAACATCGCGAGTATTGTCCACGGTGAGGCGGCGTCGCCGAATCCACACAGGGCAATTGACAGGTTGCCCAGCGCCCAACGGCCTGCCTCACTCAGTCCAGGGATGGAGTCGACATTTTGAAGCCAACTTGCCGGAGCGGGATTTGTGGCTCTCAAATACGCGAATACAGCCGCGACGTCTGCGAAAGACATTGCGAAATCAGGCCAGCAGGCGATGCGAACGAGACCCATGGCGCGCCGGTCGACGAGGATCGAGAGGAGTGCCAGCAGGTCCTTGACCTCACCTCGCTCGAACAGACTGCCCAGGAACAGGACCGGAACGCCGAGGCGCTCAAGATCTTGTCCGATCCTGGACAGCTTTTCGTTACCGGTGCACAACACCGCCTGATCGCGATAGGCATGCCCCTCGCGACGCAGTTCCTCGATCGCCTCAGCGAGGGCGACCTGCTGTTCTTCGGCTCGACGGACCGTGCGCAATTCCGGCTCATGGCCATTGGCGTCCCGCTCTGCCTCGAGGCCGCTATCGGCGTCGCCAGCTCGCATCTTGATCGCAAAATTTGAAAAGCTGGCCGTGATCTCTGGCACCGAGCGATAGTTGCGCTTCAATCGACCGCGTTTGCCGCTGGCGAAGTCTTGGCTGCCGAAGCGCGTCATGTTGAACGATGACGCCCCCCGGAACCGATAGATCGACTGCTTGGCGTCACCGACCACCCAAAGATTGCGGCCGTCCGGGCGTAGCGCGCTCAGCAATCTCACGCTGCTGCGGTTGACATCCTGATATTCGTCGACGAGTACATGATCGTACTGCGCCTGGAGTGTCGCGCGGATGGCCGGGTTGTTCTCGAGCAGTTGCACCGGCAGCGCAACGAGATCGCCAAAGTCGACACAGTGCGCATTACGCTTTAGCTGCTCATACGCTGCGTAGACGCGCGCGACCTCGACCGCGCGCTCCGCGGCTTCGCGCGTTTCGGGATCACCCGCCTCTGACAGCATGGCGCCGGCAAGCGCAGCGTAACTGTCGGCATCGATCACCTCGTCCTTGGCTCTCGACACGGCAACCAGCATATCGGCGATGATCTGAGTGGGATCATAAAGATTGCGATAGTGAGAAAGCCTCAGGCGCGGAAACTCCTCCTCGAGGAGTTCGACAGCCTCGGTCCGATCCATCATCCGCGGGTCCTTCGGCAAGCCGAGTTCCGCATGGAATCGCCGAATGATGTCGAGGCCGAAGGCGTGAAACGTGCCGATCCACATAGCGGCGGCCGCCTCGGGCCGCTTGCGCGCGATCCTTTCGGCCATTTCGCCCGCCGCCTTGTTCGAGAAAGTCAGGAGCAAGATCCGCCTCGGATCGACCCCCTCTTCCAGAAGGCCTACGACGCGTGCAACCAGCGTCTGGGTCTTGCCGGTGCCGGGACCCGCTTCGAGCAGGTAGGCTTCCCCGCGATGTGCCGCCGCCGCCGCTTGCAAAGGATTCAACGGCCGTTCCACATGCGCCGTCCCGGTCGTGGGCGGAACCGGCGGCAGGAACAAGGCATCAAACAGCTGTTGCGCGACGACCTCGAACGGCGCGCCGAGCTTTTTTGCGATCTCGGAGGCAGAAAGCCCTCCAACCACATGGAGCTCGCGCACAATGCTACGAGGCAGCAGCAGCTCTCGAGCGAACAAATCCATCTGAACTTCGCGGCGCTGCTTGCGCCCATAGTCGACAACCCGATCAATGCCGACCGGCGACGGCTCGGCCGCGCGAGCGGGATCGATTGTCGGCGCTGGAGCATCATCGGGATCGTCGCCAAGCTCGACATGTCCAATCTCGTGCGCAACAAGGAAGGCTCTGTCGAACAAGGAACCGACATTCTCATGAAGGATCAGGTCGTCGGCGGCTATGAAGGTCGCGCGACCGCCGTTGAGCACAGCCGCACCCGCCGCAGTCGGCTCAACGTCGATGCCCCGTCGTTTGGCTTCGGTGACGACGAAATCATATGGCGACCAGGGATCGGCCCCGGATTGAACCAGGTGAGCGTGAAGCTCGGCGGCGACTTGCCTGGCAAGCTCCACGCTGTCCATATCACTCGGCCTCTCTCAAAAGCTCGGCGCGCCTCTCATCCGAAACGCCGGCGTCGATCAGAACTTTCTCGAAGGTGACCTGCTCGCCGGTGTTTGGCTTACCATCTGCCTTGTAGCTGCGAGCTGCGGTCAACGATGCTGATCCCCAAGACATCTGCAGCTGCGTAAGGGAGCAGCGCATCGCCTCTGCCAGGTTTTTGAGGAACCGTTGCGGAATACTCAGCAGTGACACCCGCCGTTCACGCAAAGCGGTGATGACCTGGCGCGGGACGTCCAGTTGTCGAGCAACGGCGCGCCAATCGTCGGCTGTCAGAGTCGCGAAAGGATCTGGTGTCGCCACGGGCATAGCGCTGGCGTGTCGCGACCAGGCGGCGTCGATCAGCGCCTGATCTGCAGCGGAAAGCAGCGCGTCATCATCGTCGAGTTCACGGCTCAGCTCGCGCGATAGGTCAACGAGTTCTGCGGCGTATTCCGGGTAAAGTCGCAGGTAACGCTCGAGGGTCGAGCGATCTGGCGCGCTTTCGACCGCGAATGCGTCAAGCACGGCTTCACGGGCGGGGCGCTCGCCAGCCGGGCTCATTGCTGTTCACCGTCAGCCAGAGCCAACCGCAATGTTGCAATCGCTTTATCGCGATAAGTCCGGATCGTCTTTTCGGAGCGACCCAAGGCCTTAGCAATGGTCATGACATCTGGTTCCTTCGAATCGATGGGGAAGCCCTGTCTCAGCATATGCATGATCCTGATTTGTTCTGGTGGTAGAGCGTCAATCGCCGCATCCAAGCGCGACCGGTAAGACGGATCATCAAAATCCGACGCGGCAAAAGGGTCGAAGACGCCGGCTGCTGCCTCTACCTCTGCTGTCAATTCGCCAGTCTCTTCGTCATATTCAAGGGGACGAGATCTGTTCTCGTCACGCCAAGCCTGTTCCTGGGCATCGCGCCGAAGGCCCGCGATAGCACCATCGAAACGCACCTCGAAAAAATCGAGTTTGTCGACATACGACGCTCTATCCGCCGAGAGCATTTCCACGAAACGGCTAAAAACTTTGTCCCGCACGAGACCACGCGTCAGCGACTCAGTCATGCGATCGGAGTTTTCCGATCTGGGCAGACTGCGCAGCACCCGCTCAATTAGGATACGGTAGAGGCGCTCGAACCACGCTTCGTTGTTGTCTCGACGGCTCGAACGAATGAAATACACGAGACATTCGCTTGGCACGTAGCGCGGGTCTGAGCGCTTCGAAATCGCAGCTCTGGCAATCAACTCGCCACGCGACAGTATCGTCAATTGTCCGATTAGCGTCTCTATCTTTGGGTCACGTTTGTAGAGTTCGTTACTGAGACTTCGTTTGCGCAGCGGGATTACGATTGCTTCCCCCGCGTGGGAGCCGGCTTCCTTGTGCCCTATTTCGGCAGCTCTCTCCGACTGGCTCATGGTCTCGCCCCGCTTCTTTTCGTTCCAACGTTCGCTCGTGAGCGGACAGAATTGTGCACTGACGCGCCATCCGGAGGGTTTCGAAGATGATGCCCGTTCACCGTCTTGTTCTTCACTTCATCCTCCGGAGATTTAGTCGCCAATTACATCGACCAGCGCCGCAGATTGCCCGGGCTCATGATGAAGCCAAACCTCGACACGTGGCCTCACTTCCAAACGGTTAGCAATGTCCCGTACAATTCGTTCCGGATAAGACCCATAGAACAGATAAACCCCTCGTTCATAGCCAACGTCTGTCTGGAATACTGAGAGCGTGGCCAGATCTTTTGCGATCCCGCGCGGATTTTTTGCCGCGTTGTCGCCCGGCTTCACTTCGATCACAGCATGGTTTCGCCCCATATACCCCGGTACGTGCACGAGCAGATCAGGGATCGACATGTCCGCCCCAAGTCGATGAAGTATAGGGTGCCCGCGCTTGTCTACCTCGCCATTGAGCACGAAATCGGTTTGATCCTGAGTCGGCCACTGTATTCTGAGCTGATGGTAAAGTTCGTAGCAGTAAACACGTTCTCGGTAGACTGGCCCCCCGCCGTCAACTGGTAAATTGAAGAAATGCGCTTCGATTCGTCGAGTGGCTGTGGCTATGATTTCATTAAGTTGCTGCATGTGGTTCCGCCAGAAGCCGCCGTCGATTCTCGGAGTTTACGCATAGCTGATAATTAGGGACAGTCCATTGCAACCTTAAGAACGTAAAAAATAGGCAACCATCCACCACCGAACCGCGACAAGCACGACGATACTGCGCGTCCGCGTTCCATCGGAAAGCGTTGAGGGAACCCCAAATTTCGACCCGCGGTCCGGATAAGCGGGGGATAGCACCGGATAAGGATCAATAGCGCGCGCGCGAATCCTTCACTTGGGTTATCGATTATCGGGCAGACGATTGAATGGGCAGAAGAGTTAATGATCGAAGGTATCTTTCAGGGTAGTCTTTTTACCAGTGATTTTCTTACGCAGTCGATTGTCGATAATGCGGACTGGAAAAGTGTCAGTGACCACGATGTCGATGCGTTGGCTGCAGACTTAGCTGCCGCTTTCTCGTCCTTTCCAATTGGGCAGACGCCTAACGAAACCCGAACTGAAGACGATTTGATCTGGCCAATTCTCAGGCGGCTGGGCTGGAGCCACGCTATGCGCCAGCAGAACCTGACCGTCAAAGGCAGGGATGATGTGCCGGATGGCCTGCTTTTTGCCGATGCGGCGACAAAGACGCAGGCAGATCGATCTCCCGAAGAGTGGAGACGTTATCAATTTGGTCTCGCAATAGTTGAATCGAAGCGCTGGCGCCGACCGCTCGATCGCCAATCGGGCCGGCGGGGTGAGGAGCTTGCGCCATCGACACAGATGCTCCGCTATCTACGGCGTGTTGACGATTTGACGACTGGCAACCTACGTTGGGGCATTCTCACAAACGGCGGCAGGTGGCGGCTTTATTACTCGGGCGCCCGATCGGTCTCCGAGCAGTTCTTCGAAATTGACCTTGCTGCCGTTCTCGGAATCTCAGGGTCTGGCGACAACCTGGTCGCGCTTGATGGCGAGTTGCGCCGGCATGCCCTTCGAGTTTTCGCTCTGATGTTTCGAAGGGAAGCGTTTCTCCCTTCCGCGACCGATCCGCGGACTTTCCATTTCCGCGCCCTTGAGGAAGGCAAATTCTACGAGGAGCGCGTCGCTGCCGACCTGTCGAACCTGGTGTTCGACCATATCTATCCGTTGCTGGCGCGTTCGATAGCCAACAGCGCAGCGGATGCCCCGCTGGAGGATGTACGCGAAGCGGCACTTATCCTTCTCTATCGGCTGCTATTTATCCTCTACGCGGAGGATCGCAACCTTCTCCCAGTAAACGATCGTCGATACGACGACTATGGACTGCGCGATCGTGTTCGGCTCGATGTCGGTGACCGCAAGGACAGGGGTGACACCTTCTCGACGACGGCGGCGCGCTACTGGTCCGTGCTCGACGATTTGTGCCGCGCTATTGATGAAGGTGACTCGTCAATCGGGTTGCCGCCATACAATGGCGGCCTATTCGATTCCGAACGCACTCCACTGTTACGCCGGGTGCGCCTTTCCGATTCCATAATGGCGGAGGTGATCGACAAGCTCTCTTTTGAGAGAGCTGACGGCGCACGGAAATATATCAACTATCGTGACTTGACGGTGCAACAACTCGGCTCGATTTACGAACGGCTGCTCGAACATGAGGTCATCAGGGACGGCGACATCGTCGATATCCGCCCCAACATATTCGCGCGTAAGAGTTCAGGCAGCTACTACACGCCAGATGATCTAGTTGCTCTCATTATCCGCGAGACGCTAGAGCCGTTGATCGAAGTGCGTCTGGCCGCGTTTCGGGAAAAGGCCGAAGAATTGGCAGCGTCGGACCAGGATGAAGGACGCAAGCTGGGCATCCTAAGGCGGTTCGACCCGGCCGAGAAGTTGCTCGATCTCAAAATTTGCGATCCGGCCATGGGCTCAGGACATTTTCTTGTAAGCCTTGTCGACTACTTGGCCGATCAGGTCATCACCGCCATAGCCGAGACCGAAACTATCGTCGAGTGGGCAGACTACATCTCACCACTCGCCGATCGGATCGAAGGCATCCGCAGCACTATTCTCGGCCACGCGGAAGAGCGTAGATGGACCGTCGATCCCGAACAGCTCGATGACCGTCACATCATCCGCCGCATGGTCCTCAAGCGCTGTGTCTACGGTGTGGACAAGAATCAGATGGCCGTAGAGCTTGCCAAGGTCGCACTTTGGCTGCACAGCTTCACGGTAGGTGCGCCGCTGTCGTTTCTCGACCACCATCTCCGCTGCGGGGATAGCCTTTTCGGTTCTTGGGTGAAAACCGGTATCGAAAAAGCCACAGCCTATGGTAGCCCCCTGCTGCTTCACGAACCGGTTAAGACGGCGCTTGGGTCTGCGGCCTCGATGCAGACCATCGAAGGCCTACCGGATGCGGAGATCGCAGAAGCGCACCGCTCGCAGGAAATCTTTGAAGGCGTCCAGGTGATGACGGCGCCGCTTAACGCGTTCCTTTCGTTGCTTCACGCGATTGAATGGCAGGACTTGAAAGGGAAGGACAACGCGAAGGCCATTCAGGGCTTTTTTGACGGCTCTTTCGGAGACCCCGTTGAGATTGCACTCGGCAGACGAAAGCCGCAGGTCCGCGACGACTACGGTCGGCGATTCGTCGAGATACTTACCACAGCTCGCGAACTGATCACCGAAGAACGGTTTCTGCACTGGCAAGTGGCTTTTCCGGGCGTATGGGGAGATTGGGCAAGTGATGGTTTAACTGGCGGGTTCGACGCGATCATCGGGAATCCGCCGTGGGACCGCATGAAATTGCAGCAGGTCGAATGGTTTGCTGCACGTCGACGCGAAATCGCGCTGGTGCAGAAGGCGGCAGACCGTAAGAAAATGGTTGCGGAGCTGGAGAGCACCGGTGATCCGCTTACTGCCGACTACAAGAAGGCAAGCGCGCGTGCCGAGATGGCGGTCAAGATCGCTCGCAAGTCAGGTAACTATCCACTGTTGTCAGGCGGCGACGTAAATATTTATTCGTTGTTTGTTGAACGGGCTATGGCGCTCGTCAAAGACAGCGGAATGGTAGGCCTTCTCACGCCTATCGGAATTGGAGCGGACAAAACCGCTGCAGAATTTTTTTCATTTGCAAGTCAAGCTAAGCGCGTCAAAGCATTCTTGTCATTTGAAAACAAAAGCGGCTGGTTGTTTCAAGATGTTCACCACGAAGACCAACCGACAATAATCGTGTTGACCGGCGGCGAGCGATTATTCGAGAAATTCAAATACGCAGTCAAATTGACGGAGTTGCCGAAGGATGGGTCTTCTCGGCTGTCATATATTGATAGTGAAGACTGCCGCCGCGTAAATCCAAACACTGGTACCGTGCCGATTTATCGCGCTTCCCAATCGGGTGACCTGCTTAGTCAGATTTATGCCCGCCTTCCGATCCTGGTTGAGCGTGAGGGCAATATGGAAATCAAAGTTTGGCCGGTGAAATATGCCACGATGTTTCACATGACCAGCGCTTCAGGCCTGTTTCGCACGAAGCAAGAGTTGATTGAGAATGAAGGCGGTTATCCCTTGGGCGGGCAGGTTTACGGAACCTCCTCAGGCAAATGGTTGCCTCTGTTCGAGGGGAAAATGATATCAACTTTCAATCACCGCTACGCCGGTGTTCGGGCAAACAGCGGCAGCGTCAGCGGACAGGGTGTGGCTGTTCACGCGAGCGTGGAGGAATTACAAAATCCTGATTTTGTCCCGGAGCCGCGATACTGGGTTGCCGAGTCCGAGATGAAATTTGCGGGAGAGTATTTCTTAGCGTTCAATGACGTATGCAATACCAACAACAAAAGGAGCCTAATTGCAGCTCTTGTGCCACGCAGCGGATATGGGAACAAGCTGCCGTTTTTAGCCCCTGTCGGAGACTTTGGTGCATATGACGCTGCGCTACTCCTGGGCAACCTTTGCTCGATAGTATGCGACTTTACAGCTCGGCAGAAAATTCAAAGTAGGAACCTTAACAAGTACATTCTTGAACAACTTCCTGTCGTTCCCTCCCAAAGTTATAACGAGGTAATGTTTGGCGATAAGACAGCAGGGCAGATTGTGCGGGACGCTGTCTTAGAATTGACCTACACGGCCCACGATATGGCACCATTTGCTCGTGACATAGGGTATGTGAAGGAGTCCGGCGAAATCCGGCCGCCGTTCGCATGGAGCGAGGAGCGACGGCTCAAGCTACGGGCAAAGTTAGATGCCGTCTTCTTCCACCTTTATGGCATTAAGGACCGTGACGATGTTCGCTACATCTATTCCACTTTTCCAACGCTCGAGCGCGCTGAAAAGGAGGCTTATCACGGCCATTATCGATCTTGCGAACTGTGCTTGGCTTACCTGAATGCGCTCGCTGCTGGCGACCCAGATGCGGACATAGCGCTATGAGCAAGCCGATAAAGATGAGAGCCCTGTATGCGCTGAAGTCGGAACGATCATCTGTTGTCGATCCCACTACCACCAAGAGTATTGGCGCCTGATCGCGGAGTTGATGGGCGGTCTCACGCTGGCCGTTTATGCTGCGAGCTTGGGCAAACGCCGTTCTACCAAACGCAGGAATCGTTGGTTGCACGCCTCCGCAGCCAACGGCCACATCAATGCCAAACGGAAGCTTCCGAATGGCATATCATTGTGATTTTTAAGCCAATGTAATCAGGAATTTAGCTAGCCTGATTGGCGGTCGTCGGTTCATATCCCTTCAAGGCGCCCGAGTATGATCCGCCGGCGCCACCCGCTGCACGCGATTGCCACAAAGTCACGAAAAAAGCCGGGTCTCGTGATGTTCTCACGAGACCCGGAAGTCGGCCGGACAGCCGGCCTCTGGGAGAACATATACCTTCTAGGGGCCTACGTGAGTTTCCCTACCGTCTTCTCGAGAATTGCCCACAATTCCTCGCCATATTTTTCGCGCCAGCCGGTGTAGAAGCCGCCGTCGCGAAGTTTCTGCCTGAACGCCTCAGTGTCGGGCTGATTGAATACAAGGCCCTGTTTGGCCAGGACGTCTTTGAGGGACTCCGACAACTTGGCCATATCTTGGCGCTCATCAAGCGCGGCTAGGTTGATGTTGCGGCTCACGACCTCCTGCACATCCGCCGGCAGGCTTGCCCAGTTGCGCTTGTTGGCAACGCAGAAAAACGCGTCCCACATGTGCCGGGTTAATGCGCAGTATTTTTGGACCTCGACAATATTTGCGGTCTTGATGTTCGCCAGCGAATTTTCCTGTCCATCGACGACCTTCGTCTGAAGTGCAGAATAGAGTTCGTTGAAATTAATGGACTGTTGATTGCCACTGAGAACTGACCCGGCGTGGCCTGATATTTCCATTGAGAATTGGCTCTGACGCACATTTGCTGACGTGCCGCTCCTACGTTGCGCCGATCAGTCGTGCCTGCAATAGATCGAGCTTTGCTCTTCCGTACATCTGGCGCTTGATGAGCTTTAAGCGTGTGATCTGACCTTCCGTTTGCCCATTCGACCACTTTGAGATGATTGCATTTCTTACGGCGTCGAGGTCCTTTTCGACGCCGCCGGCAAACGATCCGACCAGGCTGTTCCTAGCGGCTTCCAACCACTCGTCGAGCTTTCGCGCTGTCTTCGAGCGGATCATGGACTGGAAGTCACCGATGGCCGTGCGGGCGACCACAAGCTCCGGGACGTTCACTTCGATCGCCGCCACCAGGATCGCTTCGGACTTTGCAAGGTCATCGCGTGCGGTGGTCATGAGCCGTGCGATGACCCGTGCCGATGGCGTCCTAGCGAGCCCGCTCTGATTGGCCTTTTCTGCAAGACGTCGGCGTTGCGCCCATTGCGAGACGACGCCACTCTGCCCCGCAAAACCCTTCGTCTTCATCTCACGCCAGAGTGCCGAAGCGTTCCGTGCCCCTTCCTCCCAGCGGCTGTTGAGCCAGGGCAGCCAGCTATCCAGAGAACTGGGCCGCGTCCGGAATACGTCGAGACGCTGGCCCCTTAAAACGTCGCGAACGAGCTTCCGGCTATGGCCGGTTTGCCGCACGATCTGTCGAATGGATGTTCCTTTTTTCGACAGTTCGCGGACCGCCTCGTTTGTTTCCTGCCGGCGTAGATATCCCTCATATTGCAGCTTCTCAGCGTATGTCAGAAGCTTGGGATCAACGACATTGCTACCGACAGCCTGTCTGATCTGCCGCATCGACTTGCCGACAGCGTCGAGGAAGGCCCGGCTGGAATTCTCCATCAGATGCCACCGATCGGCGACCTGCGCAGCATCGGGCAACGCCTTCGCTATGGCCTCACCATAGCCACCGCCCCGATCACGGGCGACAATCGATATTGAAGGATGCTCAGCAAGCCAAATTCGAGACGTATCCAGCGCACGATCCGGCAATAGGATAACGGGTCGACGCCGCTCAAGGTCACAAACAATCGTTCCGTATGTTTGCCCGCGCCTGAAGGCAAAATCGTCAATGCCTATAACCTTGAGGTCTTCGTTCTGATCACCGATACGGCGGCGAACCACCCGCAACAGCGTGTCGTTGCTCACCGGCACCATTAGACGATTGGCAAATGCTGCGGCAGGCCTACCGCCGAGCGCCAATCCGAGATGGTGAACAATCGTCTCCAGTCGCTGGGTGCGTCGACCATAGCGAGCTAGCACGTTGTCACCAAACCGTTCGCAGAAGATACGCCGGCCACACAGCACGGCATCGCACCAGAACCGACGCGTCACGACTGTCAACTCTACCCGCCGGCCGCTGAGAGGTAAGTCAGCAGGTCGCCGCTCATATCGGCTTTGAATTCGTCGGCTGGATCGCCCGCAGTCTGGACAAGCTGCTGATAGGCTGCGCGATCGAAGCCGAACTTGAACACATTCCCCAATGATCTTCACTGCTTCTACTGCAAAGCCGAACGACGCGAGACTCGCATGCGGCAATCGATGGCCCATTGCTGATCCTCCGGTGAATCAGCAAAACCTCCTTCACGACAGCAGCAAATGTGAGTCAGAGCCAATTCTCGGTGGAAACGCCGGGTCAGTTCTCAGTGGCAATCAACACACCGTGATCTTTCAGAAGCGCTTTCGATGATTGAGCAGGCGACCGATGAGGTGTGCCGGCGCAACAGCGTCGACGTCCTGAGCGTCGGCTGTGCTTCAAGTCTGGCTTCGCTATGGCTTATGCCAAGATTGCCTCGGTTCGAAGAATTGTATCCCTCGATCGAAATCAGGCTTCTGTCTACATCGGATCCTGCAAAATTGTCCGATGGCTCGGTCGATGTCGATATCTGCTACGGCAGCGCTCCTCGACTGGGCTCTATCGCGGCGGAGGAGTTCCCCCTTGAGACAATCGTCGTAGCCTGCTCTCCCGAGGTGGCGAATGGCGAGCGGCCCATACGCAAGCCATCGGATCTGGTGGGCCACACCTTAATCAAGTCGGAGCAGACGCTTTACAGCTGGCAACAATGGGCGAAGGACCACGGCTTGGCGATTGACGTCAATCGCGGCGCTCGATTTCGCGATGCGTTTATGGCGATTGCGACCGCTGTCGAAGGACGCGGCGTGTGCCTGGAGAGCTACCGGCTTCTTGAACGGGATGTGGAAAGAGGTAACCTCGTCCTTCCGTTCGGGATGACAGGCCCCAACCTTCGTTGCCACACGCTCACATATGTCCGCTCGCGGCTCAGATCAGAAAAGGTCAACGCGTTCAAGCAATGGCTCGAAAACGTATGGCTTGAAGACACTGCCTCGGCTGAAATGCGGGCGCGAGGCTGATCGAACCTCTGACGGGCAGCAAGATCGTCCGGCGTTCTTTGAAACGCCGAGACAGCAATATGCGTGATGCCCAACCTTCTCTTAGCCATGCCTCGAGATTTTTTGAAGTTTTTGCGATTGCGAGGCGAGCGGCCACCGAGCACGATATGCGCCGTCTACTGTCCTTCTCACCAGTCTCTGCGCTGACGACTTCAAGGCCATAGCTGTAGGACCGTGTCAGATCGCGCTCCCGGCGGCGCTATCCGCGAGTTAAGAGCCCGCAAGTCTATGGCTGTCAGACACGACGAGCAGGCAAAGCTGTCGCGAAGAGATCAACTGAGACTGGCAGCTCTCAGACAATCTGGATTGATATTAAGAGCGAATGCCTCCATATGTAGAGAATGATTTAGCGCGGCGTGAGCCGATTACAGGTGTTGGCGGGCGATGCAGACGGACCTACAGATATCCAGACAAAGTGCGACTTTGCGCGTAAAAGTTGAGGAGACTCTGCGTCAGGCGATAGCCAGTGGGCGATTTAAGCCCGGCCAGCGACTGGTAGAGCGAGAACTTTGCGAAATGCTGGGCGTCGGCAGGACCTCGGTTCGCGAGGCAATGCGACAGCTCGAAGCTGAAGGCATCATCACAAGCTATCCCCATAAGGGGCCGGTCGTCAGTACGATCACTTACGAGGAAGCGCAGCAACTCTATACTGTTCGGGCTCTTCTTGAAGGATTCGCGGGTCAGCAGTTCGCTGAGCATGGCACTGCCGCGGACATAGCGAAACTTCAAGCCGCAGTGGTCGAATTCGAAGCCGCTGCCGAAAGTGGCGTCGGTGCGCGCCTCATAGATGCGAAAAACGCGTTTTACAACTGTTTGATGGACGGCAGCAAAAACGTGTTCGTAAGGCAAATGCTGACAGCTCTGCATAATCGGATAAATCTCCTTCGAATGACAACCATGACGCAACCGGGACGGCTTGCGCATAGCATTGCCGAAATTAGGGATATTGCGAACGCAATCCAGAATCGCAACGGGCCGTTGGCGGCGGCGGCCTGCAAATTCCATATCGACCAGGCTGCCAAGGTCGCACTTGAATACCTCCGGAAGAACGCAGCGCCAGAAACTTAAAATTTCGATTGACAGATTGTCTGATAATCTTTTTAATCCTCTCTGAAGGAAGGCGGGTTTCATTGCTCGCACGCGTCCGGAGGAAAAAATGCCATCGACACTCAACGCAACGCGCGTGGCCTTTATAGGGCTGGGCGCGATGGGCCAACCTATGGCTCAACATCTCATTTCGGCGGGCTTCGATGTCGTCGGTTTCGACCTCTCGGAAGACGCCAAGATAAAGCTCGCTGATGCGGGCGGGCGAGCCGCCGAAACGATTTCTGACGCCATGGTCGGGGCCAGTTTCGTGATCACCATGCTTCCGAACGGCAAGATCGTGCGCGAGGCGCTGCTGGCCGAAAACGCCTGTGGCGGCCTGAAGCAGAATGCCGTCGTCATAGACATGAGTTCGTCTGCTCCAAACGACACAAGGGAACTCGGTCTCGAACTTGCTTCTCGTGGCCTTCGGCTGGTTGACGCCCCGGTCTCCGGAGGCGTCAAGCGCGCCGTTTCCGGCACCTTGACAATCATGGCCGGTGGGGAGGATGCTGATATCGAGGAGGCCGAGCCGCTGCTGAAGGCAGTGGGACAACAGGTGTTCCGGACGGGGCCAGTTGGCTCGGGTCACGCGATGAAAGCGATTAACAACTTCGTATCCGGTGCAGGTGTGCTGGCGGCGATCGAGGGTGTCCTTCTTGGACGTGCCTTCGGCCTGGAGCCGGCGACGATCGTCGATATTCTCAACTCGTCGTCTGGAAAGAACAACGCCACCGAAGTGAAGATGAAGCAGTTCATCCTCTCTGAGACGTTCGGGTCGGGATTTGCCATTGGCCTGATGGCCAAGGATATCCGCATCGCCGCCGATCTCGCCAAGACGCTTGGTCTTCGCCTCGATGCTCTCGCCAGCACGGCAGACGCCTGGGATGCTGCACAGAAGGCGCTAGGCCCATCCGAGGACCACACCCGCATCATCCGATACGTCGAAGATCACAATTAGCCCCGGAAACTCGCGAATTCGGGCGAAACAGACAGATTGTCGGACAATCAGTTGATCTTGTCATAGACAGTAAAGCTAGGAGCGTTGTCGAATGACCGCCACGAAAGAAACGAAAGTGAAAACACACGGCAAGGAGCGGCCTGTCCCTTCGAAACAGTTCGCTCAAGGGCTGGCGACGCGTCGTGAAGTCATGGGCGATGCCTATGTCGACGCAGCACTCGGTAAGGCGACCGACTTCACCTGGCCTATGCAGCAGCTCGTCACTGAGTATTGCTGGAACGAGATCTGGAATCGACCAGGCCTCGACAGGCGCGCGCGGTCCATTCTGAACCTTGGCATGATCTCCGTTCTCAATCGTCCGCATGAGCTCAAGGGGCACGTGCGCGGCGCGATCAACAACGGCCTCACCAAGGAGGAAATCCAGGAGATTTTCCTGCAGGTCGCGATCTACGCCGGCGTACCGGCGGGCATCGACAGCTTCCGAAACGCCCAGGAGGTCTTCAACGAAATGGGCATCTGAAGCCGCCGCCGCTGGGCGTGGCGGAAAATTTTGAAAGGCGTGGATCGGCCGCGCCGTTTTAACCAGGGAGGAGCCGAACTTGGCCATCGATCTCGAGAAGTTCAAAAAACTGGCGCTGGAGGACTTCGAGTTCAAGCGCGAAACCCGTTATCTCAACGGCATTATCAAATGCGATTTTCCTAGCCGCAGCGTCGCACTCCACTTCGAAGACGGCAAGATGGTGAAGGTCGAAGAAGCCGCCTACGACGACGAGAAGTGCAAGATCGTCATCCGGGGCACGGGTGAACAGTGGGACGCGCTTCTCCAGAAGAAGCCGCGGCCGTTTTATCAGTGCCTGCAGTCGTCAAACATCAAACACGGTCTGTTCCTTAGCAACAATAACGAAACCTTCGCGTATCTCCCTGCGCTCAATCGCATGACGAACCTGATGCGCGAAGCCCGCCCGGAAGGAGTAGCAGCATGACCAGGCATGATCCAATCACGGGC
>NZ_NWTB01000015.1:0-132971 GCF_002531875.1 Sinorhizobium sp. FG01
CACCGCCGGCAGCTTCAGTTCGACCGTCTGCAGGCCGCCGTCGACCTCGCGGGTGACGTTGACCTTGCCGTCGCCGATCTCGACCTTGGAGGCGAAGGTGCCCTGAGCCCAGCCCAAGAGCGCCGACAGCATCTGGCCGGTCTGGTTGGAATCGTCGTCGATCGCCTGCTTGCCGACGATGATCAGCCCCGGCTGTTCGGCTTCGGCGACACCCTTGACGATCTTGGCGACGGCGAGCGGCTCGACCTGGTCCTCGGTTTCGACGAGGATCGCCCGGTCGGCGCCCATGGCGAGCGCGGTCCTCAGCGTCTCTTCGGCCTTGGCCGGGCCGATCGATACGACCACCACTTCCGACGCCTTGCCGGCTTCCTTGAGCCGCAGCGCCTCTTCGACCGAGATCTCGTCGAACGGGTTCATCGACATCTTGACGTTGGCAAGCTCGACGCCCGAACCGTCCGCCTTCACCCGGATCTTGACGTTGAAGTCGACGACCCGCTTAACTGTGACCAAGATCTTCATGCTGGTTTTCCTAGTTCCTTGAGATGTTCTAGCTGAGGACACGCTAAGCCGGCCCGTTCGCCAGCAGCACCCAGAAGGCAAAGAGCGGTGTGCCGACCGAGCGCATGGCGTGCCTGGTTCCCGGCTGGTTGTAGAAGGAGCCGCCGACGCCAGGCGAGAACCAGGCGCCCTGCCCCTGTCGGAATTCTCCCTCCGACAGGACGAGATAGACCTCTTCCGGCGGGTGATCGTGGTCGGGATAGCGGACGTCGGGCGCCATGAGAGTGACGCCGAACCATAGGTCCCGCCGCTCCTCGAGACCGCCGGGGCCGATGATCATCGCATTGGCGTGGCCCTCGAAGAAATTCTCGCTCTCCGAGCCGTCATAATTTGTCCGGCGCCGCCATTCGAGCAGCGGTTCGATCGTCTTGAACCGATCGACCAAGCGGCGGAGCGCGTCGTGTTGTGTCTCGACGGCAAGCGCCGTGTCCAGATGGACGCAGACCGGCAGCCGGCTTCCGGGGCCGGGTCTTTGCACGCCCGGCACTTCAAGCGCGGAGAATATCTGCGCGATCGACCCGCGCGATTCCGTCGCCTGCGCGAACTGGTCGAAAGCCGCGGAGGCGGCGTCGACGAAAGACTGAAGGGCTTCGCTTCGAGCTGTCATTGCGTATCCCTCGTGCGGCCGGCAGGCCGCTCCCGGCGACCCAGCCCCGGCGTCAGATGTCCTTGAGAAGGCGAAGCGCGTCATAGATCGCCGCGTGGGTGTTGCGCGCCGAGACCGCGTCGCCGATTCGGAAGAGCTGGAACTTGCCGTCGGCGTTGCGCCAAACGGTTTGCGGCCTGCCGGCGATCAGCTGGTCGTGGGAAATCTCACCGAGATTGCTCGAGGCGGGCTTCAGCTCGAAATAGAGCTCGTCGAGCGGAATGGTGCCGTGGTTGATGACGACCTGATCGAAGGTCCGTTGTTTATTGACGCCGCCATAGTCGCTGCCGACATGGGCGACGAGTTCATTGCCGCTCTTCTCGACCGCTTCCAGCCGGTAGGTGACGGTGAAGGTCACGTCGAGCTTCTGCAGAGAGCGCATGTAGGGGACGAGGTTCATCGCCATGACTTCCGGCGCAAAGGAGCGATCGGGAGTCATGATCTCGACCTTGCCCCCTGCCTTGGCAATGAACTCGGCGGCCTGCAGGCCGGCATGGTCGCCGGCGTCGTCGAAGATCAGAGCGTTGGTGCCGGGCTTGACGTCGCCCGAGATGATGTCCCAGGCGGAAACGACCAGCTCGTTGCCCTTCGACAGAATGTCCGTGTGGGGCATGCCGCCGGTCGCAATGATGACGACGTCCGGGTTTTCCGCCTGAACCGTGTCCGCTTCCGCCCAGGTGTTGAAGTGGAAGGTCACGCCGTGCTTCTCGCACTGGCTCATGCGCCAGTCGATAATGCTTATCATTTCCCGTCGGCGTTCGCTCTGCGCCGTCAGCCGGATCTGGCCGCCCGGATCGTTGGCCGCCTCGAAGACGACGACCTCATGGCCGCGCTCGCCTGCCACGCGGGCCGCCTCCAGACCGGCCGGCCCGGCGCCGACGATCACAACCTTCTTGCGACGGTCCGCCTTGGCGATCGTGTGCGGCATCGTCAGCTCGCGTCCGGTCGCGGCGTTGTGGATGCAATAGGCGGCGCCGCCCTGATAGATGCGGTCGAGACAGTAGTTCGCCCCGACGCAGGGGCGAATGTCTTCCTCGCGTTTCCCGATGATCTTCCGGACGATATGCGGATCGGTCATGTGAGCGCGGGTCATCCCGACCAGGTCGACCTTGCCGGAGGCGATCGCATGGCGGGCGGTCGCGACGTCCGGGATTTTGGCGGCATGGAAGGTCGGGAAGTTGGTCGCGGCGCGAATCTCGCCGGCGAAATCAAGATGCGGCGAATTGGCCATGCCCTGGATCGGGATCACGTCGGTGAGGCCGGCGTCGGTATCGATATGGCCGCGGATGACGTTCAGGTAATCGATAAGCCCGCTTTCCTTGAGGCGCTTCGATATTTCCAGGCCATCCTCCCTTCCCGTTCCGCCGGGAAGACATTCGTCTGCCGTGTAGCGCACGCCAAGGATGAAATCCTCTCCGACGCGCGTTCGGATCGCCCTCAGGACGTCGAAACAGAAGCGCATGCGGTTGTCGAGCGAGCCGCCGTAAGGGCCGTCGAGTTCGTTCGTCAACGGCGAGGCGAACTGGTCGATGAGGTGCCCGTAGGCTTCGAGCTCGACCCCGTCCATGCCGCCCGCCTTCATCCGCTCGGCCGCATCGGCGAAATCCTTGATGATCCTTTCGATGTCCCAGTCTTCGATCTTCTTCGGAAAGGCACGGTGCGACGCCTCGCGGTGATGGGACGGCGCCACGACGGGCAGCCACTCACCCTTGTCCCAACGCGTGCGTCGGCCGAGATGGGTGAGCTGGATCATGATCGCCGCACCCTCCTCGTGCACGGCGTCGGTCATCTCCTTTATCCAAGGGACAATCTCGTCCTTGTAGGCGAGCAGATTGTTGAACACCGGCGGGCTGTCTTTCGAGACGGCCGCTGATCCGGCGGTCATCGTCATCGCCACGCCCCCCTTTGCCCGTTCCACGGTGTAGGCGCGATAGCGCTCCTTCGGCATGCCGTCTTCCGGATAGGCCGGCTCGTGCGCGGTCACGATGATGCGGTTGCGCAGCGTCAGGTGCTTGAGCTGATAGGGCTGAAGGAGGGGGTCGTTCGACATCTGCCGGGCTCCGGTCTAGAAAATTCACCCCGAACGCTACGCGGGAATGTACATTGGTGTCAATATAGAAAACAATAAAGTCATTAACGTTGACACGCATGTACATTTTTCTTGTACATCCTCTCACAATTTGCTAGGAGATAACCATGGAGCAGGTCTCAAACGACAGCGGCTGGCGCGGATCGCAGGAGGGTTGGCTGGAAGCGGCCTACGAATCCCTGCTGGAAGCAGGCGTGGATTCGGTAAAGATCCTGCCGCTGGCAAAGAGGCTCAATCTCTCGAGAACAAGCTTCTACTGGTTCTTCAAGGATCGGGAAGAACTGCTCGCTGCACTCATCGGTCGGTGGCGGGACAAGAACACCGGCAATATCGTCAAACAGTCGGAGGCTTATGCGGAATCTCTCGCCGAAGCGATGCTCAACGTCTTCGATTGCTGGCTGAACAAGGAGCTGTTCGACTCCAAGTTCGAGTTTGCCGTGCGCAGCTGGGCACTCCAGTCGGACGACATCCTGGCCGAGGTCCAGAAGGCCGACCAGGTCCGGCTGGAAGCCCTCAAACGGATGTTTATGCGTTTCGGTCATTCGGAGATAACCGCCGACGTCCGCGCCCGCACGACCTACCTGGTTCAGATCGGTTACATCTCGATGCAGACCCAGGAAGATGTCGCACTCCGTATGAAGCGCATCCCCGAATATATCGCGATCTACACGGGTCAGGTGCCGGAACAACGGGAGCTCGACCGCTTCTATTCCCGGCACGGCTACAAGCCCGACTAAGAGGTTAATGGAGACATGAGTGGCTCACTAAGAATTGGCATCATCGGAGGCGGCGGTTGGCTCGGCGGCGCCATTGCCACTTCGATCCTCGATGCTGGTCTGGTGCAGCCGCGCGATCTTTCCCTTTCCTATCGGCGCGAGCAACCGCACCGCTTTGCCGGTTCCTTCTGGACCACCGACAATCAGCGGCTGGCCGATCGCTCGGACGTTATCATTGTTTCGGTCCGACCCGCTGACTGGCCGCCGCTCAAGGTCGATGCCTATGGCAAGCTCGTGATCTCCGTCATGGCCGGTATTCGCTTGAGCCAATTGGCCGAACACCACAATACGGACCGGGTCGTCCGCAGCTTGCCCAACGCGGCGGCTGAGGTCGGCAAGTCCTATACCCCGTGGATCGGCTCCGGAGGCGTGAACGATCGAGATCGCGCCATCGTGTGCGCAATCTTCGATGCTTGCGGCACGCAGGACGAGGTCGCGAGCGAAAACGGCATCGACTACCTGACCGGCCTTTCCGGGTCCGGGCCAGCCTTCCCGGCTCTTCTGGCCGACGCCATGATGCGCGATGCCGTGGCACGCGGCATCAAACCGGATGTTGCGCGACGGGCCGTTACCGCCGTTCTGGTCGGATCCGGGCGACTCTTCGAGAAGAGCGGCGAATGTCCCGCCGATACGATGGAAGCCTTTGTCGGCTACCGCGGGACGACTGCTGCTGCAATCGAGGCGATGCGCGCCGCCGGCTTCGACGCTGCCGTCCGAAACGGGCTCGATGCCGCTTTTCAGAAATCGGTGACTATGGGAGAGCACTCCTGAGCCGATCGGATCTGGCGACCGCGGCAGGCCAGCTCCGTTAACAAACGCCGCCAAACAAAGGGAACGACAGTGAAAAAGCTCCTTGCATCAACCTGCCTTGCGCTTGGCGTCCTGGGAGGCGCGTCCGTCGCGAGCGCCGCGGAATGCGGATCTCTGACCATCGCGAGCATGAACTGGCAGAGCGCGGAAGTGCTCTCCAATCTCGACAGGTTCATCCTGAACGAGGGTTATGGATGCGACGCTGAAATCACCATCGGCGACACCGTCCCGACGATCACTTCGATGGCGGAAAAGGGCGAGCCCGATATCGCGCCGGAGGCGTGGATCGACCTGTTGCCCGATGTCGTGAAGAAGGGAACGGAAGAGGGCCGGATCGTGCAGGTCGGTTCGCCGCTGCCCGACGGCGGCGTACAGGGCTGGTGGATTCCGAAGTATCTGGCGGATGCCCATCCGGACATCAAAACAATTCCCGACATGTTGAAGCACCCGGAACTCTTCCCCGATCCGGAAGACCCGAGCAAGGGCGCGATCTTCAATGGCCCTCAGGGCTGGGGCGGCACGGTCGTCACCTCGCAGCTCTATAGGGCGTTCGAGGCCGAGAAGGCCGGCTTCAAGCTCGTCGACACCGGCTCCGCCGCCGGTTTGGACGGCTCCATCGCGAAGGCATACGAGTCCAAGCAAGCCTGGGTTGGTTACTATTGGGCGCCGACAGCGCTGCTTGGCAAATATCCGATGGTCAAGCTGGAGCCGGGCGTTGCGGAAGACGCAGCCGAGTGGAAGCGGTGCATCACCGTGGCCGATTGCCCTGACCCGAAGCCGAGCGCCTGGCCGGTCGACACCATCGTCACGCTGGTGGCCAAGCCCTTCTCCGAGAGGGCCGGCCCCGAGATCATGGAATACCTGAACAAACGCTCCTGGAGCAACGACACCGTCAGCAAGCTGATGGCCTGGATGACGGACAATCAGGCGAGCGGCGAAGAAGGTGCCAAGCACTTCCTCGAAGAAAACGAGGACGTCTGGACGAAGTGGGTGACGCCCGAAGCCGCCGAGAAGATCAAGGCGGCGCTCTAAGCCACTGACGCGTGGGCGCGCCTTGGCGCGCCCCATTCCACAGCCGAAAAAATAAAAAAGCATGCGCGGCTTCTTTGAACCGGGGAACCGAATGGACTGGTTTTTTAAATTTCCGAGCATGAACGACGACTCGCTCCGAGAGCTGAAAAAGCTCATCGACGAGGGATTCCGGGCGTTCACGCGCGCCTATGGTGATGGGATCGAGGTCTTCTTCTCGCCCTTGCAGCATTTCCTGATCGCCGCCGAGCGCTTCATGACCAAGACGCCCTGGCCGATCATCATGCTAATCATCCTTGTGATTGCCTGGGGTGCGAGCCGGAGCTGGAAGGTGGTGCTCGGCTGTCTCGTTACGCTGCTCGCCATCGGCTATTTCGACATGTGGGACGACACGATGCGGACGGTCTCGATGATCTTCGTCTGCACCGTTCTGTCGATCGCCGTCGGCATCCCGATGGGCATTCTGATGTCCCGTTCCGACCGCATGCAGCGGGTCGTGAACCCGGTGCTCGACGTGATGCAGACGATGCCGAGTTTCGTTTATCTGATCCCGGTCGTCATGCTGCTCGGCATCGGCAAGGTTCCCGGCCTGATCGCCGTCGTCATCTACGCCATTCCGCCGATGATCCGGTTGACCAATCTCGGCATCCGGCTGGTCGACAAGGACGTCCTGGAAGCGGCCGACGCCTTCGGCTCGTCGAGCTGGCAGAAGCTCAAGAACGTGCAGATGCCTCTGGCGCTGCCGACCATCATGGCCGGCATCAACCAGACGATCATGATGGCGCTCGCCATGGTCGTCATCGCCTCGATGATCGGCGTACAGGGCCTCGGCCAGCCGGTGCTGAAGGCGATCGCCAACCAGTACTTCACCCTCGGCATTTTCAACGGCCTCGCCATCGTCGGCATCGCCATCATCTTCGACCGCGTCAGCCAGGCCTATGGCAAGCGGCTGCAGAAGCACAGGGAGGTCGTCCATGGCTGATCATCGCTTCGACGGCATCAAGATCCGCAACCTCTACAAGATCTTCGGCCCGAACGCCGCAAGGCATGTCGAGGCCGTGCGCAACGGTCTCTCGAAAACCGAGTTGAATGCGAAATTCGGCCATGTGCTCGGCCTCAAGGACATCAACATCGAGATGCCCTCCGGCTGCATCCAGGTCATCATGGGGCTGTCCGGTTCGGGGAAATCCACCCTGATCCGCCACATCAACCGTCTGATCGATCCGACCGCCGGCGAAGTGCTGGTGAACGGCGTCGATGTGGTCAAGATGAACGAGATGGAACTGCGCGAGTTTCGCCGGCACCAGACGGCGATGGTGTTTCAGAAGTTCGCGCTTCTTCCGCATCGCAATGTTCTCGACAACACCCTCTACGGGCTCGAGGTCCAGGGTGTCGAACGCGCTAAGGCGGTCGAGATCGCCATGCGCTGGATCGAGCGGGTCGGGCTGAAGGGCTTCGAGAGCAAGTACCCAAACCAGCTCTCCGGCGGCATGCAGCAGCGCGTCGGCCTCGCCCGGGCGCTTTCCAACGACGCGCCGGTGCTGTTGATGGACGAGGCCTATTCGGCGCTCGATCCGCTGATCCGCATGGACATGCAGACGGTGCTTCTCGACCTGCAGAAGGAGATCAGGAAGACCATCGTGTTCATCACCCACGACCTCGACGAGGCGCTGAGGCTGGGCGACCAGATCGCCATCTTGCGCGACGGCGAAGTGATCCAGCAGGGCACCAGCCAGGACATCGTCCTCAGGCCGGCCGACGACTACGTGGCGAGCTTCGTCAAGGAGGTGAACCGCGGCCGCGTCATCCATGTGGACGCCGTCATGGCTCCGGTTGCGCCGGGCCATCCGGTCAACGGTGCGACTCTCTTGGCAGGAAGTTCGATCGAAGACGCGATCAAGGTCCTCGCCCATGGTGACGCCAAGGATCTGACCATTGTGAACGCCGCTGGCATGCCTCTGGGGAGCGTTGACCTCAAGACATTGGCTTCGGCCGCCGTCACGAGCAACTGACCGGCTCCGGGAGACCATCATCACGGCGCACGACCCTCCACGCATCGGATCTGAACATCCGATGCGGAAGAAGGCGCACGCGCGGCGCTCGACGACGAATTCCCCGGCTGACCGGTTGATGCCGGGGCCGTTTGACCGGGAATTCCAACGCGCCGGATCGGCGACTGCGCGGCACCGCGGCCGGCCCCATATGCCTTCTACGAAGGACGAAAACAGAACTGGAGATTGAGAATGTCAGATGAGGTTTCACTCGGCTTGGCGGAAGCAGAGGAACTGGCGAAACGCGCTTGCCTGGCGGCAGGCGCCACGGAAGCCACCGCCCGCTCGCTCGTCGACGCAACCTTGTCGGCCGCACTCTACGGCCCTCCCGTGCTTGGATTTCCCCACCTGGTGGATTATCTGAACAGCTTCCGCGAGGGGCGTATCAACTGCGATCCGGCACCGACCCTGCAACGCCCGTTTCCGGCGTGTTTCGTTTCCGATGCCGACCGGGGTATCGCACAGCTCGGCTTCGATCGCGCCTTCGAGGTTTTGGTTGGGACGGTGCGCCAATTCGGGGTGGCTGTCTTCACCCAGACGAACAGCTACACCGCCGGTGAACTGGGCTACTTCGTGCGAAGGCTCGCGGCGGAGGGAATTGTCGGGATCGCGGCGACGAACGCCAATGCAATGGTGGTCGCAAAGCCGGGCGGACCCGCCGTCTACAGCACGAATCCCATGGCATTCGGCTTTCCGCTCGGAGAAGGTTCGTTGCCGTTGATTATCGATCAGGCGTCGAGCGCCACGGCCTATGTCAACATCGTCGCAGCCGCTGCCGAAGGCCGCTCCATCCCCGAGGGCTGGGCCGTCGACGAAAATGGTGCGGACACCCAGGATGCCACGAAAGCACTCGCCGGTGCGCTCCTTCCCTTCGGCGGGCGCAAGGGAGCGAACGTGGCATTGATGGTCGAAATGCTATCGGCGGGGCTCTCCGGCGGGCCGTGGTCGCTGGACACGGCCGATTTCATGTCGGGCACGACGTCTCCAGCGGCGGGCTTGACGGTGGTCGCAATGATGCCGGGGCCCGCCGGCGCTGATCGTGTCGGACGAGTGCGCCAACAAGCAGCCCGGCTCCAGTGCCACGGCGTGTTCGTGCCCGGGGTCAGCGGCATCGAATATCCGCGGCCGCCGTCAGAGGGCCTTCGAATGCCGCGAAGTGTGTATGAAAACATCGTTAAAATCGCGGGCGCATGATCCCCCGGTTTAGCGGTCGGGCTGAAGAGACCTTCGAAAAGGCCCTCGCCTACTGCGACGCCTTCGCTAAGGAGACCGACGTCGCTCGATGGTCGGAACTAAATTGGCGGTTCCACAGCTGTCTCTACGAGGACGCTCAGCGGCCGTTCCTCGTCAACACGATCCGCTCCGTGAACGATCGGCTGGAACGATACCTGAGAGTTCAACTGACGCTGTCGAAAGGCCAGCAGACAGCTGACCGGGAACATCGGCAAATTCTCAATGCCTGCAGGGACATGGACGAGGAAAAAGCAGCGGACCTGCTGTATGCCCATATTATGAACGCCTGCAAATCCCTCCTGAAGCATCTTCCTGCAAAGAAGACCGCTGACAGGTAGCCGCCCCTTTCTTGTTGTTCTCTTTCGGCGCCGGCGGACGCCTGGCTACGCTTCCACGGTCACGTGGCCCAGGGGTTTGGAGCAACAGGCGAGGATATAGCCCTCCTCGATATCCTCCTCCGTGATGCCGCCATTGTGCACCATGTGGACCCGGCCTTCCGTCTTGCGCACCTTGCAGGTGCCGCAGATTCCCATCGAACAGCCCGAGGGGATCACCAGTCCCGCCGCCTTTGCGGCCACCAGGATCGTGTCCGTCTCGTTGCACCGGGCGCTGATGCCGGAGAGGGAGAAGGCGATCTCGGCCTGGTTCTGCTGATCGGGGACCACATCCTCGGGAACATCTTCGGCGTGCTCGGGCTCTGCCGTGAAGCTCTCCTGATGGTAGCGGCTCATCTCGTAGCCGAGACCGGCAAGCGCCTCGCGCACGGCCCGCATGAAAGGTTCGGGGCCGCAGCAGAACACCTCGCGGTCGAGATAGTCCTGGGCCATCAGGCCCAGCATGATCTGGTTGAACATTCCCCGATAGCCGGTCCAGGGCCGGAAGGGATCGGGTTCCTCGACCACCCATTTCAGGTCGATGCCGACGATGCGCGAGGCCATGAGTTCCATCCTGTCGCGCAGGATGATCTCGGAGGGACGGCGCGCGCAGTTGATGAAGACGATATCCGGCTCGCGCCCGGAATCGTAAAGCCAGGTGGTCATCGCCACCATCGGCGTGATGCCGGAACCGGCGGAGATGAAGAGGTATTTCTCGGCCGGGTGATGCACGATCGAGAATTTTCCCGCCGGGCCGATGGCCCTGATGCGCATGCCCTTGTGCAGCTTGTCGAGCATCCAACGCGTGCCGATGGACCGATCCTGCGCCTTGACGGTGATCGTCAGCGCCGTCGGCCGCGATGGTGAGGAAGAGATCGTATAGGTGCGGTAGAGCGGCCCGCCGGGAGCGGGCAGTTCCAGCGTGACGAACTGCCCCGGATCATGGTTGAACAGCGCCCCGGAGGGACTTTGAAAGCTGAAGGTCACCACGTTTGGCGCTTCCGGCGTGCGGGTGACGCATTCGAGCGGTTCGGCATCGCCCCAGAAGCTGAGTGTCTTGAACTGGCTCATCCGCTCACTCCGCCGCCACCCGAAGCGGCGCAACGGCGCGCTCGAGCCAGGCCGCATACCAGTCGACGAACTGCGTCACCCCGCTTTCCTGGCCCGGCGAATAGGGACCGGGAACATAGGCCGGAGAGAAGATCCCCTGCTGGTTGGTCTCGACGATCTCGCGATCTTCGTCATTGGTGGCGATCCAGACTTCCGTCAGGCGCTTGAGGTCGTAGTCGACACCTTCGACGGCATCCTTGTGCACGAGCCAGGTGGTCGTGACCTCGGTTTCCGTCGGGCTGATCGGCACGACCCTGAAGGTCAGCGAATGATCCGGCAGGAAGTGATTCCATGTCGACGGATAATGGAACATCAGGAGCGTGCCGGCGTCGGGCGGGGCAACCCGGCCAAGGTTTCTGGCGACGGCGGCCTTGCCGTCCATCGTATAGCTCAATGCCTTTTCCTGGAGCGGCATGCGTGCCAAACGGTATTGACCGTCACCAGCAAGGACGAATTGCGCCGGCGCGCCGGCGGCCGCGCAACGGTCGAAATGCACCTGCAGCCTCGGTGACACCCCGCCATCGGCCTGGACGCCGGCAACTTCCGGGTCGAGCGGGAAAGAGCGGCAGAGCGCCGGATGGTTGCTGCTGCAGTGATAGCACTCGCGGTTGTTCTCCCAAACCAGCTTCCAGTTGCCCTTCTCGACGATGGTCGAGGTGAAGGCGACCTTGGCATCCTTGAGTTCGTGGACCTCCAGATACGGGCGCGCCAGTTTGGCGAAGGGTTCGAAGTCCGGTGGCGTGTCGGACAGGCAGATATAGATCAGGCCTTCGAGATTGCGCAGGTTGACCGGCTTCAGCCCGAATTGCGACGCGTCGAACCCAGGTCCCATGTCGTTTGCCCAGATCAGTTTGCCGTCAAGGTCGTAGGTCCACTGATGATAGGGACAGACGAGCTTCGCCACCTGGCCTTCGCGCGCCTTGCAAACCAGCGACCCGCGATGACGACAGGAATTGTGGAAGGCGCGGATCTCGCCGTCACGGCCACGCACGATGATCACTTCATAGGCGCCGACGCGCAATGTGACGTAGCTGCCCGCCTTGGCGAGTTGGCAGGCCGGAACGGCATAAAGCCACTCCTTGTAGAAGATGTGCTTGAGGTCGAGTTCATAGATCTCGCGCGAGGTATAGAAGGGCTGCTCCAGGCTGAAGCCCGCGACGCGGCGGGCAAGCAGTTCATGGACGGATGGCGAATTGGCTGTCATGGGCTGATTCCAGGTGCGGTAGCTTCAAACTGAGCTGAATTATTCTTGCCCATGAACCCGTTTGACAACGGCATAAAATTTCATCTTGAATTAGGTGAGCTAACCTCAAGCGTCTGCACACCGACAGGAACGATTCATCAGAGGTCCGGATGCCAAGCCCCTATGACTTCTCCTCCATGACCGCGCTTATCTGCTTCGAGGCGGCGGCGCGAAATGCGAGTTTCAAGAAGGCCGCGCAGGAAATGAATGTGACGCCGGCTGCCGTCAGCCACCAGATCAAGGCGCTGGAGATGGACCTCGGATGCAGCCTGTTCCTCCGCCACCACCGCGGCGTCGAACTCACGGAGAAAGGAGCGCTTCTGTTCATCGCGATCCAGCGGGGGTTCGAGACGATTTCCGAAGCCGTCACCCAGATGCGCGAGCGCCCGGAAACGGTCGACGTCACGGTCGGGACCACCACGGCTATCAGTTCGCTGTGGCTCACACCGAAGATCTCGGCCTTCTGGAAGATCCATCCCACCGTTACCGTCTCGCAACTCGTCAGCGACGTGCCGGGAATGACCGGCCGCTGCGATCTGAGCATCCATTACGGCAATCCGCAGGGGACCGGAGTTGAATACCGCGCTCTCTTTCAGGACCACATCGTGGCTATGGGAACATCCCGTTTCGCCGCCGAGCATGGCATTACCAGGCTTGAGGATCTGGTTAAGGCACCGTTGATTCACTCGAGCAGCAAGGAAACAGGCTGGACAAGCTGGGACGACTGGTTTGCCGCGCTTGGATACCCGGAGCCCAAGGGCCGCAGTTTCTATGTCAACAACTACATGATCGCGCTTCAGGCTGCGCAGGACGACGTCGGGGCGGTGCTGGGCTGGGACGGGCTGGTCGGAAGCCTGATCGAGGAAGGACGGCTGGTGAAACTTGTTCCGGAGAGCATCCCCTCACCCGTGGGCTTTTACCTGAAGATCCACCCGCGCGCTTCGTCGAAGGCGCGGCTTTTCGCGGACTGGCTTGTTGCAAGCGCTTGAGGTCCCGCCGAGGTGCCGAATGAACGGCCCGCTTGCTGGGAATTCGCGTCGCTGATTTCGAAGGGGAAATGGTACGGTTGGGTGGTCTCGAACCACCGACCTCAGGTGCCACAAACCTGCGCTCTAACCAACTGAGCTACAACCGCACTCGGGGCGCGCGATCCAAATCGCTTGGGCCGTCGCGTTGGCGGCTCACATACGGTCACTTCAGCCGATTTGCAAGCCTTAACTTCAGATTATCAAGCAAAAAGACCGGATGGCAAGCACCCGGTCCTTTAAGAAAATTTGAACGGGCGTACAGCGCCGCGCATCTCACCAGACGCGCAAAAGGTCGCTGTAGCACTTTGAATTGCTGCATGTCTTTGTCCTTAAATCGAGGTCGATTTAAGGAGACATGCAGTAGGGACCGATCAGGCCTTCTTGAAGGTGGAAACGACCTTTTCGGCGGCTTCCTTGCCGGGCTTGGCAACGTTCTCGGCGACCTTGCGGGTGGCTTCCTGCATCGTCTTGGCCTGCTCGACGGCGACTTCGGCCTGCTTGCGGATGAAGGCGGTCTGCAGTTCGACCAGTTCGGAAAGCGACTTCACGCCAAGCAGCGCTTCCATGTGCGAGAGCGAGTTCTCGGCATTGGTGCGCAGCGCGTTGATCGCCTTTAGGCCGAGCTCGACGGAGCCGGACTGGGCGCTTTCGAGCGTCGCTTCGACGGTCTTCGTTGCCTCTTCGGCGGCGGTCTTCATCTTGGCATAGGCGTCCTTCGACTGCGCGGCGCCCTTTTCGGCAAACTCGCGGAAGCTGTCGGCGAACTTGGTCGGGTCAAAGGAAAGGGAAAATGCGTCTTCGGTCTTCTTGGTAGCCATTGGTATGCGCTCCTTCGTGTGGCCCTCTTAAGAGGCGCCTTGGTGAGTGATGCCGCTCTTATAATCGATCTCGTTGTGCATTGCAACAAAATTGTGCATTGCACAAAAGCCGCCGCTATTAACCTTGCGGGGCGAAAGGCGGGCGGAGAGCAGGACCGTCGCTGGACCCTCGCAGATGCGGCAGGTATTAATAGAGTGTTAACACGCAAGAGCCCCGTCAATAGGCCTGCCCATGCCCGCGAGACAGTATCCATTCATCGACATTGCCGTGCATGCACGGGTGCGGGAGCATTTTGCCCGCGGCGATGCGTCGGTTCTCTTCTCGAAGGATCTGGCGCGCGTCCTGTGGGCAAACGACCAAGGCGCCAAGCTGTTCGGCATCGCGTCGGTCTACGACTTCATCGATAGTCCGCTCAACCCGAACGACCTGTCGCTGCGCCAGTTGCGCGCCGCCGCGGCGCAGCTTGCCGCCGTCGACGACCGGCGCCAGTTGTTGATCCGGATCGCGGCCGGCTTCCGCCGGCTGCCGCTCAACGCGACCGTCGAGATGATCCGCATCCGGCCCGGCGAGGACGCCGTTCTCTTCACCGCGCCGCACAACGGCAAGGCGCTTTCCCCGGAAGACCGCGCCGCCGCGATGATCGCCGGGCTGGACGGACCCGACACGCACATGGCCGTGCTAGACGACGACGGCAGCGTCATCGCCCAATCGCCCGGATTCGAGCATCTGGGCCTGTCGGACGACATCCGGCGGACGCTCGTCTCGGCGGTGGCGCGTGAGAAAGACCGGCTGATCAAGCGCCTCGTCGCGACCGAGAAGGGGCAATTGCCTGCTGCAATCGGCAGGATTTCCGATCACCCGGCCCTCCATCTTCTCTTCGCCGTCGAGGCCACGCTGGAGGCGCCGGATAGCGGAGAAACCACCGCCACGGACGGGCCAGACGCAATCGCCGTGGCTGCGGCAGAGGTCGAGACCGGCCAAGACGCCGCTTCGCCGGCCGCGCCGGACGAGCCTGCCGAATCTCCGGTGCAGGAAGATGCTTCGGAGACCGTATCGATAACCGAGCTCGGCGCAACCGAAGAGCAGCCGGCCGATACGACGCCGGTCGAGGAAGAACAGAGCGAACCGGCGCTTCAGTCCGGCGACGAGACTTCAGAGCCGATAGCGAGCGCAGGGACTCCCGAGTCCGGGCCGCAAGTGGCGACGTCGCACGCCGCCAGCGGCACGACTGCGGAGTCGGACTTCACCTTCACGCCGGGCAGCCGCGCCGTCCGCTTCGTCTGGAAAATCGATGCGGAGGGGCGCTTTAGCGAGATCTCTGAGGAATTCGCAGCCGCCGTCGGCCCGAGATCGGCCGGAGTGGTGGGCCTGACCTTCGCCGAGCTTGCGGACCGCTACGATCTCGATCCCGACCACAAGATCAACGCGCTTCTGCATCGCCGCGACACCTGGTCCGGCAAGACTATCCTGTGGCCGGTCGAGGGGACGAGCCTCAAGGTGCCGGTCGACCTCGCCGCCCTGCCGACCTATTCCCGTTCGCGCGAGTTCGACGGTTTCCGCGGCTTCGGCATCGTGCGGCTCGCTGACGCGGTCGAGGACGAAAGGGCGAGCGGCTTGGCGCTCGCCCTTGCCCCCCGCCAAGAGGAAATGACGGGCGAAGCTCCGGCCGAGGGCGTTTCCGACGCCGCTGGAGATCCGACGGAAGCGGAGTTGCAGGCGTCCGATGCGGCCGATGCCCCGCCGGGCGAACCTGAGGAGGGCGCGGCGGGAGACACGCCGGCGGCGGAAGACCCGTTTGCCGGCGAACGGCCCGCCCTTCGCATCGTCGATGCTCCGGTGCGCGCACCCTCCGACAAGGTCATCGATCTCGATGAGCATCGGCCGGCGGGCTCCGGGGCGCTGACACGCGGCGAGCAGGCGGCCTTCCGTGAAATCGCGCGGCAGCTCGGCGCGCATTTCGTTGAGCCGACGCCGCCGCCGAGTGCGGTGCGCAGCGATGATGCGCGCTCGGCGAGCAACCTGACTTCGGCAGAAGACACCACCACCGAAAGCACGTCGGCGGATGACGCGACCGCCGCCCGGCTGGAGGAGACGGCTCCGACGACCGGCGGCGAGGCACCCCCTGCCCCGCGCGGCGGCGTCGGCATGAGCAGCGAAATCCTTGACCGCCTGCCGGTCGCGCTCCTCATTCATCACGGCGACGCGCTGCTCCACGCCAATCCAGAATTTCTGCGGCTGACCGGCTACCCGACGCTCGGCGCCTTCGAGCAGGAGGGAGGCCTGGAAGCCCTCTTCGCCTATGGCAGCGAATCCGGAGAGCGCGAGCCGGACGGGACGATGACCCTGGTGCGCACCAATGGTCAGCTCGCTCCGGTCAGCGCCCATCTCCACTCGATCCAGTGGGAGGGGAGAAGCGCGCTGATGCTGGCGCTAAGCCCCGCCGTCACCCGGGCCGTCGAGACGGCCAGACCCGTGGCAGAGGCCCCGCCTGGGGCCGAGGCGCGGCTCAGGATGGAAATCGACGAACTCCGCTCGATCCTCGAGACGGCCACCGACGGCGTCGTGGTCCTCGGCCAGGAGGGCGATATTCGGACGATGAACCGCTCGGCAAGCGCGCTCTTCAACTATGACGAAGAGGAGATGCGCGGAAAGCCGTTTGCCGCTCTCTTCGCGCATGAGAGCCAGAAGGCGGTAATCGACTATCTGCACGGCCTTTCCGGCCATGGTGTCGCAAGCGTGCTCAACGATGGCCGGGAAGTGATCGGCCGGGAGGCGGGCGGCGGCTTCATTCCGCTGTTCATGACGATCGGGCGGCTCTCCTCCTCCAACGGCTATTGCGCCGTCATCCGCGACATAACCCAATGGAAGCGGACCGAGGAGGAACTGCGCAACGCCAAGCGTGCCGCCGAGACCGCGAACGCCCACAAGACCGAATTCCTCGCACGGGTCAGCCACGAGATCCGCACGCCGCTCAACGCCATCATCGGCTTTTCCGACATGATGGCGAGCGAGCATTTCGGACCGGTCGGCCACCCACGCTATATCGAATATGCCGGCGACATCGGTCGGTCGGGCCGGCACGTGCTCGATATCGTCAACGACCTGCTCGACATCTCGAAGATCGAAGCCGGGGAGATGGAGCTCGATTTCAGCGCCGTCGACCTCAACGAGGCGGTCTCCGAAGCGGTCTCGCTGGTGCAGCCGCAGGCCAACAGCCAGCGGGTGATCATCCGCACCTCGCTGTCCGGCTCGGTGCCGGAGGTCGTGGCCGACGACCGCTCGATCAAGCAGATCGCGCTCAACATCCTGGCGAACGCCATCCGCTTCACGCCGTCCGGCGGGCAGATCGTCGTGTCGACGTCCTATGAGACGAATGGCAGCGTCATCCTCCGGATCCGCGACACGGGCATCGGCATGACGCGCAACGAGCTCGACCAGGCGATGAAGCCGTTCCGGCAGGTGACGACCGGCGGGCGCAAGCGCGGCGAAGGCACCGGCCTCGGCCTGCCGCTGACGAAGGCGATGGCCGAGGCAAACCGCGCCCAGTTCGCCATCAGCTCCGCGCCCAACGAGGGCACGCTGGTCGAAGTGTCCTTCCCGTCGCAACGCGTCTTGGCGAACTGAGGGCCGATGCTGTAAGGAAATGTTGACCCGCGACAGCCAGTTTGGCTGCCGCCAGCAGCACCTTGCCCCGGAACGGATCGTTTGCACTTCACCGCCAAAAGCCTCAAGCGACGCCATGCCAGGTCGGGCACCGGACTGACGCATCGGCTGCTCGCAAGCTGGTCCGGCCTCGCATCGGCGATCGTGCTCATGCCGATCGCCGCCATCGCATGGCTTGCGGTGACCGGCGGCGGCGCGGACTGGCCGCATCTCATCGAGAACGTCATTCCCCGCGCCACCGTCAGAACGCTGATGCTCGTCGGGCTGACCGGCGCGGTGACCGCCGCCGTCGGCATCGTGACGGCATGGCTGGTGGCGACCTGCGAATTTCCGCTGCGCCGGCTCCTCTCCGCCATGCTGGTGCTGCCGCTTGCTATCCCGGCCTATCTCGCGGCCTATGCCTTCGGCGAGCTCTTGACCTTCACCGGACCGGTCCAGGGCCTCATCCGGGCGCTCTTCGGTTTTCAGACGAGCCGAGACTATTGGTTTCCGGATGTGCGTTCGCTCGGCGGCGCGGTGCTGGTGATCAGCTCGGTCCTCTATCCCTATATCTATCTTGCCTGCCGCTCGATGTTTCTGATGCAGGGCCGTGCGGCCGCCGACGTGGCCCGCACGCTCGGCGCCGGGCCGCTCAAGGTCTTCCTGAAAATCCAGATCCCGATGGCCAGGCCGGCGGTCGTGATCGGCCTGACGCTCGTCGCCATGGAAACGATGAACGACATCGGCGCGGTCGAATTTCTCGGCGTTCAGACCCTGACCTTTTCTATCTTCGACACCTGGCTCAACCGCGGCAGCCTTGCGGGTGCCGCGCAGATCGCCTGCATCATGCTTGTTTTCATCGTCGCGTTGATGATGGTCGAACGTGCCGCCCGCCGCAGCCAGCGCTTCGCCAGCCAGAAGACGACGGCGGCCGTCCACGACGCGGTGCGCCTCGAGCTGTCGGGCTGGAAGAAATGGACTGCAACGCTCGTCTGTCTCCTGCCTGTTCTTTCCGGTTTTGCCGTCCCCTTCCTAGTGCTCGGCAACTACGCATTGAAGCGGCTCGACCAATTTTTGGCGCCGCGCCTCCTCGACGCATTGCTGCACAGCGTCCTGGTCTCCGGCCTGACGGCACTCGTCGCGGTTTTCCTGGGTTTCGTCATGGCCTATGCGGCCCGCACCGGCCGCTCGCCGCTCACCGAAGCCGCCGGGCGGCTCGCCTCGTTCGGCTACGGCGTGCCGGGAACGGTGCTCGCCATCGGCGTGCTCTTTCCGCTCGCCGCCTTCGACAATGGCCTGGATGCATGGATGCGCAGCCTTTTCGGCATTTCCACCGGTCTCGTCCTCAGCGGCACCGGCTTTGCGATCGTCTATGCCTGCGCGGTGCGGTTTCTAACCATGGCCGAGGGAACGCTGGAAGCCGGCTTCCACAAGCTCTCGCCGCATCTCGACATGGCCGCCCGCGCGCTCGGCCGGACGGGCGGCCAGACCCTACGCTCGGTGCTTCTGCCGATGATGCGCCCGGCGGTGCTGACATCGGCGCTGCTCGTCTTCATCGAAACGATGAAGGAGCTTTCCGCGACCATCATGCTGCGGCCGTTCAATTTCAACACGCTCGCCACCCTCGTCTACGAGGACGCGTCGCGCGCCAAGGTAGAGGATGCTTCGGTCGCCGCGATGATCATCGTCATCTGCGGCATGATCCCGGTCATTCTGGTGTCGCGGTCGCTCGAACGCCACTCATAGGACAGGCGCAAAAAAGAGGCGGCTCGCGGCCGCCTTTGAAGTCATGCTAACCAACAAATGCTCGAGAACTCGGGACGTCATGTCTGTGACAGCATCGCTGCTGCGGCACCGGCGCCTTGATGGACCGGCCTCCAGTTGGCTCGACCATGCCCCGGCAAACCTTAACAAGACCTTACCGCCAGACCCGACAACTTTAGGAAACGAACCGCAAGTCGGCTTGCTTGGTTAATTCCGCGGGCGCGTCCAGGCTAACCGGCGCCGCCCCCTCAGGTCTTCAGCGCCTCCAGTCCGGCAAAGAGATCGAGCGCCTCGGGATTGGCGAGCGCCTCCTTGTTCTTGACCGGCCGGCCATGCACCACGTCGCGCACGGCGAGCTCGACGATCTTGCCGGATTTGGTGCGGGGAATGTCGGCGACGGGGATGATCTTCGCCGGCACGTGCCGGGGCGAGGCGCCGACGCGGATTCGCGCCTTGATCGCCTGCGTCAGCTCCTCGGTCAACGCAACCTCCGGCGCCAGGCGCACGAACAGGATCACCCGAACGTCGTCCTCCCAGTCCTGGCCGATGCAGAGCGCTTCCGCGACCTCCGGCATCTGCTCGACCTGATTGTAGATTTCCGCCGTACCGATGCGCACGCCGCCCGGATTGAGCGTCGCGTCGGAGCGGCCGTGGATAACGATGCCGCCATGTGGCGTCCATTCGGCAAAGTCGCCATGGCACCAGACATTGTCAAAGCGTTCGAAATAGGCGGCGCGATACTTGGCACCTTCGGGATCGTTCCAGAACATCACCGGCATCGACGGAAACGCCCTGGTGCACACCAGTTCGCCCTTCTCGCCGCGCACCGGCTTGCCCTCGTCGTTCCAAACATCGACGGCAAGGCCTAATCCCGGGCCCTGGATTTCGCCGCGCCAGACCGGCTTCAGCGGGTTGCCGAGCACGAAGCAGGAGACGATGTCGGTGCCGCCGGAAATCGAGGCGAGCTGGACGTCGGATTTGATCCCCTCATAGACGAAAGAGAAGCCCTCCGGCGAAAGCGGCGAGCCGGTCGAGGTCATCAGCCTGAGCGCCGAGAGATGGTGCGTCGTCGCCGGCGTCAGCCCGCCTTTGCGTACCGCATCAATGTATTTTGCCGAAGTCCCGAACACGGCGAAGCGCTCCTCGGCCGCGAAGTCGAAGAGGACGTTGCCATCTGGATAGAAGGGCGAGCCGTCATAGAGGCACAAGGTTGCGCCGACTGCCAGGCCGGAGGCCAGCCAGTTCCACATCATCCAGCCGCAGGTGGTGAAGTAGAAGAGCCTCTCGCCCTCTTTCAGGCCGCAGTGGAAGCGGTGCTCCTTGAGGTGCTGGAGAAGCGTTCCGCCGGCGGAATGCACGATGCATTTCGGCACGCCCGTCGTGCCGGAGGAGAACAGGATGTAGAGCGGATGGCTGAAGGGCAGGCGCTCGAAGGCAAGCGGCTCGGCTTCGAAAGCGGCGATGAAATCGGCAAGCGTCACGCCGCCGTCAATTGCCGCTGCAAGTGCGGCGCTGTCGCCGGCATAGGGGACGACGAGGGTCGGCACACGAAGCGTCTCCGCCACGGCGCGCACCTTCGCGTCGACGTCTTGGCGCTTGCCGTTGTACCAGTAGCCATCGCAGGCGACGAAGAGCTTTGGACCGATCTGGCCGAAGCGGTCGAGAACGCCCTGTTTGCCGAAATCCGGAGAACAGGAGGACCAGATGGCGCCGAGCGAGGCGGTGGCGAGCATCAGCGCGATCGTCTCCGGCAAGTTCGGCATCATCGCCGCGACACGGTCGCCGACGCCGATCCCCTGCGCCTTCAGCGCCTGCTGCAGGCGTGAGACGAGACTGCGCAACTCGTCCCATGAAAGCCGATAGCGGACCTTGTCTTCGCCACGGAAGATCAAGGCGTCATCGCCACCGCTGCCACGCAACAGATTTTCGGCAAAGTTGAGTTTCGCGTCGGGGAAGAAGCGGGCTTCGAGCATCCGCTCGCCGTTGATCAGCGCTCGACCGCCGCGCTCACCGACGACGCCGCAATGCTCCCAAACGGCAGTCCAGAAATCGCCGCGCTCCGCCACGGACCAGCCGTGAAAGGCATCGTAGTCGGAGAACCTGCGGCCGAAGCGCGCTTCGCACCAGGTGATGAATTGCGCCATCGGGCTCCGCGCGAGCGTCTCGGCATCCGGAACCCACAAAGGTCGATCTGTTTGCATGCGTTCCTCCACTCCCTCTGCCCTGTTCTATACCATGCTGCAACGCAAAATAAACAGCGTGCACGGCAGCGCCACCTCCTTGAAGACGACATTTCCATGTCAGTTGCATTTGCCCTCTTCAAGGCCTATCCAGACGGTTTCACCAAGGGCGATGCCGACCGACCGAAATGTCCAGACCCATCCGGAAAATATCGCGCGTCTTGAGGCTGCGCCTGCAGCGTCGCCATTTCGTCTGGTCTGCCGCAGGCGGGGTCATTCTCGCCCTCGGTTACAACGCCGCCCTGCCCCTGCTCGTCTCGACCACCGGCGTGCGCGCAGCGATGGAGCGGACGCTCGACAGCTGGTCTGGCGGCAAGAGCAGGATCAACGGTGAACCGACCGTCCGGCTCTGGCCCGAACCGCTATTGACCTTGCCGTCGGCGACGATCGAAACCAGAGGGCCCGAACCCCGTCCGCTTGCCGAAATTGGCCGCATCACCGCATCGTTCAGTCCGCTTTCGACGCTTCTCGGCGATCCGACGCTGGAGGACATAAGCCTTGTCGATCCCGTCGTCACGATCGAGCGCCGGGCCGACGGCACGATCAACTGGCAAAAGCCGCATTGGCTCGCCCCGTCCGAAGCCGCCGCATTGGCTCAGGAAAGCCCCTTCGGCGACATCGCGATCGAGAATGGCCGGCTGATCGTGCTCGACCGAATGGCTGACGGCAGCGACATCGACATTCCGGGAATCTCCGGCACGATCAAGTGGCCCTCCTTTGCGGGACGATTGAGCACGCAACTGTCGGCACGGCTGAGCGGCGAAGAGGTCGCCTGGGCGTTCGTCTGCGACGATCCGCTCTCGCTCTTGGCGAAACAAAACGCGCCGCTGAAGACCTCGATCACATCGGCGCCGCTGACATTCTCCTTCGAGGGCGTCGGCAAGCTTTCGTCCGTTCCCTTCGCGTCCGGCCATCTGCAGATGTCCGCAGCTTCCCTTCAAACGCTCACTGAGTGGTATCACGGCGGCTCGACAGCGACGCTCCCGCCGGGAGGGCTCAGCATCGACACCAGAGTGACCACCGGCGAGAAGACGCTGAAGCTCGACGAACTGGCATTCACCATGGGCGGCGCCAGCGCGACGGGCGTACTCGATATCTCCCTTACGGACGGCAAGGCGCCGAGCATAGAAGGGACGCTCGCCTTCGATCGCATCGACCTCAACGGCGTTCCCGTCGCCGCGCTTTCACCGCTTGGTCGGGACGACCGCCTTTGGCGTCTGGTGGAAAGCTTTGTCGCTGCCTGGCAAACGGACGTTCGCCTTTCCTCGCAGGAGGTCCTCGCCGGTCCCCTGCACCTGACCGACGTCGCCGCCGGAGTGTTGATCGATGGCAAGCGCGCCTCGCTCGACATCGGCGACAGCAACTACGCCAACGGCAGCCTGAGCGGCCGCGTCGTGCTCTCTGATGAAGGGCTGGACCATGGCGGCCGATTGCAGGCGCGCCTCAAGGACGCCGACTTCGACGCAGTGCTCGGCAGCTTCGGCCTCAACGGTCCTGCGCCGGCCGGCCGGGGCATTCTCAGCATCGACATCGGTACCGATCATCCCGTCTGGGCCACGGGACTTGGCGACATATGGGGCAATCTCACGCTGTCGCTGGCGAATGGCAGCATCGCCGGCTTCGATGCCCACGCCTTCGCCGATCTCGTCCGCAAGGGCGAGTTCTTTTCGCTCTCTCAAGCGAATGAGGCGAGCTTCGACTTCCAGGTGGCGAACGTAAAGGCCAGCTTTGCCGACGGCACGGCGAGGCTCGACCGGGCCGATTTCACCGGAACGTCGGGCAACCTGTCCCTCGCCGGCGTTGTCCCCTATCGCAACGGCAGCTTGGCGCTTGCCGGAACGCTTCAAGCCGAGGCGCCCAGCGGCAACCAACCGGTTCGCTTCTTCGTCGGCGGCTCCTGGCCGAATGCGGTGATCTCGCCGCTTTCCGTTCTCGTCGCTCCAAAATGAGGCTCAGCCGATGGCCGCAATAGCAGCGCGCTCATCCTTTTCGCGCTGAACCTCCCGCCGCTTGGTGACGATCGATGCGACGACCACGCCAAAGGCGACGATACCGATCAGGATGGTGCAGATCGCATTGATCTCCGGCGTCACGCCGAGTCTCACCTGGCTGTAGATCTTCATTGGCAGCGTCGTGGCGCCCGGTCCGGTGGTGAAGCTTGAGATGACGAGATCGTCGAGCGACAGGGTGAAGGCCAGGACCCAGCCCGAAAATACGGCCGGCGCGATCACCGGCAGGGTGATCGCGAAGAAGGTCCTGACCGGGCTCGCGCCGAGGTCAAGCGCCGCCTCCTCGATCGATTGGTCGAAGCTCAATAGGCGTGACTGCACCACGACCGCGACGAAGCACATGGTGAAGGTGATGTGGGCGAGCGTGATCGTCCAGAAGCCGCGATCAAGCCCGATCGCCACGAATAGCAGCAGCAGCGACAGGCCGGTGATCACCTCGGGCATGACCAGCGGCGCATAGACCATGCCGGAGAAAAGCACGCGTCCGCGGAAGCGCGAATAGCGCACCAGCGCCAGCGCCGCCAACGTGCCCAGAACCGTCGCACACGTCGCCGACAGCAGCCCGACGCGAACGGTCACCCAGGCGGCATCGAGGAGCCCCTGATTGTGCCAGAGCTGGCTGTACCATTTGGTCGAAAAACCGGCCCACACCGTCACCAGTTTTGACTCGTTGAAGGAGAAGATCACCAGAAGCACGATCGGCAGGTAGAGAAAGCCGAAGCCGAGCACGACGGAGGCGATATTGAAGCGGGACCACTTTTCCATGTCCTATCTGCCCTCGCTATCGACCTTGGCCTGGACGTTCTGGAAATAGACGATCGGGATCACGAGGATCATCAGCAGGATGATCGCCACCGCCGAGGAGACCGGCCAATCGCGATTGGCATTGAACTCGTTCCAGAGCGTCTTGCCGATCATCAGCGTTTCCGACCCGCCGAGCAGGTCGGGGATGACGAACTCGCCGACGGCCGGAATGAAGACGAGCAGGCAGCCGGCGACCACGCCCGGCAGCGACAACAGGAAGGTGACGCGCCAGAAGGCGCTGATCGGGGTGCAGCCGAGGTCCTGCGCCGCCTCGATCAGCGAGTGATCCATCTTCTCCAGCGCCGAATAGATCGGCAGCACCATGAAGGGAAGATAGGAATAGACGATGCCGATATAGATCGCGGCATTGGTGTTGAGGATGATGAGCGGCTGGTCGATGACGCCGATCGCCATCAGGAACTGGTTCAGCAGCCCTTCGGGCTTCAGGATGGCAATCCAGGCATAGACGCGGATCAGGAAGCTCGTCCAGAAGGGCAGGATCACCAGCATCAACAGCATCGGTCGGATCGCGCGCGGCGCCCGGGCCATGCCGTAAGCGATCGGATAGCCGATCAGCAGCGTCAGGAAGGTCGAGATGGCGGCGATGACGACGCTCGACACATAGGCATTGAAATAGAGCGCGTCCTCGGTCAGCCAGACATAGTTGTCGACGGAGAATTCGCGGGCCTTCTCCAGCATGCCCGCCAGCCCGCCGGCCAGATCGAAGACCGGCGTATAGGGCGGCATGGCGACCGTGGTCTGCGACAGCGAGATGCGGAAGACGATGAAGAAGGGAATGAGGAAGAAGAACAGCAGCCAGGCATAGGGGACGATGATCACCAGGCGGCTCATGAGGGCTGAGGCAAGTTTCGCCATGGCCTCAATCCTTCAGGACGACGCCGGCATCCTCGCCGAACGAGATCCAGACCTGCTGGTCGTAACCGAGCGGGTCCTCGACCGCGCGCACCGCGTTCAGCGACGACGCCTTGACGACCTTGCCGTCCCTAAGGCGGACGTGGAACACGGTCATGTCGCCGAGATAGCCGATGTCCCAGATCTCGCCCTCGGCCGCATTGACCGGAGCATGGGCGGGCGGCTGGCGGCTGATCCTGATCTTTTCCGGACGAACGGCGAAGGCGGCCTTTGCTCCATTTGCCGGTTTTTCGGCCGAGGCGATGCGAAGCGGAATGCCGCCGGTCGTTTCGATCCGAACGGAACCGCCTTCAGCCGCGGTCACCGTGCCGTCGAACAGGTTCACGTCGCCGATGAAGTCGGCGACGAAGCGCGAATTCGGCGCCTCGTAAATCTCGGCCGGCGTCGCCACCTGGACGACCTTGCCGTGGCTCATGACGGCGATGCGGTCGGCCATGGTCATCGCTTCTTCCTGGTCATGGGTGACGATGACGAAGGTCAGGCCGAGTTCCTGCTGCAGATCCATCAGTTCGAACTGGGTTTCCTCGCGCAGCTTCTTGTCGAGCGCGCCGAGGGGCTCGTCGAGCAGCAGCACCTTGGGCCGCTTGGCCAGCGAACGGGCAAGCGCTACGCGCTGCCGCTGGCCGCCGGACAGCTGATGCGGCTTGCGCTGGGCGAATTTCTCGAGCTTGACGAGCTTCAGCATCTGCCCCACCCGCTCGGCGATATCGGCCTTCGGCATGCCGTCCTGCTTCAAACCGAAGGCGATGTTGTTCTCGACCGTCATGTGCGGGAACAGCGCGTAGGACTGGAACATCATGTTGACCGGCCGCCGATAGGGCGGAATGCCGGCGAGGTTCTGACCGTCGAGAACGATCTCGCCGGACGTCGGCTGCTCGAAGCCGGCGAGCATGCGCAACAGGGTCGACTTGCCGCAACCGGATGCGCCGAGCAGTGCAAAGAATTCGCGCGTGTAGATGTTCAGCGACAGGTCGTCGACGGCGGTGAACTCGCCGAACTTCTTGGTAACGTTCTTGACGGAAATGAATGGCTTGGAGGCGGGGTCCGCCCATGGTGCGAAGGAACGCCGGATACTACCGAGAGACTTCATCATATAACCCCGAAGTGCCGCAATCGATGGAGGCGGCGCCGCCCCGTTGCCGGCTGAACCGCTCCCGAAATCCCCCTGAAGAAATTGCCCGGATTGAGGTCCGGGCAATTCTTTTCCGCTCCTACTGACCGGTTACGATCTTCGTCCAGAGCCTTGTCAGTACCCGCTGCTCCTTGGCCTCGAACGGAGTCGTGGTGAAGAGCTTCTGCATCACGGCGTCCGAGGGATAGATGGCCGTGTCCTCGAGCACTTCCTTGTCGAGGAACTGTTGCGAGGCCTTGTTGCCGTTGGCGTAGAAGACGTAGTTCGATGCCTTGGCGATGACTTCCGGCTTCATCATGTAGTTGATGAACTCGTGCGCTTCGGCGACATGCGGCGCATCGGCGGGGATTGCCAGCATGTCGAACCACATCTGCGCCCCTTGCGCCGGGATCGAATAATCGACCGTCACGCCGGCCTTCGCCTCGGCCGCCCGGTCGCGCGCCTGGAAGATATCGCCGGAAAATCCGACCGCCAGGCAGATGTCGCCATTTGCCAGCGCATTGATATATTCCGACGAGTGGAACTTGCGGATATAGGGCCGGACCTTCAGGAGCAGATCGGCGGCCTTTTCGAGATCGGCGGCCTCGTGGCTGTCCGGATCGAGGCCGAGATAGGTCAGCGCCGACGGCATGATATCGGTCGGCGAATCGAGCAGGTGAATGCCGCAATCCTTGAACTTCGCCGCGATCTCGGGATTGAAGATGACGTCCCAGTTCGGCTTCTCGTCGGCGCCGAGAATTTCCTTCATCTTCTCGACATTGTAGCCGATGCCGGTGGTTCCCCACATGTAGTCGACGGCATATTCGTTGCCCGGATCGTACTTTGCCGTACGCTCCATGATCACGTCCCACATGTTCGAAAGATTCGGCAACTTCGATTTGTCGAGCTTCTGGAACACGCCCGCGGCGATCTGGCGCTGCAGGAAGCTCGCAGTCGGAACGACGACATCATAGCCGGAGCCGCCGGCAAGCAGCTTGGTTTCGAGAATTTCATTGGAGTCGAAGACGTCATAGACGACCTTGATGCCGGTCTCCTTGGTGAAATCCTCAAGGATGCTGTCGTCGATATAGTCCGACCAGTTATAGACGTTGACGACCCGCTCCTGGGCGAAAGCGAGCGTGGCCGCTCCGCCTAGCATTGCGGCCGCCAAAGAGGCGACAAAGAGTTTGCGCATACAACTCCCCCTTTTATTGGCTCGAGACACGCCGCATCTTTCCGCCGCGGTTGCGTCCTGTGTTGATCGATGCGATGCCGAAGTTAGGCATGTTTCTCAGTAAGCTCAAGCGCTTTCGCACCAGCCAAATCGACCATCTCCCAAGTCGATTGCTTTTTCACAAGCACAAGCAAAATCCGAGGCTTATACGCCGGTCCGCACGTGCCCGGCCACGGGCCACGCCAGCTCCGTCCGCGGTCTGCCGTCGCGTTCCGCGAGACCAGAACGACCTGCTGTCGCAGGCGCCAGCAAAGCGCGAGCTCCTCATTGAAAATCGAACACGCTCAAGCCCGTCGCCATCTCGTCGAGACCGAGTGGCCGGGTGACGGGCGGCTCGGCGCGGGCCAGACAGCCCTGGCGCTCGCACAGGCGACAGACCGGGCCGACGGCGATCGCCGGCAGACGGACGGCCCCATAGACCGTCTCCTGCGCGAAGCCGGCATCGCAGCCGATCAAGAGCGCGGTGCGCCTGACCCGCTCCTGAAAGGCCGCCTGGGGTCCCTCGACCGTCCGGGCGATGGTCAGGAACTCGCCGCCATCCGTCATCTCCACCCGGTCGACGAGGATCTGCCCCGGCACCGCGAAGGCGGCATGGATGTTGAGCTTCGGGCAGGCACCGCCGAAGCGGGCATGCGGAAAGCCCTGTGCGCCTGCGCGGCGCAGCCGATGGCCGGCATTGTCGATTTCCATCAGGAAGAAGGAAATGCCGACGGCGCCGGTCCGCTGCAACGTCGTCAGGCGGCCGGCCGCCTGCTCGAACGACACCTGGAAGCGTGCCCTCAGGAGGTCGATGTCGTATTTCGCCCGCTGGGCTGCGGCATGGAAGGCCGCGTAGGGCATCATCAGCGCATGGGCGGCATAGCGTGCAAGCTCGAAACGGCCGATGCGGCGCGCCTCCGCCGTCGAGAATTGAATCTGGTCGAGCTCCGCCACGATCGCGTCGTGACAGGCGATCGATGCGACCTCCATGGCGGTTTCGAGCGTTTGGTCGAAGGGCGACAGCCGCTCGGAAATGAAGAGGCGCATCGAGTGGCGATCGAATCGGCGGCGCAGGTTTGGCATGACGTGCACCGGCAAGGTCCGCACGACGAGACCGTGCTCTCTCTTCAGCCAGGCCCTCAGCACCCCCGCAAGGTCTTCGCCCGGCGACAGGCTCGCATGGAAGGCCTCCATGGCCTCTTCGATCCGGACAAAATGGTTCGGCCGCGCCTCAAGGGTCTCGCGGACCTCGTCGATCGGCAGCCGCGTGTCGGCAAGCGTCGCCATATGCCCCTGGCCGGCGAGGAGCTCCGCCAGGTCCTTCAGGCGCAACGCCTGTTCGCGATAGGCCCGATAGAGCTTGACGACGCCGCCCGACACGTTGGGAGCGGCTTCGGTGACCTCGATCAGCTCCTGATCTCCCGGCAGTTCGCCGGCGAGCAGCGGATCGGCAAATACCTCGCGCAATTGCGTGAGGCTGCCGCCGGCTTCGCCCTGCAATTCGTCGAGATCCACCTTATAGACCGAGGCCAGCTTGAGCAGCAGCTGCACGGTCAATGGCCGCTGGTTGCGCTCGATGAGATTCAGGTAGGACGGCGAGATGCCGAGCGCCTCCGCCATTGCCGTCTGGGTCAGTTGAAGGCCGTTGCGGATTCGTCTGACGCGCGGCCCGGCGAAGATCTTGTTCTCGGCCATTTGTCACTCCCTTTACAGAAGCTCCACAGACGCTTCTTTGACAAGTTTTACAGCTTTACCGCTTCACCCTGTCAAACACAAGACAAGGTAACCCCTTTTGCGACGACAGAACGGCGATAGATGTGGCTTGTTTCTGCAGCGCAATGTAAAAATTGTCGTATCAGTTCACAAGTATTCAGCGAGCTAAGACGATAGTTGTAGAGCTCATGATGTTGACGAGGAGAAAAGCATGACTGATTTTTACAAACTCGTTCCGAGCGCGCCGCAGCGCCGCTTCGACGGCATCGAGCGGCCCTACTCCGCCGCGGACGTGCAGCGGCTCCGGGGCTCGGTCGAGATCCGTTATTCGCTCGCGGAGATGGGCGCGAACCGCCTCTGGAAGCTCATTCACGAGGAGGACTTCGTCAATGCGCTGGGCGCGCTCTCCGGCAACCAGGCCATGCAGATGGTCCGCGCGGGCCTGAAGGCGATCTATCTATCGGGCTGGCAGGTTGCGGCCGACGCCAACACCGCCTCGGCAATGTATCCGGACCAGTCGCTTTATCCGGCCAACGCTGCGCCGGAGCTCGCCAAGCGCATCAACCGCACCCTGCAGCGGGCCGACCAAATCGAAACCGCGGAAGGAAAAGGCCTTTCGGTCGACACCTGGTTCGCGCCGATCGTCGCCGACGCGGAAGCCGGTTTCGGCGGGCCGCTCAACGCCTTCGAGATTATGAAGGCCTTCATCGAAGCGGGTGCCGCGGGCGTCCACTACGAGGACCAGCTCGCCTCGGAAAAGAAGTGCGGCCATCTCGGCGGCAAGGTGCTGATACCGACCGCGGCGCATATCCGCAACCTGAACGCCGCCCGGCTCGCCGCCGACGTCATGGGCACGCCGACGCTGGTCATCGCCCGCACCGACGCGGAAGCGGCCAAGCTGCTCACCTCGGACATCGACGAGCGCGACGGGCCCTTCGTCGACTACGATGCCGGCCGTACCGTGGAAGGCTTCTACCAGGTGAAGAACGGGATAGAGCCCTGCATTGCCCGCGCCATCGCCTATGCGCCGCATTGCGACCTCATCTGGTGCGAGACCTCGAAGCCGGATCTCGAACAAGCGCGCAAATTCGCCGAAGGCGTGCACAAGGCGCATCCGGGCAAGCTGCTCGCCTATAATTGCTCGCCGTCGTTCAACTGGAAGAAGAACCTCGACGACGCGACGATCGCCAAGTTCCAGCGCGAGCTCGGCGCCATGGGCTACAAGTTCCAGTTTATCACGCTCGCCGGCTTCCATCAGCTGAACTACGGCATGTTCGAACTGGCGCGCGGCTACAAGGACCGGCAGATGGCCGCCTATTCGGAGCTGCAGGAAGCGGAGTTCGCGGCCGAGGTGAACGGCTACACGGCGACCAAGCACCAGCGCGAAGTCGGCACCGGCTATTTCGACGCCGTGTCGCTGGCGATCACCGGCGGCCAGTCGTCGACGACGGCGATGAAGGAATCGACCGAGCACGACCAGTTCCGCCCGGCGGCGGAATGAGGGAAGGGCGTGAAACGAAGACCGGGGCGCGCGACATCCCTGCCCGTTGCGCGCCCCGGAACACCGAAAATTCTCGAACCGCAAGCGGACAGGAAAATGGTTTCCGCCGCATCCGGCTCTAAGCTTTGAAGGAGCACTCCCATGACAGTTCAGACACGCGTCAAGGAACGGGCCGAGGAACAGTCGTCGGCCATGACCGCGGACCAGCAGGCGGCGATCCGCATGGTCGCCAACGACCTGCACCGCCTCAACCAGTCGGTCATGAAGGCCGTAGAGGCCGGCGTCTCGGTCGAACTGGTGCGCTCGGCACGCCATCACGGCGGCGACGGCAACTGGGGCGACCTGCTGATCCCGGTCATCGTCACCCAGGGCCGGCCGTGACGGTGGCACTGGCCTTGGCGGCGGCCGCGCTCATGCTCGGCGCCGCACTCTGGCAGGAGATCGAGTGCCGCAGCAGGCAAGCGCTACAGGTTCGAGTTCTCCTTAGGAGATCTGGTAGACTGATCGACTGAACGGATAGCGTGGCGGCCGGTGAAATGCTGGCCACCACGCATTCTGCGGTCAGGCGGCACTCCGCCTCGGCCGCTTGCCGGCGAAGAGATCCGCATGGCTGCGGAGCAACCGCGTCAGCCGGTCCACGACGGTGCGGATGTCCCGCCGGTGGCGGTCCTCATTGTTCATGACGATCCATTGGCGATGCCGCAGCGGGCCGACCTCCTCGCCCGCTCGCTCCAGTTGCGGGTCGAGATCGCCGACGAAACAGGGGAGCACCGCCTTGCCGGCCCCGGCGCGGGCGAGGTCCAGGAGGGAGCGGGGGCGACTGACGGTAGCCACGATCCGGCCGGATGCATTTTCGTGCGGCCAGCGCAGATAGGCCGAGAGGGCGTCCTCTTCGGCGACGGCGACCCAACGATCCGATGCGCCGGGGGCGTTCTTCCGGCAATAGGCGGCATAGGCGACCTCGCCCACCGGCCGCGAGGCGAGATAGGTCTCCTCCGGTTCGAAGGCGCGAATGCCGATGTCGCTCTCCCGGTAGGCGAGGCTCGCCCGCGCCTCGCCTATCGACAGCGAGATGGCAAAGGTGTCCCGTTCCGTGCAGATCGCCGGGAAGTTTTCGGCGATCAGCCACGATCCCCAAGTACCCGCCGCAATGCGCACGACCGTGGCGCCCTCGCCCTCCTTCTGCCAGCTTTCGACCTTGCGGGCCGCCGCTTCCATCTCCTGCAACTGCTCGAACAGGAAACGGCCGTCGGCCGTCAACCCGTAGCCGGTCTGGCTGCGGACGAATAGGGCGCGGCCTGTGCGCTCCTCAAGTTCCAGCATCCGCCGCCCGATCGTGGCGGGGCTCAGCCCCGTCGCCTGCGCGGCACCGGTCAACCCGCCGCCGCGCGCCACGGTCATGAAACAGCGATAGACGTCCCAATCCATGTTTTTCATGTTTGAAAAACGTATGAGGAAATCGGCTGTATGTAAAACAGTTTCAGCTGCATAAAAGAGGAGATGCCCACGAAATGAGGAGCATCACGATGGACATGATGGCAATGGCCCTGCTGTTCGACATGGCGTCGAAGAACCGCCGCTCTGACGAACAGGCCGAGCGGCGGTCGCGAGACCGGACGGGAAACCTCGCGGAACATCTGATCGGCGCGCTTTTCCGCAGGCCGCGGCCTCCAGCGAGGCACGGCGATTGCGAAGGTTTTCCGCGCTTTGTGCCTTGAAGAACTGACGCAAGACAAACAGGAACGCCGCGCAGCTTCGATGCGCGGCGTTCATCTGAAGCATTGTGGCGGGAACGCTCCGTCTGCGCTATGCGGCGTGATAAATCTGCCCGGCTGCGCTTTCCGGCTCCAGGCGGAACTGCTCGACCAGCATCATCAGCGTATCGGCCTGGGTCGCCAGTGCGCGGCTGGTGGCCGTCGCCTCCTCGACCATGGTGGCATTCTGCTGGGTCATCTGATCCATCTGGTTGACGGAACCGTTGACCTCGTGCAGCGCCGTCGCCTGGTCGCGGCTTGCGGTGGCGATCATCTCGACATGCTGGCTGACGGTGACGATCTGCGCGCTGATCGAGGCGAGCACCGCCCCCGTCTCCTTGACGAGCAGCGAGCCGGAGCTGACCTCGTCCGTCGACTTGTTGATCAGTCCCTTGATTTCCCTTGCCGCCTCGGCCGAGCGCTGCGCCAGTTCGCGAACCTCCTGCGCGACGACCGCGAAGCCCTTGCCCGCCTCGCCAGCCCGCGCCGCCTCGATACCGGCATTCAGGGCAAGCAGGTTGGTCTGGAAGGCGATGTCGTCGATCACTTCGATAATCTGCTCGATCTGACGTGACGCATCCTCGATGCGACCCATGGCGGCAATGGCATTCGCGACCACGGTCGCCGAATTGTCGGCGCTCCGCTTGGTTTCGGAAACCGCTCGGTTCGCCTCATGGGCGCGTTCCGCAGAGGAGCGCACCGTCGCGGTGATCTGGTCGACGGCGGCAGCCGTCTGCTCGAGCGAAGCGGCCTGTGCCTCGGTTCGCCGTGACAGCGCATCGGCGGAATGGTGCATGTTGGCACCGCTCTGCTGTATCCCCTGGGCATTGCCGCGGATCTGCGCCAGCGTGTCCTGCAGGCGGATGAGCGATCCGTTGAAGTCCTGTCGCAGTTGCTCCAGGCGGCCGTGGAAGGGCACCTCTATCTGCTGGGAGAGGTCGCCCTGGGCGAGCCGGCCGAGGCCGGCAGCAAGCTCGCTGACGGCGAGATCGATCTGCCGGTCGAGCTCGCGCTTATCCGCATCGTTGCGGCTGCGTTCGGCTTCAGCCCGAGCGCGCTCTTCCGCGCTTTCCGCCTCGATGCGCACCTTCGAGAGGGCGTTCTCCTTGAAGACGCCGAGCGCGCGCGCCATGTCGCCGATCTCGTCGCGCCGTGCACCGCCGTCGATCGCGGTATCCAGCCTGCCGTCAGCGAGCCGGCGCATGGCGGCAGTGATCTGTCCGATCGGCCGTTTCAGTGTGAGCGTCAGCGCGACCCCCGCAAGCAGGGCGATCACGACGCCAGCCACCGTGGCGGCCACAGAGATCTGATTGGCTTCCTCGCGCTCGGTGCCGGCGGCGACCTTCTGCTGCTCGGCAAATCCGGTGAGATCATTCCAGATCTCGTTGATCGAGGCGCCGGCCGCGTTGAATTCCGCCGTCCGCTTGTCGGTGATCTCGACCAGCGAAACGCCGTCCTTCTTCATCGCATTGATGATCGGCAAGACCGTTTCGGCCATCGCATCGAAGAAGCTCAGGTCCTTCGCGATGCCGCGCAAGGTCGTGAGGTTCGACTGAACGGCCAGAAACTTGTCCAGAAGCTTCTGGCGGTTCTCCTCGTTGGTGTTGCCGAGGAAAGCGGCCGTCGCGATTTGAATGTCGGTGATCGACACGGACAACCGGCGGGTGGCAGTCAGGACCGACTCCGTCGCAGCAATCTTGCCGTCGAGCTCCGCAAAGATCTGCGTCGCCTCTCGCATCTTGCCGACGGAGGCGGCCTCCAGGCGGAAGCTGGCATTACGGAAGCGATCGACGAATTTCGAAAGGTTGGCAAGCGTTTCGGGGCCGGCGGGCGCCCGGATCAGCGCGCCGATTGCGCCGGCGGCCGAATTGACCGTTTCGGCGAGTGACTTCTCGCCCTTGGGCAGCAGGGTGAAAATGTCGCGCTGGGTGCGGCCGAGCACCGGGAAGCGATCCTTTGCAACCTTCAGCTTTTCCTCGACCGTGATCGCCTTGCTGACCTCGGTGGCGAACTCGGTATAGAACCGGCTGGCACGCATGAGCTTCTCGGCGTTGCGCAGCATCGTCTTTGCCGCGTTTTCGTCCTTGCGCACCGCATATTGCAGCCGGTTTGTTTCGTCGTTTATCTTCACCTGCTCGGTCGCCAACTTCTGGAGATTGGCCTTCGTCGCCGCGCGCAGTTTCTGTTCCCCCTCGTGGAGCGTCCAGAGTCCGTCTATGCGGGCCTCGATATCGGTCGTGGCGCCGATCGCGGCGGTCAGTTCCGTCTCGCCGCTTGCGCCTGCGACCTGCGCCGCCGTGTCGGCCAGGACCTCCTTCTGCGCGGTGATCGTGTCCTTGACTGCCTTGCGGCTCTCCTCGGTGGTCTCGTGCAGGAACTGGCTCATTCCGGCATAAACATCCTTGAAGCCGCTCAGCGTCTGCAGGACGCTGTTCGAGATCTCCATGCGGCCCTGCAGCAGGCCCGAGGCATAGAGGCCGGTGATACCGACCGCCGTGATGCTGACGACGAACGGCAGGATGAAGAACAGAACCTTCGTCTGGATCTTGAAGCGGGCAAGAATCCTGTCAATGAACATGGAAAACACCTTGGCTCCCAGCGCGCGTTTGGCCTCCCCCATGGCAGCTGGCGTCCAAACAGGACACCGAAGCGCCACCCGATGCGCAAACAGGCTGATGTTTTTCGGAAATCATGCGGCGCACGCCGCCAGTCCGTCGGCAATCATTGCGGGACCCGCACCGCTTCTGCGGCGAGGACCTGACGGACTCACGTCATCCGCATAGTCGTTTTGAACGATTAAGATTCCTATAAGCGCGGCGTACGCCCGAGGCCCGGTCGAAACCGGCGGCGGTTACTTGCGCTCGCGTCCGCGGCAAACCGCCCGCGGAATGCGTTCGATCGAGGCGAATGAGAAATCAGAGGGAGGAAAAGATTGCCAAAGCGACGATCGCGAAAAGTGCAAGAGTGGCGGCGAAAGCGATCAGTTCGCCTTGCGCGCGGCTTTCATCGGCGCGGGCGATGGCAATAGCACGGGGACGGCGACGTTGCTGGCTCATGGCATCCTGTCCTTCCTGTTTGGCAGGACCGTTCGGGTCTTGCCATGCGCTTCATGGTGCAACCATCCCGCGGCTGAGGAAAGGCCATGAATTGGAAACAGTCTGGTCTGCGTTCTGAGACCGTACCACCAGTCCTCGGCCGGCTGTGGAAGCCATTTGCAAAGCAGGTTCGACTATTTCCCTTAACAATGGCTGAAGAGGCAAATCACCATTTTTGCCTCCCGGTTACACGTCTTGACCGGCAGCAAAGCCGGATGCCCAGGCCCATTGGAAATTGTAGCCGCCTAGCCACCCGGTGACGTCGACGCATTCGCCGATGAAATAGAGGCCGGGGATGTTCGTCGCTTGCATGGTCCGCGAGTCGAGCGCGCGCGTGTCGACGCCGCCGAGTGTCACTTCGGCGGTCCGGTAGCCCTCGGTTCCGGCCGGCTTCAATGTCCAGGCCTGGATGGAAGCCGCGAGCGCGTCGATCGCCTTGTCCGAGAGATCGGCAAGCAGGCGCCCGGCGAGCTTTGCCTCCTCGGCAAAGAACTGCGCGAGCCTCCGCGGCAGTATGTCGGCCAGTGCCGTCTGCGCCGCCTGGCGTCCGCTGGTGCGGCGCATACCCTTCAGGATCGAGGCGATATCGATGTCCGGCATCAGGCGCAGGACGATCTCCGCGCCCTCGCGCCAATAGGAGGAGATCTGCAGGATCGCCGGTCCGCTCAAGCCGCGATGGGTGATGAGCACCGCCTCGCGGAAGGCCACCTTGCCGAAGCGCACCTCGGCATCGGCCGCGACACCGGCAAGCGCGCCGAGCTTCTCAAGCTGGGCCGGATCGAGCGTGAAGGGGACGAGTGCCGGCCGCGTCTCGACGACCGGCAGGCCGAACTGCTCGGCAGCTTTATAGGCAAAGCCTGTCGCTCCCATCTTCGGGATCGATTTGCCGCCGCTCGCAATCACCAGCGAGGCGGCATCGATCGTCCCGGCGCTGGTGGTGACGCGAAAACCCGAAGCGGTCCGTTCCACGGCCGAAAGCGCGGTCTCGAGCCGCAGCATCGCGCCTGCTTCCTTCATCTCGGCAAGGAGCATGCGGATGATGTCCTTGGCCGAGTGGTCGCAGAAGAGTTGCCCGAGCGTCTTCTCATGCCAGGCGATGCCGTGCCGCTCGACGAGCGATACGAAATCCTGCGGGCGGTAGCGGGCAAGCGCCGACTTGCAGAAATGCGGATTGTCGGAAAGGAAATTCTTGGGGCCGGTGTGACTATTGGTGAAGTTGCAGCGGCCGCCGCCCGAAATGCGGATCTTCTCGCCCGGCGCCTTGGCATGATCGACGACGACGACACGGCGGCCGCGCTTCCCCGCCTCGATCGCGCACATCATGCCGGCGGCGCCCGCGCCGATGATCACCACATCCTGCTTTTCGATCACGGAGAGCCCTCTTCGCGTTTCTCGCCTTCCTTTCCGGCGAGAGGCGAAAAGTCAATCGCGAAGCACTGCAGCGCCGGGCGTCTTTCAAAAGCGCAAAGGATCCTGCGGCAATTTGGGAGCTGTGGGCTTTGTCCGCAAATCGCATCCGATTTGCGGAACATGCAGTAGCCAATTGGCAAAGGGCGGCTATGATGCGGGCTATCCTAAGCAGAATCCGGTGAATTATGTCTTCCAAGAGAAGCGTTGCCCAACAGACAGCAAAGGTCAGCAAGAGTACAGGAGTTCCCCTCGCCCTGCATTCCCCCCGAGGTGTCAAGACGTGGAAGGAGGCGGTCGACTGGCTGAAGATCCGCGGCATCGAGGACATCGAGTGCATCACCCCCGACCTTGCCGGGGTGCCGCGCGGCAAGATGATGCCGACGTCGAAGTTCACGTCCAACACATCGCTGGCACTGCCTTCGGCGATCTACCGCCACACGATTTCCGGCGAGTATCCGGAAGAGACCGGCCAGTTTCGCTATGACTCGCGCGACAGCGACATCAAGCTGGTGCCGGACCTTTCGACAATCTCCATCGTTCCCTGGGAAAGCGATCCGACGGCCCAGGTGATCTGCGATATCGTCGGCTCGCAGGGCGAACAGATCAGCTATACGCCGCGCAATGTCCTGAAGCGAGTCGTCGACCTCTACCGGCAGAAGGGCTGGAAACCGGTTGTCGCGCCCGAGATCGAATTCTACCTCGTCGCCCAGAACGATGACCCGGACTATCCGCTGCGTCCGCCGAAGGGCCGTTCCGGCCGCTCCATTCTCGGCGGCCAGGGCTATTCGATCGCTGGCATCAACGAATTCGACGAACTGATCGACGACATCTACCACTTCTCGGAAAAGCAGGGCCTGGAGATCGACACGCTGATCCACGAAGAGGGGCCGGCGCAACTCGAGATCAACCTCAGGCACGGCGATCCGATCGAGCTTGCCGACCAGGTGTTCCTGTTCAAGCGCACCATTCGCGAAGCGGCGCTGAAGCATGGCATCTACGCCACCTTCATGGCGAAGCCGATGCAGGGTCAGCCGGGCTCGGCAATGCACATCCATCAATCGGTCCTCGACATCGAGACCGGCCGGAACATCTTCTCCAACCCGGATGGCGCGCCCTCCAAGGAGTTCTTCTCCTTTATCGGCGGCATGCAGCACTATGTGCCGAAGACGTTGTCGATGATGGCGCCCTACGTGAACTCCTACCGGCGCCTGACGCCGGACATGTCGGCGCCGGTCAACACGGCCTGGGGCTACGACAACCGCACGACGGCCTTCCGCATCCCCGTTTCGGACCCGGTCGCGCGGCGCATCGAAAACCGCCTGCCGAGCTCCGATGCGAACCCTTATCTGGCGCTCGCCGCCTCCCTCGGCTGCGGCTATCTCGGCATCATGGAGGGTCTGCAGCCGACGCCGCCTTCGGAAGACACTGCGAATGACGGTGAGATCGATCTGCCGCGCGGCCTGCTCGAAGCCATTTCGCTGCTCGAATCGGCGCCATCGCTGGCCGAGGTCTTCAGTGCCGAGTTCATCGCCATCTATGCCGGGGTGAAGCGCGGCGAGTTCGAGACCTTCATGCAGGTCATCAGCCCGTGGGAACGTGAATTCCTGCTCCTCAACGTCTGACCTGAGGAGCATGCGGATGGAATGGCAAAGCCCGATCTCGCCCGGACTCTCCTGGTACGAGGCGACGGTCCCGGACCGGCCCAGCTATCCGGCAATGCCGGGATCGCAGAGGGCTGATGTCGCCATCATCGGCGGCGGCTATACCGGGCTGCAGGCGGCCTTCAACCTTGCGAAGGGCGGGGCCGACGTCACGCTGATCGACGCCTGCCGCCTCGGCGACGGCGCCTCGGGGCGCAACGGCGGCCAGTTCGGCACCGGCCAGCGCGCCTGGGCCGACGAGACGGAAGAGGTGCTCGGACACGAACGGGCGCAACTGCTCTTCGACATGGCGGAGAACGCCAAGCGCTACGTGCTGGATTTCGCAAGCGCGCACGGGATCGATATCGAGTTCGTGCCCGGCCAGCTCTCAGTCGGCCATAAGAGGAGCTTCGAGACTGACTATCGCCGCCATGTCGAGGCTATGGCGGAACGGTTCGGCTACCCGCACCTCTCCTTCATGGACCGGGAGGAAACCGCGCACCGGCTCGGCTCGCGCCACTACCACTTCGGCATCCGCGACACCGGCACCGGCCATATTCATCCGATGAAGCTGCTCGTCGGGCTCGCAAGGCAGGCGGCCCTTGCCGGTGCCAAGCTCTACGAACAGACGAAGGCGCTGAGGGTCGAGAAAAAGGGCGGTGCGGTCGTTATCGAGACGAACCAAGGCACGATCACCGCGGACCGGGCGCTGATCGCCTGCAACGCCTATATCGGCGATCTCGAGCCGGTGACCGCCAGCCACGTGATGCCGATCCGCTCCTTCATCGGCGCGACCCCGGTGCTGACGAACCACCCGGAGATTCTTCCGGGCGGCGAGTCGGTCGACGATTCGCGGTTCGTCGTGCGCTATTTCCGCAAAACGAAGGATGGCCGGCTGCTGTTCGGCGGGCGCGAGGCCTATACCGCCGACAATCCGCGCGACATTTCCACCCACATCCGCCGCCAGATCCGCGAAATTTATCCTTCACTTGCCGATATCGACATCACCCATGCCTGGGGCGGTTCGGTCGGCATCACCATGCCGCGCCAGCCCTTCTGCCGCGAGGTCATGCCGGGGGTGACGAGCATCGGCGGTTATTCGGGCCACGGCGTCATGCTCTCCAACTATTGCGGCAAGCTGTACGCTGACCTCGCACTCGGCAGAGCAACGGAACTTGACCTTCTCAAGGACTTGAAAATACCGGCGTTTCCAGGCGGGATTCGTTTTCGCTCCGCCCTCCTCTTCCTTGCCCTGAGCTGGTATGCCTTGCGCGATCGGCTTTAGAGCCGCATGGTTCCGGAGCGGGTATTGCCCAGGCCGACTCCCTAGGTTCATGCACAGAGCGTCATGCTTTGGAAAAATTGGGCAGATACGATTTTGTTGCGTTGCACCCTAGCGCTTTTAAATCGATTAGATTATATCTGCCCCTGACCTGAAACAGATCGAGACATGCCATGAGTAGCCAGATCATTCCTGTCGAACCGTTTGACTATGTCGTGTTCGGCGGCACCGGCGATCTTGCGGAGCGCAAGCTGTTGCCGGCCCTCTACCACCGGCAGATCGAAGGCCAGTTCACCGAGCCGACACGAATCATCGGCGCTTCGCGTGCTGCCCTTAGCCATGAGGAATATCGCAGCTTCGCGTCCGACGCGCTGAAGGAACACCTGAAGCCCGGCGAGTTCGACGAGGCCGAGGTGGCTAAATTCACCGCACGTCTCTATTACATATCTGTCGACGCCAAGTCCGAGCAGGGCTGGGACGATCTCAAGAAATTGCTCGAGGAAGGCAAGGATCGCACCCGGGCCTTCTATCTCGCCGTCGGGCCGGCAATCTTCGGCGATATTTCGGAAAAGATCCGAGACCACAAGCTCATCACCAAGAACACCCGCATCGTCGTCGAAAAGCCGATCGGTCGCGATCTCGCTTCGGCGACGGAGCTGAACGACACGATCGGCAAGGTGTTCCGCGAAGAGCAAATCTTCCGCATCGACCACTATCTCGGCAAGGAGACGGTGCAGAACCTGATGGCGCTGCGCTTCGCCAACGCACTCTACGAGCCGCTGTGGAATTCGGCCCATATCGATCACGTGCAGATCACCGTCGCCGAATCGGTCGGCCTGGAAAATCGCGCCGGCTATTACGACAAGGCCGGCGCTCTGCGCGATATGGTGCAGAACCATATTCTCCAACTCGTCTGCTTCGTCGCGATGGAAGCGCCGACCTCGATGGATGCGGAAGCGGTGCGCGACGAGAAGCTCAAGGTGCTCCGGGCCCTGAAGCCGATCACCGCCGCCAATGTCGAGCAGGTCACGGTTCGCGGCCAGTATCGCGCCGGCGCATCGGCAGGCGGCCCGGTCAAGGGCTACCTCGAAGAGCTCGAAGGCGGCGTCTCCAACACCGAGACCTTCGTCGCGATCAAGGCCGAGATCAGCAATTGGCGCTGGGCCGGCGTGCCGTTCTACATCCGCACCGGCAAGCGCATGGCCGGCCGCATGTCGGAAATCGTCATCACCTTTAAGCAGATCCCGCATTCGATCTTCGACCACAGCGCCGGGCGCATCTCCGCCAACCAACTGATGATCCGGCTGCAGCCGAACGAGGGCGTCAAGCAATCGCTGATGATCAAGGACCCCGGACCGGGTGGAATGCGGCTCAGAAACGTACCGCTCGACATGAGCTTCGCCGAAGCCTTCGGCGTCCGCAATGCCGATGCCTATGAGCGGCTGCTGCTCGACGTCATCCGTAACAACCAGACACTGTTTGTGCGCCGCGACGAGGTGGAGGCCGCCTGGCAATGGATCGACCCGATCCTCAAGGCCTGGGAAACGGCCGGCCAGCAGGTGCAGGGCTACACTGCCGGCACCTGGGGGCCGAGCCAGGCGATCGCGCTCATCGAACGCGACGGCCGCACCTGGAACGACACAATCTAGGACCGGCCCATGAGCGAGACCCTGCACACATACGAGAATGGAGCGGCCCTGGCGGAGGCGCTTGCCGATGCCGTCAGCGCCAGGCTCGCCGCAGCGATTGCGGCCCACGGCAAGGCGAGCATTGCGGTGTCCGGCGGCTCGACGCCGAAGGCCTTTTTCCGCGCGCTGGCCGGGCGCGACCTCGATTGGACGAAAGTGACGATCACCCTCGTCGACGAGCGGTTCGTACCGCCGGAAAGCGATCGCTCCAATCACGCGCTCGTCGCTTCGAACCTGCTTCAGGACAAAGCGGCCGCGGCGAAGTTCGTGCCGCTCTATCATGCCGCGGCGACGGCCGAGGCCGCCGCTGCGATCGCAAGCGAGGTGACCGCCGCGATCGCTGCGCCCTTCGACGTGGTGGTGCTCGGCATGGGAACGGACGGGCATACGGCCTCGTTCTTCCCCGGCGGGACACGCCTTGAAGAGGCCCTTGACCCGGCAACTCCCCGTGGCGTGGTCACGATGGAGGCTGACGGCGCCGGTGAACCCCGCCTCACCTTTACTTTCTCGAGCCTTCGGGATGCCGGATATCTCGTCCTACATATCGAAGGCGAGGGAAAAAAGGAGGTCCTCGCCCGGGCGCAAGCCGCGGGAGAAGAGGCCGAGATGCCGATCCGCGCCATGCTGAGGCGGGCGGCATCGCCGCTGCAGATCTACTGGGCGCCGTAAGGCGTCCGGACAGGAGACAGCAATTCAGAAGCGTTACAGCGACGCGCCGCCTTGGAAACATTGCCGCTGTAAGCCGATGACAGGATGAAGACCAAGGGGTCCGAAGACTCCGGAACAGGATGTGCCATGTCCGCCGATTCCCGCATTGCCGCCATTACCGCCCGTATCGTCGAGCGCTCAAAGCCCTATCGCGAACCTTATCTGGAACGCATCCGCAGCGCCGCGGCGACGGGACCGCACCGGAGTGTCCTCGGCTGCGGCAACCTGGCGCACGGATTTGCCGTCTGTTCCCCCGCCGAGAAGGACGCGCTCGCCGGCGACCGCGTCCCGAACCTCGGCATCATCACCTCCTATAACGACATGCTCTCGGCGCATCAGCCTTTCGAAACCTATCCGGCGCTGATACGCGAGGCGGCCCGCGAGGCTGGCGGTGTGGCGCAGGTTGCGGGCGGCGTGCCGGCGATGTGCGACGGCGTCACGCAAGGGCAGCCGGGCATGGAGCTGTCGCTCTTCTCGCGCGACCTGATCGCCATGGCAGCCGGCATCGGCCTGTCGCACAACATGTTCGATGCGGCCGTCTATCTCGGCGTCTGCGACAAGATCGTGCCGGGCCTGGTAATCGCGGCGCTGACCTTCGGTCACCTGCCCGCCATCTTCGTTCCCGCCGGACCGATGACCTCGGGCCTGCCGAACGACGAGAAGGCCAAGGTCCGGCAGCTTTTCGCCGAGGGCAAGGTCGGCCGCGACGAATTGCTCGAGGCGGAATCGAAGTCCTATCATGGCCCCGGCACCTGCACCTTCTACGGCACCGCCAACTCCAACCAGATGCTGATGGAGATCATGGGCTTCCACCTGCCGGGCGCCTCCTTCATCAATCCCGGCACGCCGCTGCGCGACGCGCTGACCAAGGAGGCAGCGAAGCGGGCGCTGGCGATCACGGCCATGGGCAACGAATTCACGCCGGCCGGCGAGATGATCGACGAGCGGTCGATCGTCAACGGCGTCGTCGGCCTGCATGCGACCGGCGGCTCGACCAACCACACCATGCACCTCGTTGCCATGGCGCGCGCCGCCGGGATCGCGCTCACTTGGCAGGACATTTCGGAACTCTCCGACGTCGTGCCGCTGCTCGCCCGCGTCTATCCAAACGGCCTTGCCGACGTGAACCATTTCCACGCGGCCGGCGGCATGGGCTTCCTGATCAGCCAATTGCTCAAGAAGGGGCTGCTGCATGACGACGTCCGAACCGTCTTTGGCCAGGGCCTCGATGCCTATGCGATCGACGTGAAGCTCGGCGTCAACGGCACCGTCCAGCGCGAGCCGGCGCCGGAGGAAAGCGCCGATCCGAAAGTGCTCTCGACCATCGACCAGCCCTTCCAGCATACCGGCGGGTTGAAGATGCTGACCGGCAATATCGGCAAGGCGGTGATCAAGATCTCCGCCGTCAAGCCGGAACGCCATATCATCGAGGCCCCCGCCAAGATCTTCAACGATCAGGCCGAGCTCAACGCCGCCTTCAAGGCGGGCAAGCTCGAAGGCGATTTCGTCGCCGTTGTTCGCTTCCAGGGCCCGAAGGCGAACGGCATGCCGGAGTTGCACAAGCTGACGACCGTGCTCGGCATCCTGCAGGACCGGGGCCAGAAGGTGGCGATCGTCACCGACGGGCGCATGTCCGGCGCATCCGGCAAAGTCCCGGCTGCTATCCATGTTACGCCGGAAGCAAAGGAGGGCGGGCCGATCGCCCGCATCCAAGAGGGCGACATCATCCGCATCGATGCGGTCAAGGGGACAATCGAGGTCAAGGTCGACGACATTGCCCTGAAAACGCGGGTGCCGGCTCGTATCGACCTCTCCGACAACGAGTTCGGGATGGGCCGCGAACTGTTCGCGCCGTTCCGCCAGATCGCCGGGGCGGCCGATCGCGGCGGCAGCGTTCTGTTTCACTGAGGCACCTGCGCCGTCGGAATGTGCCGACGGCTCTCGCCGTCAGCGATAGATGTCCAGCGTGCGGTTGCGATGGTTCGGATGGGTGCTGTAGACGAAGATCCGATTTAGGTCGCGATCGCTCAACAGCCGCAGGAACCGGGCCTCAATGAGGTTGTTGGCATGCACCCGCTTCAACAGGCAGCCGATCAGCGGAAGGCGGGCGCTCGGTATGTCGAGATAGAAATTCTGCGGCAGCTGGAACTTCGTCACGATGCCGATCACGGCGCTGCTTTTCGACAGCTTGATGATCTCGCAGCGGCGCGACGAGAGGTTCTGCATCCCCTTCTCGGTAAATTCAATTCGCGCGTCGTTCCGCGTGTCCTCCATCGGGAAATTAGCCTCTCGATCATACATGAACGACTCTTCCTTGTTGAGGAAGTGCCGTTGCATCTGAGGGGCCGGGCTGCGCATCAATTCACCTTTCGCATTCGAATTGCGGTCACGCTACCCAATGAAATTTAACAGAGGGTTTGGCGCCGCGGTGGAATGCGCATATTCCGTCCGAAAGCATCTATCAGCGGTACTGATGTTGGTGTGTCACATGCCCCTCATCCGGCCTGCCGGCCACCTTCTCCCCGCAGGCGGGGCGAAGGGAGTTCGCCGCACTGCCTCAGTCCCCTCGCCCCGCTTGCGGGGAGAGGGCTAGGGTGAGTGGCATTCTCAGACATTACACTAAACGCGATAGCTGCGCCCGTCGGCGTCGAAAAGGTGAAGCTTCGACTTGTCGGCGGTAAAGCGCACTCGGTCGCCACGTCCGACCTTGAGGATGCCGGGGATCTTGGCGATGATCGGCTCGTTCTCGACGAGACCTTCGATATAGAGCAGCGTCACCTCGCCAAGCGCTTCGACGATGGCAATTGTTCCCTCGAACAGGAAATCCTGGCCGTCGGTCACCTCAAGGTCTTCCGGCCGCACGCCGAAGCTCGCCTTCTTGCCGTTTTCGGACGCGTTCGTCGGGATGTCGAGCGTCACGGATTTTCCGCCCGTAAGGTTCACCGTCGTCTGCGCGCCGGTGGCCGTGATCGTCGAGGGGATGACGTTCATGGCCGGCGAGCCGATGAAGCGGGCGACGAACAGGTTCGCCGGCCGCTCGTAAAGCTCGAGCGGCGCCCCGACCTGTTCGATGTGACCGAGAGAGAGCACGACGATGCGGTCGGCGAGGGTCATCGCCTCCACCTGGTCGTGGGTGACATAGATCATCGTCGTGTCGGCCATCCGCTCGCTGAGCTTGGCAATCTCGATGCGGGTCGCCACGCGCAAGGCAGCATCCAGGTTGGACAGCGGCTCGTCGAACAGGAAGACCTTGGGATTGCGGCAGATCGCCCGGCCGATCGCGACGCGCTGGCGCTGGCCGCCGGAAAGCGCCTTCGGAAGACGATCAAGGAATTTCGTGAGCTGGAGGATGTCGGCTGCCGACCGAACCCGGCGGTCGATCTCCTCCTTCGATTCCTTGGCGATCCGCATGCCGAAGGCCATGTTGTCGTAGACGGTCATATGCGGGTAGAGCGCATAGGACTGGAACACCATGGCGATGCCGCGTTTCGATGGCGGCACGTCGTTAACCCGCTCGCCGTCGATAAACATGTCGCCGCCGGTGATCTCCTCGAGCCCGGCGATCATCCGGAGCAGCGTCGACTTGCCGCAGCCGGACGGCCCGACGAAGACGACGAACTCGCCCTGTTTGATGTCGAGATTGATGCCGTGAATGACATCGACCGCCCCATAGGACTTGCGGATGTCTTTAAGCAGCAGGCCCGTCATTGCACCCTCCCCTCGGTTTCTAGGCCAGGCGCGCGAAGAACGCGCCCCAGGCCGGAAGACTGATCTTGTTGTCCCTTATATCAGAGATGAAGCCGTGACCGTCGAGCGGCTCGATCCCGTCGCTTGGCGATTCCGCGGCCGCAGGCTCGTCGCCCATATTGAACAGGCAGAAGAGCTTTTCATTGCCGTGGGTCCGGATGAAGCCGAGAAGCGGTGCCCGCGTCTCGACGAATTCGATATCTCCCTTGGCGAAGGCCGGATGGGCCTTCCTGAAATGGAGAAAACGGCGATAGTGCTCGAGCACCGAAGCCGGGTCGCCCTCCTGGATGGCGACCGCCTGCGGCAGGTGGGCCTCGGGAATCGGCAGCCAGGGCTTCGCGCTGCTGAAGCCGCCGTCCGGCAGGCTCTCCCACACCATCGGCGTCCGGCAGCCGTCGCGGCCCTTGAAATCGGGCCAGAACTGGATGCCGTAAGGGTCTTGGAGGTCCTCATAGGCGAGCTCCGCTTCCGGCAGCGCCAGTTCCTCGCCCTGATAGATGCAGACCGAACCACGCAGCGACATCAGCAGGCTGGCGAGCAGCTTGGCATGACCGGCGTGGTCGGCAACGCCGGAACCCCAGCGGCTGACGTGGCGGACGACATCGTGGTTGGCGAAGGCCCAGCAGGCCCAGCCCTCCGGCGCGACCTTCTCGAAATCGCGCAACACCTCGGCAACGCGTTCCGGGGTCAGCGGATCCGGCGCCAGGAACTCGAAGGCATAGCACATCTGCACCTTGTCGCCGCCCGAGGTGTATTCACCGGCGATTTCAAGACCGCGCTGGCTGTCGCCGACCTCGCCGACGGCGGCGATCGCCGGGAATTCCTCCATCACCGCACGGAAGCGCTTCAGAAAGTCCAGATTCTCCGGTCTGTTCTTGTCGTAGATATGTTCCTGATAGTTGTAGGGATTGACGGCAGGCGCGGTCGAGGCGTTGCGGCGCTCCGGCGCCAGCGCCGGGTTGTCCCGCAGCTCTCGGTCGTGGAAATAAAAATTGATGGTGTCGAGGCGGAAGCCGTCGACGCCGCGCTCCAGCCAGAAGCGCTCGACGGCGAGAAGCGCATCCTGCACATGCGGATTGTGCAGGTTGAGGTCCGGCTGCGAGGTCAGGAAATTGTGCAGGTAATATTGCAGCCGGGTCGGGTCCCAGGCCCAGGCGGAGCCGCCGAAGATCGACAGCCAATTGTTCGGCGGCGTGCCATCCGGCTTGGAGTCAGCCCAGACATACCAGTCAGCCTTGGCATTGCTGCGGCTGGAGCGGCTCTCGACGAACCAGGGGTGCTGGTCGGACGTGTGCGACAGGACGAGATCGATCATCACGCGGAGGTCGAGCCTATGGGCTTCCGCAATCAGTGCATCGAAATCCTTGAGCGTGCCGAAGATCGGATCGACATCCGTGTAGTTCGAGACATCGTAACCGAAATCGCGCATCGGCGAGGTGAAGAACGGCGAGATCCAGATGGCATCGGCGCCGAGCGCCGCGACATGCGGTAGGCGGGCGGTGATGCCCTTCAGGTCGCCGATGCCGTCGCCGTTGGTGTCCTGGAAGGAGCGCGGGTAGATCTGGTAGATCACCGCGCCGCGCCACCAGTCCTTGTCGGCCGTCAGGATTGCGCCGGTCGTTTCGGTCTTGTCCATGCGAATTTGAAGTCCCTGTCTTGAAATGTCAGCCGCCCTTGACCGATCCCGCCAGCAGGCCACGCACGAGGTAGCGTTGCAGGGCGAAGAAGACGATCAGCGGTACGACGATGGTGATGAAGGCGGAAGCGGTGAGGATTTCCCAATTGCCGCCGCGGGAACCGAGGAGATTGACCAGGCGCCCGGTCAGCACCAGCGAATCCTCGCCGGCGCCGAGAAAGACGATGGCGACGAGGAGGTCGTTCCAGGTCCAGAGGAACTGGAAGATGGCGAAAGAGGCGAGCGCCGGGAACGACAAGGGCAGGATGATCTTGACGAAGATGTCGAAATCGCTGGCGCCGTCGACGCGCGCCGATTCCATGATCTCGCGCGGCAGGCCGGCCATGTAGTTGCGCAGAAGATAGATCGCCAGCGGCAGGCCGAAGCCGGTATGGGCGAGCCAGATGCCCATATAGGTCTTGGCCGGCACGCCGAAGAAGGCGCCGACGCCGTTATAGAGCTGCAAAAGCGGAATGAGCGACATCTGCAGCGGCACGACGAGCAGACCGACGACGACGGCGAGCAGGATGGCGCGGCCCGGGAAAGGCATCCAGGCCAGCGCATAGGCCGCAAAGGCGGCGATCAGGATCGGGATCACCGTCGACGGTATCGCGACGGTCAGCGAGTTGAGGAACGACGTGCCGATGCCGGCCGCACTCAGCACCTCGATATAGTTGTCGATCGTGAAGCGAGGCGGTGTCGAGGCGGTATAGAAGATGCGCTGGCCGCGCGATCCTTCCATCTTCGTATCCGAGACGATTTCGAAGCCGCCGTCCGTCTGCACGGTCAGCCGCTCGCCGTCATTGAGCTCTGCCGTCTCGCCGGGTTTGAACTTCGCCGGCTCGCGGCTGGAAAAACCGAAGGCGGAAATCTGGCCGCCACCCTGACCTTCAAGCAGATTTCCGGAGATCACGAACTTGCCGTCCCGCTCGACCTGGTTGTCGGCCGAAGGGGCACGCGCCACGGCGTTGCGCGACGAGGTGGCGAGCGCCGTCCACCAGCCGGAGACGGCGAGTTGGTCCTTGTCGCGTAGAGAGGAGATCAGCAGGCCGGCAGTCGGCATGGTCCAGAGGAGGACGAGGAGCAGGACCGAAAGATGAACGGCCCAGGTGAGCGGAGAACGCGTCGACGGGTTCATCTCAGTGACCTCCCGATTCCTTGGTCGCGTTGCGGATGTTCCAGATCATGATCGGAATGACGAGGATCATGATGACCACCGCGATCGACGCGCCGCGGCCGAAGTCGCCGCCGCCGCGGAACATCCAGTCGAACATTAGGTTGGCAAGCACCTGGCTCTGCCATTGGCCATTGGTCATTGCGAGCACGATGTCGAAGACCTTCAGGACAAGGATGGTGATGGTGGTCCAGACGACCGCGATCGTCCCCCAGATCTGCGGCACCATGATCTTGAAGAAGATCTGCCAGCCGTTGGCGCCGTCGATAACCGCCGCCTCGATCGTCTCCTCCGGAATGCCGCGCAGCGCCGCCGAGAGGATGACCATGGCGAAACCGGTCTGTATCCAGATGAGGATGACCATCAGGAAGAAATTGTTCCAGAATGGAAGCGTGATCCAGGCCTGCGGCTCACCGCCGAAAGCAACGACGATGGCGTTCAGGAGCCCGATCTGCTCGGAGCCGGCAGCCCGGTAGTCGTAGATGAATTTCCAGATGACGGCGGCGCCGACGAAGGAGATCGCCATCGGCATGAAGATCAGCGTCTTGGCGATGTTGCCCCACCAGATGCGGTCGGTCAGCGCGGCGATGATCAGGCCGAAGAAGGTCGAGAGCGCCGGCACGACTAGCAGCCAGAGGAAATTGTTGAAGATCGACTGGCGGAATTCACCGTCATTGATCATCCAGCTGTAGTTGCGCGCGCCGACGAAATTCTGGCCGCCCCTGTCGTGGAAGCTCAACCAAACGGATTGGACCACCGGATAGATGAGATAGATCGTCAGCGCGAACAGGGCCGGCGCCAGGAACAGCCACGGCCGGATCGCGTTAGTGATCCGCAAATTGCGGGAGGCGGCAGCGCCTGACAGCCCCTTCGAAGGGAAAATCCAATCGAGAATGAAATTGGTGGCCCAGAAATAGACCGCACAGGCCAGGACACCGGCTATCATCGTCACAATCGCAGCGACAAGCTGCATGACACATCCCTCCCCTCAAACGCTTCCGGAACCGGTCGCTCCAGGCGCATTGCACGATGGCGGCTTCCGCTTTTTATTGGGATACCCGCCTACAGCGGCGCGCGTCTCATCAGACGCGCAAAGGCCGCCGTAACCTTTGAGTTACTGCATGCTTAAATCGGCTGCGATTTAAAAATGCAGCAGGCAGGCTGATCCGAAGAGGAAAGGCGGCGGACGAGGCATTCGTCCGCCGCCCTGGAGACTACTTGATAGCGTCCCAGGCCTTCTGGACACCAGCCGCGACGTCGGCCGAGGGCTTGCCGCCGACATAGTCGACCATGCCGGTCCAGAGCGCGCCGGCGCCGATCTTGCCGGGCATCAGGTCCGAACCGTCGAAGCGGAAGGTCGTGGCGTTGAGCAGGATCTCGCCCTGCTTCTTCAGCGGCGGGTTGCCGTAGACGTCGACATTGACGCTCTTATAGGGCGTCAGGAAGCTCGTCTGGGCCATCCAGACCTCATGCGCGATCGGCGTCTTCAGGAACTCGATGAACGCGCGCGCGGCCGGCGTATCCTTGGTGATCATCGCAAGCGTGCCGGCGCCGAGCACCGGATTGCCAAGCTCCTTCTTGCTTTCATAGGGCGGCATGTAGAAGAAGTCGGCATCCTCGCCAACCACCGTACCTTCCGGGAAGAAGGAGGGAATGAAAGAGGCCTGGTGGTGCAGATAGCACTTCGGCGGCGAGGCAAAGAGACCCTTCGGGCTATCGCGGAAGTCAGTGGAGGCGACCGCCGCCGCGCCGCCGTCGACGAACTTGTCGTTTCGCGCAAACCAGCCGAATTCATCGATCGCGTTGATCACTGCCGGGTCGGTGAAGGGAATTTCGTTTTTGACCCACTTGTCATAGACTTCGGGCGACTGCGTGCGCAGCATCAGGTCCTCGACCCAGTCCGTCGCCGGCCAGCCGGTGGCGCCGCCCGATCCGAGACCGATGCACCAGGGCTTCTCGCCGTCGGCCGCGATCTTCTCGGTCAGAGCCTTCAGATCTTCCATGGTCTTCGGCACTTCGTAGCCGGCGTCCTCGAAGTTTTCCGGGACGTACCAGACGAGCGACTTGACGTCGATCTTGTAGGGGAAGGCATAGAGCGCCACGGTGCCGTCCTTGCCGTTATAGGTGGAGAGATCCACCCAGGACTGACCGGCGGCGTAGTTGTCGAGCAGCCATTGCTTGGTTTCGTCGCCGAGCGGCGTCAGAAGGCCCTTGGCGGCAAGGTCGGCAATCAGGCCTGGCTGGGGTAGGATCGCCACATCGGGTGGGCTGCCGGCCTGGGTGTCGATGACGATCTGCTGTTCGTAGTTTTCGGAAGAGGAATACTTGACCTCGACGCCCGTCGCTTCGACGAAATAGGCAAAGACGCTCTTGAACAGAGCCTCGTCCTCGCCGCGCCAGGGACCGAAGATCGTCAGCGTCTGGCCTTTCAGGTCGTGCCCCTTCTTGAACTCCTCGAAGCTTCCCCAATTGAACTTCGAATCCTCGCCCGGCTTGAACTTCAGGTCGGCAGCGCTGGCAGCCCCTGCAAGCAAAGCGAGCGCAGCGACGCCAATCAGCAATGATCTCTTCACGTTCGGTCCTCCCCAAAAAGAAACCCGGGCGCTGCGCCACGGGTGGATCGTCAAAGACACGTTATTCAAAGCGCTTTGAGTTTGCCAACACTCCATTGCCGCCAGGAAAGAGTCAAGAGCTTTCATCCGGCTGCGCGCTGCATTGCAACATTTTGCCCTGCGGCACGGTTTTGCGGCGCAAAATGAAGGTTTCGAGCTTTTTCATAGGCGGGCCGGATGGTATCAGGACAAGTTAGCGCTTGCCGAAAGGGCAAAAAATAAAGCGAATATCCAAAGCGCTTTGAGAGGAAACCGGCCATGGCAGTGAATCTGAAGCAGCTGGCGGAGATCCTCGGCCTCTCACAGACGACCGTGAGTCGCGCACTCAACGGCTATCCGGAAGTTAATGCGGAAACGCGGCAAAGGGTGCTGCAGGCGGTGCGGGAGACCGGCTACCGGCCGAATCGTGCCGCCCAGCGGCTGGCAACCGGCAAGGCCTATTCGATCGGGCTCGTCATGCCGATCGCGGCGGGCATCGATTCGGACATCCATTTCGGCGAGTTCCTCGCCGGCCTCGCAGAGGAGTCGGTGAAGCACGATTTTCATTTCGTCCTCAATCCGAGCGCACCGGACGACGAGGAGGCAACGTTCCGGCGGCTGGCGGCAAGCGGCAATGTCGACGCGGTCTTCCTCGCCTATATGCGCCCCAACGATCCGCGCATTCCCATGCTGAAGGCGCTCTCCATTCCCTTCGTCGTTCACGGCCGGTCGATCGGGGGGCCGCGCGATTACCCGTTTCTCGACATCGACAATACCCAGGCCTTCTACGACGCCACCAAGCTTCTTCTGCAACTCGGCCACCACCGGATCGCGCTGATCAACGGGCCGGACTATCTCGCCTTTTCCATCCGCCGGAAAAAGGGGGTGACGCGGGCGCTTACCGAATGGGGCCTCGGCCTCGACGAAGAACTCGTCCATCATTCGGTGATGGCCGACGAATACGGCTATCGAAGCATGCAGCACTTTCTTGAACGGCCCAACCCGCCGACGGCGGTCCTTTGCTCCAGTACGGTGCTGGCGCTCGGCGCAGTGCGGGCGATCAACCGGGCGGGGCTCGCCATCGGCAGCGACATCTCGGTCATCGCCCATGACGACGTCCTGCCGATGCTGAAGCCGGAGAACTTCAGCGTGCCGCTGACGACCACCCGCTCATCACTGAGGGCTGCCGGCGCGCGCATCGCGACTCGGCTGATCGGCGGGATCATCGCCCGCGGCGACTATCCGGAACAGGAACTCTGGCGCGCCGAGCTGATCGTGCGCGCTTCGACCGGACCCGCCCCGGGCCGGTAGAGACGGACTTCGTCGTCAGAACTTCGGCGGCTTGCGACCGGCCCTGCGGTAGGCGGCGATGATCGTGTTCGCCATCAGCATGGCGATCGTCATCGGCCCGACGCCACCCGGAACCGGCGTGATGACGCTTGCGACCTTGGCGCATTCCTCGAAGGCGACGTCGCCGACGAGCTTCGTCTTGCCCTCGCCGCGCTCCGGCGCCGGGACACGGTTGATGCCGACATCGATGACCAGCGCCCCGGGCTTCACCCAATCGGCCTTGACCATTTCCGGCCGGCCGACCGCCGCCACGAGAATATCGGCGTTGCGGCACACGGCCGGAAGATCCTTGGTGCGCGAATGTGCGGTCGTCACCGTCGCATGGGCGGCGAGCAGCAGCGCCGACATGGGCTTGCCGAAGAGATTGGAGCGGCCGATGACGACGGCGTTCAGCCCGGAGAGGTCTTCACCATGGGTGCGGCGCACGAAGACCATGGCGCCGGCCGGAGTGCATGAAACCAGCCCGCCCTCGAGATCGCCCGTCGCGACCTTGCCGGCATTGACGACATGCAGACCGTCGACATCCTTCTCGGGGAGGATCGACTGGATGATCGGCTCCGATTGAAGATGTTTCGGCAGAGGCAGTTGGACGAGGATGCCGTGGATCGACGGATCGGCATTGAGCTCGGTGACGAGCGCCGCCAGCTCCTCCTGCGAGGTCTCCTCGGGCAGCGTGTGCTGGACGGAGAGGAAACCGCATTCCTTCGCCATCCGGCTTTTCGCCGACACATAGGCATGGCTCGCCGGATCGTCGCCGACGATGACCACCGCGAGGCCGGCCCGGACGCCTGCCTCCGTCTCCAGCGTCTTGGTAGCGGATTTCACGGTTTCGATGACCGAAGCGGCAACGGCCTTGCCATCAATCACAGTCGTCACGGCGTATCTCCCGGTTTGTCCTCGACGCGCCACACTCTAGCTGGCGTCGCTTTGCGCAATTGCCTGCAAGCGCCCTATGCTGTCCCAAACGCATAAATGCAAGGGCTTGGAGGAACCGCAACGCCATTCGGCGCATTTCCTTGCACGGTTGCAAGGCCGGGCGTTCAGGCGACGGGCGCTTGAGAGTTCGCTCGCATGGCAGCAGCCCATTGGACCCAACCGCGAGCGATCGTCAGGCTCCGTCAGGATCATGCCCGCCAGTCACGCTCCGGCCGTTAACGTGATACACTCCCATTCCGATTCGCGTTCGAAGATTTGTTTTATTGCTTGCCTTTAGCTGCGCGGGTTTTGTCGATGTCGCCGACCGGTGAGGATATTTCGATCCACTTCCAGAGCGAAAGGGAGAATACGGCGGATATCGAACTCGTCGTCGTGGTCCCGACATTTCGCCGCCCGGACCATCTCGTCAAGACGTTGAAGACCATCGTCTCCCAAAGGCCCGACGTTCCTTACGCGACCGTGGTGGTTGAAAACGACCCGGACGATCTCGCCGGCGCCGAAGCGGCAAAGCGCTTTTTTCTCGAACACCGGTCGGATTCGACCGTGATCGTCGCCCATCGGCAGGGCCACAGCCATGCATGCAATGCCGGTTGGGCGGCAGCCCTCGACCACTATCAGAACCTGCGCGCGATAGCGGTGATCTACGACGATGCGGTTGCTGCTCCCGAATGGCTCGATGGCCTTGTCGCCGTTCAGGAGGGCCACGCGGCGGACATCGTCGGCGGCCCGCAGCTACCGGTCTTCGAGGATCCGGATGGGCAGAAATGGAAGCATCATCCCATCTTTTCGCCCCACTACGATGCCACCGGGCCGGTGCCGAGGCTTTATTCCGCCGGCAATGTCCTCATCACGCGAGCGGTGCTCGATGCCATGCCGCGGCCGTTTCTGAACCCGGCCCTCAATTTCGCCGGCGTCGGCGACGGGGATTTCTTCAATCGATGCAGGGCGAAGGGGTTCTTTTTTGCCTGGGCGGCAGAGGCCTGGGTGGCGGAAGCAGTTCCGCGAGACCACACCACCGCGTCCTGGATCCGCGCCCGCAGTCTCGAACAGGGGGCGATTTCGACGCTGCTCGAGCATCAGCGCGATGCGACCCTTGCCGGGCGGTTGCGAGCGCTCGGCAAAACCATCGGACTGCTCGCCGTGTCGCTGCCGCGCGGCCTCAAGCTATGGTCGGAAACGGGCCTTGCAATAGCAAGCCTTTATCCCTTCCATTTGGCGGTCGGCCGACTGAGGGCCAGGATCGGCCCTGCGGACGAACAATACCGCGAAGCGAAATGAGTGGGCCTCAATGGCCGCTCGTCGCCTTCACGGCTCCTTCGGGGATCTTGTCGGCAGCGACCTTGCCGTTCCTGTCGACCACGGCAACGGGCTCTTTGTAGGGCCTGTCCTCGCCATTCGCGGCGCGGTTCATGTCGTCCTTGCCGAGATATTCGAGCTGTTCCACCAGGACTTCGGTGATGACCTCGCCACCCAGCTTCTTGTTGAGGCCGTCCTTGACGGCGACCTTGAAGCTCGGCAGGTCGAAGCTGCCGGTGTCGGCGACATCGACGAACCGCGAGCCGACGAGCATGTCATAGAGTTCGTCGGTCACGATCTGTCGGAGCGGTGCGTGGAGCTTCTTTATCCCCTCCCGCGTTGCCGAAAAAGACAATTTCGCCAGGAAGTAGCCCTGGACCGCGCCGTCCTCGATCACCGGGACGGTGATGATCTCTCCCGGAACATATTCCTCCGATGCCCGCCTGTCGGCCTCGGCGTCCGAGAGAACAGGCGCCGAGGCGTACTGCATCGAGAAATAGACGGATCCGAGCGTCACGGCGCAGACCCAAACCCCGGTGAGGACAAGCTTCAGCATCAGAAATCGCTATAGCGGAATTGCGCTTCGGTGTAGATGCCATCGGCATCGGCGTCCTGAGCGGCGGTCTTCAGAAGATCGACGACCGAGCGCACGGCTTCGAGATGCGCCTCGACCTTCTGGGCGTTAAGCTTCAGCTTCTGCCTGAGGTGGCGCGTCTGCGAAGCGAAGGAGGGCGAGATTTCGCCGGGCCCGGCGGCTCGATGCAACATTGTCAGCTCGTAAAGGCAGCGGCTCTTGTGCGCGTTCGACGTCTTGATGTCGAATTTCGGGTCCACGCCGATGCGGCTGTTCTCGTTGTCGATGATCATCTCCAACCGGCCGAGAACGTTCTGTATCCGCAGATCGTGGGATGCCACAGCTTCCATAAATCAACTCCCGAATTAATGCGTTTCAGGGAAGGCAGCCTACAAAGGCGCAAGCCGTCCCGACCAAATCATGCCTGGTTCTTCTTCTCGTCGGCGGTCAGCAGCCCGGCATTGCGCTCGAATTCGTGAATCATGCCGGCGGCGAGGTTGCTCGTATCGTCGTCAAGCCGCGCATTGGCGCGTTCGGCCGGATCGCTGCCGACCATCCGGTCGGCTATGCCGATGACGCCGCCGTCAGCCAGCACGTTGGCAATCTGCTCCGCCATCATGCCTTTCCAGACCTCGCCTGACGTGCCCTTGCCGAAGACGTTCTCGCTTTCGCTCGGCAGCATCGACTTGACGAAATTCTGCAGCACCATCGCCTCGAACTTGCGGTAGGTCTCCGGCACCTTCTTCGGTTCGACGCGGTTGCTGATGTCGCCGAGGCCGGTCGATCCTTCCGAGGAATTCAGCACCGAAACCGCAGCGGCGAAGCCCTTGCCGTTTTCCGCAAGACTAGTGGCCTGAAAGGCGGCGCGATTGGACTTGAGCCGTGCCTGCGCCTCCTGCACTTCCGCCGGATCGGCCGCGCGGACGACGTCCAGCACCAGATCGCTGGGCGGGGAAATAGCCATGTCAGATCCTTTCGAGACGGCGGCCCTGCGTCTTGTCACACGGGGCAGCGCAATCAGTGCGAACCGGAGGACCTTTTCGACGGCCCGCCCGGATAACCCACTATCGCCCCTCAACCTTACCGGAAGCTGGCGCGTAACCGGCGACATGCTGATCGATGAGGTCGAGTACCTGATTGTCGTCCGCCTGGCGGTCTTCCGCCATGCGCGCCTCCTTCATGCTCTCTTCCAGCCGATCGCCCTTCGCACGCTCCTTCAGCATGCGCGCCTCGTGCACCTGCTGCATGCCGAGCAGCATCTGGTCCTTCTGCATCAGCCGGCCGAGCTGCGAGGCATAATGACCCGAGAAGACGCGGTGCATGGGATGGGCCGAGCCCATGGCATCGACGACGACATCGATCGTTTCGGCCAGCACGCCGCGCTGGCGGGCCGTCTCGGCAAGTTCGCTTTCGGCCATTCGCTCAAGGTGCCGCTGCACGGCGACCAGGCGCTTCAGTTTATCCGACCGCGATTTCATCGTTTTCTAGCCACCTTGCATCACCGGCGCGAAGCCGTCGGCAAACAGGCGCAGCATCGCCGCCACGCCGAGATAGAGCAGGAACAGGCCGCCCATGATCAGATAGGGCTGGGAAATGAAATAGACCGGAACCTGCGGGGCAAGCTTGTTGACCATGCCGATCGCCACGTTGAACAGCAGGCCGTAAATCACGAAGGGGCTCGCCAGGCGCAGCATGATCATGAAAGTCTGCCCGAGCGAATTCGAAAGCGTGATCAGCATGCCCTGCGGATCGAAGCCGATGCCGATCGGCATCGCACGATAGGACTGCGCGATGGCCTCGAAGATCACGTGGTGAAAGTCGAGCATGAAGAGAAGCATCAGGCCGGCGAAGCTGATCATGCTGGTGAGCTGGTTTTCCGCCGTTTCTTCGAGCACGTCGGTCGCCGGCGGCGGGTTGAAGCCGATCAGCATGGTGATGGCCGTCCCGGCAAATTGCAGGCCGAGCACGTAGTAGCGTGCCACGAGGCCTATGACGGCGCCGATGACGCTCTCGGTCGCAATGAGATAGATGTAGCTGTGGCCCTTGTCGGCGACCGCAGGATAGATGTCGGTCCACATGATCGGCAGGATGGCCATGGAGAGCGCGACGGCGATGAACAGCCGCACCTGCATGGGAACGCGCGCCGTCGAGAACCCCGGCATGATCATGATGCAGCCGCCGATCCGACAGAATGCCGCAAACAGCGCAAGCACCGTGCCCTCGGGATCGGTGATCATGAAAGCGCGCCGATGATCTTGATTTCCAGCCCCTTGGCGAGCTCGACATGGGAGAGCACGGGCAGCGTTGCGAAGAGGCGTTCGATGATCATGCGCACATATGAGCGGGATTCGGGCGAACTTACCAGCACGAAGGGCACGCCCCGGTCGAGATGTTCACGGATAACCTTCGTCGCCTGCTCGCTGAACTCCTCCAGGTGGCGCGGGTCGATGTCGAACTCGACGATCTCGCCCTTGGCGTCGCGCTTCAGCGCCTGGTGGAAGACCATGTCCCACTTGTTGCCGAGCCGGAGCACGCGCAGCACGCCGTTTTCGGCAAGATCGCCGCAGAGCTGCTGCGACATGCGCACCCGGACATGTTCGACGATCTGCTCGGTCTTGCGGACATGCGGCGCCAACTCCGCCACGGCTTCGAGAATGAGATGCAGGTTGCGGATCGAAACGCGTTCGGCGAGCAGCAATTTGAGGACCGCCTGCAGGCCGGAATAGGACATGTGCGAGGTGCAGATCTCGTCGGCGAGCTTGCGGTATTCCGGATCGAGCCGCTCGATCAGCACCTTCACGTCCTTGTAGGAAAGAAGCTGCGGCAGGTTGTTGCGGATCACTTCGCTCAAATGCGTCAGCACGACCGAGACGTTGTCGATCGGGTGGAAGCCCTCGCGCTTCAGGTCTTCCGTGAAGGTCTCCAGTATGGAAAGCGCCGGCATGCCGAAGGCCGGCTCGCGGATCTCGTCGCCGGGGACGCTGGGGCGGCGGCCGCCGCCGGTAACGACGAGCACTTCGCCGACGCGCACGGTGTTGGAGGCGACGGTCGTGCCGTGGATGCGGATGTGATAGGCCTTGTCCGGAATGGAGATATCGTCGGAAACCTTGATCTCCGGAACGACGAGCCCGTATTGCAGGGCGAACTTGCGGCGCATCTTGCCGACGCGGAAGGCGAGCTCCTGATGCGCGCCGAGCAGTCGGGTGGAGACCTGCTTGCCGAGCAGGAGCTCGATCTCCGCCGTTTTCAGCACCGATTTGACGGAATCCCTGTCGCTGTCCTTCGTCTGCTGCGCCTTCTCTGCCTCCTGGGCGCGCTTCTCGGCATTGGCCGCTTCGATCTGCCTCGGGATAGCCCATCCCAGGAAGGCCATGCCGCCGCCGAGTACCGCGAAGGGCACGAAGGGCAGGCCTGGCATCACGGAGAGGAGGACGATGAGGCCGGCCGCAACCATCAGCGCCCGCGGGTAGCCGCTCAACTGACCGACGACGGCCTGGTCGGTCGAGCCGGCGGTGCCGCCGCGCGACACGAGAAGGCCGGCGGCGAGCGAGACGATCAACGCCGGGATCTGCGAAACGAGGCCGTCGCCGACCGAAAGCTTGACGAAGACATCCGCCGCCTCGCCGATCGGCATGTCGTGGCGCAGATAGCCGATGATGATGCCGCCGAAGACATTGATCGCCGTGATGATCAGGCCGGCAATCGCATCGCCGCGGACGAATTTCGAGGCACCGTCCATCGCACCGTAGAAGGAACTCTCCTCCTCCAGCTCGCGGCGGCGGCGCTGCGCCTCCTTCTCGTCGATCAGCCCGGCCGACAGATCGGCGTCGATCGACATCTGCTTGCCGGGGATCGCATCGAGGGTGAAGCGGGCGCCAACTTCGGCGATACGCGTCGCACCCTTGGTGATGACGATGAAGTTCACCGTGATCAGGATGAGGAAGACGATCAGACCGATGACGAAGTCGCCGGACATGACGAGGCTGGCAAAGCCCGAGATGACGCCGCCGGCGGCGCCATGCCCCTCGTGGCCATGGGAGAGGATGACGCGTGTCGTGGCGATGTTCAGCGCCAGGCGGGTCATCGTCGAGATCAGCAGGATCGTCGGAAAGGACGAGAATTCGAGCGGCCGCTGAATCCACAGCGCCACCATCAGGATCAGCACCGAGAAGGCGATGGAGAAGGCCAGCCCGAAGTCGATGAGAACCGGCGGAATGGGCAGAAACAGGATCGACAGGATCATCACGATCCCGAGCGCGAAGCCAATGTCCCGGCTCTTCGGTGCGAGTTTCGGGATGGTCAGGGTCGCCTGTTGTGCCATGTCTCTTCCGTCTCGTCATGAGAGGCGGGCAGCGCGCCGCGCGTAGCTGCCCCAAACTATGACGGAAGATCTAGAGACCCAAGCTTGCGCGAGGGTGGTATTGGGATGGGATGAGGAAGGTACGCGCAGTTTTCCGCCCGCCGAATAAAGCGGCGAAAGTCTCAGAACCCCGACTGGATTCGTGAGAAGATGATGTCGGTGAAGATGGAGATCTGTGCACCGACGAACGGCGCCGAGATCGCCCCCGTGACCATCACCGCCAGGATCTTCGGCACGAAGGTCAGCGTCATTTCCTGAACCTGGGTCAGCGCCTGGATAAAAGCGATGATAACGCCGACCACCATGGCGGCCAGAACGGCGGGACCCGAGGCGACGATCACGGTCCAGATCGCTGCCTGCACGATATCGAGAGCGTCCGCCTCATTCATTCGCGTTTCGTCCTATCCTGCCGGCGCGCACGAGCAGCGGCGAAGCTTTCAGGTTCGAGGGTGATTCTTCAGAGGATTCTCAACAATCACCGGCGCCGGTCAAGCCAGGGCCAACTATGTGTGCGTGGTCCGCCGCCGCCGCTCTAAAGAGCAGGAATTACGTCGCCGAGCCGGACGAGGTCGTCGATACGGTGATGCCGGTCTCGATGGCGATCTCTTTGCCGTCGGTGGTGATCGCGATCACGCCGTCGGAGGTCACCTCGACCTCGGCGACGACCCCGCTCGTCTTGCCGTCACTGCTGGTGATCGTCTTGCCGATGTAGGTCGAAGCCTGGGTAAGACTTTCGCTCGCCAGCAGGCTTTCGAGATTGCTGTTCGTCTTGATCGATTGCTCGACCTGCGAGAAGGTCGCCAGCTGCGATATCTGCTCGGTCGCATCCATCGGATCGGTCGGATCCTGGTTCTGCATCTGCGCGATGAGCAGCTTCAGGAAGCTCTGATAGTTCAGGGTCGCGTCAGTCGCGTCGGTGCTGCTCGTCGAAGTTGAACTCGTCGTCGAGGTCGTCGAGGTGCTCGAGGATACTCCGCTTACCGCCATGGCGCGATCTCCTTGCGAATCTGGTCGATCGTGGCCGGCGTGATTTCCTGATTGTTCAGGATGCGCTCTTCAATCGGGTAAAGACCGCGGATCGCCTTCAGCGCTTCGAAGGCACGGCCCTGGGTGACCAGGCCGTCGATGCGCTTCAGCTCCGCCAGAACTTCCTCGTTCTTGAAGCAGGCGAGCAGCATGACGATCGACTTGCGGAACATGGCGGTCGACTGCTCGGCGCCTTCCGGATTGATCAGGATCATCTGGGCGATGAAGTAGAGCTGCCGCAACGGTGTCGTGGCGTCTTCCGGCTGCAGGACGTGGTTTTCCAGGAGGAAGGTAACGTCGTTGAGGAATTCCACGGCGACCTTGCGGTCAACGCGAAGCACCGCGCCGTTTACAAAGATTCGTTCGCCCGATTTCAGCGAGATACGCAGTGTGCTCTTCATTTCAGTCCATCCCTGATGATGGTGGTAATGTCAATTATGCCCTGGAAGTTGGAGGAGTCGCGTTTGCGGATCTTCTCCGTCTCGTTCAGTATCCAGATCCCGATCGAGATCAGATTGGCACGCAGTTCGTCGTTGAGCTGGTTATCCGGAGCGCGCAGGTCCTCGATGAAGCGTATCCAGACGCGTCGGGTGTAGTAGATCGCCTCGATCGCTTCCTTTGAGTATCCCTTCTGCTGCTTTGCCGCTTCCAGGAGCGCGATCGAGCGATTGAGGACTTGCCACTCGCGATCCTTGGAAACGGCTACGCCTTCCTCCATGATCTCGGCGTATGCAAACTGATACATTCAGACATCCTTCATGCTTGTCCTTATCCTCTTGTCATCAGAGGAAATCTATCAAACTCAACTGCTGGATCCTTCCGGTGAGGGTGTAGGACGTCTCCATCTGCGTCAGCAGCGTGTTCATCCGGGTCGACGCATCATAGGTGTCGACCCCCTCGAGATCGGTGATGTGGGTGTTGATGAGCTTGATCTGAACTTCGAGCGAGGTGTTCGCCTTTTCCACGCGCGCTTCGGAAATGCCTAGCGTGCTGCGTTCGGCGGTGATCCCGGTGATCGCCTGCTCGACATAGCCGAGTGCCGCCTCGCCGACATAGGCCCGGACGTCCGATCCGATATCCTCGTCCATCAGTTCCGAGGATATCACACTCGCAAGAGCGAACTTGCGGAAGCCGGTCGTCGTCGCATTGGTCGAGCTCTGCACGACTTCGGACGTGCTGATGCGGCTCGTCATGTTCTGGCTCGAGGCCGCGGACCAATCGGTGGCCCACTGCGTGTCGTCCGTATAGAGTGGCTCGAGGGTGTTGGTGATGAAGTCTTCCATCTGCGCCTCAGTGAAGTCGCTCATGGAAGAGATGCCGTTGCCGGACATGTAGGTCGCGAGCGCATCGTCGAAGGTCGTCTTCGCGGCCGAACCGGTTGCGGCATAGTCTTCGAAAGGCTTCACATCGGTGTTGATGCCGGCAAACAGGAACTCGCCGTTGAAGGACGTGTTCGCCGAGGCGGTGAAAAGCGACATGGCGCTTTCGATCTCGGTCTTCTGGACCGACAATTGGTCGACGGAATCGTTGCCCTTGAAGGTGACGAGCGTATTGCGCACCTGCTCGGCAGCCTCCGCCATCGTTCCAAGGGCTTCCTGAGAGGACGCCAGCCGCTGCGTGACGACGGCGTTGGTATCGACCAGGGTTTCCAACCGAGCAAGCTCGCGCTGCAGGTTGACGGAGCGCGCCGTGGAGGAGCCGAGCTCGAGGCCGACATCCGCATGCCGGCCGGTCGAAACCTCCTCCTGAAGCTTCAGCAGTTCCTCCTGGCCCTGCTGAATGGTCAGGCGCATGGCATTCTGCACCGCCAGATTAGAAACGAAGGACGTCTTCATGATTACCTCACGGCTTCCAGAAGGGACGCCATCATGGCGTCCACGGTACTGATCAACTTGGCAGATGCCTTGTAGGACTGTTCGAGATCGAGCAGCAGCGAGAGCTCTTCATCGATGCTGACGCCGGTGACGTTGCCCAGCGCTTCCTCCGTCCGTGCCAGGAGAGCCGTCTTGTTGTCGTCGGCCGTCGAGGCAGCGCTGCGGATCTGCTCGAACCAGCCGATCGACGAGGCGGCGAATTCCATGATCGAACTGGTGCTGTCGAGCCCCGCCGCCGCGTCGAAATCAATGTCGCCGTCCATGGCGGTGATGAAGCCGTCGAGGAGATCGGTGTAGCCGGAATTCGGATCCGTGGCGCCGCCGGGGTTGGAGACGAGGCCGTTGAATCCGCCGTCGCGAAGCAGGAACGGATCGGTTTGCGCGGCGGCGTTGACAGTCAGCGACGCGGCGATGCCGGGCTCGATCGTCCCGTCGGCGGGAACCGTTCCGTCCGCCCAGGTGAAAAGGCCGGGGGCGCCGTCCTCCTGGAAGAGGCTGACCAGGCCGCGGGCCATCTCGTCGAGTTGCGACTGGAAGGTCGGCGCGATGTCGTCGCGGAGCTGCAAGAGGCTCGCGAGCTTTCCCTCTGCGGTCGTGTCGGCGCCGGCGCCGGCTGAAAGCGACGCCCCGTCGACGAAGATGGCGTTTCCGGTCGTCGATGCATCGAAGGCCGAGGTTGCCGTGAACGTCACCTGCCGGGCTTGCGTCTCGAAGAGGACCGTTCCGTCCGAGGTATAGATGACCGTATCGTTGTCCGCCCTGGTGACGGTCGAAATGCCGACGAGCTCGGAGATCTGCTTCAGGAGCTTGTCGCGGTCGTCGAGCGCGGCCGAGGCGTCGGTGCCCGCCGCCGTCGCTTCCTTGACGGCGTTGTTCGCCGTTTCAAAACTGGCGAGCAGTGCATTCAGGTTGTCGACCTCTTCGGCGATCTGCTTGTCGGTATCGAGACGCAGGTCCTGGACCGCGGTCGCCGTCTTAGTGATCGAATTGGCAAGGTCCGAGGCGTCCGCGACGACGGTTGCGGCGATCGTCGAGTTGCCCGGTGTCGAGGCGAAGGTCTGCAGGCTGTTGCGGAAGGTGGAAAGGTAGGTCGATGGCGCCGTCTCGTAGTCGTTGCCGCCGAGCGCCGATTTCAACAGCTCGAGCCCGGAAAGCAGGCTGCTCTGCGCCGAGGATTGCGAGATGCTGGTGAGATTCTGCTTGAGCAGAGCCTCGTTCTGCGCCCGGTAGACGGAGACGATCTGGGCGCCGTCGGCCGTGGTTCCCAGCATGGCCATGCGGCGCGAGTAATCCGCGTTGCTCGCATTGGCGACGTTCTTCGACACCGTGGCCGTTTGCGAGGCCGTGGTGCTGAATGCTGATTGCGCAATTGCGATTGCCGAGGACAACGACATGCTGGGACCGTTTTCTGGGAATTACCGCTTCAGGTTGACAAGAACTTCGAGCAACTCCGAACCGGTCTGGAAGACCTTGGAGTTGGCCGTGTAGTTGCGCTGCGATTCGATCATCGACGTCAGCTCGTCGGCGATGTCGACATTCGAGCTTTCAAGCGCGCCGGAAAGGATCTCGCCAAAGCTGCCGGACCCGGCGAAGCCGGTGACGATGACGCCGGAATCGACGCCCTGCGAATAGACGTTACCGGATTCCGGCACCAGCTTGTCGGGGCTTTGGACATTGGCGAGAGCAATGCGATAGCGCGGCTCGAGCTCGCCGTTAGCATATTTGATGTAGACGACGCCGTCGGTGTCGATCTGATAGCCGGAAACCTTGCTCGGGGCGTTGCCGTCGATCTCGCCGCCGTCCGGCGTGAACGACGTGCCAAGCTGAGTCGTCTCGGAAAAGTCGATGACGATGTCGTTGAGCACAGCGCCCGTACCGGAAATGGGGTTGAGACCGGCCCCGGTCGGGTCCAGCGTCAGGCTTCCCGGCGAGGTAGTCAGGACGCCGTCGGTGTCGAAATCCAGCGTCGCAGTGCCGAGAGAGAGGGCCGAGGTCCTGTCGATGATCTCCAGTTCCCACTGGTTATCGGCAAGCTTCGTGTAGTTGAAATCCAGGATGCGGGTGTTGCCCTGGCTGTCGTAGACGATGAGGGAGGTCGTCGACACATCGCCGTTCGCGGCACCGGAAGGCAGGTTGGCGCCCATCGCGCCGGCGGTCGAGCCCGCCGCCGACAGGCCTTCCGAAGCGAGGTTGACCTCGGTCAGGCCATCGAAACCGTTGACGACGACCGTCGGATCCACGCCCGCTTCGTACTCGTAGCCCATCAGGGTGAAGCCGGCGGCGTTGACGAGATTGCCAGCGTCGTCCTGGACGAAGGCCCCGGCGCGCGTCAGGTACTCCTGGCCGTTGGCGCCTTGAACGATGAAGAAGCCATCGCCGTCGATCGCAAGGTCGCTTCCCGATGTCGTGTAGGTCGTCGAGCCCTGGTCGGAAATCGAGTAGCGCACCGATGTCTGGACCCCGCCGGAATTGTAGGAGCCGTTGCTGGAAGGCAGGATCATCGAGGAGAATTCGGTCGACGCCCTCTTGTAGCCGGTAGTGCTAGAATTCGCGATGTTTTCAGCCACCGTGCTGAGGCGGTTGGCCTGGGCGTTCATGCCAGAGACGCCCGTTCTCATGGTACCGTAGAGACTCATAGAGGATCCTCGTTTCCTGCTTCAGTGGGAGACTAGAAGTCGGGCCTTGCGTGAACCTGTCTTGGGGACCAGGTTGTGGTCCGGCTCAGTTCCAGTCGATGCAGTAGCCAAGGAAACGCTTGGAATCGATCGGGTCGAAGCCGAGCTTCTTGCGTAACTTCTTGCGCAACTTGCTGATGTGGCTTTCGACGACGTTCTCTTCGACGTCTTCGTCAAAGATGCCGTAGATCGCATTGAAGATCTGCGACTTGGATACCCGCCGGCCGCGATTGGCGACGAGATATTCGAGAATGCGCCGCTCGCGGCGCGGCAGCGCGAAGACTTCGCCGTTAATCTCCGGGTCGCGGCCGTCGGCAAAGACGCGGATCGGGCCGATGTCGGTGTAGTTGGCAATGGCCTTCAGGCGCCGACGGATCGCCGCGACCCGTGCGAGGATTTCCCGCGGATGGACGGGCTTGCGAACGACATCGTCGACGCCGCAGTCGAACAGCGCCAGGGTGTTTTCGAGCGACGGCGTGTCGCTCATGGCGATCACCGGCGCCTGGGAGCGATCGCGGATCGCCCGCGGCAGGCTGAAAGCGCTATCGCCCTGCCCGATCAGGAACGCCTCTACCGCATCGATGTCCGAATCGGCGGCGGTGTTCACCCATTCGCCGAATTCCTTGGGATCAAACCCGGTCGAAGGAATGCCCTCGCGTCCGAAAAGCGACGCGTAGCCATCCTTCACAAGCTCTCTTTCATCAACCACCACGATCATTCGTCCGCCTCCGAATCAGTATGGGTGTCTTGCTGATTGAGAGGTACGAATCCGGGGATTCACGAACAACTAGAGGAAGTTAATGGGAGATTTTAATAGTTGATTAAGGAATGCGTGCCGATTTGATCTATATCTAGTATGTCCCTGTTAACGCTGACACTAAATTCGTGTGGAAAAGTTAACGCATGGCAACAAATAGCGCTTGCGATCACAATCTGTTCGCATTGTCGCCACAATGCGGCAGCGGCCCGATTATCACAACCTTCGATTGATTATTGACAAAACTGCGCCGCGTTCGGCGTCCACTTTCCATAGCCCGTGGCGACGAGGTTCGCGATGACCCTGCAGACATATTTCTTCTGCGCCGGATCGTTGTTCGGCCCGGCGTGATAGCGGGCGACCGCCATCGTCCAGCTCTCGTGTCTGGCGCGCAGATTGGAGAGGAAGCGCGCGGCATAGTCGACATTCCGCCTGGGATCAAGCATTTCCTCCGGAGAGCTGAAATGCTCGCCGTGGAAATGATAATTGATCTGCATGCAGCCGAGATCGATGAGCTTCGCCCCCTGCGCCCGCGCCGCGCCGAATCGGCTGAGGACATCCTGAACGCTCGTGCCGAAATAAGCCTTGCCCTCGATGTTCATGGCATAGGGCTGGAGCGACCCCTTGCGGCCGGTCTCCGTCAGCCCGACCGAGTAGAGGATTCCCGTCGGAATACCGTATTTCGCCGCAGCCGACGCAATCTCGCGCTCGCAGATGCCGGTGCTCGCAAGGGCGCTACATGTAGACGTCACCAGTGCGAGAATGCTCAACGCCGCCAGACGCATCGTCCGTTCCATCATTGCCCCACCATGTCTCGGCCTGTGCCGCCGCGCCTCCGTCTTGCTGCTGACGTCCCTGCCCGCTGTCTCCGCCGGTGCGCTCGCCGCCCGACTGGCCAAGCTGGGCCTGCGTCTGCGGATGCGAACCGCTGCCGCTCGAAGCATCGCCGCCGGCATTGAACACGACGTTCACCTGATCGACAGCGAAGCCTTGGGCGCGCAAGGCCTTCACTATCTCGCTCTGGTCGTCGCGCAACTGACGGAAGGCCTCGCCTGTTTCCACCTTGAGATCGACCTGCAGTTCGTCGTCCTTCAGGCGCAGCGTGGCCGTGACCGTGCCGAGTTCGATCGGATGCATCTGGATCTTGAGCGTGTTCAGCGTCTTGCCGGCTTGGTTCGACGCCTCCGGCTGCGCCAGGAGGGGGCTCGACTGGAGCGCCTGTGCCCATTCGCCGTCACCGGCAATCGCGCCGGCCACGGCGGCGGAGTTTGTATTCATCGCCACCCCGAGATAGCGGCGCGCCTCGAGGACGGTCACCGTCTCGGCCCTGGCACTGGCTGATGAATTGCCGTTCTCGACGGCGGTCGCTTCGCCGCCCGCCGAAATGGTCATCGAGACCGCCTGCCCCTTGCCGTCGGCGCGAGCCAGGCGGAAGAGGCGGTCCGATCCTGCGTCACCTTGCTGTTCGGTCCGTGAACCGTCTTCCGCTGTGGCGTCCGACAGGATATTCGACATCTCGGCCGCCGGGCCGGCGGTGCGGTCGACTGCAGAACGCATCGTCTTGTCCGTGATCTCACCACCGGCGCTGTCGATCTGCATTGCCGCCGGCGCATTGCCGCCAAGCAAGGTCAGGAGGTCGCTGACAGGGCCGTTGGCCGGCGCGCCGGAGGCGGCATTGCTATTCGACATCTGATCGGACGCCCCGGAACTCTCCGCCGCGCCAGTCTCCACGAGCCTGTGATCTTTCGGGCTATCCGTGGCCGTCTTGTCTTGGGGTTTGCCGGCCTCTTCTCCCGCGATGGAAGCCGCCGAAAACTGCCGGTTTCCTTTGTCCCGAACAACCTTGAGCTCGGAGGATTGCTGGCCTTCCAGCAGCGCGCCGTTCGGATCGCCCTGAGCATGGCCTGGCGCCGAAGGCGTCGATAGCCGCCCGGTTCCAGTGACGGCGGCGCTTGCGATCAAGATGCTTGGCTTGCGATTGCCGATGGTGAACTCGGTACCCGCCGTTTGGGCGCCGTCCGGAAGCGCGTCAACTGCATCCGATCCGGCGTCCTGAATTGCACCCTGGGCAGACGCCTTCTGGCGGCCGGCATCGGCGACCACGCTCTCGAAGGCCCCGGGCTCCCCGGCAACCTGCTCGTTGCCGCCCTGCCGGGACCCGGATCGGGTTCCCAGCGCCGCGGCGGGAGCACGGAATGTCTCTTCAAGTGGCCTCATAGTCCTTCCTCCGCAAGGAGCGCATCGATCTCCTTGATCTTCGAGCGCCCATTGGCCACGAAATCGTCGACAGCCGGATCGGATGCCGCAGCGTGTTCGGCGCCAGTCGGCGGCTCGCCACCCGGCGCGGGCGCCTTCTCGGGCGGCGAGGTATGGGTCGCGTCGGCAAAGGGGCTCATGCCGCTTCCCGTTTCCCCCGCTTCGCCGCCTTCGGTCTCAGGGGCAGGGGGTGTCTCCGGTATAGGCAAGGACGCTTGCGCGGGGCTTTCATCCTGCGGTCGTCGCACAACCTCTTCCGCAATCGCCCTGGCGGCCTCCCTGAGGGCCCGGTCGCGCGGCGAGAGCTTGTCGTCCGGAATTGCCGCCAGCGTCTGTGCCGCCGTGAACACATCCTCGGAGGGTACGGCCGCGAGCCCCTCGTAGAAGCTCGCCAGCAGCAGCGATTGGCCGCCGCCGGCCCGTGCGAGCTCTTCGGCCCGGCCGGATGCCAGCCGCGCCAGCGTCTCGTTGCCGGCGATCGCTGCGCGCCTGGCGACGCGCAGATAGACCTCGCGTTGCCGCGCCTGATCCATGCAGCCGAGTATCTCGGCGACTCTCTTTTCGACCGCCTCGTCGAAATGCGCGACCGCCAGGTCGACGAAGACGTCGGCGAACTGGCTCGCATAGGGCGATGTCAAATAGCGGCGGGCATAGTTCAGCGCATAGCGGAAGCCCTTTTCCTGATCGCCTGCCTGGACCGCAAGCGAAACGGACCGGCGAAGCGCCGCCTCCTCTATGATCGTCCCGGGCGCCGTCAGACGCGCCCAGTCGTAATATCTCATCGCGGCGACCGGGTCCTGCTGCGACGAGGCGTTGCCGAGGATCAGAAACAGGTAGGGACCGACCCGGGAGTTCTTGTATTCGGGTGCCGCCTTGGAGAGGCTTTCGACGATCAACGGCCCCTTGCCGCGCAGATATTGCCTGAGGGAGTCGGTGACGCGGGCGTCGAAATTGCCCTCGATATCCCTGTCGGTGAGATATTCCAGCGTTTCCGGATTGCCGCCGCTCATCACGTAGACGAGCGCCGCATCGACGTTGCGGGGGTCGCGAAAAATCGCTTCGTCGGCCGCCCTCAGGCGCTTGTCGATCTCGCCTAGCATGAAACGCTGCATCTCGATCGCCGAGTGATCGCCGAGCACGACGGAATCCTGGACGTATTGAAGCGACCGGATCATCTTGAACGGCGCGAGCTCTTCCGTTTCGCTTGCGCGGGCCACGCCAAACGCGAGCGGAGCCGCAAGAACTGTTGTCGCCAGGATGGCGCAGAGCCGCTTCAGCATCTCTCTCAGCCCTGCCCCGCCTGCAGCAGGATCTCGATCCGCCGGTTGCCGGCGGCATAAGGATCGTTCGGCACCTGCAGGCGCCGGTCCGCAAAGCCGCTGATCTGATTAACGCGCTCTTCCTTGAGACCGCCGCGCACCAGCATGTAATAGGCGCTCTGGGCACGCGCCGCCGACAGCCGCCAGTTGTCATAGGTGCCGTCTTTGAACGGACGGCCATCCGTGTGGCCGCGGATCGCCACGGCGCCCTGGCGCTCGGCGAGCAGCTTGCCGATCTTTTCCATGGCAAGGACGAGCTCCTTGCCGGGAACGGCGGAACCCACCGCAAACATCGGCGCGTCCGTCTGCTCGCTGATCGTCACCAGCAGGCCGCCCTCGGAGGGCGTCACCACCAGTCCCTCGAGAAGCCGCCCGGCCTCGCCGCCGACCGCCTTTTCGATTTCGGCCTTCAGGGCCTCGGCCCGCTTCTTCTGCTCCTCTGCGTCCGCTTCCTTCTTGAGTGGCACTTCGCCCTTTGCAGTCTCGTCCGCGGTCTTCAGCGCCTCGCCGGCCTCCGGCTTCTCACCGGCATCGGTCTCGGGGCCGCGCCTCTCAGCCGCCGCGACGTCGCTTTCGGCCGCATCGCCGGCGTCCTTGACCTCGACCTGCTTGGTCCAGAAATCCGGATCAAACGGATCGCGATAGGCCTCGCCGCCGTCGGCACCGGTCGCCGGGCCCGACTGGGCGGCACCGCCCTCGCCCTTGGCACTGATATTGGCCTGCTGGCCGACCTCCTTGGCGATTTCGGAGAGAACCGAATAGGGGTTCTCGAAGAAGTCGGCGTCGGAATATTTGGTCTCCTCGCCCGAGGTTGCCGTCAGCTGGTCGCCGGTCTTGGCCGAGCCGCCGGACTTCGCCTGCTCGCCATCCGCCTTCGACCGCTGCTGCGTCTCGTCACCCTGCGCATCCTTGGCCGGATTCTTCAGGCCCTTTTCCGCGGGCTTCTGGTCGGTGAGCTGCACCGGATTGAAATAGGAAGCGATTGCCGCCTTCGTTTCCTCGTTGGCGGCGTTGATCAACCACATGACTAGGAAGAAGGCCATCATCGCCGTCATGAAGTCGGCATAGGCGATCTTCCAGCCGCCGCCGTGATGGCCGTCGTGTCCATCGCCGGAGCGCTTGACGATGATGATTTCGTTCTTGCCGTTGTGATGGCTTTCTTCGCTCATGCCAGAACCTTCCGCACGGTTTCGGACCAGGCCGCCATTCTGGTCACCAGAACCGCTTCGCCCAGCTCAACCGTCAGATCGATGTCGTCGGCAACGACGTGCCGGAAAACCAGAGTGTCGTCGTCGAGATGCTGTTTCAGCGCTTCGAAGAGCACCGGCGATCCCTTGACGGTGATGGTGAGCCCCTCTCCCGCGCCGATGCCCTGCCTGACCATCGCCGCCAGGTCTTCGACGGCGCGCTTGATGAGTGCCTCCTCCATGACCGGCGCGAGCACCCGCGCCGCCTGGTCGCCAAGCGCCAGGGCCAGCCGCTCGGTGATCTGGGAGAACCCGGCGGCGAGTTTCGAAGCTGTGTCTTCCGCCAGGCGATGCTTCACGGCATCGAGGTCCTCGGCGTGGCGCGCCTTGAGCTCGGCGATTTCCCGCTGATGCTCGAAGGCGAGCTCGGCGGCGGCCTCCGCGCGACCCTGCGCGAAAGCCTCGCGCCGCTCGGCATCGACGTCGAGTTCAGGCATGGCGGGCCTCTGGGCGGTCCGATCTTCGGCGGGGAAGTCCGCCTCGAGGTCCGGAAAATATTTCGGCGGCATGCGCGTGATTTCGATCTTCGGCGCGCTGAAATCCTTGAGATAACGGGAGAGCGACGCACTCATCGATGATCCCCCCGGCGGCTCGCAGCCAATGCCGGCGCACGTCCCCCGCCCGGCAGGGGGTGGCACATGGTCCAGAAATCCAAAGCGCCTGACACGTCTATGATGTCTCCTTCGGCCCTTCCGCCCGAGACAGCGACAGGACCAGCATTCTCGATGCGCAACGGTTCGCGGTGGAGGACCCGAAGCGGGACCGGTGCAACGGCGACCAGGATCATCTTGGCCGGCAGCCGGCCGAGCAGACTGCGAGGAAAGGCTAGCCGGTCAAACTTGTGCGAAAATGAAGGTTGTTGGACCGCGCCAGGGCAACAGCGCGGTCCAACCAGTCCCGCCTGATGCCGATGACCGGCGGCACGGCGGAAGCGAAGATCTCGCTTACTCCTGGAACAATCTGAGGATGTTTTCGGAGTTGGTATTGGCGATCGACAGCGACTGGATGCCGAGCTGCTGCTGGGTCTGCAGCGCCTTCAGGCGCGTCGACTCCTCGTTCATGTCGGCGTCCACGAGTCGGCCGACACCCTTGTCGATCACATCCATGAGGTTGGCGACGAAGTTTTCCTGCATCTCGATGCGGCTGGTGATCGCGCCGAGCGTCGCGGCGGAATCGGTCAGCTGGCTGATGAGCTCGTCGACGACGCTGATCATGTCGTCCAACTCGTTATCGGTAGTCGTTTCGGAAAGCGCGATTTCCGTTCCGGTCGGCGGGCTGCCGGCGTCGATCAGGTAATATTCGCGCGCCGTTCCCGTCGGGCTAGAGGCAAGCGCATCCGCATCCACCGCCATCGTCAGCAAGCCGGCGCTTGCATCCTGGACGTCGACGAGAATTGAGCCCGAGGTGTCGTAATCAAGCGTCGTAACCGAGACACTGCCATCCGCGCTGCGATTGAAGGAGGCGACGATGGATTTCGTGCCAACCGCCGTAGCCGCGTCGTTGTAGAGCCAGTTCTCACCCGAGAAGGATGCCGACTGGGCGGCCGAGACCAGCTGGTCCTTGAGTTGCGAGATCTCCTTGTCGATCTTGCTTTTGTCGACGCCGGGTTCGCGTGCCGCGACCAGCTTCGCCTTGACCTCGCTCATCAGCTCGATGACGGTGTCCAAGGCCGCATAGGCAGTATCGACCTTGGCCGCGCCCAGGCCAAGCGCGTCCTGGACCGTCGAAAGCGCCGCATTGTCCGACCGCATCGTGGTCGCGATCGACCAATAGGCAGCGTTGTCGGCGGCGGTCTCGACGCGATAGCCGGAGGACACGCGGCTTTGGGTCTCGTCCAGGTTTCTGTTGATCGAACGCAAGGTCTGCAATGCCGCCATGGCGGCAGCGTTGGTCATGATGCTGGTCATTGGCTATCGCCCCTGTCGATGGGAGATCGAAGACATTCCGGGTGTGACCGGCAGGGATGGTGCGGCATCATGCGCGCTGCCACCGTTTTGCCCTGGGTGACAGACCATCGTGTTTAACAAAGCGTTAATGGGAAATGGTTAACAAATGGTTAACGCGGTTAACCGCTTGTTAAGGCGGGTGAAGAAAGGGTTACTTCACCGTTCGAGTACCGGGGACATCGACAACGACAAAAGGCCGCGCAATAGTGGCGCGGCCTTGCGAAGATAGTGTGCTTGGAGCCTCAGAAGGCTGTGGACAGATCCTACTGGCGGAAGAGCTGGAGGATGTTTTCCGAGTTGGTATTGGCGATCGACAGCGACTGGACGGCGAGCTGCTGCTGCGTCTGCAGGGCCTTCAGGCGAGTCGATTCCTCGTTCATGTCGGCATCGACGAGGCGTCCGATGCCCGAGTCGATCGAGTCGGTCAGGGCCGCGACGAACTCCTCCTGAAGGCCGATGCGCATGGAGATCGAGCCGAGTTCCGAGGCCGCGCTGGTCATCGCCTGGAGGCCATCTTCGACGAGCGTCAGAGCTTCGGCCATTTCGGCGGTGTCGAAGCCGGTGATATCGAGAGCATAAATAGAGACGCCGATCGTCGCACCACCGGTGGTGCCGAGAATGCCGTTGGTGTCCACGATGGCGCCGGCGCCATCACCGCCGAAGAGCAGATTGCCCGTCGCCGTATCGTCGAGTGTATAGGCTGTGGTCTTCACCGAAACGGTACCATCGGAGGCGCGCACGAAGCCCGAGACCACGCTCTTGACGGCCGCGTCGCCGGCAACCCAGTTTTCGCCGCTGAAGGAGGCAGACTCAGCGATCGACATCAGTTGCTCCTGCAACTGGTCGATTTCTTCCTGGATCTTCGTCTTGTCGACACCTTCTTCGGTGGCGGCGACGATTTTCGACTTGATTTCCTTGACGACTTCGATGGCGCTTTCCATCGCGGCATAGGAGGTATCGACCTTGGCAGCCCCAAGTCCGAGCGCGTCCTGGACGGCGGAAAGCGCCATGTTATCGGAACGCATGGTGGTGGCAATTGACCAGTATGCGGCATTGTCGGCTGCCTCGCCGACGCGCAACCCTGATGAAACCCGGCCCTGCGTCGTCTCCATATTGTCGTCGATCGCGCGGAGGGTCTGAAGTGCGGCCATCGCCGCCGTGTTCGTCAGGATGCTGGTCATTGTCTGCTCGCCCCTCGAATGGCATTAGAATGAATTGAGCATTCCGGATTGCCGCCGGGACGAATGATCGGCTTCATGCCTGTTAACCCGCTGGTCACCTTGGTTAACTCATTGTTTCGGTGCGGCCAGCTAACGGGAACATGGTTAACAAACTCTAAAGGCGAGTTAACAAAATTAACAAAACCTAACAATTTCCTTGCGCTGGAGCCCAAATGCGCGAAAGCCGCGCCTTTCGCAAGGCGCGGCTTTCTGAAGTGGCTCGACCTATGAGGGAACGAGTGATCCCTGGTCCGGTTCCGTCGATTAACGGAAGAGCTGGAGAACGTTCTCCGAGTTGCTGTTGGCGATCGACAGCGACTGAACGGCGAGCTGCTGCTGCGTCTGCAGGGCCTTGAGGCGGGTCGATTCCTCGTTCATGTCGGCATCGACGAGGCGGCCAACGCCGGAGTCGATCGAGTCGGACAGCTTCGCGACAAAATCTTCCTGCAAGCCGATGCGCATGGAGATCGAGCCGAGCTCAGCAGCAGCGCTGGTCATGGCCGAGAGTGCATCGTCCACATCCGACAGCACGTCATTCATGTCCGCCGTCGCCAGAGCGCTGATATCCAGCGAGTAGACAGCGTAGCCGCCGGCGGAAGCGCCGGCGGTACCCAGGATGCCGGTTGCCGTATCGAGAGCACCCGTGCCGTCGTCGCTGAACAGCAGGTTGCCGCCGGTGACGCCATCGACAAGCGCATAGCTCGTCGTCTTGACGGAGACGGTGCTGTCGGAGGCACGGACGAAGCCGGACACGACGGTCACAGTGTTGCCGGCGACGCCGCCGATCCAGTTCTCACCGCTGAATGAAGCGGATTCGGCGATCGACAGCAGCTGTTCCTGAAGCTGATCGATCTCTTCCTGGACCTTGGCCTTGTCGACGCCTTCTTCAGTTGCGGTCACGACCTTGGCCTTGATTTCCTTCACGACTTCGATGGCGGATTCCATACCGGCATAGGCGGTGTCGACCTTGGCGGCGCCGAGGCCGAGGGCGTCCTGGACGGCGGAGAGCGCCATGTTGTCGGAGCGCATCGTGGTCGCGATCGACCAGTAGGCAGCGTTGTCCGAAGCCTCGCCGACGCGCAGGCCGGAAGAGACGCGGCCCTGGGTCGTTTCCATGTTGTTGCCGATGCTCCGCAGCGTTTCAAGTGCGGACATGGCTGCGATGTTGGTAAGAATGCTTGTCATTTCTGAGTGCCCCTTAGTGGCTGATTAAGAAGGGACATTCCGGAGTACGCCGGCAAGCGACGGTCAGCATCATGCCTGCTAACCAATTAATTTTGTTGGTTAACCCGCCGTTTCGATGGTGCTAGGAAACAGCAAGATGGTTAAGGAATGCTGAAGTGGAATAAAAAATACGAAAAAGCCGCGACCGGCTTCGGTCGCGGCTCTTTTCCAGCGTTGCGGCACGGTCAGCCCCGTGCCGGTTCGCCGATTAGCGGAAGAGCGACAGGATGTTCTGCGAGTCGGAGTTGGCGATCGACAGGGCCTGGATCGCAAGCTGCTGCTGCGTCTGCAGGGCCTTCAGGCGGGTCGACTCCTCGTTCATGTCGGCGTCGACAAGGCGGCCGATACCGTTTTCGATCGAGTCGCTGAGTTCGGAAACGAAGTCAGCCTGCAGATCGATGCGGGTCGACATCGAACCGAGCGAAGAGGCAGCGCTGGTCATCGCGGTGAGCGCGTCTTCGACGTCGGAGAGCGCTTCTCCGAGCGCGGTCGCGTCCATTGCAGAGATATCGAGGCCGTAGACATTGTTGCCGTTGGTGCCGTCGGTGCCGAGGATGCCGGTCGCGGTGTCGAGACCACCGGCGCCATCGTCGGCGAAGAGGAGCGTACCGTCAGCCGCATCAGTAAGGGCATAGCTGGACGTCTTGATCGAGACGGTGCCGTCCGAAGCGCGGACAAAGCCGGTGACGACGGTCTTGGTCGCTGCCTCGCCGGCAATCCAGTTTTCGCCGTTGAACGAGGCCGATTCCGCAATGCTCAGGAGCTGGTCCTGAAGCTGGTCGATTTCTTCCTGGACCTTTGCGCCGTCGACACCTTCTTCCGTTGCGGCGACGATCTTCGCCTTGATTTCCTTGACGACATCGATGGCCGCTTCCATACCGGCGTAAGCGGTATCGACCTTGGCGGCGCCCATGCCGAGCGCGTCGGTGACCGACGAAAGAGCTGCGTTGTCAGAACGCATGGTGGTCGCGATCGACCAGTAAGCGGCGTTGTCAGAAGCAGAGCCGACGCGCATGCCCGTGGAAATGCGGTTCTGCGTGTCTTCCATGCTGGAAGAAATGGAACGCAGGGTCTGGAGAGCGGCGGTTGCCGAGCTGTTGGTGAGAATGCTTGCCATAATCGTTGTCCCTTTTACGAAATACTTTTGGGGGGACATACCGGGCTGAAGAGGTTACCGGTCACGACGATCCGGCATCATGCCACTCGGTTCCGCTCAGCTCGTGAAGGACACCAAACCCGTCGTGTGAGGACGAAATTCGCAGCCATTTCTTGCCAACACCTTAATCGGCGAGGCACCCCGAAGGCGACGCTAGAACGTAGTGAATCGCGCGTGAAATCCTATACTTAACGGACTGTTGCGGGGTCCCGGAAATGTCTTAACGAGGGACGCCGAGGCGGGCTCAGGTGAAGGAGCGCACCAGGCTGCCGACGAGCAGGTTCCAGCCGTCGATCAGCACGAAGAACAGGATCTTGAAGGGCAGCGAGATCGAGGTCGGCGGCAGCATCATCATGCCCATCGCCATGGTGATGGTGGAGACGATGAGATCGATGACCAGGAAAGGCAGCATGATCAGAAAGCCGATCTCGAAGCCGCGGCGGATCTCCGAGATCATGAAGGCTGGCACGACGGCGCGCAGATCCACCTTGTCGTCGACGACGACCGTCTGGCCCTTTTCTCGGGCGATGTCGATGAAGAGCTGCAGGTCCTTGTCGCGGGTGTTGGCGAGCATGAACTCGCGGAACGGTTCCGACACCCGCGTCAGCGCCTCGGTCTCGGAGATCTCGTTCTTCAGGAGCGGATCGATGCCGTCGCGCCAGGCGCGGTCGAAGGTCGGCGCCATGACGTAGAAGGTCATGAACAGCGCCAGCGACACCATGATCATGTTCGACGGCGTGGTCGCAAGCCCCATGCCGGAGCGCAGGATCGCAAAGGCGATGACGAAGCGTGGAAAGCTCGTCACCATGATCAGGATACCCGGTGCGACCGAAAGGACGGTCAGGAGCCCGAAGGTGCGGATGATCCAGGAGGCGACCGAACCGTCGACCGGCGTGTTCAGAATATCGGCGGGAAAGCTCTGGGCCCCGGCAATTCCCGACATCGCCATCATGGCGATTATAAAGGCAGTAGTCCGGAGCATCAGCGAATCATTGGATGACGAAGGTTCGGAACATCACATTGGTTACGCGCCCGTCGGAGCGCAGGTCAACCCGTTCCCGGATGTCATCCCGGAGATATTGAAAGCCGCGCGGCCCCTGAATTTGCTGCAGCGACAGGGTCTTCAGATAGGCCGCGATGTCCTGGTGGATTTCTTCGGCGAGCGCGACGTCGGGCGCGCCCTTGAACTGCAGCGCGACCTCGATGCGGACCCAGTTTTCGGCCGGGTAGGCAAGGTTGGTGGTGATCGGCTCGAGTTGGACGATGCCGTTGGCTTCGGTGGCGATCTTCGGAAGACCCTCCTCGCCGGTGGCGTGCTCAGGCAGTTCGGCGGCAGCCTCCGGCTTCTTCGCCGGTGGCGGGGCCAGAAGGGCGCCGACGAACCAGCCGCCGCCGCCGGCAACGAGCGTCAGCACGGCGATCGCGGCAATGGTCATGACCAGCGACGGGGATTTCGGTTCTTTAGTGTCGGTTTCTTCCATCGTGCCGCTCCGTTCCGGTACTGGATGTCACCCGATCAGATCGGCGAGACGAGATCCACGACCTGTTGGCCCCATGGCGGCTGCTGCACTTCCATCAGCCGGCCGCGGCCGCCATAGGAGATGCGGGCCTCGGCAATGCGGTCATAGGAGATGATATTGTCCGCATCGACATCCCGCGGCCGGACGATGCCGGCGACGTTGAGGATGCGCAATTCGTGGTTGACGCGCACTTCCTGCGAACCGCTGATCAGCAGGTTGCCGTTTTCAAGCACCCCGGTGACCACGGCCGCGACGAGCAGCCGGAGCTTTTCGGAGCGCTCGGTCTTGCCGTCCCCTTCGGTCTTGGTGTTCGATCCGTATTTGAGATTGCCGGACCATTCGAAGTCGCTGGTCTGCGATTCGCCAGCGGCGCCGAGATTGAAGCCGCTGGAATTGGTGCGGCTGCGGTCTGTCTCGTTGTTGAAGGACGCCCTGTCGTCGATCTGGATGTCGACGGTCAAAATATCGCCGACATTGATGGCGCGGGCGTCCTTGAAGAGAGCGGCCTGCTGGTCGTTCCACAGCGAATAGCCGGCGGTCATCTGATGCGGCTGCTTCGGATAACTGGCGAGCTGCGGCGTCTGGGTGTATTGCAGGCCGCTGCCGATCGGGCTCATCGACGGCGCCTGGCCGATCTCCTTGAACGCCTGATTCTGACATCCTGCAAGGAGGCTTGCGGCCAGAAGGGCCGTCAGTTGCAGTCTCATGATGGCTCCTTCGAGGTGTTCGGGTCGCTGGCGCTGGAAATGATGTTGGTGAGCACCGCGGCCTTTTCGTCGCTCATCTCGCTGAGGATCAGCGAGGACTGGCGCGCCGGCAGCTTCATGACGATCGCAGCGGCGATCTCTGGGCGCACCATCTCGAGCTTGCCGGCGGCCGCATCGGGCTTCATCGTCTTGTAGATATCGACGAGCCCGAGTTCCGCCTGCTTCAGAAAATCGTTGCGGCGTTTCAGCCAGTCCTCGTATTCGGCCCGGCGCTTTTCCAGCGCCGCGATGCGTTCGTCGACACTCGCCTGCAAGGTTTCAAGGTCCTTGCGCTGCAGCAGATAGCGCTGGTCCCGCGCCGCGTCGGCGATATTGGTGCAGAACTGCTGGATTTCGTTCGTTGCACCGTTTTCGACCGGCGGCGCGGTGACGTCCTGTGCGAAGGCGCCCGGCATTGTCAGCATCAGCGTAGCCGCGGCCGCGGCCACGAGCGTACGGCGAGATGTGCCGAGAAGATGGGAGAGAGTTCCGGTCATTGCAGCACAAGCTCCGCCTGTAGGGCTCCCGCCGTCTTTATGCTCTGCAGGATCGCGATGATTCCGTCCGGCTTGACGCCGATGCTGTTGAGGCCCGCGACGAGCAAGCGAAGGCTCGACCCGTTGAGGATCGCGACGGTGCCGCCGTCCGCCTGCGCCTCGATCGTGGTATTCGGCTCGACCGCCGTCTCGCCGCGCGAGAAGGGCGCCGGCTGCACCACCGTCGGCGTTTCGGTCACCTGCACCGTCAGCGTGCCGTAGCTGACCGCGACTTCGTTGACGCGTACATCCTGGCCGATGACGATCGTGCCGGTCCGTTCGTTGATGACGACGCGCGCGGGCACGTCCGTTTCGACGACGAGATTCTCGATATCGGCCATCAACCGGGCGAGATCGGCCATTTTCGGCTTCTGGACGAGGACTGACTGGGAATCCATGGCTTCGGCGATGCGGCCGCCGAACTGCGCGGCGGCAAACTTGTTGATCGCCGCTGCCATGCCGACGGCGGTGGAAAAGTCCGGGTTGCGCAATTGCAGCACCAGGTTGAAGCCGTCCTTGAATTTCGACGGCAGCTCGCGCTCGATGATCGCGCCGTTCGGAACGCGGCCGGCCGTGGTCACGCCCTGCGACAGAGCGGCCGCGTCGCCCTGGGCACTGAAGCCGGTGACCACGATCGAGCCCTGGGCCACCGCATAGATCTGTCCGTCGGCGCCGGAGAGCGACGTCATGACCAGCGTGCCGCCGCGCAGCGACGTCGCGTCGCCAAGCGAACCGACGGTGACGTCGACGCGGCTGCCGGGACTAGCGAAGGGCGGCAGCGTCGCGGTAACGAGGACCGCTGCGACGTTGCGCGTCCGAGACTCGCCGCCCTGGGTCGAGATGCCGAGATTTTGCAGCATGGCGCGGATCGACTGGTCGGTGAACGGCGAGGAGCGCAGGCTGTCGCCGGATCCCTGCAGCCCGACCACCAAGCCATAACCGATCAGCTGGTTGTCCCGACCGGCCTGCAGCGAGGCCACGTCCTTGATGCGCGACGCGGCATAGGCGGGCGTCAATGTCGCCGCGAACAGCAAGGACACGGTCAGCAACCACTTACAAATGCGCACCATCATTTCGCCACCACATGGATCGTGCCGTCGGCCATCACCGTCCCGGACACGATGACACCGCTATCGATGTTGCGCGCGCGGATCAGTTCGCCGATCGCTGCGTCTTCAAGCGGCGAGCCGGCGGCGGTGATCGTCAGCCCGCCCTTGTTGAAGATCAGCCGAACCGTCGAGCCGCGCTCGACCGCGTATCGGTCGCGTAGCGCCGAGGTGAGGATCACCCGTCCCGGCAGAAGCGTGCGCTTCGTCACCTTTCCCTCGACCTCTTCAAGCGACCCGACATAGCCGTCGGTGATATCCGGATTGGTCACGTCGACCACTTCCAGCATGCTCGCCTCGATGGTTTCGCCGGGATAGATGGTCTGCTTCGGGATGACGGCGGTCGGCTGCTGTGCGGCAGCGAGCCCCGGCGACAGCAGCGCGGCGGCGATCGCCGCAGATGCGAGCGATCGCATGAAGCGCGCTTTGCGGCTCTCGACTGCTACCCTTGCGGCGGATCGGCGAAACATCATGTTTGCCCCTTTTTCCGTTACCTGAGGTTCTTGCTCACCGTGGCGGCCATTTCGTCCGCGGCCTGGATGACCTTGGAGTTCATTTCGTAGGCGCGCTGGGCCGAGATCAGGTCGGTGATTTCCTTGACCGGATCGACGTTGGACGATTCCAGATAGCCCTGCTTGACCTGCGCGAAGCCGGGATCGGCCGGCGTGCCGACGATCGGCTCGCCGGATGCCGCGGTCTGCTTGAAGAGGTTTTCGCCCTGCGGCTCCAGTCCGGCTTCGTTGACGAAATTGGCGATCGTCAGCTGGCCGATTTCCTGGGTCTCGGTCGCGTCGCCAATTCTGACGAGGACCTGGCCGGACGCGGAAACGGTGATCTCGGTCGCGTCCTGCGGCACGGTGATACCGGGAACCACCGTATAGCCGTCGATGGTGACGAGCTGGCCGGTCGCGTTGGTGTTGAAGGCGCCCGAGCGGGTATAGACCGTTTCGCCGTTGGGCGTTTCGACCTGGAACCAGCCGCGGCCGACAAGCGCAAGGTCGAGGTCGTTGCTGGTGTTGACGAGGCTGCCCTGGACATGGAGGTTGCGGACGGCGGCCGTCTGCACGCCGAGGCCGACGATCGCGCCTTCCGGCACGATTGCTTGGTTCGAGCGGTTCGGCACGCCTTGGGCGCGCTCCGTCTGGTAGAGCAGGTCCGAAAATTCCGCGCGCGCCCGCTTATAACCGGTCGTGTTGATATTGGCGATGTTGTTGGCGATGACTTCGAGATTCAGCTGCTGGGCATTCATGCCCGTGGCGGCGATGGAAAGGGCCTTCATGTCACGTTCCCTCAGATCTGCATGCGGGCGATTTCGAGATAGGCGGTGACGACCTTGTCGCGGACGGCGATGGCGGTCTGCAGCGACTGTTCCGCACTCATCACCGCATCGACGACCTCACGCGTGTTCGCCTCGCCGCGGATCGCCTGAAGCGACGCTCCTTCGGCCGATTTCATCGAGCGGATGGCATCCGTGGTCATGGTGCCGAGGACTTCGGCGAAGCTCTGCGATTGCGGGGCGGAAGCTGCGGCGCCCGGCAGGGAAAGCGCGGTCGAGCCGGTCAGGCTGGTGCCCTCGGTCTCCTTCAGGTTCGAAAACGCGCCGACGGACTGAATTGCATCGATCATTATTGCGAAGCCCTCAACAGGTCGATTGTCTGGGAGATGAGATCGCGGGACTGCTTGATGGTCTGCAGGTTGGCCTCGTAGGCGCGATTGGCTTCGCGCATGTCCGCCATCTCGATCAGGACGTTGACATTCGGCATTTTCACCATGCCCTTCTCATCGGCCGCCGGATTGCCGGGATCGAACTCGATGCTGAAATCCGAATCGTCGGTGCCGAGGCGCTGGATCTCGACGAGCGACGCGCCGCTCGCCCGGTCGACTTCCGCCGCAAAGGAAATCGTCTTGCGGCGATAGGGATCGGCGCCGGGCACGTCGCCGGTGGAGCGGGCATTGGCGATGTTTTCGGAAACGACACGCAGGCGCGTCGATTCCGCCTGCAGGCCCGAAGCCGAAACCTTGAGTGCCGAGGTCAAAGGATCCATGGATGTTACTTCCGTACGGTCATGAGCATCATCCGGTGAAAGGATTTCACCAGCCCGGAATTGAGTTCGTAGTCGCGCTTGATTTCGCCCGTTTTCATCATTTCCTGCTCGATCGCGACGGTATTGCCGGACTGCTGCACGGCGACATCGTCGATCATGCTGACCTCGGTCACCTGCGCGGCATCGGGGCTCTCGGTGAAATGGGCGCGATGGGTCGCCGCCATCTGGATGCCGGTATTCTGGAGCACGGTTTCGAAAGGCTGGACGTCCTTGGCCTGGTAATGCGGCGTATTGGCATTGGCGATGTTGCCGGCAACGACATTCTGGCGGACCGTCAACCATTGGGCCTGGCGCGACGCGAGTTCGAAAAGTTGAATCGGATCCATCGAATACTCCTCATGAGATGAGGAGGACCCTAGGCGGGTAATCTTGCGTGGGACTTGTCGGGAACCTGGGACGAGGAACCAAATGCGACGAATTCACGGCGGGGCCTTTTTGGCGGCGAAGCGCTGTCTCGCCGAATTCTGCCGTATGCGGCAGCTCCGAGCCGAGGTGCAACGCAGCGCTCTACCTCGACTCGAAGACCTCGCCCTTGGAGGTGATCATCACCCAGCGGCCGTTCCGCTCTTCGAAGGTGGCAAGCCGGCTGTTGTCCGGCAGGACCGAACCGACCCGGACGATATACATGCCGGTGGCGTCCTCGATGAGCGCTCTTCCATTGGCGACGTGCATCAGCTTGAAGCCAGACGGCTCGGGAAAGGGCTGTTCCAGGCCGGCTTCCGGCTCATGTGCGGCCGCCGCCGGTTGATGCTCCAGCCCGGGTACAGTCGCCGTCGTCAGCCGGTCGATCGCCGCGGCGGTCTCCTTGTCCATGTCGGTCATCGCCAGCGGCGAAACCGATACAACGCCGCGGCCGGGGCGCTCCGGCAGATCCCGCGTCGTTCCCTGCCAGAGCGGCGGGATCGAGAACTGATCCTGGTGCAGGAAGGCGTACCAGGGGAAGAAGGTCGCAAAGGCGGCCATGGCCAACCCGATCGCGCCGAGAACCTTGTCGGTCAACGGCATCTTGGCGTCGCGCCGGCGCTGATGGACGATTTCGTCCGCTTCGTTGTCGGTCATTGCTATCCCTTCGCCCGGATGCCTGAGGCGGGCTGGCTGCCCATGGCGGCTGCCTTCAGCGCATTGGCAAGGTCGGTGAAGGCGTCGGCGGCGGACCGCTCGCCGGGCGTCTGCTTGAGGACGTCATAGATGACGGGAACCTGTTTGATCGCCATGTCGAGGTCGGGGTCGCCGCCGGCGCGGTAGCCGCCGATCAGGCGCAGGTCGCGGGTCTCCTCGAAGCGATGAATGAGGGACTTCAGCCGCGCGACGAGCTTTTCCTGATCCGGCGTCCAGGCTTTTCTTGCCAGGCGCGAGATCGAGGCCAGCGGATCGATCGGCGGATAGCGCCCTTCCTCGGCGAGGCTGCGGTCGAGGACGATGTGACCGTCGAGAATGCCGCGGGCCGAATCGGCAACCGGATCATTGTGATTGTCGCCGTCGACCAGGATCGAGATGATCGCGGTAATCGTGCCGGCGCCTTCTGCACCGGGGCCGGCACGCTCGAGCAGGCGCGGCAATTCGGTGAAGACCGAAGCCGGATAGCCGCGGGCGATCGGCGGCTCGCCGGCGGCCGTCGCCACCTCGCGGATCGCATGCGCGAAGCGCGTCACGCTGTCGACGATCAGGAGAACGTTGTCGCCCTTGTCGCGGTAGTGCTCGGCGATCGTCACCGCCGTCAGCGGCGCCATTTTCCTCAGCATCGGGCTCTCGTCGCTGGTGGCGACGACGGCAACCGACTTGGCGAGATTGTCGCCGAGCGTATCCTCGATGAATTCGCGCACTTCACGGCCGCGTTCGCCGACCAGCGCAATCACCACCTTGTCGAAGGCGTCGGCGCGCGCCAGCATCGAAAGCAGCGTCGACTTGCCGACGCCGGAGCCGGCGAAGATGCCGAGGCGCTGGCCGAGGCAGAGCGGCGAGAAGATGTCGACGGCGCGCACACCGGTCTTGAACCCCTGTTCGACCCGCCTGCGGGTCATCGACGGCGGCGCGGTATTGGAGATCGAACGGCGAATATCGCCCTGCATCAGCGGGCCCAGACAATCGATCGGCTCGGCCAGCGCATTGATCGTACGGCCGCACCAATTGTCGGTCGGCGCGATGCGGAAAGCGCCTTTGCGGATGACGGTATCGTGGATGCCGATCGGATCGCCGGGCTCGATCGGGCAGACGACGACCCGCTCCGGTTCGACGCGCACGACTTCGCCGAGATGGGTGCCGGTCGCGCTCTTATGCGCCACGAAATCCCCGAGCCGCACATGCCGGGAAAGACCGCTGACGGTATAATGCCCCGGCGAGATCGTCTGGACATGGCCGCCGGGAGCGATCGAAAAATCGGGCTTGGCATAGCGCTCGACGAGGCCGGCAAGCGCCGCCAACGAGGTCGAAGCCGGAATGATGTCAGAGCCTTGTCTTTCCATGCAGATTCCCGTTGCGATCGGCCCGGCCCGGCTGTCTCGCCGGGAGCCGCTTCACACTTTCCTTCGTTCGCCTAGCGCTCGCCGCCCAGCGTCTTGATCGCCTCTTCAAGCGACCCTTCGCTGTCGCGCATCAGGGCCGTGACATTGTCGAAGGCGCGGGTCACCATGATGAGCTGCGTCATTTCCTGGACGGCATTGACGTTCGATTCTTCGAGGAAGCCCTGCATCACGCCGACATCGAAGCGGTCGACGACGGGCTGCGCTTGAGCGGCCGGCATCACAGCGCTGTTGTCATAGCGGACGAAGCCGCTGGAGAAATCCGCCTCGTAGAGGCCAAGCAGCGCGACCTGGGCGCCGTTCTGGTGGATAGCCCCGTCGGCACCGACGGTGATCTCGCCCGCTCCGCCGTTCAATTGGATCGGCGCACCGCCCGCATCAAGCACCGGATATCCCTTGAGGGTCACCAGTTCGCCCGTTTCCGTCAGCGTGAAGCGGCCGTCGCGGGTCAGCGCCGGGCCGCCGGGCGTGTCGATGTTGAACCAGGCGTTCCCCTTTATGGCGAAGTCGAGCGCAGAACCGGTCCGCGCCAGGGCGCCGTTGCTGGTGCTCAGATATTCCTCGCCTTCGGACACGTAGGAAACGCGGGTCGGCTTCGTATCGCCGAGCACCTGGTCGAACTTCACTTCCGTGGAACGGAAGCCGACCGTGTTGGCATTTGCGATATTGTCTGCAAGCGTGTTCAAGCGCTTCTCAAGCGCCATCTGCGATGAAAGCGCCACATAGAGGCCGGTCTGCACGTCAGTGTCCCCCGAGTTTCAGATTGTTGATGGAGAGGAGCAGGTCGGGGGAAATTCCGTAGCCGCTCGAAGAACCGAAAACCGCAAGGGGATCGTAGCCGTCGGAAGAATTGCTGATCTCCCAAAGGGCGGTGAAGCGATCGATGAAGGCCGCGAGCTTCACCGGATCCTGGAAATCCTTGAGGTCGATTGCTTCCTCATAAGCTTCTGCCTGCCGATCGACGTCGGCCGCGGCAAATTCTTCGGGAAGCTGCAGCGCCGTCCGCACCACCTTTGCCAGCGCCTCGTCGGCAATGATCTCGTAACCGCTGGTGAGCAATGGCGCCGTGCGCTCGAAATAGAGCGCCAGCCTGACACCGGTATTCTCCTCGCCGGCATTCTGCTCCAGCGTCTGGCGCGTGTATTTGTCGACGACGCCCTTCTGCGCGCGTTCGAAGGAGGTGGCCGTCTCGCTATGCCGGGCGAAATTGAGCGATTCGACCAAGGCCTTGTAGCGACTGTCCGCCAGCTTGTTGGCAAAGGCGTCCTCGCTGTCGACACCCTCCGTCAGCACCTTGCGCATGAAGGCCTTGGCGTAGGCCATGTCCTCCAGCCCGTGCGCTTTCATCGCATAGTCATAGAGCCGGCTGTCGGCAAAGAACTCGTCGAGCGTTTTGATGCTGCCGATCCTGGAAAGGTAGTATTCCGTCTCGCGGGCCACCTGCGGCTCCTCGGAGACGCGCTCCAGCGAGCTCGTAAGGTCGGCGGTTATCAGCTTGTAGCTCGTATAGGTCGTGGTCACGATCGCTCGCCTGTCCGGAATGGCGGCCCGGCGCGATGGCCCGACCTTGCCGAATCCTGCCTCTATTGGCTTGCGCGAACCTGTTCGGCGCGGCGGTCGCGAGCGGGCCTCACGGCCAGCCTCACGCAAGGAAGAAATCCTATTCCGTCGTAGGTAAATCACGATCGCGACAGGTATCGACAATGAACATCATCATCGGGCTCCTTGTGACTTTCGGCTGTATCCTCGGCGGCTACCTCGCCATGGGCGGTCACCTGGAAGTCCTCAACCAGCCTTTCGAGCTGATGATCATCGGCGGGGCCGGCATCGGCGGCTTCATCATGGCCAACTCGATGAAGGTGGTGAAGGATACCGGCAAGGCGCTCGGCGAGGCGTTCAGGCACAAGGTGCCGAAGGAGCGCCACTACCTCGACACGCTCGGCGTGCTCTACAGCCTGATGCGCGACCTGAGAACCAAGTCGCGCAACGAGATCGAGGCCCACATCGACAACCCGGAGGAATCGCCGATCTTCCAATCCGCGCCGACCGTCCTGCAGAACAAGGAGCTGACGGCGTTCATCTGCGACTATGTGCGGCTCATCATCATCGGCAATGCCCGCTCGCACGAGATCGAGGCGCTGATGGACGAGGAGATCCATACGATCACTCATGACAAGATGAAGTGCTATCACGCCTTGACGAGCATGGGCGATGCGCTGCCGGCGATCGGCATCGTCGCGGCGGTTCTCGGGGTGATCAAGGCGATGGGCGCCATAAGCGAGGCACCGGAAGTGCTGGGCGCGAAGATCGCCGCCGCACTCGTCGGAACGCTGCTCGGCGTCTTCCTCTCTTACTCGATCGTCGGTCCGCTCGTCGCCAACATCAAGGCCGTGCGCGAAAAGCAGAACCGGCTCTACGTCATCGTCAAGCAGACATTGCTTGCCTACATGAATGGCTCCGTTCCCCAGGTCGCCCTCGAATATGGCCGCAAGACGATCTCCGCCTATGAGCGACCGTCGATCGATGCGGTCGAGCAGGAGATGATGAACCCGGGCGGCGGCGGCGAAAGCAAGGCGGCTTGAACATCATGAATCCGAGCACCGCATCGAACGTCTACGCTTTCGACAAGAGACTGCTGGCGCGCATGACCGGCGCGCTCGGCGACGACAAGACCATCGGCCGCATCGCTCTCGATCTCGGCCACGTCTTCAGCGACCGGCTCCCCGATTTGCTCAAGCAGGAGACGCGACACGACATTGCCATCGGCTATGCCGGCTTCAAGATGGGGCTCAGGAACGAACTCATCGCCGAACTCGGAGAAGCGGTTCTGCTCAGCGACGTTTCGCTGCGCAACTGGTGCGCCGATTTCCAGATCGGCTGCGACAGCCCGGTTCTCATCACTCTCGTCGAAGCCCTGCTCGGCGCCGAGCCCACCGACATCGAGGAGCCGCTGCCGCGGGCACTCTCAAAGATCGAGATCGACGTGGCGGTGCCGGTGTTCGAGGCCATCGCCGAGGTCGTACGCATGGCGGTCAATGCGCCGGGCGGCTTCGAGCCGGTGGTCGACCGGCCACATAACGGTGCCGAACGGCTGCCGCCCGACCCGGCCATCGAGGACGTCTACGCCGCCTCGATCGACATGACCTGCGGGCTGGGGCCGGTGCTTTCCACCTTTTCGGTGATCGTTCCGCAAAGCGTGCTGCTCAAGACCCAGATCGTCCCGTCCCGGAGCGCCGGACAAAACGACAGTATGAAGACGGATTGGAGCGAGCAGCTCGAGGAGCAGATTCGCCGCTCGGCCGTGACGCTCGAGGCGCGCATCCAACTGGAAAACCTGACGCTCGATACGATCAGCCGGCTGCAGCCCGGAGACGTGATCCCCTTCCATGACGGCCAGGACGTGCGGGTCGAGGTCAACGCCAACGGTCGCGATCTCTATGTCTGTGAGTTCGGCCGGTCGGGGGCGCGATACACGGTCCGCATCAAGGACACGCACGGGTCCGAAGAGGACATCCTTCGCCACATCATGAGTTAACCGGCCTCGCATCGCAGAATGCCTGAGGCAAGCTTCAACTGGAATGATCCGCACATGGTACGCAAGAAAGCAGCATCCATCGAAGAACAGGCCGCCTTTGCGGGAGACGCCGAGCTCGACCAGGCAATCGACGACCTGCGCGGCGTTCTCAAGCAGGACGGTGCGGCAACGGATTTCGGCGGCGATTTCGCTGCCGCCGAACCTTTTGGCCAGGCCGGGGATTTCGGCGGCGATCTCGGTGCCGGCGGCTTCGGCGGCGATTTCGCTGACACGTCCCTCGGCGGCGGTCTCGATATGGGTGCCGGTTTTGCCGGCAGCGATTTCGGCGGCGACGATTTCGGTGCTGCGTCAGGCGCTGCGCCGGGCAGCGGCATGGCGTCCAATATGGACCTGATCATGGACATTCCGATCGATGTCCAGATCGTCCTCGGCACCAGTCGAATGCAGGTCTCCGGCCTAATGGGCCTGACCGAGGGCGCAACGATCGCGCTCGACCGCAGGATCGGCGAGCCGGTCGAGATCATGGTCAACGGCCGGGTGATCGGCCGTGGCGAGATTACCGTACTCGAGGGCGACGTGACCCGGTTCGGCGTCAAGCTCATCGAGATAAAGGGCAGCAAGAAATAGCCCGATGATCGGGCGAGGGATGAATCCATGATGGATTTCGAAAGTTTCGAAGGGCAGGCACTGGCAACACCGCTCAGTCAGACGGAAAAGGCCGCCGCCGTGCTGCTCGCCATGGGGAAATCCGTGGCCGGTAAACTATTGAAATTCTTCACGCAGAGCGAATTGCAGGCAATCATCGCCGCGGCCCAGTCGCTGCGCGCCATCCCTCCCCACGAGCTCGAGGCGCTGGTCAACGAGTTCGAGGATCTGTTCACCGAAGGCGCCGGCCTGATGGACAACGCCAAGGCGATGGAGAGCATTCTCGAAGAGGGCCTGACGCCGGACGAGGTCGACGGCCTGCTGGGGCGGCGCGCCACCTTCCAGTCCTACGAGGCAAGCATCTGGGACCGGCTGCAGGAATGCGATCCGGTCGCCGTTGCCGACTCGCTCGCCAAGGAACATCCGCAGACGATCGCCTATGTGCTTTCGATGATGCCTTCTAGCTTCGGCGCCAAGGTGCTGCTGCAGCTGTCGGACAAACAGCGCCCGGACATTCTCAACCGCGCCGTCAACATGAAGAATGTCAGCCCGAAGGCTGCCTCCATCATCGAGACGCGCGTCATCGAGATGATCGACGCGATGGAGGCCGAGCGCAATTCGCCCGGCCCGGCGAAGATCGCCGAGGTGATGAACGAACTCGAGAAGAAGCAGGTGGACACGCTGCTCGCCTCGCTGGAAACGATCAACACCGATTCCGCCAAGAAAGTTCGGCCGAAGATCTTCCTGTTCGACGACATTCTCTACATGCCGCAGAGAAGCCGAGTGCAGCTCTTCAACGACGTCTCGACCGACATCATCACCATGGCGCTCAGGGGCTCGGCGCCGGAACTGCGCGAATCGGTCCTCGCATCCGTCGGCGCACGCCAGCGGCGCATGATCGAATCGGACCTTGCGGTCGGCGATGCCGGCATTAACCCGCGTGACATCGCCATCGCCCGGCGCTCGATCACCCAGGAAGCGATTCGGCTTGCAGCCAGCGGGCAGCTCGAGCTCAAGGAAAAGGAATCGGAAGCTGCCTGATCGCGGATTCTTCCCAGGCGGGTCTCACCCCTTCCACTTGTCTGATTTCTGTTGAGCCGGCCGCCTTCTTGGCTTTCGGCTCTTGCGCATGAGGCACGCGCGGTCCACGACAAGGGTTGTGGAGCACGTCGGCCTCGGCCGATTGAGGGCGGCCGCGGCTCCTGGCCAGGATGGGAACTTCCTGTTTCATGTCGGAAGATCAGGACAAGGACAGTAAAACGGAAGCGCCGTCGGAGAAAAAACTCTCCGATGCGGCCGAGAAGGGCAATATCCCCTTTTCCCGCGAAGTGACCGCCTTCGCCTCGACCCTCGCGGTCTACATCTTCATCGTCTTCTTTCTTTCCGATGGTGCGGCGAGCACGGCCGAGGCTCTCAAGGACATATTCGAGCAGCCGGAAGCCTGGCGGCTCGAAACGGCAACGGATGCCGTCGGATTGATCTCGCACGTCATCCTGAAGTCGGCGGGCCTGGTCATTCCGATCTTCCTGCTGCTCATCATCTTCGGCGTCGGCTCGTCGATCTTCCAGAACCTGCCCCGGCCGGTGCTCGACCGGATCATGCCCAACATGAACCGCGTGTCGCCGATCGCCGGCTTCAAGCGCATTTTCGGCGTTCCAGGGCTGGTGGAGTTCGCCAAGTCGCTGTTCAAGATCATCGTCGTGTCGCTCATCGTCGTCCTGGTGCTGTGGAACGACTATTTCGCCACGCTCGATCTGATGTTCTCGGATCCGGTGACGATCTTCGCCACCATGACCTCCGACCTGAAGCAGATCGTCACCGTCGTGCTGCTTGCCACCGCGGTGCTGGCGATTGTCGATCTCTTTTGGACCCGGCATCACTGGTACAGCGAGCTGAGGATGACGAAGCAGGAGGTGAAGGAGGAACTTAAGCAGTCGCAGGGCGATCCGATCGTCAAGTCGCGACTGCGGTCGATGCAGCGGGATCGTGCCCGCAAGCGCATGATCGGCTCCGTGCCGCGTGCCACGCTGGTGATCGCCAACCCGACCCACTATGCGGTCGCGCTGCGCTACGTGCGCGAAGAAAACGATGCGCCCGTCGTCGTCGCCATGGGGCAGGATCTTGTCGCCCTGAAGATCCGCGAGATCGCCGAGAAAAACGGCATTCCGGTCTTCGAGGATCCGCCGCTCGCACGCTCCATGTTTGCACAAGTCTCGGTAGATAGTGTCATTCCACCGGTGTTTTACAAGGCAGTCGCCGAACTCATTCACCGGGTTTACGCAGTTCAGCCGCAACAAAAACGGGTGACATGATCTTGAAGAAGTGCGAATTCTCCGAAAAACGCGAAAGACTAGTGGCAGAGGCGATTCGTCCGGTAGCGACAGAACTGCGCCTGATCGACGCTGCGGACTTCATCGCGCTCCTGCGGTTCGAGTCCTATGCGAGCCTCGCCGATCTCGTGGAATCGGCGGCGGAACTCTACTTCCTGCCGGGGACGGTGAATTTCGGCCTTGGCGGCAACTACAATCTCGACTGGAACACCTGCCCCGAAATCATTTTGGACCTCGAGTTGAAGCCCCGCGGCGTGACGGTCTATGCGCGCCTCGTGCTTGCCGGCGAAGCGGCCGGCATCGAGATCAGCCACATCAATTTCCAGCATCCCTCGACCGATCCGGACGAGAATACCGCCTTCCTCGCCAGGAGCCTGGAAGAGGCGAAATTCGTCAAATCCTATCCTCTGCCGCTAGCGAGTTAGTCGGGCAGCCGTCTCCTCAGAATCGCCCCTCACGCTAGCCCCATCTCCCCGCAGGCGGGGAGAGGGGACGCGCCGGCATATTTGCTGCTGTTCCCGCAAGACCGGACGGCGCAGCGAGTCCCCCTTCGCCCCGCTTGCGGGGAGAAGGGGGCGGCAGGCCGGGTGAGGGGGCAATTTACTGAAATGCCTCGCGAATTTTAGCTGATATAGCCGAGCCGTATGGCCTTGGCGATCGCCTGGATGCGATTGACCGAATCGAGCTTCGTCGTGGCGGCGCCGAGATAGGCGTTCACGGTGTGAACGGACAAGCCCATCTTCTCGGCGATTTCCTCGCTGATATAGCCGTCGCCGGCCATCTGTAGGCAAGCGATCTCGCGGTCGCTGAGGCTCTCGCCCTTGAACAGGCGTCGTTCGTCGGCCGCCAGCATGTCGGTCATCACCTGTGCGCAGCGGCCGTGCAAGTCGAGGATCTGTTCCGCCGGCGCGTCGATATAGCTGCCGGCGAAGACCACATAGCCGTTGCCCTGGGCGCCGAGCCGTATCGGGAAGGCGATGCCCGAATAGGAGAGCTGCCGCCCCTTCAGCCGCTGCGAGAAAAGCGCCGTGTCGGAAACGTCGGCTGCCTGATGCTCTCCCTGGCCGTCCCACAGCAGCGCCAGCGGCGATCGATCGAGGTGCTGGAGCAGTTCCTCGCCGTAGACCTTGAGAAGTTCATGCGCATTCGCTTCGGAAGCGGCACCCCAATTGTGCAGGACGCAGGTGAGCTTGCGCGTCGCCGGCATCCCTCTTCCATTGACGCGCAGGACGGCGAAATTCTTCGCATTGATCTGCCGCTGCATCGCCTGCAGCCGCGTGACCAGAGTCGCCGCACGTGCCGCGCGCGCGCTGCGGCCGAGCCGGGCATCGTCCGAGCGGTTCTCCGAATCCAGGTGCATCATCGTCGCGCTCCTATACCAGATTGTGCCGGACGGCGTGGGCGATGGCTTCCGACCTGGTGCGCGTCGCGGTCTTGCGCATGACGCTGGTGATGTAGTTGTTGATCGTGTTGCGGGAGATGCCGAGGATGACGGCGATCTCCTCGCTCGTCTTGCCTTCGGCAATCCAGTACAGGCATTCGAGCTCGCGCTCGGTCAGCTCGAAGTCCCGGTCCTGCCGTACTCCGCCATCGGCCTTGAAACTTGCGAGATAGCTTGCGAGCACGGCGATATCGCGCAGCCCTTCCTGGGAGAGGATGACGTCCTCGGGGAACAGCAGCATCAACGAGTAACGGGAGCGGCCGACATTGAACGAGACGGAGCAGTAGGAACGATTGACCCCGCGCGGCAGATCGATGTCGTCCGGCAGGACCTGGAAGCAGGGCTGCAGCGCCGCCAGACATTTTTCCAACTCGGTCGTCCTGGCGTTTAGGCCGATGACGATGCCCGATAGACGCCGAACGACGTCGAAGGGCCAATCGGAACACAGGACGAAATCAAGTCCGCCGTCCTGCGACAGACCGTGGCGAGCGAGCAGGTAGTGGGTCGCTCCGACATATTCCGTCAGGATCGCCAGCCCGTTGGCGAGGCTGCTGCGCGCGGCAGCTTCCCCGAGCCTGCGGATCAATTGTTCACGCGATATGCCGCGACTGCTCATGCGCGGCGCGGCGGTCTGCAAAGACCAGGCCGCGCTAGTCTGTGTAATTTCCATGACTTTCAGCCCCCGTGCCGAATTCGACGCCCCTTGCGAGCTACGCTTGCCCTGCCGACAGCCACCGGAGCCGGCATTCCCACACGCAAACCGGAACGCGAATCAATATCTAAACTGTACATCGCCGCCCCTAAAAAAACACTGTGATTGAGACACAACTTGCTTACGCACCCCTAAGTAGAGCAGCTAGTCACCTACCGGCTTACCTCTGGTGGAGAGCGCAGGCGCACCCACCGGATTGCTTTAGTATCCACTTGATTTTTATTGGTATCTCACGGAACGCCAGCACCCATCTCAGCTCTCTTGCCTAACGCCAGAGACACGCCAAAGAGGTGGATACGGTCACTTCCCAGTGGTTTGTGGCGCCTTCAACGCCTCACGCGCACCGAATATAGAGGAACGGACTTTACTTTCGAACAGCGGCTGTTGCTAAAATGCACCAAGTCCGAACCGCCAGAGATGGCCACAGCACCTGTATAGATTCAAAGAAGAACCAACCTCTATTTCGATTCTTGATAGTTATATCTGAGCTAAGCTGAGTCATGGGAAAACAAGCGGCAGTCTACAGGTACAGATAGAGGGGCGGTGTCGACCCGTCCGAATCTAATATGGTTAAAATTTTCTTTAAATTTTTCGATCCGCACCTCACCTAGACTCGCACCGCCGACACGCATTCTTGCGACAGGTTAGGCGCTCCAGCCGATGCCAGGGAATTGACTCGAACACTATTTCCGCCGCCTCGTCACATCGCGGCAATGCGACCCGACGTCACTCCTGCCTCAGGGAAACGCGAAATCCCGCCGGTACGGCGGGATTGTCCGCGGCCTCCTCGAAGGATTTTAGGCGGCGCGGTCGAGGGACCATTTGCGGAGGATTTTTGCGGCCCGCTCCTCGCTGATCTCCACCATGCGCGCGAGCCGGCGCTCCGGGCCCTCCTTGACGCGGCGATTGAAGCCGTTGCTGTCGTCGCCGAGATTGAGCAGGTCGTCCGTGCTGTCGAAGCCGAAGTCCGAACCGAAGCCCTCCATGAGGGCGCCGCTTGCGGCACCGGCGCCAGCCGGAGAGAAATCCGGCAATTCGAGACCGGCGCCCTCGCCTTCGAGCTGACCGGATTGACCGCCAAAGCCCATCTGGCGGGCGAGTGGCCGCATGCCCAGCCAGACGACCAGGAAGGCGACGACGATGAAGGCCAGCGAGTTGATGATGCCGCCGAGATTGCGCGTCAGCATTTCCATGACGCCCGGCCCGGCCACCGGTTGGTCGAGCAATTGCGTCTCGACAAAATCCATCGCGTTCAGCGTGACGACGTCTCCGCGGTTCGGATCGGCACCGGCAGCGGACGCGACAATCTTCTGCATGTCCTGGAGATAGGCATCGATCTTCGCCTGATCGGCCCCCTCGCCGACCATCGCTGCCAGGCGGCCGCGGTTGACCACGACGGCGATCGACAGCCGCTCGATCGCATAGCTGTTTTTGACGGTCGCGATCGTCTTGCTGTTGATCTCGTAGTTGGTCTGCTCTTCCTTCTTCTCCGCCTCGTCGCTCGACTGCTGGCCGGCGCCGCCGCGCGGCGCCGCCTGGGGCACGTTCTGCTGGACGGTCGCGGCGTTGTCCGGCTGCTGCTGGCTGGATTTCTGCTCTTCCTTGATGACCCGCGTCGAGCGCTCGACCCGCGATTCGGGGTCGAACACGGTCTCCTGGATCTGCTGGGCATCGGTGTTGAGCGAAGCGGTGACGCTGGTGCGGAAGTTGTCCATGCCAAGGAAGGGCGCAAGCGCGTTGTCGATCTTCTTCTCGAGATCGGACTGGACGTTCTGCACGACGCCGAGCGACTGGTTGAGGGCGCTGTTTGCCGGGTCGTCGCCCGAGGCAAGGAGCTGGCCGGTCGAATCGAGAATGGTGACGTCGTCGACATCGAGACCCGGGACGGACGAAGCGACAAGATGGCGGATCGACGAGGCGGCGCTCCGGCCGACGGTCGCACTCGCACGAATCATCACCGATGCGGTCGGCGTCTGCTCGGCCTTGCGGAAGCTGCCCCGCTCCGGCATGACGATATGGACGCGGGCCGCCGCGATGCCGGAAATCTGCTGGATGGTGCGGGCAATCTCGCCCTCCAATGCACGAACGCGGGTCACCTCCTGCATGAAGGAGGTGAGTCCGAGCGAGCCCACATTGTCGAAGAGTTCGTAGCCGGCATTGGCGCTGCTCGGCAGGCCGCGCTCGGCCAGAAGCAGCCGAGCCTTGCCGGTCATGCCGACCGGCACCTGAATGCTGCCGCCATCCGCGCCGACCTCGAAGTCGAGATTCGCCTCGGCAAGCGCAATGCTGATCTGGGTGACATCGCTGCGCTCGAGGCCGACATAGAGCGTTTCATAGGCTGGCTTGTTGACGTAGATCGCAGCGCCGAGGACGAAGCCGATCGCGACGATGCCGGCCACCGCGAGCGCGATTAGCTTGCTCTGCCCGAGATTGCTCAGGTTTTTCGTGAACGTCGAGAATTGATCGAACAGATTCATTCTGTTTCCGCACCCAGTATCGCATGGCACCCTTGCCGGCACTCGACGGCATCATGCGAGGATCAAACATTCTGGTAAGCAGGTATCGATATGCGCGAATCTACCAGCCCCGGAAGCGAAGCTAGGCGGCGAAACTTGCGCGAACTTGACGGAGCAGAAGGATGATGGTCGAGGGGCGACTCAGGCGCCCCTATCATCTAACGTCAAAACGCCTCGAAATCGCCCGCGGCCTTGGTGAGCGGCTGCGAGTGGCCGTGGCGTAAAAGGCCGCTGCCGAGCGCCTTTTTCATGTCGGCTAGCTTGACCAGGTTGACGGCCGTCGAGATGTCCACGAGGCACGTGTCGGGGATCGATGCGGTGATCGTGTCGATGAATTCGGCGAGGCCCCGGGTCTTCTGGACCGCAAGGTCGATACCCTGAAGGACCATCATCCTGTCGGCCGGATCGGCCGCGGATCCATCGTGACCGCCTGCGAGCTGCGGCTCGATCCGCTCGATGAGATAGGCGACGTCGTGCAGTTCGGTGACGATGCGCATCAACACGTCCGGCAGCGATTCTTCCGCGTGAGGCATATAGCTCTGGTGGTCGGTGTGCATCGTTTTTCTCACGTTGAAAGAAATCTTGGCGTCCGAGCCGCCAGCTCGCCCGACGGCGCGATTAGAAGAACTCGATCGAGCTTTCCACCGGCTTCGGCGCAGGCGCGGGCCGCTGGTCCTGATGGATGGCGCGCTGGGCTTCGACACCGGTCAGCGCGTATTGGCGGGCACGACCGGTGACCGGCCAATATTCCAGCTTGCGGCCATGCTCTCCGCCGGTGCTCTCGCCGACGACGCGGATGCCCTCGTCGAGCAGGAACTGCCGTGCAAAGGCGGCGTTCTGCTCGCCGACATTCGAGAAGCGCGCAATCGTCCTGGCTCCGCCGAAGATCTTCGCCTCGAGCCGATCGCGGCGCGCGCCCTGTTTCAGGAGGCCGTTGATCAGCAATTCCATGAGATGCACGCCGTAGCGCGTCGCGTCACCGGCCGAGGCCGGCGACGTCGAAGAGCCGGGCAGCAGGAAATGGTTCATGCCGCCGACGCCCGCCACCGGGTCGCGCATGCAGGCGGCCACGCAGGAGCCGAGAATCGTCGAGAGAACGACATCCGGATCGTTGACGACCTTGAACTCGCCCTGAATGACATGCACACGCCTGCCGGCAGCTTCCAACATTATTTCAGTGCCCCGAAGACCGCCTCGATCGCTGCCTTCATCTTTTCGATGGTGAACGGCTTGGCGAGAACGTTGTTGGCGCCGAGCGCGGCGGCCTTCTGGACGAGCGCCCTGTCGCCCTGAGCGGTCAGGATGATGAAGGCCGCCTTCTTGGTGTTCGGGTTCGAGCGAACCGCCTGCAGCAAGCCGAGACCGTCCATCTTCGGCATGTTGAAGTCCGAGATGACCAGGTGGTGCGGGTTTTGCGCCATGATCTTCATGCCCTGCTCGCCGTCGCCGGCGGCAGTAATCTGCTTGAAGCCCAGTTGCTGCAGGGCGTCGCCCAGGAGCAGTCGGCTCGTGACCTGATCGTCGACGATCAGAACCTTAATCTTTTCGGCGATGGACATTATTCGCTTCCTTCCTTCCGGGCTGCTGCCGTCTTCAATATCTCCTCCCCGATCGATCCGAGGGGGAGCTGCGTTTCGACAGCGCCCAATTCGTGGGCCACTCTGGGCATTCCATAGACGACACAAGTCTTTTCGTTTTGTCCGAAGGTGCGCGCCCCAGCATGCCGCATCTTGAGGAGGCCGGCCGCGCCGTCGCGCCCCATGCCGGTCAGGATCACACCGATCGAATTGCGCCCCGCCAATTCGGCAACCGAATCGAACAGCACGTCGACCGACGGGCGATGCCCGTTGACGGGTTCCCGGTCAACCAGCCGGCAGCAGGGCGCGGAGGCATTGGCGACCTGAAGGTGCCGGTCGCCGCCGGGCGCCAGATAGACCTTGCCGACCTCGAGACGGGCGCCGTCGGTCGCCTCCTGGACGGTCGGCGCGCAGAGCCGGTTCAGCCGTTCGGAAAAGCTCTTGGTGAAGGTGTGCGGCATGTGCTGCGTGATCACCGTCGGCGGGCAATTTGCCGGGAACTTTTGCAGGACGGCAATCAGGGCCTCCACGCCGCCGGTCGAGGCGCCGATCGCGATGATCTTGCGGCCCGCCTTGTAGTCGGACGCGCTGCTTACGGCCGGCGTCGATGCTGCCCGGTTGCTGGTGATCATCGATTTGCGCTGCGAGCGCGCCGCCGCCTTGACCTTGTCGACCAGACCGCCGAACGGATTCGGATCGCCGGGATGCGGCTTGCCAACGCAATCAAAGGCGCCGATTTCGAGCGCGGCGATCGTCGCCTCGGCACCCTTGTGGGTCAGCGTCGAGACCATGATGACCGGCATGGGCCTCAGCCGCATGATCTTGTCGAGGAACTCGAGGCCGTTCATGTTCGGCATCTCGATGTCGAGGGTGACGACATCGGGATCCAGCTGCTTGATTGCCTGGCGAGCCTCGAGCGCGTCGGCCGCCTGACCGACGACCTTCACCTCCGGATCGGCATTGAGCACGGCCGAGATCAGCCCGCGCATGGTGGGCGAGTCATCGACGACGAGAACACGGGCGGGAGCGTTCATGCCCGACCTCCATGGAATTTGCCGGTGTGGCGATAGGTGGTGACGCCGATATTGTCGAAGATCGTCTTGGCATCCCCCGAGACGCGCTCCGAGTGACCGATATAGAGATGGCCGCCCGTGTCGAGCACGCCCGCAAATCGCGACCAGATCTTCATCTGCGTCGGCTCGTCGAAGTAGATCACCACGTTGCGGCAGAAGATCACGTCGAAGGGCCCCTTGAGCGGCCATTGCGCCATCAGATTGAGCTCGTTGAAGGTGATCAGCCGCTTGACGCGGTCATCGATCTGCCACTTGCCGCGGCCGTTGACCTCGACCTCCCTGAACCATTGCTTGCGCATGGCGGGGCTTACCGTTTCGAGCGCCGTCGCGTCATAGGCGCCGGCGCGGGCGAGCGCCAGGATCTTCGGATCGATGTCGGTCGCGAGGATTCGGAAGTCATATTCGGCGGCATTCGGCAGCAGCGACAGCACCGTCAGCGCGATCGAATAGGGCTCCTGGCCGTCCGAGCAGGCGGCCGACCAGATGCGGACCCGGCCGCCGTTCTTCGCCCGGGCGATGAGGCCCGGCAGCACGTCGGTCTTCAGATGCTCGAAATGATGGTTCTCGCGAAAGAAGCGGGTGAAGTTGGTGGTCAGATGCGAGAGCATGTCGCGGCGCGCCGCAGCACCGGCCGGCGAGGCGACGAGCTGGCAATAGTCGCGGAAGCCCTTGAGGCCTAGGTTGCGGATGTGTTTCGACAGCCGCGAATAGACCAGCGACGCCTTGGATTCGTTCAGGTAGATGCCGGCATCCGCATAGATCATCGCGGCAATTTCGCTGAGGTCGCGGCGGGTCAGCGGATATTCGCCGGCCGCAAGGCATTCGTCCGGCGACAGCTTCTGTTCGAAAGTGGCCTTGGCCCTCATGCCGCTTCCCTTTCTTCTTGCGGGCAGACCTGGTCGAGTTCGACCAGGCAGATCATCCGCCCCTCGATTGCCAGGACGCCACGCGCGAAGCTCCTTTCGAAGTCCGACGCGATATCCGGGGTCGGCTGGATGTCGCCATCCGAGACGGTCAGGATGTCGGAGACGGCATCGACCAGAAGCCCCACCACCTGGCTCTTCACCTGGGCGACGATGATCACATGACGGACCGTCGGCTCGGCCGGCTTCATGCCGAGGCGGGCGGAAAAGTCGATGATCGGCAGCACCGCGCCGCGCAGGTTGATGACGCCGAGCATGTAGCTCGGCGCGTGCGGCATCGCGGTCGCAGGCGTCCAGCCGCGAATTTCGCGGACCGACATTACGTTGACGCAGAATTCCTGGCCGCCGGCGCGGAAAGCGATCAGCTCCCGTCCGCTAGTCGTCAGATTTTTTGCGACATAGGTCATAGTATTATCCGGCTGCAGCAAGAGACATTTCAGGTTTCAGGGAGTGTCCGCGCGAGGCGGCGACGATCGCGTCGACATCGAGGATAAGCGCCACGCGCCCATCGCCGAGAATGGTGGCCGCCGCAATGCCCGGCACATGGGTGTAGTTCGCCTCGAGGCTCTTGATGACCACCTGCCGCTGGCCCTGGATCGCATCGACCATCAGGGCGCGCTGGCCGCCGCCTTCGGACTCGACGAGCAGCGCCACCCCTTCGACCGGATTGGCCTGGATAGCGCGGAAGTTCAGGATGCGTCCGACGTCGACCAGCGGGCAGAAGGAGTTGCGGATCGAGATCAGCCGCTGGGAGGCACCGAAGCTGTGGATCGCCGAGGCCTCCGGCTGAAGTGTTTCGACGATTGCCGTCAGCGGCACGACGAGCGTCTGGTTGGCGACCGTCACCACCATGCCGTCGAGGACGGCGAGCGTCAGCGGCAGGCTCATCGTGAAGACAGAACCCTGCCCCGGCTTCGACGAGATGTTGATGCGGCCGCCGAGTGCCTGGATCGACCGCTTGACGACATCCATGCCGACGCCGCGGCCGGAAATGTCGGAGATCTTGTCTGCGGTCGAAAAGCCCGCGTGGAAGATCAGGTTGTCGATTTCCTCGTCGGATAGATTGGCATCGGCGGCGATCAGGTCGTTGTCGATGGCCTTCTGCCGGACCTTCTCGCGGTTGATGCCGGCGCCGTCATCGGCAAGCTCGATAACGATGCGGCCGGACCGGTGCTTCGCCGTCAGCCGGACCGTGCCTTCCGGGTTCTTGCCGGCGGCGACACGCTTTTCCGGCGTTTCGAGACCGTGGTCGACCGCATTGCGGATCATGTGCGTCAGCGGCTCGGCCAGCTTGTCGATGACCGTCTTGTCGACCTCGGTGTTCTCGCCTTCGGTGACGAGACGTACCGACTTGCCGGTCATGTCGGCGATTTCGCGGACGATTCGCGACATGCGCTGGAACACCGGCTTTACCGGCTGCGCGCGGATCGCCATGACGCTGTCCTGGATCTCGCGGGTGAGCTGCTGCAGCTCCTCGAGCCCCATATTGATCGACGACGTACCGTTGGTGTCGTTCTCGATGACGCTCTGCGACAGCATCGCCTGGTTGATGACGAGCTCGCCGACCAGGTTGATCAGGCGGTCGACGCGGTCGAGATCGACGCGGATCGTCGGGGTGGCAGCCGACGTGGCCTGCTGTGCTGCCGCCTGTGCCGCGGAGACCGGCGTTGCGCTCTTCGCGCTTTCGGCCGAAGCGCGTGCGGTCTGGGCCATCTGCAGGACGTTGCTCGCGGTCGCCGCGGCAGACAGGGCCTCGTCGCGAGCCTCGCGCTGGGCAACGGCTTGCTCCTCGTCCTCGGAAGCCCCTGCCGTGGCCGGCGCCTCTTCATCGAGCAGCGACAGGTCGAACGGAACGGGCTGCATCGGCAATTCCTCGCCCGCATTGGCAGGGTCGCCGGCGAGCGTCACCTCGAGTTCGCAATCCCACTCGGCGAATTCGAAAACCGAACGGATCGCGTCTTCGCCCTTGTCGGTCTTCAGCGAGATCTTCCAGGCGAAATAGGCGGCCTCCGGATTCATGCTGCCGAGCGCCGGCAGTTCGTCCATGTCGCAAAGGATGCTCATCTCGCCGAGGCGCGAGAGATCGCGCAAAAGCAGCGTCGCGTCATTGCCCTTGGCATAGAGCTCGGACTTCGGCCTGAAGAGGATTTCGAAGGTCGAGGGCTCGACCGCCGGAGGCTCGTTCGCCTCGAACTCGTCGAAGGAGAAGGCGACGGGCTGGAAGCCTTCCTCGTTGACCACCGGAGCGGGTGCGGGCGCCGGGGCCGGTGCGGCAACAGGCGCCGGCTTTGCCACCGGCTCGGCAGCGGCCGCCTGCGGCAATTCACCATTGGCGAGCGCCTCGAGCTCCTTGATCAGCTGACGGCTGCGCGCCTCGTCGACGCTGCCGCCGTCCCGGGCGGCATTGGTGAGATCGGCAAGCACGTCCGCCGATTTCAGCATGACCTTCAGGACGTCCTGGTTGGGCTCAAGCCTGTTGGATCGAACGCAATCGAGCGTCGTCTCGAAGACGTGCGCAAACGAGACGAGGTCATCGAGCCCGAACGCACCGGCGCCACCCTTGATTGAGTGGACAGCGCGGAAGACGGCGTTGACCGTCTCGGGATCGCGGTCGCCGTCATTGAGCTTCAGGAGACCCGACTCCAGTTCCGCGAGCTGCTCCTCGCATTCCTGGAAGAAGATCTCTTTGATTTCGTTCATATCCATTGGAGGCTACCCTCGGATCTCAGGCCGTTACGCGCTCGATGGCATCGATCAGCTTGGTCGGGTCGAACGGCTTGACAATCCAGCCGGTGGCGCCCGCCTGCCGCGCGCGGTTCTTCTTCTCGGCGTCGCTTTCGGTGGTGAGCACCAGGATGGGAACGGCACGGTAGCGGTCGTTCCTGCGCACGCCTTCGATGAAGCCGAAGCCGTCGAGGCGGGGCATGTTGATGTCCGTGACGATCACGTCGGGATTGGCCGTCTCCAGCACTTCGAGCCCTTCGACGCCATCTTCGGCCTGGATCGTTTCGAAGCCGGCATTGTTGAGGGTAACAAGAAGCATGTTCCGGATCGTCCGGGAGTCGTCCACAGTCAGAACTCTCTTCTTCATTTTCTCAAATCTCCTTTGCCATCAGGGGCGCGATGTCCACGCCGATGAGCTGTGTCGTTTTAACGAAAGCGTCCGACACCTTAGCAAAGGTGAAGGACATCCGGTCTTCTTCCCAACTTCTGGCTCCGGCCATCAGCACCTGTGCGCAGAGCGTTCCGATCCGCTCGACGGCGGACGCGTCGATGACGACCGGAGCGCCCTTGAGCGATAGCAGCCTTTCATGCAGCGCGGTCGCCTCGTTCAGGTCCAGCACCGGAGCGAGCTTCAGCGATTTCTTTGCGGTATTCTTGCTGGCCATTCTGTCCCTCGACTGACCTGTTCCCTGACCTTAGCGCCGCCATCCGGCGACCTGGCGCCCCGAGGCGGCGTCATCGCTGAACGGCATCGCTCGTTCGTCCTCGTCGACTTGCGGCAAAAGCGCGGACGGCTGGACAAAGGTCGGAGCCCTTAATCCCGCCTGGCGCTCGAAACGGAAGCGGCGGATCGTCTTACCGAGCTCCACAATGGTGCCGTGGAGATCCTCGGTCGAAGCCGCCGCCTCACCAGCGACCGTCGCGCTTCGACCGATCGCCGTCGAAATACCGCCGATCTCGGTCGCCGCGGCGGCCAGATCGCTGACCTGCGCTTCCGCCTCGCGGGCGATGCCGGAGACGGCGGCATTGATCGAGATGACCTGTTCGACGATGCTGCTGATCGCATTCTGCGTCTGACCGACGATCTCGACGCCGGCTTCGACCTGCGTCTTCGTGCCGTTGACGAGCTGCTTGATCTCGCGCGCCGCCTCGCCGGAGCGTTGCGCCAGCGCCCGGACTTCCTGCGCGACGACCGCGAAGCCGCGGCCACTCTCGCCGGCGCGTGCCGCTTCGATGCCGGCATTGAGGGCGAGCAGATTCGTCTGGAAGGCAATCTCGTCGATCACGCCGATGATCTGGCCAATCTTCTCCGCGGACGCCTCGATATCCGCCATGGCGGAGATCGCCTGACCGGCAATCTCGCCGCTGCGCTCCGCAGCACGGCGCGTTTCGCTCGCCTTGGCCTCGGCCTCGCTGATCCTGAACGAGCCGGAGCGCATGCGTTCGGTCATCGCCCCAAGCGCTGCGACCTGGCCGGTCAGGGCCTCGGCCTCGCTGCCTGCGGTGCCGGAAAACGCGTTGGTGCGGCTGCGAAGGCTTTCCACCATCCCTTCGGCCGCCGCTGCACGCTTGTCTCCGGACTGCAGAGCCTGCTGGATCTGGTCCAAGGCGGCATTCAGCCCGGCGGCGATCGGCCGGTAGACATCAGGTGTCTCCGTCGGCAGCCGGGCGCCGAGGTCGCCGTCGGCGAGAGCCTGCAGGAAATCCGAAAACAGCGCCGCTACTTCGGACTCGTCGCCCTTGCGCTGCTCGGAAAGCTGGCGCTGATGCTGCTGGCGGAGCGCGTTGAAGCGCAGCGACACGGCGATCTCGCTGTCGACGAAGGCAGCACGCACGAGAGCGGCGACGAGACGGCAAAGTTCGTTCCTGCGTGCCTTGCCGAAAGGAAGCTTGGGCCAGGCATCCTCGATTGCGCCGACGATGAGATGTTCCAGCACCACCGAATGGCTCGCGAGTTGCCAGCGCGGGTCGAGCCCCATGCGCGCTTCCGTGTCGGCGAGCACCTTGACGCGCTCGGCGTAGAGCCCGTCGAAACGGGCATCGGTCAGCACGTTCCAGTGGGAGGAGTGAAGATCGTGCAGTCGGTCGAGCTGGCGATCGTTGTCGAAATGGCGAGCGGCGTCCGGTTTGGTCTGCAACCGGTGAAAAAGGTCGCGCAGCGCAAGCTCGATGCGCGGCGACAGGGCCTGGCGACGGTCCCGCAGAAGCGCGCAGGCTCCCTCGTCGAGCCCGGCAAAGCGCAGGCGCTCGAGCAGACTGCCCGCCTGGCCCTTCCTTGCCTGATCTGACGCTTCCTGCTGCACGCTGTTCCCCGGCCTGATGCGTAGTCGAAACTTGCCTGAGGGAAGATGTGGCCCGTTGAGGGGCTATGGCCGGTCACGCCCAGTCGGTAAGATCGGCGCGCCTGAGCGTTCTCTATCGTCCATCCCGCAAGTAACGTCTGTGAGATTGCATACCGGACCGGAACCGGTACGGCGGTGCGGCATCATGCCTTGAGAGAAGCTGAGACTTCCTATTCCGACGTGTTGGACCATGTTTATGGTTAATTCCTTGCTTGAAGGTTAACGGTTTCCGGCCCGTAGTCGGAATCGCTAAAATGCAACCAACACGCTAATCGCCGCTGCTCCGCACTGTTTTACTGTGCTGGAGACAACAGGTTTTTAATCACAAGAGTTTAGAATTGCGGCTCTACTTGTCGTCCAGTATCGAAGCGAAGGTCAAATAGGCGCGAACCGCGCAAGCTGCACCGTCACAGGTACAGGCGACATCATGAAGATGCGTCCACGGGAATGAGCAATGATTGTTCTTGGAATTAGTGCCGCCACCATCGCAATCCTCGCAATGACCGCGATCTCGATCGTCATCAATCTCGAACATAGACGGGCGGCAAACCGCAACATTTTCTGACGCGCGGTCTTTCTACCAAGCCCAAGAATATCCGCCGGATTCTACTTCATCTATCGAGCGAAGATGCGCTTGCAGCCACATGCTCAGCGGTCAAGCGCTGCCATTTCCGTGCGTAACCGGCATAGCCTTCCGGAACCGCTTCCGAGAAGACTTCGGCACCCGTCCTGATCCGGGCGCCTGCGACGAGGCAGGCTGCACCAAGGCTCGTTCCGGTGCTGCTCAGGCTGTTGGCGAGCGCCGGCCGGCCGGTCGCAGCGGCCAGCATCCGCAGATAGGCGCCATTCGCGGCGAAAGGCCCTTCCACGACGATTTCTCCCCTGGCGCCGATGAGATCGAGGCAGGTCGCCGTCATCAGGGCGAGATGGAAGGAGACGGCGGCAAGTCGTTCGGGCGGGGCAAGGTCTGCCTCGTTCACCGTCCAACGCGGCCGTGCCGAGGGAAAAGGGCCGGAGCCGCCCAGAACCGACGGCAGCAGCATGTAGCCTCCCGCAAGCACGCGCGCTTCGGCTTCGGTCGAGGCCGGCGGCGGATTGTCGCCGACGAGCATCGAGAAGGCGCGGCCGCCCATGAAGCGGGCAGACGGCACCGGGTCGCCAAGCGCGTTGACATTGATCAGCGTGTCGCGGGTTTCATCGAGCTCCGCCTGCTCGCCGCCGATCGCCAGCATCACCACCCAGGTTCCGGTCGAGACGACGGAAAACGGTGCCCGGCGTGTCAAGAGGTGCGGCAGCAGCGAGGCGTTCGAATCGTGAATGCCGCAATAGACCGGCAAGCCGGATGGCAGCCCCGCGGCCGCGGCCAGAGGAGGCAGCAATCCGCCGATCACGTCGCCCGCCTTGCGCACAGGCGCGAACAGCCGCGCCCAACCCTGTGCCTCGACCAATGTCGAAAACGCCGCGGTTAGAGGGTTCCAGAGATCGGTATGACAGCCGAGCGAGGTCAGCTCGTTGGTGGCAACGCCAGTCAGGCGGTAGGACCAGTATTGCGCATAGGTGAGGATGGTCGCAACCTTGGCGAACTGCTCGGGAAACGCACGCTGCTGCCAGAAAAGCTGAGCACCGACATTGAGCCCCATCGGCAGGCGGGCCGACCCGGTTTCTGAAAAGGCTGGACGCGCCCGGCCATATTCCTCGGCGAGCGCGTCCGGGCCGGCAAATTCGTAGTCGAGGACCGGCAGGGCGAGTTCGCCCGCTTGATCCAGCAGGACCGCTGTCGCCCCATGTGTTGTGACTGAGATCGCATCCACCGGATGTACACGGTGCAGCTCTGCAAGGCCCCCAAGAATGAACCGCCAGAGATGCTCGACGTCGAAGTGGGGATAGAGGCCCGCCTCCACGACGATGTTGGGCGTCTTGCGGACGGCGATCTCCTCGAAGCGCGCGAGGTCGACCAACGCGACCTTGGCGTTGGTCTTGCCGATATCGATGACGGCGACGGTCTTCATGTCAGCTGAGATGGAAGACGGTCTTGAGCGGCGCGGCGACCGGCTCGTTGTCGGCACGGGTTTCCATGATGTCGGCCATATGGGCCCACCATTTCTGCATCACCTGGTGCGACGGCAGATCGGCCATCTGGTGATTGTCCGTCCGCCAGAGAACGCCGAAGAGCAGGTTCGTCTCCTCGTCAAGATGGATCGAGTAGTCCGATATCCCGGCGTCTTTCAGCAGAGCCACCAGCTCGGGCCAGATCGCGTCGTGGCGCGCCTTGTATTCCTCGGCCATGCCTGGATTGAGCCGCATGCGGAACGCGTATTTTTCCATGGGAGAAACCTCAATGCGCGAGACGGCGGCGGGCGCGCCGCCACAGGATCGGCAGGGCGATCACCGAAATCAGCAGCAGGCCGATGAAGATCGACATGACGATGCCCGGTACGTTCAACAGGCCGAAACCGAAGGTGACCATGCCCATGATCAGCGCCGCCAGCACGACGCCGGGTATGGTTCCCGAGCCGCCGAGAATGTTGACGCCGCCGAGCACGACCATGGTGACGACCTCAAGCTCCCAGCCGAGCGCGATCGAGGGGCGCGTCGAGCCGAGGCGAGAGGTGAGGCAGACCGAGGCGAGGCCAGCCATCAGGCCTGTCAGCAGGAACAGCGTGAACTTCACCCGCGCCACCCGCACGCCGGAAAAGAGCGCCGCTGTCTGGTTGTTGCCGATGGCATAGACGGCGCGGCCGAAATTCGTCTTGTGGAGCAGCACGCCATAGGCGACGGCGAGCAGCACGAAGAGCGTGAACTCGAAGGAGAAGACCCACCAGACATAGCCCTGGCCGAACCAGGCGAAGCTTTCCGGATAGCCGGTGAAGGCCTGGTCGCCGAGAATGATGAAGGACAGGCCTCGAAACAGGCTCATCGTGCCGATCGTCACGACGATCGACGGCAGACCGAGGCCGGTGATCAGCAATCCGTTGATGGCGCCGCAGGCAAGCCCGACGGAAAGACCGATCGCGACAAGCGCCGGGGTATCGACGCCGAGTTGCACCGCATAGCCCATGGCCGTCGAGGCGAGCGCGATGATCGAGGCGACCGAGAGGTCGATCTCGCCCGAGATGATCACCAGCGCCATGGCAAAGGCGATCATCGCCTTTTCGGTAAAGTTGAAGGTGGCGTCGGAGAGATTCCACGGGTCCAAGAAATAGGGCGAGGCAAAGGAATTGCCGAGGAAGATGAGGGTAGCGACCACGATGAGCAGCGCCTCCCAGCTCTTCATCAGGCGGGCGCCGCCTGCCTCGAGGCGATCCGGGATATTGCGGGGAGAGAGTTGAGCGTCAGCCATCAGACCGCCTCCGCTTTCTTGAGAATGACCCGGCCCTTGCGCCGCTCGGCGCGGGCGTTGACGGCAACGGCAATGATGATGACCGTTCCGGAGATCGCCATCTGCGCGAAGGGCGAGATATTGATGACGGGAAGCGCGTTCTTGATGACGCCGAGGAAGAGCGACCCGAGCACGGCGCCGGCCACGGAGCCGATGCCGCCGGCGATCGAAATGCCACCGATGACGCAGGCCGCGATGATGTCGAGCTCGAAGCCGGCGGCGATGTCGACATAGGCGACCGCATAGCGCGACACCCAGAGATAGCCCGAAAGGCCGGCGAGCGCGCCCGACAGGCAATAAGCGAAGAAGCGGGTGCGGCCGACATCGATGCCCGTATAGACGGCGGCGTGCGGATTGCCGCCGACCGCATAGAAGGCCCGGCCGAGCGGCGTCCGGCTCATCACCAGGAACATGACCGCGATCATCAGCAGCGACAGCCAGGACAGTACAGGCACGCCGGCGAGATCGAGCCGCGGCAGCGCCTTGAAGGCGTCGCTCATCTCGTGGGCATTGATCCACTTGCCGTCGGTCAAGAGGAAGATCAGGCCTCGATAGATCGTCAGCGTTCCGAGCGTGACGACGATCGGCGGGATGTCGAGCTTCCAGACGAGCGTGCCATTGATCATGCCGAGCAGACCGCCGAGTGCCATGGCGGCAAGAATGATGAGCGGGATCGGCAGGCCGGGAAAGGCGGCGTTCAGCATGGCGGCAACCATGCCGCAAAGCGCCAGATTGGCCGCCATCGACAGATCGATGCATCGGGTGAGGATGACGGCCATCTGGCCGAGCGCCAGGATGATCAGGATCGACGTGTCGTTGTAGACCCGAGCGAGGTTGGAGGGTCCGACGAATGCCGGAAAGCGCAAGGCGATCAAGGCGAGCAGCACGGCAATCGCGCCGACGAGCAGGATCTCGCGGTTCTTGAGGAGCTTGGCGATCATCCGGCCCTCCCGTTGCGTTGCGCTTCAATGCCCGCTGCCGCGCGCACCAGCTTTTCGGCCGTCAGTTCGGAGCGTTCGAAGCGGCCGGCAATCCGGCCCTCGCGCATGACGATGACGCGATCGGACATGCCCATGATCTCGGGGATTTCCGAAGACACCATGATGACGCTCAAGCCTTGCGCCGCGAGCTCGCTCATGAAGGCGTGGACGGCGGCCTTCGAGCCGATGTCGATGCCCTTCGTCGGCTCGTCGAGAATGATGACCTTGGGCTTCGTCGCCAGCCACTTGGCGATCACCACCTTCTGCTGATTGCCGCCGGAGAGCGTGCCGACGTCCTGATCGAGCGAAGCGGCGCGGAGATCGAGGCGGGATGTATACTCGCGCGCCAGCGCGAACTCGTTGGCGAGCTTCAGGAAGCCCGAGCGCGAGGTGTGGGAAAGCGACGGCAGGGTTACGTTCTGGAAGATCGGCATGCCGATGATCGCGCCCTGGCGGCCGCGTTCCTCCGGCACATAGACGATGCCGGCGCGGATCGCCTCGGCCGGACTGCGGATGACCAGCACCTCGCTGTTGAGCCTGACGGCACCCGCCGATGGCCGGGTGATGCCGATCAGCGACTGCATGAACTCCGAGCGGCCAGCGCCGACCAGGCCGTAGAAGCCGAGGATTTCGCCGCGCCGCAGCTCGAAATTGATGTCCTCGAATTCGGTCGGGTGGCGGTAGCCGGAGACGGTCAGCACCGGATCGCCGATCCTGACGTCCTTCTTGGGATAGACGGAATCGACCGCACGGCCGACCATCATGCGGACGAGATCGTCCTGGTGAACGTCGGCAATCAGCCCCTCGCCGACCATCGTGCCGTCGCGGAAGACCGTGTAGCGGTCGGCTATGCGGAAGATCTCGTCGAACTTGTGGCTGATGAAGAGGATCGCCTTGCCTTCGGCCTTGAGCCGCTCGATGAGCGCGTAGAGCTCATGGATTTCCTTGTGCGACAGCGCCGCCGTCGGCTCATCCATGATCACGACCTGCGCATCGACGGACAGCGCGCGGGCGATCGCCACAAGGTGCTTCTTGGCGATGCCGAGATCGCGCAGCCGGATCGTCGGATCGAAATCCGCGCCGGCCCTCTGCAGCAGGGCCTTGGCATCGGCATTGAGCTTCTGCCAGTCGATGAAGCCGAAGCGGTTGCGCGGGGCGTGGCCGAGGAAGATGTTTTCCGCAACGGAGAGCTCGTCGAAGAGAACCGTCTCCTGATGGATCGCCGTGACCCCGGCCCTGGCCGCGGCAAGGGCGGTGGGGAATGTGGTTTCCGTATCGGCGACCCGGATCACGCCGGCATCGGGTTGATAGATGCCGGTCAGGATCTTGACGAGCGTCGATTTGCCGGCGCCGTTCTCGCCGATCAGCGCCGTCACCGAACCCGGATAAAGCGCGAGGGAGACGTCGGAGAGCGCACGCACGCCCGGGAAGGACTTAGATATGCCCTCGAGCGTGATGGCGGGCTTCATCCGCGATGTGGTTGGTTCCTGCAACAAGAGAGAGTCCACCAAGTCAGTCGGCCAGCCCATCGGGGCGCCTTCGATTGTCAGTTGCCCCTCGCCCTGGCCCTCTCCCCGTTTTGACGGGGAGAGGGGACCCCTCCGCAGTGCGCGGTTTGCGCCGGCGTTGGTGAGGGCGAGACGCGGCCGCTTGGTCCCTCCTCCCCGACAAACGGGGAGAAGGTGGCCGGCAGGCCGGATGAGGGGCATATACCGGTCGCGCCGATCAGAAGATCTTCGCGAATTCCTCGACGTTCTTGGCATCATAGACGAACGGGTCGGCCATGGCGCCTTCATTGTTGTCGTCGAGCTTGACGGTACCCATGCGGCCCATCTTCAGTTCCGCGCCGGGCTTGGCTTCGGCCCCGCCGATGAGATCATAGGCGATCATCGTTGCCGAATAGCCGAGGTCGATCGGGTTCCAGATGGCGAAGGACTTCGAGGCGCCGGACTTGACGTGACCGGCCATTTCGGACGGCAATCCAAGACCCGTGACGTTGATCTGGCCGATCTTGCCCGCGTCGGTGACGGCCTGAGCGGCGGCGACGATGCCGACCGAGGTCGGCGCAATGATCGCCTTCAGGTTCGGATAGGACTGGATGAGGCCTTGCGTCTCGCGATAGGACTTGTCGGCTAGGTCGTCGCCATAGACGGTGGCCACGACATTGATGCCCTTGTAGTTGCCCTGGACCTTCTTCATCTCGGCAATCCAGGTGTTCTGGTTAGTGGCCGTTGCCGAAGCCGAGAGCACGGCGACGTCGCCGCCCTCCGGCAGGTTATCGGCGGCGAGCTTGATAATCATGTTGCCGATCAGCGGGCTCGACGACGGGTTGAGATGCATCAGCCGGCCTTCCTTGGCGACACCCGAATCCCAGGAAATGACCTTGATACCGCGGTCCATCGCCTTCTTGAGCGCCGGCACGAGCGCGTCGGTGTCATTGGCCGAAACCGCGATCGCATCGACCTTCTGGGCGATCAGCGAGTTGATCACCTCGATCTGCCCCTCGGCGGTCGTCGAGGTCGGACCGGTATAGATGATCTCGACGTCGCCGAGTTCCTTGGCCGCTTCCTGGGCGCCCTTGTTGGCGGCCTCGAAGAAGCCGATGCCGAGCGCCTTGACGACGAGGGCGATCTTCTTGTTCTCCGCATGGGCGGCGTTTGCCATGAGCGCCGCGGCGACGGCGGCCGTCACCATCAATGATTTCAGAACTTTCATCACTTTCTCCTCCCTTGGGCCTGCATCCGGACTGGATGCATCAATCCGACCCGACAACTTCATCTGGCGGTCTTGCTACCGGCTTGCCCGGTCAGGCCGCCTCCCTTTCCCCCTCACCACCCGCTCAGGCGGATGTCGAAGCAGTTTCCGCGTCGACCTTCGGCCTCGCATTGGCGATGACAAGGTTGACGCCAGCGCTTTCGAGCATCGAGGCATGCCTGTCCTCGATGCCCGAATCGGTGATCACAGTGGCGATGCGCTTGAGGCCGCAGAGAATGAGGCTCGAGCGCTTGTGAAATTTCGAGGAATCGGCGAGTACGACGAGCTCGTCGGCCTGGTCGATCAGCTTCTGCTCGGCCTGGATCAGCAGCGGGTCGGCCTCCATCAGGCCGAGCGGCCCGAGCCCCTGCGCCCCCATGAACATGCGGCGCGCATAGAAATTGCGCGTCACGTCGTTGTCGAAGGGGCTCAGGATGATGTTCTGCTCGCGGTAGATCGTGCCCCCGGAAAGCATCACCGTGTTTTTCGAGTGCTTGAGCAGGTGCTCAGCGATGGGGAACGAATTGGTAAAGACCTGCATCCGGCGGTTGGCGAGGAAATGCACCATCTGGAAGGTGGTCGTGCCGCCATTGATGATGATCGGCTCGCCGTCCTGGCAGAGCGCCACCGCTTCGCGGGCGATCGCCTGCTTCTCGCGCGCATGCAGGCCCTCGTTGACGCTGAAGGGCCGGCCTGCAAGGCCGACGAATTGCGGTGGGTTGATCGCCTCGGCGCCGCCGCGCACCCGGCGCAGCCGTTTCTGCACATGCAGCGCCGCCACATCGCGGCGGATCGTCGCCTCGGAGCTGCCAGTCAATTCGACGAGCTCGGGCACGGTGACGACCGGCTTTTCCTGCACTGCCGACAGGATGATCCTATGTCTTTCTTTCTCGTGCATGCGCTCCTCCGATGTTCTGCATGCTTCCATCAGTCCCGCGCATTGTCAATCAGTTTCAATCATCTTTTTTCATTGTGCGCTGCGGTATGAACGTTTTTGATCGTTTTTGATTGACATCTGCGCATCGAGCGTGTGATCTGATGCCATCGTATCGTCGCGGCCCGAGTGCCGGCGGCTAGCTTACCGGGAGGAATTCGAGATGCTCGACAAGCAACAGGGCGCACGCCTGGCCAATCTCTGGGACGACGCCAAGGCGGCGGCGATGAGCGAAGCGGAGCGGCTGCTCTACCGCTCCAATCTCCTCGGTTCCGACAAGCGTATTACCAATTACGGCGGCGGCAACACCTCCGCCAAGGTGATGGAAAAGGACCCGCTCACCGGCGAGACGGTGGAGGTCCTCTGGGTGAAGGGCTCGGGCGGCGACGTCGGCACGATCAAGATGGACGGCTTCGCCACCCTCTACATGGACAAGCTGCGGGCGCTGAAGGGCATCTATCGCGGCGTCGAATTCGAGGACGAGATGGTCGGCTACCTGCCGCATTGCACCTTCAACCTCAATCCGCGCGCCGCTTCGATCGACACGCCGCTGCACGCCTATGTGCCGAAGCCGCATGTCGACCATATGCATCCGGACGCGATCATCGCCATCGCCGCCTCCAAGAACAGCAAGGAACTGACCAGGAAGATCTTCGGCGACGAGATCGGCTGGCTGCCGTGGAAGCGGCCGGGCTACGAACTCGGCCTGTGGCTCGAGAAATTCTGCCTCGACAATCCGAAAGCCCGGGGCGTCGTGCTCGAAAGCCACGGCCTGTTCACCTGGGGCGACACCGCGAAGGAAGCCTACGAGACGACGATCGAGATCATCAACCGGGCGATCGCCTGGTTCGAGGCGGAAAACACCGCCCCCGCCTTCGGCGGAGAGGCGAGGCCGGCGCTCGGCGCTGCCGAGCGCGCGGCGATCGCCAAGAGGCTGATGCCAGTGATCCGCGGACTGATCAGCACCGAGGAGAAGAAGGTCGGCCATTTCGACGACAGCCAGTCGGTGCTCGACTTCGTGACCTCGACCGATCTGGAGCCGCTCGCCGCACTCGGCACGAGCTGCCCCGACCATTTCCTGCGCACCAAGATCCGGCCGCTGGTGGTCGACTTCGACCCGGCCCAGCCGGACGTCGAAAAGACGCTTGCCGGCCTTCCGGAGGCGATCGCCGCCTACCGTGCCGACTACGCCGCTTACTACGAGCGCTGCAAGCGCGCAGACAGCCCGGCGATGCGCGATCCGAATGCCGTCGTCTATCTGGTACGCGGGGTCGGCATGATCACCTTTGCCAAGGACAAGGCGACGGCGCGGATCTCCGGCGAATTCTATGTCAATGCAATCAACGTGATGCGTGGCGCCTCCGGCGTGTCGACCTATGTCGGCCTGCCCGAGCAGGAAGCCTTCGACATCGAATATTGGCTGCTCGAGGAAGCCAAGCTCCAACGCATGCCGAAGCCGAAGAGCCTCGCCGGGCGCGTCGCCCTCGTCACCGGCGGCGCCGGCGGCATTGGCAAGGCGACCGCCAACCGGCTGATGCAGGAAGGCGCCTGTGTCGTTCTCGCCGATATCGACGAGGCGGCGCTCGGGGCCGCCCAGAACGAGCTTGCGGCCCGCTACGGCAAGGATTTCGTCCGCTCCGTCGCCATGAACGTGACCAGCGAGGCCGCGGTCGAGGCCGGCTTCGGCGATGCGCTCCTTGCATTCGGCGGCCTCGACATCCTCGTTTCCAATGCCGGACTCGCTTCGTCGGCGGCGATCGAGGATACGACGCTCGCGCTCTGGAACAAGAACATCGACATTCTCGCGACCGGCTATTTCCTGGTGTCGCGCGAAGCCTTCCGCATCTTCCGCAGCCAGAAGGACGGCGGCAATATCGTGTTCGTCGCCTCGAAGAACGGCCTCGCAGCCTCGCCGGGCGCGTCGGCCTATTGCACGGCCAAGGCGGCCGAGATCCATCTTGCCCGCTGCCTGGCGCTGGAGGGCGCCTCGGCGCAGATCCGCGTCAACGTCGTCAACCCGGATGCGGTGCTGCGCGGTTCCAAGATCTGGACCGGCGAATGGAAGCAGCAGCGTGCGGCGGCCTACAAGATGGACGTGGACGATCTCGAGGCGCATTACCGCGAGCGGTCGATGCTGAAACTCAGCGTCTTCCCGGAAGACATTGCCGAGGCGATCTACTTCCTCGCCTCAGACATGTCGGCGAAATCGACCGGCAACATCGTCAATGTCGACGCGGGCAACGCCCAGTCCTTCACGCGCTGATCGGGAGCAAGCCATGACCAACATGATCAGCACGTCGGTGATCGAGGCCGAGAATGGCAAGCGGCAGGAAGCGCTCACGCGCGACTACGAAACCCTCGGCGAACGGCTTGCGCGGCGCGGCATCGACATCGACGCCATCAAGCGGAAGGTCGCCACCTACGGCGTCGCGGTGCCCTCCTGGGGTGTCGGCACCGGCGGCACGCGCTTTGCCCGCTTTCCCGGCCAGGGCGAGCCGCGCAACATCTTCGACAAGCTCGAGGACTGCGGCGTCATCCAGCAACTGACCCGGGCGACTCCGACCGTGTCCCTGCATATTCCGTGGGACAAGGTCGCCGACCTGGCGGCGCTGAAGGAAAAGGGAGCCTCCCTCGGCCTCGGCTTCGACGCGATGAACTCGAACACCTTCTCCGACGCCCCGGGCCAGGCGCATTCCTACAAATTCGGTTCGCTCACCCACACCGATGCCGCGACGCGTCGCCAGGCGGTCGAGCACAATCTCGAATGCATCGAGATCGGCCAGGCGCTCGGCTCGAAGGCGCTGACGGTCTGGATCGGCGACGGCTCCAACTTTCCCGGTCAGAGCAACTTCACCCGGGCCTTCGAGCGCTATCTCGACTCGATGAAGGTGATCTATGGGGCGCTTCCGGATGACTGGCGCGTCTTCACCGAGCACAAGATGTACGAGCCGGCCTTCTATTCGACGGTGGTGCAGGACTGGGGCACCAACTACATGATCGCCCAGGAACTCGGGCCCAAGGCGTTCTGCCTCGTCGATCTCGGCCATCACGCCCCGAACGTCAATATCGAGATGATCGTCGCCCGGCTGATCCAGTTCAAGAAGCTCGGCGGCTTCCATTTCAACGACTCGAAATATGGCGACGACGACCTCGACACCGGCTCGATCGATCCCTACCGGCTCTTCCTGGTGTTCAACGAATTGGTCGATGCCGAGACGCGCGCTGCGGAAGGTTTCAGTCCGGCGCATATGCTCGACCAAAGCCATAACGTGACCGATCCGATCGAGAGCCTGATGGTGAGTGCGACGGAAGTCGGCCGTGCCTATGCTCAGGCGCTCCTCGTCGACCGCCGGGCGCTCGACGGCTACCAGCAGGAGAACGACGCGCTGATGGCCTCGGAGACGCTGAAAGCTGCCTTCCGCACCGATGTCGAACCGATCCTGGCCGCGGCCCGCCTCGAAAATGGCGGTGCGATCGCGCCGGTCGCGACTTACCGGGCAAGCGGCTATCGGGCCCGGGTGGCGGCCGAACGGCCCGCTGTTGCCGGCGGTGGCGGCGGTATCGTCTGAATATCCGAGGTGCAGGCCACGGTTCGGCAAGGGTAGCCGGCCGCGGCCGGCATCCCTTTTGCTGAGAAAAATCATCCCCGATCGCAATCTCCCCTATCTGCCCGCAAGGGATGAGCTATGTTTCCTGCAGCTACAACCGAAAGGAAGCATTGATGGGCATTGAAAGCATTCTGGTATTTCTGATCGTCGGCGCCGTCGCCGGCTGGCTCGCTGGCCTGATCGTCAGCGGCTTCGGCTTCGGCCTGCTTGGCAACATCGTGATCGGCGTCATCGGCGCGCTGATTGCCGGCTATCTGTTTCCGGCCGTCGGCATTACGCTCGGCACGGGCATCCTCGCTGCAATCCTCCATTCGACCATCGGCGCGGTCATCCTGCTGGTGCTGATCCGGATCGTCAAACAGGCCTGAAATGGCGATTTCCGACGCGGGATTCACCTACCATCGGAACCGGTTTGAGGACAAAATCATTCAGCAATGACAAGTGCCACGGCGATCCTTGTCCGGCTGACGGGGCGCTGGAGCGATCCGCGTAAGAGCCGCGGATCGCCACTCGATGAAGCTGCGGAGGGAAAGATGACCGAGTTCTATGCGGAAAAGATCGAAACCGCGCTGCAATCCTACATGAGCGATCATCCCGCCGCCTTGACGCGCCAGGACGCGATCTCCACGATTCTCGAAAACTGGTTTGCAAGCCACGGCTACCTGCCGCCGCAACAGGAGGGTTTGCGTCCGGAAGAACTTGACGCGTCGAACGACGACTGAAACATTCCCCTTCCTCAGCAGACCGTCGGCCGCATTCGCCGCGGATATCCTTTTTTCAGATCGCAGCACCGGCCTTTCGATGACCCTGACCTCCGTCAAAGAGTTCTTTTCCGAGCACGCCCCCGACATCGACGTCATCGAGCTCCCGCAGAGCACCGCCACGGTGGCGCTTGCGGCCGAGGGGCACGGGGTCGAGCCGGCACAGATCGCCAAGACGCTGGCGCTTCGCGTCGGCGACGACGTGATCCTGATCGTCACCCGCGGCGACGCCCGTCTCGACAACAGGAAATACAAGGCCCGCTTCGGCACCAAGGCGCGCATGCTCGGCTTCGGCGAGGTCGAAGCCGAGACCGGCCATCCGGTCGGCGGCGTCTGCCCCTTCGGCCTTGTGAAGCCGCATACGGTCTATTGCGATGAATCCTTGAAGGCATTCGACGTCGTCGTGCCCGCTGCCGGCGCAATCAACGCGGCCGTCCACATCAGCCCGCAGCGCATGGCGGAGCTGACCGGCGCGGAATGGATCGACGTGTCGGAGACCTGACCTTCCGGCCGCGGCGACCGAGATGCGGCCAGCATGCGATCCTATAAAACGGCGATTAGGACCATGAGCGAGCCGAACGAAAGCGCGGCCATGAGGCTCAAAAGCACCTTCATCATGTGCATTGTCATCTGCGTTGACCCTTGCCCCGCTTCCAATGGGAATAAGCGAAGGCGCAACTTGACGGCCCGTCGCCGACAACCGGCGTGCCGATCCCTCCCATCGACATTAAGAATTTTCCGACAAGTTGGTTAATAAGTCATCCTGTCAATGCGGATTAGCCCCCTTGTTCCAGATGCGAAGGAAAGCATTTACCCGGACCGTTGCTTGCGGGATAATTGCCGAATAGAAGCGGATTCAAACTTTGAAGGCGCGTCCCGAGACGCGCCTGACGGTCGGGAGCCGGTGGGCATTCCCCGACCGGATCGGTACGGAACAGCGCGACGTTGCGAACGGCCCTCACGGAAACATCGGCAGCCGCCGGAAAGCCCCTCAAGGACAAGGGCGTGCTGCGTGTCGGATTCATTCTGGCGCGCAGCTTCACGCTTAGCGCCTTCTCGCTCTTCGTCGATGCGCTTCGCCTGGGAAGCGACGTGGAGGACAAGTCGGGGCGCGTCAACTGCGACTGGGAAGTGCTCGGCAGCACGAGGAACTTCGTCATGTCGAGTTGCGGCATCCAGGTGGCGCCGACCGCGCCACTGCGGCCGCCGACGGAGTTTAGCTATATCGCCGTCGTTGGCGGACGGCTCAACGTCGCCGAACCGCTGGACCGGGAAACGACCGACTATCTCCACCGCGCCGCGCGCGCCGGCGTGCCGATCATCGGCGTTTGTACGGGAAGCTTCGTTCTCGCCGAAGCCGGTGTGCTCGACGGCCATGCCGCCTGCGTGAGCTGGCTTCATCACAACGAATTCCGCGGCCGCTTCCCGGCGATCGAGGTCACCTCGAACCGGATCTTCGTCGAGGACGGCAATATCATCACCTGCGCCGGCGGCAGCAGCGTCGCCGATCTCGCGACCTACCTGATCAGGAAACATGTCGGCGAAGACGCCGAACGCAATGCGCTCGAAATCATGCAGATCACCCGTCGCCGCGAGGCGAGCGAAATGCAGCCGCGCAATCCGCTCGGCCCCGTTCCGGTGCAGGACAAGCGGATCAGCCTCGCGCTGATGGTCATGGAGCAGCATCTCGAAGATCTGATCGGCATCGACGACGTGGCCAATGTCCTCGGCATATCGCGCCGGCAGCTCGAGCGCCTGTTCCAGAACGAGCTCGGGGCGACGCCGATATCCGTCTATCTGAAGCTCCGCCTCGACGCGGCGATGCGCCTCGTCGCGTCCACCGACAAACCGCTGATCGAGATCGCGCTCGAAACCGGCTTCGAGAACGTCTCTCACTTCATTCGCAAGTTCCGCAAGGCCTTCTCGATCACGCCGGCGGCGGCACGCAAGCAACTCGCTGCCGCCCGCGGCGCGCCAGGCCGAAAAGGCTAAATGCTTTAATTTAGGTCGCGAGGTAGGCCGCAATCACTGCCGCTATCTGATCGGAGTTCAGGGCGTCCATCTGGGAGTCCACCAGGGCGTTCAGCTGGGTGCTTGACAGGTTCGAGATGTCGTCCGTGGACAGCCCCGCGACACCGGATGAACTGAACGAGGAGACATCTTCCGCCGAGAAAGTTGCCAGATCCTCGGTCTCCAATGCCGCGACCTGCGCCGAGGTCATCGCGCTGACCTGCAACGACGTCAAAGCCTCCGCCTGGTCGGTCTTCAAGGCGGCGACGACCCGCGTACTCAGCCCCGATATCGCGCTGGTGCTCAAGGCGGCTATATGATCAGTGGAGAAGAGAGCTATGTCTTCCGTGCCCAGGGCCGCCGCCTGTATGGCGTTGAGGGCGCCGATCTGCGCGGTGGACAAGGTGGCGATCTGGGCAGAGCTCAGCGCCGCCATCTGGTTGTAGCTCAGCGAGCCGACCTGGCTTGCTCTCAAGGCTGCGATCTCGTCCGTGGAGAGCGCTGCGACAAAACTCGTGGACAATCCCTTTATGGCCGCCGCGCTGATCGCCTGCAGCTCCTCGGTCGAGAAGGTTGCGAGGTCCTCGGTGGTGAGGCCCGCAAGCCCCTCCGCGCTCAAGGCGGCAATCTGATCCGTGGACAGCGCATCGATCTGCTCGGCGCTCATGGCTCCGATCTGGGCGCTGCTCAGGCCGGCGATGCTGGCGGTGCCCAGGGCGGCAATCTCGGCGGTGGAGAGGCCAGCGATGAATTCCGTGGGCAGTCCGCTGATGGCGGCCGAGCTGATCGCCGCGAGCTCGTCGGCGGAGAAGCCTTCCAGGTCACCCGTGCTCAGCCCCGACAGCGCATCCGAGCTCATGGCGGCGATCTGGACGGTGGTAAGGGCCTCGACCTGATCGTCGCTCAAGGCACTCACCTGATCACTGCCGAGGCCGGCAATACCCGCCGTGCTCAGCGCGGCAATCTGTGCGGTGGAGAGTACCGCGAGGTCGTCGGTGCTCAGTGCCGCCACCTGCTTGGAGCCGAGACCGCCGATCTGCGCCGTCGACAGTCCCGCGATCTGGTCGGTGCTCAGTGCATTGATCTGGGCGGTGGAAAGGCCGGATATGCCGGCCGAGCTCAGGGCCCCGATCTGATCGACCGAAAGCGCAGCGATCGTGTCGGTGGACAGCCCCAAGACGGCAGTAGAACTGATCGCCGCTATTTCCTCCGTCGAGAAGGTCTCCAGATCATCCGTGCCTAGGACGGCGATCTGTTTGGAACTCAGTGCGGCAATCTGGAGCGAGGTGAGAGCCTCGACCTGGTCGGTGTTCAAGGCGTTGATCTGGGCCGTGGAAAGGCCCGCGATGCCACCGGTGCCGAGCGCCGCGATCTGATCCTCCGAAAGCGCCGCGATCATGTCGGTGGACAGTCCCGCCACCGCACGCGAACTGATCGACGCGATATCGTCCGTCGAGAAGGTCTCCAGATCGTCCGTGCTCAGTGCGGCGATCTGCGTCGAACTCATCACCGCGACCTGGGCGGAGGTCATGGCCTCGAGCTGATCGGCATTCAGCACGTCGATATGGGCGGTGGAAAGGCCGGCAATTGCAGCTGTATCCAGGGCGGCAATCTGATCCGTGGAGAGAGTGGCAATGTCGTCCGTTCCCAGCACCGCCATCTGTTTGGAGCTGAGCGCGGCGATCTGGTCGGTCGAAAGCGCCTCGAGCTGGCTGGTGCTCAAAGCCTGGATCTGGGCCGTGGAAAGACCGGCGACGCCGGCTGCGCTCAAGGCGGCGATCTGGTCCGCCGAAAGCGCCGCCAGCGTGTCGGTGGACAGTCCCGCTACGGCGCTCGAACCGATCGCGCCGATATCCGCGCTCGAAAAATTCTCCAGATCGTCCGTGCTCAGCGCCGCAATCTGCGTCGAACTCATCACCGCGACTTGCGCGGTGGTCAGAGCCTCGAGCTGATCGGCGCTCAGTGCCTGGATGTGCGCCGTGGAAAGAGCCGCAACGCCGGCCGTGCTCAGCGCGGCAATCTGTTTCGTCGTAAGCGCCGCTATGTCGTCGGTGCCGAGCGCCGCCACCTGCTTGGAGCTGAGCGCCGCGATCTGGTCGGTCGACAGGGCCTCGAGCTGGTCGGCGCTCAGCGCACTGATCTGGGCGGTGGAAAGATCGGCAATTCCGGCCGCGCTCAGGGCGGCGATCTGGTCCGCCGAGAGCGCCGCGATCGTGGCCGTGGACAGCCCCGCGACGGCGTCCGAACTGATCGCCGCGATATCTGCGGTGGAGAAGTTCGCAAGGTCGTCGGTGCTCAAGGCGGCGATTTGCGTCGAACTCAGCGCCGCCACCTGGCTGGTGGTCAGGGCTTCGAGCTGTTCGGCGCTCAACGCATCGATCTGTGCGGTGGAAAGGGTCGCAATGCCGGCCGTGCCGAGCGCGGCAACCTGGTCCGCCGAAAGCGCCGCCAGGTCGTCGGTGCCGAGCACCGCAACCTGCTTGGAGGTAAGCGCCGCCACCTGTTCGGTCGAAAGCGCCGCGAGCTGTTCGGTGCTCAACACATTGAACTGGGCGGTGGTAAGACCGGCGACGCCGTCCGTGCTGAAGGCGGCGATCTGCTCCGCCGAAAGTGCCGCAATCGTATCGGTGGACAAGCCGGCTATGGCGCTCGAACTGAGCGCCGCAATTTCCGCGGTCGAAAAGCCCGCTATGTCCTCCGAACTCAAGGCGGCGATCTGCTTCGAGCCGAGAGCGGCGATCTGGGTCGCCGTCAGGGCATCGACCTGGCCCGAGCTCAAGATGGCGATGTCCGCGGTGCTGAGGCCGACAACACCGGCCGCGCTCAGGGCGGCGATCTGGTCGGCCGAGAGCGTCGCGACGTCGTCCGTGCTCAAGGCATCGACCTGCCTGGAGGTGAGCGCTCCGACCTGGGCCGTGGTCAGGGCGGCAAGCTGATCGGTGCTCAGGGCATCGACCTGCTTTGTGCTCAGCGCCGCAACGGCATCCGTACTCAAGGCGGCGATCTGATCGGTGGAGAAGGCAGCGATGACATCGGTCGACAGAGCGGAAATGAGATCGGCGCCAATCGCCGCGACGTCGTCGACGGAGAGTGCCTTGATGTCGTCTGCATCAAGGGCGGCGATTTGCTGGGACGTCAAGCCGCTGAGCTGCTCGGTCGACAGGGCGCCGATCTGGTCGGAACTCAGGACAGCCATCTGCTTGGTCGTCAGTCCCGCGACGGCAGCGGCGCTCAGGGCCGCGATCTGCTCGGTCGAGAGGGAAGCGATGGCAACCGTGGAAAGCCCCGCTATGGCGCTCGAGCCGATGGCCGCCATGTCCTTGGCCGAGAAGACCGCCACGTCCTCCGTGCCGAGGGCGGCAAGCTGCGTCGAGCTCAGGGCGCCAACCTGGGACGCGGTCAGCGCCTCCACCTGATCGGTGCTCAAGGCGGCGAGCTGCTTGGTGGTCAGTCCGGCAACGGCAGCGGTATTCAAGGCTTCGATCTGATCGGTCGAAAGCATCTGGATATCGCTGGTGCCCAAAGCGGTGACGTGCGCCGAACTCAAGGCGGCAATCTGCTTGGTGCTCAGGGCGGCGAGCTGATCGGTGCCGAGCGCGTAGACCTGTGCACTGCTCAGGCCGGCAATGCCAGCCGTGCTCAGAGCGGCGACCTGAGCGGTGGAAAGCGCCGCGACGGCGGTCGTGGAGAGGCTGGACACGGCATCGGAACTGATTGCCGCGATGTCCTTGGTCGAAAAGACCGCAATATCTTCCGCCGCCAGCACTTCGATCTGCGTCGCGCTCAAAGCGCCCACCTGTGTCGACGACAGGGCTTCCACTTGACCGGTGCTCAAGGCAATGAGCTGCTTTGTGGTCAGCCCGGTGATCGCCGCCGTGCTCAGGGCGGCGATCTGATCGGTCGAGAGAGCCGCAAGGTCGCTCGTGCCCAAGGCGGCGACCTGTGCCGAACCGAGCGCGGCGACCTGCTTGGTGCTCAAGGCGGCGAGCTGATCGGTGCTGAGCACGTTCAGCTGCGTGCCGCTGAGGCCGGCAATGCCGGCGGTGCTCAGCAGAGCGATCTCGTCGGTGGAAAGGGCGGCCACGACGGCCGTGGACAGTCCGGCCATCGCACTTGCGCTGATCGCCGCGATGTCCTTGGTCGAGAACACCGCTATGTCTTCCGTTCCGAGCGCCCCCAGCTGCGACGAGCTCAGCGCGCCGACCTGTGCCGCGGTCAGGGCTTCCATCTGGTCGGTGCTCAGGGCATCGATCTGCTTGGTGCTCAGCCCGGTGATCGCGGCCGTGCTCAACGCCGCGATCTGGTCGGTCGAGAACGTCGCAATATCGCTGGTGTCCAGCGCGGCGATTTGCGCCGAGCTCAGCGCGGCAACCTGCTTGGTGCTCAGCGCCACGATCTGGTCCGTCGAAAGGGCCTCGACCTGGTCGGTTGTCAGCTCGTTGATGCCGGCAGTGCTGAGCGCGGCGATCAGGTCTGAGGACAAGGCAGCGACGGTCTCCGTGCTCAGGGCGGCGACCTGCGTCGATTTCAGCGCCGCAACCTGTTTGGTACTCAAGGCAGCGACCTGGTCGGAGCTCAGCGTCGCCATCTGGTCCGTGCTCAAACCCGCAATCGCTGCCGTGCTCAGCGCGGCAATCTGCGTGGAGGACAGGGCGGCCACAACATCCCCCGACAGGCCGGATATGGCCTTGGAGCCGATCGAAGCGATATCGGCGGTCGAGAAGCTTGCGATATCCTCTGGCTCCAGGGCAGAGAGTTGGGTGGAGCTCAGAACGGCTACCTGTGTGGTGGAAAGGGCGGCGATCTGACCGCTGGAGAGGGCGTCGATCTGATCGGTGCTGAGGCGAGCGATCCCCTTCGTGCTCAGCGCCATGACCTGGTTCGTGGTGAGGGCTCCGATGAGATCTTCCGTCAGCCCCGCAACGGCGCTCGAGCTGATCGCGGCGATATCGGCGGTCGAGAATGCCCCTATGTCCTCCGCACTGAGGGCCGCGAGCTGGTCGGAGCCGAGGGCGGCAACCTGCGCAGAGGAGAGAGCCGCAACCTGATCTGAGGACAGGGCTTCTATCTGGCCGGCGGAAAGGCCGGCGACGGCTTTCGTGCCGAGCGCGGCAACCTGCATCGTGGTCAAAGCCGCGACATTGTCGGTGCTTAAGGCGGCAATCTGGGTCGAGCTCAAAGCTTTGAGCTGCGCGGTGGAAAAGGCCGCGGCCTGGTCGGTCGACAGGGCGGCGATCTGAGCGGTCGTCAGGCTGGCGACCGCAGTCGTGCTGAGCGCCGCTATCTGAGCGGTGGAAAGCGCTGCAATGGCGACCGCGCTGACGCCTGGCATGCCTTTGCTGGTGATCGCCGCGATTTCGGCGGTCGAGAACATGGCTATGCCGTCTTCCCCGAGTGCAGCAAGCTGCACCGAGCTCAGCGCTTTCACCTGGGATACGGAAAAAGCCTCCGCCTGCTCGGTCGACAGGGCGGCGATCTGAGCGCTCGTCAGGCTGGCGACCGTACTCGTGCTGAGCGCGGCGATCTGATCGGTGGAGAGGGACGCGATGACATCGGCGTCCAAACCTAAAATGGCTTTGTTGCTGATCGCCGCGATGTCGCCGGTCGAGAATGTGGCAACCCCCTCCGCGCCGAGCGCCGCAATCTGCTTGGCGTTCAGCGCCTTCACCTGCGTCACCGACAGCGCTTCGAGCTGGCCGGTCGTCAGGGCGGCGATCATATCGGTCGTCAGGCCCATGACGCCCTTGGTGCTGAGCGCCGCCACCTGGTCCGTCGACAGAGCCTCGAGGTTGTCCGTGCCGAGGGCGGCGACCTGCGCCGAACTCAATGTCCTCAGCTGTGCTGCCGAAAGCACCGCGAGCTGGTCGGAGGTCAAGGCGTCGCTCTGTGCGGTCGTCAGGCCCGAGATCGCACTCGTGCTCAGCGCCGCGACCTGAGCGGTCGAAAGGGCGGCGATCGCTTCCGTGCCCACGCCCTTGATGGCGAGGTTGGAGATCGCCGCGATTTCGGCAGTCGAGAATGTCGCGAAGCCGTCCGTGCCGAGCGCCGCAAGCTGTCTCGAATTGAGCGCCTTCACCTGCAGGGCGGACATCGCCTCGGCCTGGTCGGTCGACAGGGCGGCCACCTGCGCGGTCGTCAGGCTTGCGACCGCGGTCGCGTTCAAGGCGGCAACCTGGGCGGTGGAGAGCGCAGCAATGGCGTCCGTGGTCAGGCCCCATACGGCCTTGTTGATCGCCGCGATTTCGGCGGTCGAGAATGTCGCTATGGCGTCCGTCTCCAGCGATCCGAGCTGCGGGGCTGTCAGTGCCTTCACCTGTGAGACGGTCAGCGCCTCGACCTGGTCGGTCGATAGGACAGCGATCTGGCTAGTGGAAAGCCCCGAGATTGCCGAAGCGCTCAGCGCCGCGATCTGATCGGTGGAAAGCGCGGCAATATCGTCGGTGCCCAAAGCGTCGATCTGCGAAGCCTTCAGAGCCCCCACCTGGGCCGTGGTCAAGGCGGCGATCTGATCTGTGGAGAGGGCGGCGATCTGCGCGGTCGTCAGAGCGGCGACCGCACGCGTGCTCAAGGCGGCAATCTGATCGGTGGAAAGCGATGCGATGACGTCGGTCGGAAGGCCGGTTATGGCTTTGATACCGATGGCCGCCATGTCCGCGGTCGAGAAGGTCGCCAGATCTTCCTCGCTCAGAACCGAGAGCTGCAGCGCGCTCAGCGCTCCGACCTGGGTCGAGCTCAAGGCCTCCGCCTGCTCCGTCGACAGACCGTCGAGCTGCGTCGTGGTGAGGGCCGCAACCTGGCTCGTGCCGAAGCTTTCGATGTCGGATTGATCGAGAACAGCGAGTTGCTCGAGCGTCAAACCCACGATGGCGCTTGGAGAGATGGCGCTCAGCTGCCGGGAGCTGAGAACATCGACATCCTCCGTGTCCAGCGCCGCGATCTGCGCCGAAGACAGAGCGCTGATCTGCTTCGTCGTCAGCGAGGCCACATCCTCCGTCGTCCAGGCGGCGACGGCCGCCGTCGAATAGGATTTGATCAGGCTGGGGCTCAGGGACGAAACGATGGAGGTCATGCGTGAAAACCCTTGGGTTCTAAATAGTCTCTGTGTGCCGTCGACCGTCCCGAAAGAGCCGTCCTTGCCGCAGTCTGGCCTTGCAGCAACGGCCGGCATCGCCTCTCCGGCGACCATCGAGATCGGATCGTCAGGAGGCTCGACGGCGGTCCGCGCTGGCTGTGGGAGGGATACTGCCGGCTGCCGGCATGGGCGATCTCATGGCTGCAATTGGGATCAGGTTGCCCCGATCATAGTCAGCAACCTTGTGTCTGTCTGACCTGCAGCACGATCACGCCTTCGTTGCGCCGGAATGGATCGGGCGGCGACGCATGGACATCGTGAGATTCAGCCGTCTGCCGATCGGAGTGCCTGCAATCGCACTTCCGCCAGTACAACAATCGCCCCACCACCGCCGATCAGATCGGCGAATGCAGGAAGACCGGCATGGGCTGATTTTCCGCCTTGCGGGCAAGGTAGAGCCTCGCCGTATCGAGGGCCTCACGAATGGTCACGTCCATGTCGAGATAGCGATAGGTGCCGAGCCGACCGACAAAGGTGACCGCTGTTTCGCGGCTTGCACGCTCGACATATTGTGCCAGTTGTTCCTTGTCCCTGACGAGTCGGATTGGATAATAGGGGATGTCGTCAGGGCCGCATGCGCGGGAGAATTCGCGGTAGCAGACAGAGCCGCTATGCTCCTCCCAGGGCGAGAAATGCTTGTGCTCGGTGATCCGCGTATACGGAACGGAGACGTCGCCGTAGTTCATGACCGCGCAGCCCTGGAAATCGCCGTCATACTCGAAACGGTCGAAGTCGAGCGTTCGGTAGCCCAACGGGCCGAATTCGTGATCCAGATAGCCGTCGAGCGAGCCGGAGTAGAACACATGCGCAAAATCGTCTTTTTGCGCCCGGACAAACCGCGACTTCAGGATCACATTGATGTTGGGATGGTCGAGAATGCGGCCGACCATGTCCGTGTAGCCGTTCTCCGGCATGCCCTGATATTTGTGCGCGAAGTAGTTGTCGTCGTAATTGAAGCGCACCGGAAGGCGTTTCAGGATGGATGCCGGCAACTCGGTCGGCGAGCAGCCCCACTGCTTTTGCGTATACCCCTGGAAGAAGGCCTCGTAGAGGTCCTTGCCGACGAAGCGAAGCGCTTGCTCTTCAAAGGTTTTCGGGTCCTCGATCGAGGTGTCCGCCTGGGCTTCGATGAAGGCGCGGGCCTCGTCCGGCCTGAAGGTCTTGCCGAAGAACTGATTGATCGTGTGGAGATTAACCGGCAGCGAATAGACCTGGTCCCCCGAGGTCGTCTTCACGCGGTTCTTGTAAGGCATGAAGGTCTGGAAGCCGTTGACATAGTCCCACACCTCCCGGTCGTCGGTGTGGAAGATATGCGGACCGTAGACATGGATCATGACTCCGGTGTCTTCGTCGCGCTCCGTATGGCAGTTTCCGGCGATATGGTCGCGCGCATCGAAGATCTCGACTTGGTGGCCCGCCTCAGCCAGCTCCCGGCCGATGACCGCACCCGACAACCCCGCCCCAACGATGCCGATTGTTCCGCTTGCACGCATTCGAAGAGGCTCCAGTCCCGTATTGAATTAGTCGAAGGTGCTACGCGGCGAGCGCGCTGCGCATCAACTCGTCATAGGCATCGATCAGGCGGTCGAGCGCCAGGCCCTGCTCCTGGGGGCCGAAGCTCAAATGGCTGACGGTGAAATCCGAATAGATCGCCGTCGGCCGCTCGAGCAGCATCGGCAGGTCGACGGTTAGCGCGCGCTCGTCGTCTCCCTTCGGCAGGGCCATGTGCACGAGGTCCTTGCCTAGCCAGGCGATGAAGTTGATCGATTGGCGTTCGGTCCATTCGACTACCTTGCTGGGCAAAGGCAGGTGCTTGCTGTTGGTCTGCAGGAAATAGTCGTGCAGCTCGTTGGCCCGTTCGGCGCTCTGCCAGAGGCTTCCTCCGAACCCGCCCGGCGGCCGTTCGAAGTGGCCAACCCCTGCCGGAATGGAGCCCGCTACCTGCTGCCAGTGCGCGCAGACGCCGTTGTTCACCACATTGGCAGACACGACGACATATTTCGTATTCGTTCGCCGGAATTCGATGAAGTCGCTGAGCTTTGCGAGATCCATGTAGACGATGTCGTCATCGCATTTCAGGAATATCGAATCGGAAAAGGTCTTCAGCCGCTTGGCGTAGTAGTCATAGGCCTGCCAGTAGGGCATCTGCTCGTTCGGATTGCCGACGAAACGATGGATGCGTGAGCGGACGTTGCCGAGCTCCAGATCTGCGCCCCAGCCGCCTCTGACCAGTATGGACGCGCCGGCCGACAGATCGAGCTCGGTCCAGCGGCCGATCGCGACATTGTTGACATGGAGCGACGGAACGCCGTCCGCATCGACGTTGAGGACGATCTGGTTGGCGGTGCCTGGCGACAGGATGCCCGGCGTGGGCCTGCTCCACAACGCCGGTACATCGTTGCGGTCGAAACTCCTGAGCTGGCCCAGCGGCAGTTTCCGCAGGACCGAGTGCGAATTGCTCCAGCCGCCGACGACCAGTTCAAAATAGTCTTCGCCGCTGCCATTCGGAACGATGGCAATGTGAAGGTCGTTGGTGATCGTCGCGCGGAGGCGCAGCGGCTGGTTGAGCGCTACCGATCCGTTGGACTGGTAGGGGGCGGCGGAGCCCATGTAGCGGACGGGCCCGAATTCGCGCGTGACCCACTCATGATCCTGCTGCGAGCGGGTGAAATCCCAGACATGCCACTCGTCTATGATCCCGGCATCCAAAGCGGAATGGATGTACCGGGTGAGGATTTCCATCCTTTTCTGTCGGCCTGCGAATGTGACAAGTATAACCGGAGCCATATCATCCTCACTGTCTGGAATTGGTGCCGCTCAGCGCGCGCCGGCCGCCGACGCTGTCCACAGGCGGGAGTCGAACGGGATCGGCGCAAAGGCGTGCCACTCGGCCAGTTTCTCGACATAACGCTGCCGATAGGCGGCACTGTCGACGAACTCCACGTTCTCCTTCATGATCTCCGCTCCGACCTCGTAGTAGATGTCGAGATTGCCGAGATCGGGCACAGGCGTTTCGCCGCGCTCGCACTCGCCCTGCATCTGCCAGAACAGTTCCTCGAGGCGCCGGACCAGCGCCGGGATGTCGCGCAATACGCTGGCGTCGCGCCGGCTCTCCAGCGCCTGGCGGACCGTGGCGAGGCCCTGACGGTCCCGCGCAAAGGCGATCGCCTTCTGGACGAAGTCGTCGGGTCCGTCGCAGATGAGCTCCGGGACGCCGGCCGCGGCAACGATGCTCGAGCAGAACCGCGATGCGAAGCCGTTCCCGGGGAATGTCAGCACCGGCAATCCCATGGTCAGCGCGTCGCCCGCGGTGGAATGCGCCCCGTAGGGGAAGGTGTCGAGGAAGAGATCGGCCAATTCGATGCGGGCCAGATGCTTGGGATTGGGAGCCTTCGAAGCGAAGATCAGCCGCTCGGAGGACACGCCGCGCTGCTCGGCCGCTTGCTTGAGGCGCTGATCGACATCGTCGCCGCCACCGAGCAGCCAGAGGTAGCTGCCGGGGGTCGCGGCAAGGATCGCCATCCAGCGGTCGAAGCAGGCGGCGGTGATCTTCTGCATGCCGTTGAAGCAGGCGAAGATGAACGCATCCTCGGGCAGCCCCGCTTCCGCCCGGCTCGGCCGCGGCGCGATCTGCCGCTTGCGGTCGACGGGCTGGTTGCACGGGATCCTCAGCACCTTTTCCGAATAGTAGATCTCGTTTTCGGGCGGGATGATCTGCTCGTCGGCAATGACATATTGGTGGAAGGGGCTGCCCATGGTGCCTGGGTAACCGCAGAAGCTGACGATCACCGGGGCCGGCCGATACGCGAAGATCCTGGTGCGGGCATGCTTCGTGTAGCCGTTGACGTCGACGAGGATGTCGATTTCGTCGGCGACGATCTGCTTTGCAGCGTCGCTGTCGCTGACTGCGGAAATGTCGCGCCAGCAGTCGATGGCGTCCATCATCCGCGTCTGCGTTGCGTCGCCCGTCCGTGCTTCGCCGCAGTAATAGGCATAGATCTCGACGCTATCCTTGTCGTGCGTCTCGAAGACTTCGCTGAGCGCGAAGCCGACCGCGTGATCGCGCAGGTCCGAGGACACATAGCCGACGCGCAATGTCTGCCCGGTGCCGGATTTGTGCCGAGGCTGAGGCTTCGGGAAGCCGCTCAAATCGGGGCGGCCGACAAGCGACTTGCAGTAGCGATAGGCCTTGGCGAGCTGGAAGACCGGATCGTCGGCATAGCAGGCGAGGGTCAAGGGCGAGAGCGCATCGAGCAGTTGCCGATGCGAAACATGCTCCGAGGGCACCAATGTCGGCCATTTGCATTGGCGTTGCCGCAGCGAAGTCCAATGCTGACCGGCCTCCGTCTTGTCGGGTCTGAGCTCGATCGCCTTCAACAGGGTGTTTTCCGCCTCTTCCATGAGGCCGGCATTCTCGAGCACACGGCCCATATGCTGGAGAACCATCAGCCGATGCGCAGCGCGCTCGGGCGTGATCTCGGAGGTCGCCTCGGAATAGACCTGCCATTGTTGGATCGCCTGTCCCGTCAGGCCGGCATCCTCCAGCGCGCGGCCGAGATTGATGTGGCCCTGGCCGAAGCGCGGTTCGAGCTTCAGGCAAGCGCGCAACGCATGAATGGAGCCGGCGAGATCGCCCAGCTGCCTGAGCGTGACGGAGTAGTTGAAATAAACGAGGTGAAGCAGCGGATTGGTATCGTTGTAGGCGATCCAGGATTTATAGAGTTCGGCGGCCTGTGTTCTCTGCCCGGCGGCATTGAAGCTTTCTGCAAACTGAAACAATTCCGTGAGCGGGAGCCGCTGCTGCCGCGCCCTTTCCAGGAAGCCAGCAAGCGGCGAAGCAGGATCCGAGGCAAGATGAGTGTAGATGGTCATGGAAATCCCACTGACAGGCGAGTTGGCGGCCGACTCTGAGAACATCTGCGAATGCTGTTTTAGGCCATTAACCCGACTAGCTTGCCTTGGGCTTGCGCCTCCTTGCGACTCGCGGGGGCGGGTTTGCTCCAACATCTGCCCGGTTCCTCGGCTTGGCACGTGAGCGCCCACGACCGGATCGACCCTCCAGGTCATTTTAGGTTTCGCTGAATATTGCGAACGGCCGCTTCGCTGTGTAGCGTCGCTTGGGACGTGCGTCTGCACCCGAATCGTCGCGTCTGCAGCCGGGGGCGTTCGGTCGAGCGTTGCGATCTTTGTTTGACCTGGCCCGTTAACTAAAACTTTAACTTTCGTAGCTAGTCGTAGTAACCGAGTACTGCAGTCAGCAACCGCCGGATGAGGCTGCGGCGAAGATGACGAAACCGATCCCGCCAAGGGAAAAGTTTCATTCATTGGCGTAGGAAATAGGACGTGCTCGTCCTGTCTGCATGAAGCTTTCCGAACGCTAGGGCTCACGCGAGCCATGTCCCTCAACCCGATATTCGCCCATCAGGACGGTTCGACAGCCGAAGCTGGTCTTCGCGTCCGGGTGGACGGGCGTCGCATGTGGTCGCACGCATCACGCGCTTGGACCCTCAAGGGTTCCCAGCGCTTGTCGCACGGTCGGCGCCAACGGGTTAACTCCACAAGCGATTAACTTTGAAGGCTCGCGTCCATGACTTCCATCATCTCTTCTCTGAGCGTCACGCAGATCAAAAATCTCTCGACCTCCGCAGTTGCCTCGCTGACTACGGAAGACGTCGCGGCTATGACCACTGCTCAGGTCAAGGCGCTTTCCTCGACCCAGATTGCGGCGCTCGATACGGAAGATGTCGCGATCTTCTCCACCGCACAGCTGAGCGCCATTGCCGCAACCTCGGTCGCCGGCATCAGCCTCGACCAGCTGGCAGCCATCGATGCGGCGAAGATCGCAAGCCTGGCGACGTCGCAGGTGGCGGCGCTCAGCTCGGCACAGATCGGCGGCCTGACGTCCGACCAGGCCGAGGCGCTGACCACGTCGCAAGTGGCCGCGCTCACCTCGACGCAGATCGCGGCGCTGGCCTCGGAAGATATCACCACCTTCTCGACCGCCGAGGTCGCAGCGATTTCCGCCACCGCGCTGGCAGGTCTCTCCACCGACAATCTCGCGGCACTGTCGACCGACCAGGCCGCTGCCCTGAAGACCACCCAGGTTGCAGCGCTGAAGACCACGCAGATCGCCGCCCTCACGTCGGACCAGATCGGCGCGCTCAGCACTTCGCAGGTCGCCGTCCTGAGCTCGACACAGGTAAAGGCGCTCTCCACCGACAACATCGCCGCCCTGTCCACCGACCAGGTCGCAGCGCTCAACTCGAAGACCGTCGCGGCGCTGACTTCGGCACAGATCGAAGCGCTGACTTCCGATCAGGCCGAGGCACTGACCACGGCGCAGGTGGCGGCGCTCACCTCGACGCAGCTTGCGGCTTTCGCCTCCGA
>NZ_NWTB01000016.1:0-127897 GCF_002531875.1 Sinorhizobium sp. FG01
CGTTGGCGAGATGCTGGATACTACCGAAGAAGAGTACAAGCTCTGGCGGTTCTTCGACACGATCGAGGAACGAGACAGTTGGATCGAATGGCTGGACGCGCCATCTAAGCCGCGGGTCATCTCGCTTGTGAAGCCGACCAATTAAGCAAGACGAAGATCATCAGCAACCAATGTAGGTAATCTCCGGACCACCTGATCGAGCCGATAGTCCTTGGCCGCCCATTCGTTCAGACCATAGGCTGGCGAGCTAGGCGGCTGACGCAATTATAAGGGTTGGAGCTTCTTGGCGACCGTCTATCCATTCAAGCGGCCGGTGCGGCTGCTCGGCGTCACGCTTTCAACACTGACGGCCACAGAAATCGGCGATGCGCAATCACAGTCCCAACTTGATCTCGGACTTTGACGGGCCATCGCCCCGAAATAAAAAAGCCTGCCGCGGGAGGAGGTGCGGCAGGCTTTCCTAAAAGAACCGAACAGCGACTTGGGAGGAGGAGTGCCGCTTTTCCAACAGACGTCCTACTGGGAGGAGGAGTGGGCCGTCTGAAATTCGAAGCGTTGCGGGAGGGAGCATCGCTTCGATGAAAATGATCATACTGCGACAAGCGCCGTCCGCCAGCGTCTATGTTGCAGTGCAGCTATGCACGCGTCGCAACAATCCGCAGAACACGTGGGCATTCCTGCCCCTGGGTTTATTGGCGGCTCCGCCGCTCCAATTTGCAGCGCCTGGAATGCCAAAGAAAAATATGCACGTGCGAATTAATCTGAGAATACCATTGTGCGGCGCAGCAATCGTCCCCACATCAACAGTTCAGGCCCGATCGGCGGCCAAGGAAACGGTATTGCTCGAGAAACCTCCCCAAAATCACCGTCTGGTCGAAATCGCCGGGTTTGGCTCCAATCCCGGATCATTGAAGGCGTGGCTGTATCTGCCTTCCATCATGGCCCCCGGCACCCCGCTTGTCGTTGCGCTGCATGGCTGCACACAGACGGCAGCGGGCTACGCAGCGGGTTCCGGCTGGTCACAGCTCGCGGAGCGGCGCGGATTTGCCGTGCTCTATCCCCAGCAACAGCGATCGAACAATGGCAATCTCTGCTTCAACTGGTTCGAGCGCGGCGACATCAGGCGGGATGCGGGAGAGGCATTGTCCATCCGGCAGATGATCGGCCATCTCGTCCAGTCGCAGGGCATCGATCCCAGTCGCATCTTTGTCACAGGCCTTTCAGCAGGCGGTGCAATGGCGAATGTTATGCTGTCGATTTATCCTGAGATATTTGCGGGCGGCGCAATCATCAGCGGGCTACCCTATGGGGTGGCCGACACGGTCGCGGAGGCGTTCGAGCGTATGCAAGGCCGCAATCCGCCAACTGTCTCCAGGCTCCAATCCATTCTCAAGAGCGCATCAAGCCACCGCGGGCCCTGGCCTACGGTTTCGATCTGGCACGGCACGCATGACCAGACGGTCCGACCCAGGAATGCCGACCAGATCGCGAAGCAATGGAGTGGTGTTCACGCCCTCCCTACCGAGGCGACTCGGAGCGAGTTGGTGCACGGCCATACCCGCAAAGTTTGGCTAGACGCGGAAGGCAGGCAGGTCGTCGAGACCTACTTTGTCAAAGGCATGGGCCACGGCGTACCTCTGGCGACAAACAGCGATGTTCCGATCGGGAGAGCCGGTCCGCATATGCTTGAGGCTGGGATTTCCTCAACCGTGCGTATCGCACGTTCATGGGGTCTTGCCACTGCGGCAGACGTCGAGGAGGCTGAGTCAGCCGGCAATCATGTCCGCGGGCAAGAAACCGATGTGGCGTCATCCCCGATAGAAAGGGCATTGCGCTTCGCTCGGTCGCGATCGAATGCCGCTGACACCGCTTCGGACGGCAAGATCGCCAAGGTCATAAACGACGCGCTCCGAGCGGCGGGTCTGATGCGGTAGCTAGGCGATTATCACCGCAAGGAGCATGATGAACTTGTTGCGAACACAATCTACCTCTATATGTCTGCCCATCGGCCTTGCTGGTGAGCGTCTGAGGATGTTCGCGTGGCCGCAAGTCGCTAGAGACTTTTGACCACGGATGTACTGGCACTGGAATCGAAGCGATGTGAGGAAGGTCGGGTTTGCCCGGCCTTTTTTGTTGCTGCCGTTCTGCTGCAAGACGGGAGATACCATTTCGGACAGTCCTGCTCGGCCGAATGGACAAGATCCGCTGCGACCCGTCAAAAGCGGACCGCGAGAGTGTTTATCCGCCCCAAGTCTCGAAAACGCCACGCAACGGTCCTGTTGCGCGCGGCTATCCTCGGATGACCGGTCTATAGTATGGAGAGTTCGGGACGCTTGCGCTTCGGAGATCACGGCCTCATGGCCGAGCTGGCGCCCCTCGGCCGAGATCGCGGCGAGGCGGATAATCCAGTCATCACCGCTCCCCGTGATGATCCGTACCCTCCCCGGCCGACGTGAACAGCTAGTCGGTATCCGTATCATTCCACCTCGAAGGCCACATTGCGGTCCTTTGGATGGGGTGGCCGACGAGCATTGCCACGCCGGCTCGATTCGCGCCGGGGGCCGAGCCGGCGTTTTTTCAAGGTCGCTCTAGCCATGGCGCATTCAAGCTCGACGAGAAGGGCGATCCGATTTCGGTGTGTTGCAGCGTGCGCTTGCTCACTCTTCAATGATGCCGTATGGCCCGTAGGCGGCGCGCCAAAGTGCGCCGTAGCGCTTCTGCCGCCCCATTGCGATTTCGCCGTTGGCATTAAACGTACCGCTTGCGATCTCCGCCTCGCGGAACTCGAAGCCTTCCGGCAGGACGATGCGCGCGCGATGGGGGGCGCCGGTCACAGGATTCCTGATCGGCTCGAGTTCGAGTTCGAGATGGCCGTCTATGCGAAAACCGCCGGTGCGTTTCTCTATGTCGCTGTGAAACTCGATCGGGGCGAAAATCGGCTCGAGCTCTTGGGAGATGGTGGAGCCATAAATATTGAAGACGGTTGTCGGCTCCTGTTCCTTGCCGCCGAGTATGGTGAACAGGGCATCGATCTGCGCCTGGTTCGCATTGGCATCGAAAAACCCGCGTAGGACGCCGCCGCCCTCATGCACGGGACCAGGCCAGCGATATACGGCAGCAACCTTCAGCCCATCCAGCCGCAGATCGCCGAACCATCCCTCTTCGATAAGCATGCATTCCAGGCCTTCGCACAGGCCCTCAGTCGGCTTGCCGTTGAATTCGCACGGGCAGCCGTAATCGCAACTGCACGATGCGATCTTGGGACCCTTAATCGCCCAATCAACATAGGCCATGGCAACCTTCCCGATTTTTCCAGTAAAGGCAGAATGTATCAGACACTGCTTCGACCGGCCAGGAACCCGTGACTGTCCAGCGGATCGCGGAAGCCTTACAAGCCGCCGGACTGTTGCCCGATGACGGTGGCACCGCCAACTCGAAGCTCCATCGCGCAACAGACGCGGTGCAGCAGTGCTTGGCCCTAAACTGGCGGCCAAAACCATAGGATCAAAGGCACGCCCAGCACGAGCACAATGAGAGCGGCAGCCCCAACCTCAAACAGTCGCCGAAGCGATAACCGCCCGGACCCAGCACCAATGCCAGGTCTCCCATTTTACTCGCCAGAAGAAGTAATGTCGGGATAACTTTCCAGGTTCACTCAGCGGCGCGGCACCCCCGAAAGTCCGTCCAGACTTTTGGAGCTTCGTAGTGCAGATGCGCGTATGTCAGACGATTACAGGATGCGTCCGAACAGGACGGAATAAACAATCACTGCAATCGCCAGAGTAAAGGCAAGCGATACGAACAGGCGCGTGAAATCGTAGGTATAGAAGCGGGCGGGAATGAGATTTTTCATTGCCATTTCCTAAGTTTCGTTTGTCGGAATACCAAAGCGCCGCGTCCGCTGCACTTCAAGACAATGAGCGACTGCAACTCGTGCTGACCCTGCCAAAGAGGTCCGCTGGAACTTGGACATCGCTCATAATGGTTGCTACGAGGTCGTCGCGGTGAGGTTGATTATCGGGATCGATGCAGGCCCGTGCTCGAACCAGGAGCCAATGGCAATCCAGATTTTTTACGGTGCTCCATAAAATAGGTAACGTAAACCGCTAATTGAGATCCTCGTTCACGAACACGTTTCGGCCGGCGGTCGCAGAAAATCTTTCGCATCCGTACGGAATAATCGCCGCGTCTGGCACATCTATATTTAAAGGACGCGAATTCTATTTTCCATAAAACCTGCTTTTGCTTCATCAGAGGCACTAAACCAAGCTCACGGCTCCGCATATTCAAAGCGCAGGCCGCCGATTGCGTTTTGCTGCAATGCGGCGGTTGTAGCGGTGCACGCTCAAGTGGCGCCTAACGGGCCGGTTTAATCTCACGCGACGAAGCGACAGAACAGGAGGGCAGCATGTTTGCCCGGACGACGCATCACGGCCGAGAACAAATACCGAATGCGGCTGGTAGCGATCAATCCTGATGAGCTTGAACGCCTGACGGCAGTCGATCGCAAGGAAGCCGCGACCTTCCCGTCACTTTTACCATAAGGCAACACCCGATGCGCCATCATCTATTCCGGATCGGGCTGTCGGCGCGACTTAAAGATCGCGTAAATATTTCCCCTCGCGGCGGAAACCTATCAGATCACCGCCAAATTCCCTGTGAGTGACAATTCGCCTCAGTTGCGCAACGAAGATAACTTGGAGCCGCTTGACGGTTGACGTCCAATAACTGATCAGCCTCCAGCTGTCGCGCAGGCGCCTGCGGGGAGGAGAGCTGCAGCTGCATATTCTCAATAACTCAACCTAGCCGTGATCCTACACCTGTGGAACAACACCAGCACGGCTGCCCTCCCAGGGCACACCGCGCGGGTGAAGTATGACACGTCGCCGGCGACAGCGGTCTGAGTGGTAGCATGGCCCGCGCCTTAGGGCATGAACCGGATTGACTTCGTCAGCATGGACGCAAAGCAATAGCGATTGGGCCAGGGCGATCTGGTCCCCGCGTACTTGCCTCAACAACCTGCCCGATTTAGCGTGCCCTGCAAATCGAGTTGCAACAGCCTAATCGCACCTTCGCGGCGGCAAAATGATTTCAACAGTGTACGACCCTCTCAGGCCGGCTACGACACAGGTCGTGCCCGTCAAGGTAGCGGAGTCGAAGGCGAAGAAGAGGATTGCACGAGGAAGACTCGGTTTCCGCGTTGAAAGTCGTTAAAGTCGGATGGCTATTCTCCAGATCAACGCTGGCCGTTACCGGATGTTTCCCATACCCCTGAAATTTTTCTGGACCGGATCCGATAAGTGGTGGAAGATGCTTGTTTCAGGTGCCCCTGATTACGAGATCGAGAATTCAATCTTCGTCCAATTACATTGGTGACAAAGCCCGCGTTTTGGCGGGCTTTGCTTTATAACCGGATCTCGGATCAGCGAAAGCTTTTTTCGATGCGGGACGCCTCTGGGACCGCTACAATTTTTCATGTATCCTTGCCTAATCAGCGGCTGGTGACACGGCGCCGCTGGCGTTAGCCTAATTTGAATGGAGGCTGCGTCGTGTATCCCCCTAATGACTTCCACTCTCCTCCGCTTTCCTCCGCTGACCTTAACTTGCTTCAAGGCATCCTAATTGCGGAACTTGATGCCAGACACATCGACAATGACAGCGAAGAGGCGAATGACCTTGCCAGAAGGCTCATAGTGCTCTTCCAATCGGGAGTCAGACGGGCTGATGTTCTTCATGAGATGATCAGGGTCGGGTGAAAAACGGCGGAAGTCCACAAGGACGTCCATGAGGGTTCTGTGCGTCACGTTCTCGTCACGATCGGCGCCTAACGCGCACCACGGATGTATTGGCAATGACTGCAGGAAGGTCGGTTCGCCGGCGTTCTTGCGTCCCCTGTCCGACACGAACTCATTTAAGGAACATTCTCTCAGTCGTGGTGTTTTTCCTCTTTAGGAACGGCGACATGAAGAAGCCCCATAGGGACGTGGCGACGCATATCCGGCAGGTGATAGCAACCGATTACAACGTCGCTTTTCTCCGATCACTTCCCGTGTTCAGAGTCAGACCCGAACTTCCAAAGAATATAAGAGTTCTCCTCAAGCGGTTGCATTATGTGGAGAACGCAGGGAAATGACCGTCCCTTATGTAGCTCGCAGCCCGCATTTGACCTGATGTGGTGGACGGCCTCCGCTCCCGGCATCGCAATGTGCCAAAGTGTGGCTGTCGAAAGTCACATGAGGAAGAGCCGTCCTATGGAGCAGGGTTAGCACAATCGGTTTGGATATCGCCAAGCATGTCTTTCAGGTGCATGGCGTAAACGCAGTGAGCGCGGTGTGAACGTTGTCGCTGTTGCCTTGGCGAACAAGATAAGCCGGATCGGCTGGGAGTTGATGGCGACGGGCAGGCGATTTGAGGCCAGCGTGGCCCAAATGAGCATTCGCGATGGATACAGAAGTCGGTGAGATGCTGATGGTGACGAACGGTCGAGGGATCGGACAAACCCGCTCAGTGGGTGCCGCTTAGAAGCGCGTTGACCTGTTTGGGATCCGATCTGCGGACCGGCGCTTCGGTTATCGGCGGCTGATTTTCCTACTCAAGCGGGAGGGAGAGCCGTCCGGGGTCAACCGCATCTATCGGCTGTATCGGCTGTATCGTGAGGAAGGGCCTTCTGTTCGCAAGCGTTCGCCTGCGGCAGACGCTTTCGCGTGCTCAACATCCTCGATGACGTGATGCGCGAATGTCTGGCAGCAATCCCCGACACTTCGATCTCGGGGCGTCGCGTCGCGCGGGAACTGATGGTGCACGGCGCGCGGCAAGCCTGGCATGATCGTCTCTGACCATGGCACGGAGTTCACCTCGGACGCGATCCTCGCCTGGTCGAAGGAGCACAAGATAGAGTGGCACTACATCGTGCCGGGAAAAGCCGATGCAGAACGGCTTGTCGAATCCTGCAACGTGCTCGTTCCGACGAGCAAGACGACCGACAAGTCTTCCACCCTAGTGAAACCTACACGAACGAGCAGAATCGACCCCTTGCGGAACTTCGTTCGCTCTCGGCCGAAATCACGCCCATGGCCACGAGCTGCCTTTCGGCGTCACAGGGAGGAATGTCCGACGGTTGCCACGGCAGCCATTGCCCAGGAACGACTTCGGCCGTGTTCAATGCCACGGGCACAGGACAACCGCTCCTCCCGATCGGTTCTCGACATTGTGAGCATTCACGATTTCTGCGTACATATGCCGAGCATTGATCTCACCCAAAGTCGCTCTGAACCGAACGCCGAAAATCTCCTCTTCCCGGTGCCTTCCTGTTATTATGGAGACGAGGAGATGGTCCCCTGTGAGCGAGAACCGCAAGCTAGCCGCGATCCTGGCCGCGGACGTGGTCGGCTACAGCCGCCTCGCTGGCGCGGATGAAGACCGTACTTTGGCTAGGTTGCGGGCGCTGCGCAGCGATTTAATTGATCCGACCGTCGCCGTTCACAACGGGCGCGTGATCAAGCGCACAGGAGATGGGGCGCTGGTCGAGTTCCGCAGTGTAGTGGACGCCGTGCGCTGCGCCATCGAGGTGCAGAACGGCATGTTCGAGCGTAATGCCGGCGTGCCACAGGACCGCCGCATCGAGTTTCGGATCGGTATTCATCTTGGCGACGTAGTGGAGGAAAGCGACGGCGACCTGATGGGCGACGGCGTCAACATCGCTTCGCGCCTTGAGGGCGTCGCTGCTCCAGGGGGCATCTGCCTGTCCGAGGATGCCTATCGCCAGGTCAAGACCAGACTCGACCTTTCGGTCAGCGATCTCGGCAACACCCAGCTCAAGAACATCGTAGAGCCGATCCGGGTCTATTCGCTCCGAGTCGGAACCGCGGCTCACGCGAAGACAGTGGCTCCCGAACTCATGGCGGCTTTACCTCCGACAGCGCCCCCGCCGAAGTTCTCGATCGCCGTGTTGCCCTTCGCCAACATGAGTGGTGAGGCCGAGCAGGAGTATTTCGCCGACGGTATCTCCGAAGATATCATCACGGCTCTCTCAAAGCTGTCGCAACTGTTCGTGATCGCTCGCAATTCGTCCTTCACCTTCAAGGGAAGAAGCGTGAACGTTCAGGAGGTGGGCCGGAATCTCAACGTGCGCTACGTGCTGGAAGGCAGCGTCCGGAAATCCGGCAATAAGGTACGGATCACCGCACAGCTTATCGACGCAACCACGGGCGGACATCTGTGGGCGGATCGTTTTGATCGCGACCTGACAGACATCTTCGCCGTTCAGGACGACGTGACGCAGCAAATTGTCGGCGCGCTCGCGCTCAACCTGACGGAGGGCGACCAGCAGCGGCTCGTGACCGAGCACACCGACAACCTGGAAGCGTACGACTGTTTCCTGCGTGGCCGAGAGCAGCTGTGGCGGTTCACGAGAGAGCAAAACACCCAGAGTCGGGAACTGTTGCAGCGCGCCATCGAACTGGACCCGAAATTCGCTCCCGCCTACGCATTCCTCGCCTTCGCAAACATGCTGGATTACGGAAACCAGTGGGGTCCGTCGTCATCGACATCAATGCAACAAGCGGAAGTGTTTGCAACACGGGCAGTGGCGCTCGACGATCGATATCCTTACGCGCATTGGGCGCTGGGCATCGTCGAATTGTATTCGCGACGGCACGACGTCGCCATCGGCGCGGCCAAACGCTTGATCGCCCTCGCTCCAAATCTTGCCGAGGGGTACGAAAATCTCGGCTACGCACTGCATTATTCCGGCAGATCTGCGGAGGCACTCGGGTGTTTCGAGCAGGCAATAGCCTTGAACCCATACTATCCCGACGTATACCTCCATTTCCAGGCACAAGCGATGTTCCAGTTGCACAGGTACAAAGAGGCAATTGACATCCTGAAGCGGCGACTTGTCCGTAACCCTGGCACCGACGTCTCGCGCGTGCTCCTGGCGGCGAGCTGCGGCCATCTCGGCCGCTTCGAAGAAGCCCGCCACGAGTGGCAGGAAGTGTTCCGCGTTAACCCTGACTATTCTCTGGAACATCGCCGCAAGGTATTGCCCTACAAAAATCCCGCCGACTTCGAGTTAGTCGTGGACGGGCTTCGCAAGGCCGGCCTGGTGTGATTAGGTGTAATTGCATGCTAGGCGAATTTCCGGTCCTGCACCTTCCGCAGCCATTCGTTCAACGCTGGGCTATGACCCGTGCTGCCCACTCCTTGCTCGTTCCCCGAACAGCGGCAGTCCACCCATCACGAGCGATCGGCTGCTGGCAGATGCGGCCGCCGCTTCGGTGGGAGTTTCTATCCCTCGCCATGAGGGGAATCGAACCGCAGAGCCGTAAACTCACTCGATCGGAATGCCGGTGAAATCGCGCTCGTCCTATCACGTGCTGCCTCACAGACGCCACCTGAGTTCAACAAATGTTTTGCGACACCGGCAAAAATTTTCGCATCACACCCTTCCCATGGCTTGTTTCCAATTTGGCAGAAATGCAGTCGCGACTCGAAGAAACAGTAACGTTGTTGCGCCCCTACAGGCCACTTCAAGCAATCGGTCATTGAAGGCGCTATTGACGACACAATCGTGGCTGGCTATAGCGACGAGCTATATCTTGAGTCATTGACTCAAGATTATGCGATGCAAAAAAGCGAGCGCGAGGCCGGACGAATGAAATATTGCCTTCTCTCCCCAGCACGATTGATTCCAACAGAGGAGGTGAGTCTCGACAGGGTCGATATACTGCAGGCCAGAATCCTGCAGGCGGGCTCATGGACCGCGCCGATAACAGCCGAGAAAAATGCCTTGTTCGTGATGGACGGCCATCATCGGTTGACGGTTGCGCATCGCCTCAGGCTCACCACTGTTCCTGTGGTCCTTCTCGACTACGATTCAGTTCGGGTGGAGAGTTGGCGCGCCGGTGAAACGATCACTCCCGCGGAAATCTTCGCGATGGCCCGCAGCGGCCGCAAGTTTCCCTATAAAACGACCCGGCACATTTTCGCCGAGGGATTGCCCAGGTGCGATGTGCCGCTGCAGCTTTTGTTCAGGCCCACTTCGTCCGAAATGGTGCCGGCCCGTGCCGCGGGGGCGCTGTCATGACGCTGCATGGCCACGAAACCGCATTTGGCCTTCCACCGATTTTGCGATCGGCAGCTGCGGACCTTCTCACTCGTCACGGCGCTCTTCTTCTCGAGTGGGTTCACCGTTACGGCTCGCCGCTGAACCTGATCTGGCCGGACGCGTTGCAGGAGAATCTTGCCGCCCTCGATGGCGTGCTGACGGCGCGCCGTGTTGAGCATGCGATCTATTACGGTGCGAAGGTCAACAAATCGCCCGGGCTCATGCGGGCAGCGCTTAGAGCCCGCGCGGGGCTCGACGTCTCCAGCCTTTACGAACTGCGCGATGCGCGCCGGCTGGGGGCCGATGGTGCAAGGGTGGTCGCGACCGGGCCGGCGAAGACGCAAGCGTTTCATCAGGACCTGCTCGATTGCAGGGCATTGATCTCGGTCGATTCTCCGGAAGAACTGGAGGACCTGATCGCATTGCTGCCGGCAGATGCCGGACCGCAGCCGATCCTGTTGCGCCTGCAGCCGCGGGATCAGAAAAAGAGCCGCTTCGGCATGCCGGCCGAGGCCGTCATTCATTGCCTCACTCGACTTACGGGCGAGAGCAGGTTGCGCTTCGACGGGCTGCATTTCCATCTCAGCGGCTATCGCTGGGAGACCCGTCTCACGGCGTTGGAAGAAGCGACCGGGCTCATCGCCAAAGCGAGGCAAATGGGATTCTCCCCGCGCATGATCGATATCGGCGGCGGCCTGCCCATCCAATATGTCGATGAGGCCAAATACCAGGCGCATCTCGCGGCCCAGACTCCCGAGGACTACCGCACCGGGACCGTGCCTAGCTCCTTCTATCCCTATGGCGGCGCTCTTTCGGCGGCCGACTGGTTGCGCGAGCTGTTGCAGGCAAAAATGAGCAAGAGTCCGAGCGTCGCCGGCTATCTCAAGCACGAGGGGCTGACCTTGGCGATGGAGCCCGGGCGCGCCCTGGCGGATCAGGCGGCCATCAGCGTCTTCCGGATCTTGCGGGTGAAGGCGCTGGGTCCGGATACGCATGTCATCTTCCTCGAGGGCAGCAGCTTCAGCGCCTGCGAAACCTGGTTCGCCTCCGAGTTCCTGATCGATCCCATTCTCGTGACTGCCACCAGGGCGGCCGTTCAATCGGCGCCGGTCCGCGCCTATCTGGCCGGCCATAGCTGCCTTGACGAGGACGTCATCAGCAACAGGTGGCTGACCTTCCCGACCGCGCCAAAGGCAGGCGACCTGCTCGTCTACGCCAACACCGCCGGCTATCAGATGGATCTCCTCGAAAACGAGTTCCATCGCCATCCCATGCCCGCCCGCTTCTGCGTCACCGAAGACGCGGAAGGGCGGCCCAATCTCGTACCCGACACAATTGGAGAGGTTTAGATGCTGCACACGACCGTAACGCAATTGATCGGCCAGACGCCGCTGATGTCGATCGACGTACCGGAGCGCAACGCCACTTTGGTGCTGAAGATCGAGAAGAACAATCCAGGCGGTTCAATGAAGGACCGCATGGCGCGCAGCATGGTGGTTGCGGCGCTTCAGGACGGACGCCTCGCCCCCGGGGGCACGATCGTCGAATCCTCTTCCGGAAACACTGGTACCGGTCTGGCACTGGCGGCGCTGGAATTCGGGCTGCGTTTCATCGCCGTGGTGGACCACCATGCGGCGCCCGACAAGATCCGCATGATGCGGGCGCTCGGCGCCGAGATCCGCTATGTCGAAGGCGACTTCCGCGAGGACGAGGTCGCCGTCGTCGAGCGCCAGCGGCTGGCCGCGCAACTCGGCGCGCAGCTTCCCGGCGCGTTGTTCATGAACCAGTCCGACAACCCGGCAAATCCTGATGGCTATGCCGGCCTCGTCGATGAGTTGCTGGAGCAGCTCCCGGACGGGATCGACGCCTTTGTCGGCTGCGTCGGAACCGGCGGCTCCATGACCGGCATTTCGCAGCGCCTCAAGCGCCACAATCCGGCCGTGCGCACGGTCGCGGTCGAGCCGGCCGGGTCGATCGTCTTCGGCAAGCCGGGACATCCCTACTTCCAATCGGGCACCGGCACCCCCGCAGGCGACGAGGTCGGCAAGGTGCTCGACTATTCGTGCATCGACGAGGGCGTCCAGGTGACCGACACGCAAGCCTTCGAGACGGCGCGTTACATCGCCCGGCGCAAGGGGCTGCTCGTCGGCGGCTCGACCGGCGGCGCCATCTACAAGGCGCTTGAATTCATTGTAGCAGGCAAGCTGACCGGCACGGTCGTGACCACGGTGGCGGATGGCGGCGAGAAATATCTCGGCACGATTTTCGACGACGAGTGGATGGCCAAGCGCCGCCTGCTCGACCCTGCCATCGCAGACCAGTTGGACGGCTGGCTCGCTGGAAGGGCGCGTGCCGCATGAAGGTGACGATTTGCGGTGCGGGCCGCACTGGACATTTGAATGCCGTCCTCTTCAAGCAGCGCCCCGGCATCGAGGTTTCCGTGCTGACGAATTCGTCGGAAGTCGCGGAAACCTGGGCAGGCGGTGACGGGCCGTGGCATGCGCAAACGCCGGACGATCAGATCCTGACCGGCCGGCCGGACCATGTCGGCACCGATCCCCGCACGGCGCTCGAAGGTGCCGACATGGTGATGATAACCCAGCCGGCGCAGGCGCGGCCGGCACTCCTATCGCAGATTGCGCCGCACCTGCCGCGCGACAGAAACGTCTATGCCGGGGCGATCCCCGGTTTCTGCGGCTTCGACTGGCTTGCGGCACGGGCATTTGAGGGACGCGACAATGTCGTCATCTGGGGCATGAAGGACGTGCCGCACACGGCCTTCGATCTCCTCCCCGGGCAACGGGTACGCATGGGCGGCGGCAAGGCCGAGCTCTTTGCCGCACTGCATCGCCGCGAAAGCGCGGAAAGCGCCGCGGCGCTCGGGGCGATGCTCAATCGCCTCTATGACGCGCCCGTCACCATGCTCGAGGATTATCTCGAGATCACCCTGACCCCCGGCAACCCCTTGATGCATCCGGCGGTGCTCTACGCCCTTATCGGGCCCGGGGCTCCGTTCGAGGACAGGCCCTTCGACGAGCCGATCTGCTGGTGGAGCGACTGCCCCCTCGCGGGTGCCGAGCTGCTCGAGGCACTGGACGCGGAAAACCAGGCGATCCGGCGGGCGAGCGAGGCACGCCTCGGCATCGACCTCAGCTCGGTGAAGCCGCTTCGACAGGAGCTGATCGAGGCCTATGGCGAGCAGATCGAGGACGACAGCACCATGTACTCGCTCCTGCGCACCAACCGCGCCTATGCGGGAATCCACGCGCCGCTCGTCCCCAATCCTGATGGCCCGGGTCTCGTCATCGATCGCGAAAGCCGCGCCTTTCACGAGGACATTGCCTTCGGGCAGGCGCTGCTCGTGTCGATGGCGGCACGGCTCGGCGTTGCCGCGCCGACGATCGCCAAGACCTACAACTGGGCGCGCGATTACCACGGCCAATTGGCCGCGGGCGCGCCGGACTATGTTCCGACAGATTGGCCGGAGGCTCAATGATGGACGAGAGAACTTTTTTCGCGGCAGATGCCGTTGCGAGTGACGGACGCGCGCTTTTGTCGAAGGCATCGCGAAACGCGATCAATCGGCTGGTGCGCTGCCTCTTCGCCGAACGCCTGCTCGATCCCGACGCGCTGATGTGGGCGCGCGACGGCCGCCAGGCCTGGTTTCCCCTCTGGGCCTCACGGCGCGTGCTGCATTTCACCGACCTGCACCTGGCACCGGCCGGAACGCTGCAGAACCGCGGAAAGGTCGAGGTGCTGGACGGTATCGGTGGTCGCCGGAAAATTGACGATCCATCGGCCCTGATGAGGGAGGTCGAACCCTCCCTCGCAATTACGCCTGCTCCAGATGGACTCGAGCATCTGATGTGCGACGTCGACAACAGCATGCAGAACGACATTCTCGCCCGCCGCACCCGCGAAAGCTGGAGTGCGACGTTACGCCGGCAGATCGCCGAAGCCGGCGCGCCCGGCTTCCTCGCCTATCTCCAGGAAAGCCTGCCGACGCATCTGGCGGCGATTACCCTTGACCAATGGGGCGCGCTTGAGGGCCATCCCTTCTACCCGACCTGGAAGGCAAAGCCGGGCCTGGCGCCGGAGGACGTTGCGGCGTTATCGCCCGAATTCGGCGCGCGGGTGCCCCTCGTAATCGCGGCGCTCCGAAACGACTGGGCCTATGTCGAGAAGATGCCGCATGTCGGCAGCTATTCGGAATGGTTTGCAGGGAACTTCCCGGACCTCTGGCGCGATTGGGCGGAGGACCTGAGGGCGCGCGGCAAATCGCCCGAGGACTGGATTCCCCTCCCCGTCCATGGCTGGCATCTCGAGAATTTCGTGCGCCGCGAATTCGCGGCCGAGATCGAGCACGGCGTGCTCGATCCGGACGGCCCCGAGGTCGTCACGCTGCCGTCGATGTCGTTCCGCACGATGCTGCCGGAGACCGCGGCGCCGAGACCCTTTGTCAAACTGCCGGTGGCGATTTGGATGACGAGCGAACAGCGCACGCTGCAGGGGAAATCGATCCATATGGGGCCGCGCCTCAGCACGTTGATTTCCGACATCCTGTCGAAAGAGGATGATCTGGGGCGCGAGTTGGAGATCTTCACCGAGGAGCTGGGCGCGATCCTGCACCATCCCGAGACCGGCGACGAGCATCCCGGCCGCTTCCTTTCGGTGGTCTACCGCAACACCGATCCCTTGACCCGCGAAGACGGCATGCTGCCGGTGACCGTCGCAGCCCTGCTGACGGCAAGTCCGCTCGACGGCCGGCCGCTCATTTGCGAGCTCATTGCCAGGAACGGCAGCGCGAGCGAGGCGGCCGTCGCGGCGTTCTTCCGCGCCTATGCGCGCACGGTCGTCCGCCCGACACTCGCGATGTATCTTCTCTACGGCATTGCCTTCGAGGCACATCAGCAGAACAGCACGATCATTTTCGACGATCGCGGCATGCCGCGGAAGCTGTTGATCCGCGACTTCGGCGACGGCCGCAGTTTCGCGCCGCTCTTCAGGGAGCGCGGTTACGATCTGAAGCCGTTCAGCCGCAAGGGCATTTTGCCGACCACGTTCGACGACGACATCAGTCTCGTCAGATCCTTCGTCATCGACGCGTGCTTCGTCTGCCATCTTCACGAGATCGCCCTTTGCCTCACTGAGCAGTATTCGCTTGTCGGCTACACCCTGTGGCGCATCCTACGGGAAGAGACGGAAGCGGCGTTCGAGGCGCTGAAGCCCCGCATGCTGTCGGATGCGTTCTGGATCGAGGAGCGCGACGCTTTCCTCGAACGGCCCTGGCCGACGCGCTCGGTGCTCCGGATGCATCTGGAGCGCTATCGCGATTACCGGGTCGAACATCACTTGCCCAATCCGCTGGTGAGCGCGAAATGACCGGGACAGTCGCCGTCCTGCGCGGCTTCGGACCGGTCTTCGCGCTTCTCTTTGGCCTGCAGTTCATTTCCATGGGCGCCATGGAAATGAGCGGTCCCTTCTGGCCGATCCAGATCAGGGCGTTGAGCCCGTCCGAGAGTGTGTTCGCGCTTGCCGGGATCGGCGTCTATGTCTGCCCCATGCTCGGCGTTTCGCTGACGAGCGCCTTTTGGGGACGTATGGGCGATCGCTACGGCAATCGGTTGATGATGGTGCGGGCCCTTGCGGGCCTGGCGATCACGCAACTGCTTGTCGCCTTTGCCCAGGACGTCTGGACCATTCTGGCGCTGCGCTTTCTGCAAGGGGCCTGCGCCGGGTATATCGCCCCGGCTCAGGCCTATGGCGTGCAGGTGACCGGCGGACGCGATCGCGCTGGCCTCTTCGCCTGGCTCCAGGTGGCAACCAATGTCGGCTCCCTCGGCGGCGCCTTCCTCGGCGGCCTCATCCTCGATGCCTTGCCTTTCGCCGCCGTCAATCTCACCGCCGGCGTGATCTGCGCGCTCTGCGCCGCTGTCGCCTGGGCAAGCCTGCCGGTTCCGCCACAAGGAGCAGGCGGCACGGGCCCGGCCAGGGCGACGAAGGTTTTTCCCGCACCAGCGACCGGCATATCGGTCACCGGGCTTCTCGTGCTCATGGGACTGCTGCTCGCGAGCCGGATGGTCCTGCAGGTGCCGTTCGCTCTCTACATGTCGGAGGTCTATGGCGCCCAGCATTGGATCACGGGGTTGAGCTACGGGCTACTTGCATTTGGCTTTGTGGTCGGCGCCCCGGTGTGGGCGCGGATGTTCGAAGGACGAGCGCCGACCTTAGTACTCGGGTGGAGCGTGCTGATCGCCGCCGGCTGCCTCGTGGTCACCGGCCTTGCCGGATCGACCCGCGATATGGGCCTTTTCGCTGCGCTCTATCTTGCCTGGGGCGCGCTTCTGGGGGGAACGACGCCAGTTCTTCTGTCACTCGTTTCGACTGCGACGCGCAGTGAGCGGCAGGGATCGGTCCTCGGGCTCGCGCAAACCTGCCAGCAGGGTGCTTCAGTTGTTGGGATCATCACCGGCGTCGTCGCAACCCAGCGCTTTGGGCTTGAAGTGGCATTCCCGCTCGTTGCAAGCCTTTACGGCCTGTCTTTCTTGATGGCGCTCGCCCTGTGGCTCAAATCGCGCCGGCTCTTCAGTAAAGGAGAAATATCGTGAGGAGAATTTATTCGGCGCTCCAAGCCGTGATCGCCGTTCTGGCCCTGTGGGTTCCGGCCGCGGCCCTTGCCCAGAAGCCGGCCGCGGCGGACAGGCAAACGCCGATCACCGTCACCGACATTACCGGCCGCGAGGTGACGGTAAATGAACCGGTCAAGCGCATCCTCCTTGGCGAGGGGCGACAGCTCTATCTGATCGCCTCGCTCGAGCCACAAGATCCGCTCGCCCGCATCGTCGCCTGGCGCAACGACCTGATCGAGGCCGATCCGGCGACCTACGCACAATATCTAGAGGCCTTTCCCAAGCTCGCCAAGCTGCCGGCCTTCCGCGGGCAGGAGAATGGGCTGCTCGACATCGAGTCGACCATTGTCCAAAAGCCTGACGTCGTCCTTCTCAATCTCGAAGCCATGCGCGCCAACGAGGACGCGAAATATATCGAGAAGCTGGCAGAGCTGAATATCCCGGTCCTTTATATCGACTTCCGCCACTTTCCGCTCAAGAACACGGAACCGACCATCCGGCTCCTCGGAAAAATCATGGGGCGCGAGGCTCGTGCGGAGGAGATTATCGAATTTCGCCACCAGGCCATGGCGCGCGTCACCGACGTCATCGACCGGGTGAAACCGCGACGTCCGAAGGTCTTTATCGAGCGGATCGGCGGTTATGCCGACGATTGCTGCCTTTCCTTCGGCGCGGAAAACTTCGGCAAGTATGTCGAGCTTGCCGGCGGCCACAATATCGGCAGCGACATTCTCCCCACCACCTTTGGTCAGCTCAACCCGGAGCAGGTGATCGTCGCCAACCCCGAGCATGTGGTCGTCACCAGCGCCGACTGGCAGGCCTATGTGCCCGGCGGCCACTGGATCCCACTTGGCCCCGGCGCCGATCCACAGGAGACGCACAGGAAGCTTGAGTGGTTCACGACCCGCGATGCCTATACCGGGATCGCCGCGCAGAAAACGCGCAACTTCCACGGCATCTGGCACCAGTTCTATAACAGCCCCTATGAGTTCATTGCTGTCCAGCAGTTCGCGAAGTGGTTCCATCCCGACCTCTTTACCGATCTCGATCCGGACGCGACATTTGCGGAATATCACCGCCGCTTCCTGCCCATCTCTTACAAGCCGGGCTATACCGTAAGCCTGGTGGGCAGCGCGGATTGAACGATCCGGTGGAGCGGTTGTCCTGATGGCGACGCCCCGACCGACTCGGGGCCATTTCCGTTCGGTTGTTACAATTGCGGATTTGATCGGAGGGCGACGCTCTTCCGGAAAGCGCGTGATACCCTCTCGGCGCTGCCGGGCATCTCCCCCTTGTGGGCCCAGGAGGGGGAGATCGGCTAGTCTTAATCTAGAGACAGGGCATTGCCCGACTGCAAGGACTTAAGTGCTGAAATCACTATCGGTTTAGTCCAGCCGGAAGCCGGTAGCGGTGCATTCCGGTTTGGCGGTCTACTCGCTTGTGGGGAGATGCCAGGCAGGACGGACAGGGGGCCGCGAGCGCCCCGCGGATACGCGATACCCACGCGCCGCCCACCAGACCGAGTTTCCTCCAAGATCAAAATGCTCCGGTGTTCCCACCGGAGCATTTGCTTTTACGCATCCAAAATGTGTGCAGGCTCGACACTCCATCGACGGAGGCTCGCCGCCGCCACATCAGAAATCGGTCGTCATCGACACCTTCACGGTCAGCGGCGTACCTTGCGATATCGTCCCGAAGCTTGCAACGCCGGACCAGTAGTCGAGGTCGAAGACGTTCTCGACGTCGGCACGGAAGGTGACCGGCCTCTCGTTGATCTCGGTCAGGTAGCGCGCGCCGAGGTCAAGCCGCGTCCAGGAGGGGATTTCCATGCTGTTTGCCCTGTCGGCAAACTGCTCGTCCGTGTGGATGACATTGCCGGCGAGCGTCAGGCCGGGCAAGAGGGGCGTATCCCACTCCGCGCCCAGGTTGACCTGCAGCGAAGGAACGCCGATCGGGGTATTGCCTCGCTCGGTGTCGACACTCGTTTTTGTGATCTCGCCATGAATGAAGGTCACGCCACCGAGCACTCGGATCTCGGGGGTCACCTCGCCGAACACGTTCAACTCCACGCCGCGGTTGCGCTGCTCGCCGCCTTCGACGAAGACGTTGTCGCGTACGACGCCGAAGGGCTTCTCGATCTGGAAAGCGCTGACGGTCACCGCAACCCGGCCAAGGTCGACTTTGGTGCCGATTTCGTACTGCCTGGATCGGTAGGGTGCAAGGGTTTCGCCTACGTTGCTGGACCCAGTTGGCGCGGTGTCGCCGACGCTCAGGCCCTCGACGTAATTGGCGTAAAACGCGACATTCTCCCACGGCTTAACGACAATGCCCGCGAGCGGCGTCAATGCACTCTCATCGGAAGACGAGGAAACCACACCGGTCGTGGTGTTGTAATTTTCAGTGTCGATGTGCTGCCAGCGTCCACCTACGGTTAATTGCAAGCGCTCGTCGAGCATCGACATCGTGTCGGAAAGCGCGAAACCGTAGAAGACGTTTTCCGAGAGCCTTGGCACATGTGTCGGTTGCGGCACATCCTGCTCGGGCCGCGGAAGGGGATCGAAGAGATTGGTGGGCTGAAACGTTCCCGAGTTGGAGCCGCGAGCAAGGCGCTGCTGAAGACCGCTGACCTGAAATGTGACCGAGTGGTTGATAGCGGTCGTCTCGAACTCGCCGCGTACGCCCGTTTCGGCAGTCAGCCGGTCGACATCGAAAATGAAATTTTCCGGCATGACTCTGACGTCACCGGCGGCGCTGGTAATTCTTGGCGTGCCGAAGAGCCGCTCGACGCGCGAATTTCCACCGCCGACGGCTGCGAACACGGTGACGGCGTCGCTCACGTCATATTCGACGCGGCCCAGCCAGGATAGATCGTCCGTCTTCGCCCATTCCCACGGTTCCTGGACGTTAGACCTGCCGTCCGGCGCGTCCGGGACTTCAAAGCTGCCTTCGAGGATGAATGGCCGCAGCGGAGCGTCGACATCCTGCCGCTGCCCCATGATGTCCAGCGTCGCCCTGAGGTTTTCGCCTTCGTAATCGAGTGCGAGGGCGCCGACCGCGACGTCAAGAGACTGGTTGTCGATCGCTGTGTCGCCGCCATGATAGCTGCCGTTGAAGCGAACGCCGAACTCCCGCTGGTCGCCGAACCGGCGGCTGACGTCCAAATGGCCGCCGCCGTACACATCGGAAGCATAGTCGGTCGTCACTCGGGTCAGGTCGACATCGGACGCGCGCTTTGGCACGATGTTGATGGTGCCGCCGACGCTGCTGTTCGGCGAGACTCCATAGAGGAGTGCCGTCGGTCCCTTCAGGACCTCGACCCGTTCGATATAATCCGTAAACAGGCGGTAGGTCGGGGCAACGCCGTACACGCCATCGAAGGCGACTTCGCCGAAGTTCCCCTCGTTTAGTGGGAAGCCCCTGATATAGAAGGAATCCAACATGCCGCCCGATGCGTGCGTGCTTCTCACCGAGGAGTCGTTGGCCAGGACATCGGCCACCGTCTTCGCGCGCTGGTTTTCAATCGTCCCCGCCGTGTAGCTGGTGATGTTGAACGGCGTGTCCATGAAATCCCGGTTGCCAAGCAATCCGACGCGGCCGCCGCGTGCGACCTGCTCCCCAGCATAGTCTTCTGGCAAAGTGCCGATCGTTGAGGTCGTGGCCCCCGCCTTCACTTCGAGGCGCTCCAGCGCCGTCGCATCTTGCGCCAAGGCGGCGCGACTCACTGTCGCCAGCAAAACGGTCAGCAGTCCAACACGCAATTCCATTCAAAGCCCCCTGTAACACATTGACCAAAAACATTTGGGTCGCCCCGGAAGGAGCTGGATGCCGTTGGTTCGAGGGGGTGCTAATTAACATGACTATATTTGTCAAGATATATGCCAGAAGCGGGATGAAAAACCGTCCAAAGCTGAATTTCTTGCTCAGACGCCGCTTGGTATGACGTTCCCGTTGATCCACTATGCGACCTTCAACGACGAGGCTGTTGCTCAGGCTGTATTAAGCACGTCCTCCGAAGGCGAGCGCATTGGTCGGCGCCCAGCGTATGCGCCTCGAGCGACGCTCGGTTCTCGAGAGTAGGTGACCGACGATGTTCACAGCGAAGGCGTCCCGAGCCCGCCCTGAACGATCGTGAGGTTGATCGGAGAGACCTGCAGATCCCGCGCGTCGCCTTGCACGAAGCGGCCGTCGCGGGCAAGAATAGCGCGCGCCAGCAGCCGGACAAACCGCTCGGGCTCGAAATTACATAGGCGTCAGGAACCAGAGGCCGCCCTGATAGTTCGGCGGCAGCTTCGGCTCGAGTTCCCGGACCCCATCTGCCGTCGCCCGGTCCACGCGGGTGACGCTTCCTCCACCTCCCGCGCCCGGTTCGCTCCGGCCTCGTGCGTGCCCGATCAGCGCCCGCGGCCGGTCGGCGAGCGTCGAGACGACGATGCGAGGCGCCCTCGCCAGTTCGTCACGCGACGAGGCGCAGGCGAAGTTGGTGCGGACCGCGTGCTCGACCGGCTGCCGGTCGCAGGCGAAGGCGCTCGCCGGCATGACGGCGGCGCCTTGGGCGCTCAAGGTCGCGGTGAAATCATCCGAGCCCCCAGGGTGCCGGCAGCCGCAGCCAGATGAACATGCAGCGCGGATCGGAGGCGAAACTGTGGCCGCTAAGCAGGGCCGCCGCGAGCGCATTGCGAGCGCGAAGCTCCGTGAGTTGCGCCTTCAGGATCGAGTTGGCCGTGCCATCCTCCAGAAAAGCGGATCGCAACCAACAGCGGCACCTGTGCCGGCATCCAAGAGGCGCTGCGGATCGCCTCGGCCGTCACCAGCGCCAGGCCGAGCGGGCATGTGAGCGATCGACGGTGAATGGCTCCCGGCTCTCACCTGAAATATACGACGCCCTGCTTACCACCATCCCCACTTTGACGATCGTGGCGACCCATCCTTGTTTGGCGCAGGTTTGGCGCGAGAGCGAGCGGTATCGCCTTATAATGCGCCAGGCCACCTCGTCCTTAGGGATCACGCCAAGCAAGCGCGATCGTCAGCATCAGTTGCTGGCTCCTCTACTTTCGGCTTTTCCCACCGACGCACTTTGGACACGTAGTATAAACACTGAGCATCAAATTTGTTCAAAAGTAATACTTGAAAATTGACTCGACCAGAAAGTGGTTCTCTGGTTCTATCTTGGCGGTACTGTTTCCGAGTAGCAGGGGCGTAGCAATGGCTTACGACTGGGATGGAAAGCGCACACGTCGGCTCCAAATGCTCAGGCTCATGGGAGCTCTAGCTATCCCGGCCGTGCTATTCGGCTCCGCCATTGCGGCACTGGAGTGGACCGATACGAATGGCCCGGCCGTAACGACGGCTCTCATTCGATAAATTTTCAGCACAGCCTTTCGAAACAGGAAACGCACAAGGCTCTTCCGTCGCACGGCGGAGGAAAGGGGGGAAACGATGAATTCAGCGCAAACCTTGAGCTTCGATCCAATTGGGCCTGACGAATTCGAGAAGATCGGAAGGGCCTTCAAGGACGAGCTGCAAAGGCGCGCTTTGTCACGCAAGTCTGACGAAGCTGAAGCGCTCGCCGCAAAGCTCATCAACGCCTCGCCGATCACGAATCCAGAGCGTCGAGAACGTGATAAGCGCGCATCGTCGCGACTTTCCGCATGAGCGATAATCGCGCCGCCGACGGCGGGCTGGAGCGAGCCGACGCAGAGGAACACGCCATCGGTGAGGCCTTGCGCGATCCAGTCGTTATGCACCGCCATGAATTCCAGTGCGGCGCTGCGGTTATCTTCAAATCTCAGGAAAGTGACAAACATCGGTGCTCCTTGATCATTTAGGTTGCGCGAGGTCCGGCAGGGAGGCCAGCCAGCGTTCGATCCCGGCCACCTCGTTGCGGATGAATGCCTCGTCCTTGAAGGCTGCCGTCATCACCGCCAACCCCCTGCGACCAGGCCAGAAGATGCAGCGCCAGCATCTCCGCCCGCTCAACGGCACCAAGCTCGCGGATCTGCCGGCGAGCCAGTCGCGGAACAGGCAGAAGATTTCGGCCGCGCGGACCTTCGCCTTCGGCCTGCCTTTCCTCTCGATCGTGCCCGCGAAGAGCTTGCTCGGTTCAACTTCCGTCATTCCGCCCACAGCAGCGACGGGCATAGGCGGCGAGGCGAGCGGCTCTAGAGTCGACCGCGTTGGGTAAGACGAAGGAGATAGCCTATCGCGAAGGCAGTACCAGCGAGCAGCAAAGCAGTGCCAAATATGCTCCGATGCTCTCGAATCCGGCGTTCTGCCGCGTGCCGAACGTCCGGTGTATCGACGACTTCGGTAAGCGGGCGATCGAAACCGGACGCGACTTGTTCATGCCAGCGACCGGCGGAGTCTTGGAATTCAATGTTCTCCGTCGAACCGGGAAGCTCATGGTGTCGCGCAGCAATTTCGGCGGCGGCAAGTGCATCGGCGTGGGTGGGAAAGGTCTCAGAGAAGACATCGTCAACTTTGTACGCCCAAGCCCCGTCATGCTCTACTATCTCATACTGCACCTTTGGCATGGCGCTGCTCCCGTTAGATAAAGCAGAAACATCCGATATCGATCTTAGTTCCGAGCAGTCTTATTAGGGCAGTGGTAGGAGCCATTTGGCGATCAAATACCCCGGCCACGGCAGGAGTTGACCTTACCTCTTGGTCAAATGGCGACCAGTTCGGTGCAGAAGGCTGGCGCGCCTCTGATTTCTCGCCCGGCCGCATCATCGGATACGCGGAGCCGGAATTGAAGTGCTGGATGCCGATGCCCTCGGCTAATCTTAATCGCACCTCGATGCCCTCATCCTGGGAAGGCAAGAGCTCGAAGGGTCGGGGACTAACCTGCTTCGCAATGCTGCGAAGATGACGAGAGCTGTGGTCGGTCAGAACAGCGTCGAAATCTAGGAGCTATGGCAAATACGGCTTCTCGCGCGCATTACTGTCATTCAGCCCGCTCTCCATCCACGACGATGATGGAGGCGAATTCTCGACCCCTTGCTGCCCTGCGGACGCGCGGCACCCCGTCTTGGTCGATCCAGATCACCTTGCCACGAGCGGACCTCGTCGCCCACCTCGATCTTGACTCAGCCATTTCGACCTAAGGCCTGCGCCTGTACTTATGCGCCGAGCCGGCAAACGGTTCCATTCAGACGATCAGTGCCGACCGCACCAGCGGATAGCATCGGCAGGGCTTATTGATGTGCGACTTCGGAGGCTGCCAACACCAATTCCTCGCGATTTGGTGGCTCAAAGGTGTGGAGCCCGGGCTCCAGAACTTCAATGTAGTTCCAGCGTACGATGCCCTCACGATCGATCAGGAACTGACCCACGAGCTGGGCCCGACCGGCCATCATTTGCTGATCAGCCTCGGTGATCTCATATCCTTCCTTCTTGTTCAGAAACGCATTCATGGCCATGACGTCCATCTGCTCCGGCAACTCGCCGGGCAAATGGAACCTTATTGCCGTGAGCTCGTCCACCCCGACTTCCTGCAAGCCGAAAGCTCGGTGCGAGGCCCTTACCGGGTCGGACGCAGCAAGAAGATCGGGCACAGGGTGGTAATGAAAATACACTCGTGCGCGCTCCACGGGCGTATTGACGACCGCGAGGCATTTGACGCCTTTCTCACGCAACGCCGGTTTAAGTTGCGCCATCACGGCAACATGGCGACGGCAGAACGGACAATGCAGACCGCGAAACAAGCCGATCAACACGGGGCTACGCCCACGAAAGTCATCGAGCGCGATCTTGCCTTCGCGCGAGATCGCATCGAGCACAACATTTGGAGCTAGGTCGCCCGGCTGCAGGGGGCGGCCGGCACTGTTCTTGGTCATAACAACCTCCGCGCCCGTGCCAGTCAGGAAAAGCACTCCATCATACCACGACACACGGCTCATGCGGGGAATTCACCTAATCCGGCTCACCTCCAGCCTTCGTTCTTACTATACCGGCAGCCGGCAAACGGGTCCATCCAGAGCGCCCCTTACCCCAATTGGGCGGCGCCGCTAATCCTTGACTGCGACCTGTGTTGTGACACCCTGAGTCCTCTCGGTTGTACTGCGTAGGAGGACAGGCAGTGAAAATCAGAAGGGCGAAGAAGAACCATCCCGAAATCAAAGCAGGTGGAACCGAACGCCTCACCGAGGAAGGTTTCAGCGCCACTGGGCGCGGCTCCCATGGCCTTGGCTTCTCGTATCGCGGGATGTGGGCTCAGGAGGGGTGCCCGGGCATGTTCGAGGCCTGGCTCGTAAGCAAGGGCGTCATCTCGAGTGGTGGCCCACGGCATTAGCACGCTGAAAGTTTACTCTGATGATCTTCGATGACGACGTCGAGGAGGCGATCGCTATCGCCTGCGAAGAACTTGCGATGACGCGGGACGAGCTGATCCGCCTCATCATTCGCGAGTGGATGGAGCAGTACGGTTTTCTGCCCTTCCACGAGCTGGACGACGGTAGCGAGACGGAGGGGAATACGCGAGAAATCACGCCACCAAAGGGCTCTCCTCCCTAGAGTAGCACGGCGGATCTCAGCGCGGTCGGAGGGCCTAAAAGCCCGAGCTGAGATCAAATTAGCTAATCAGCAGTTGCTAAAGCAATGCGGTCGCGGGAGACTGCGTGACGTGCCACTGAACTTTCATCCAGCGGCGATTAGAGCCTCAGCGATTTCGATACGCCAATTTACATGGCGGGAGCAACCGGCGGAAGTTGGCGTCCCGTTGTGCATAAGACTTGCGGAAGCCGGTCACTCGCTAATTCTCGCCGCAAGAAACGCTGATCGCCTGCAAGCCTTGGCCAATCAGCTCAAGGGCCATGATCGACACATAGCCCAGGCGGTCGGCAGCTTTGGCGAAACTCCCGGTTTCCACTACGGCACAAAAGACTTTCAGCTTGCGGTGACAAGCAACATTAAATCCCTTTATCTCGAGCCGCTTCTCAACCTTTTGGTTTACTTAGCTAAGCATACTCTCGATGATTTTTCGGCGCAATATCCACATCCATAGGCAAATCGCCCTCCAAACGGCGCGACGACGCCGAAAAGCAATGAAAACGCGAAAGTACTCCCGCCTTGAGTGGATTCGAGCCGCAGGCCGACAATCTTTCAAAGCCCCACGTCTGCGGAAAAGTTGCATTCAATGATTATCCGGCTCCTGCATCCACTGCGGATTGTCTCGTTTGGCATGAAGCACACGCCAGACGTCGACATAATCTGGCTGGTCACGATAAAAGATTAGATAGGGATATCGCTCCAGCGAAACGCTCCGCAGATCAGGCAATCCCAGCTCGTATGCATACCGCAATGATCCGGCCTCCGGATGGCTTGCGATCAGATCATAAGCAGCTTGAAGTGCGTCGATGAAGCCGAGAGCGACCTCGGATCCGGCTTCGCTAGCATAGTAATCGACGACTGTCTCGACATCACTGCGAGCAAGCTCTCGGGGAACAATCGCTTTGCTATTCACTTGCTGTGCCGACCACGCGCTCGATCGCGAAGGCTGCTGAAATAATGCCTATCGACCGGTTCGGTCTGTGCGGACGACGCTCCGTCAAGCAAAAGCCTGCGGAGAAAAAGACGGTCCTGATCTCGACGGATCAGTTCGCGGATATACTCGCTGCTCGTCCCGTAGCCCCGCCCCGCAACCTGCTCATCGACGAAGCTCTTCAAATAGTCCGGTAGAGAAATGTTCATCGTGCCCATACCAGAGACCATAACAGCAATGGCAAAAATTGGCAAGAATGGATGGTGTTCCCTTTAACTCCTACATCGCCGCCGCAGGGAAGACGGGAAGGGGTAGCACGTTCCCGTTGATACATTATGCGACTTTCGGAGCACAGAACGTGAGCATCCCGGTCGGACGCACCCCGGCGTCTGTCCAACGGGCGTAGTGCTCCGCATCCAGACTCGGTGGCGAGCGGCGGCATGAGCGCCACCGTCATCGCCGAGCAGCCCGGACGTGATCGTTCGATTATTTTCCGAGGACTCAGCGATGTGGAGCTTTCGACAAACCAGCGCTCGCAATGCGCACCCAATCAAGCCGCCGGGCCGGAATCAGACCGTAGTTGTAGAAGTTCACCCCGTCCGCGCCGGCACCGACCGCCGCTTTCGCCCGTTCGGCAAGATCATCGGCCCACGCCACCTCCGGATAAAACACACGAAGTCCGACGCCGAGGAATTTCTCTGCGCCCAGTGACGCGCGACCGCTGCTGATCACGCTCGCGATGGCGGCGGACGTCATGGAATAACAACACAAGATCGCACCATCACACACTTTTCCGACTGCGCCGAGATCCACACCGCCCAACCAGCCGTCCTTGAGATCGATCAGGACTATCTTAGTCCCGGGATGTGCGGCATTTTTGATCTCGCGAATGAGAGAGGTGACCGGCTCGGTGCGACACATCAGAAAGTCGTGAAGGGCCCTGTGATGCCTGAAGGCGTCGATGCCCGCGGCGGGGAAATCGATGAACTGCTTCTCCGGAATCTCGCGCTCGCACATCTCGGCGATGAAACGTCTGACTGTTTGCCGGGCGCCGTCTGCATCGACACCCGCATGTGCCGCTCGCGCGATGCAGTGCTCGCAGAAGCAGACCGACAGGAGAAAATCGTCCTCCTCGTTCAACCCCACACCGTCTTTCTCGTGATGAAATTCATGCGCGAAGCCCATGAAGTTCGGGCTCTCGATTTCCAGCATGTCCGGTTGATAGTTGACGCTGATATCCCGGACCAGGGTTACGACATAGTCGCGCGCCGCCGGGCTCGAGGGACAGAGATTGTAGTAATTCGGGTTGCCATAGGCGTTGCGCGTCACATGCCCGGGATGAAGCATGCCGAGGCGGGTGTTGTGCAGACAGACGGTCCAGCAGGAGACCTTCATCCCGCCTCGGTCCCGGTCGGCGATCAACTCAGCCAGCATGTCACCGCGCTCCTCGACGTTGCGCGCCATCAGAGGCCGGATTTCCTTGTCGTTCCACAGGGTTCGGTCCGGTCGAAAATAGACCGTGCCGTCTTCCGGGAAGTAAGCCTTTTGCGACGGGCTGCGCGGCTGGAGAAAGCGCCCGGCATGGTAGGAGGTCGCAAGGCTGACGGTGTTGAGACCCGCCCTCTCCCTCAGGTCCGATATTGTTCCCGCAAGCCCCTGATCCTGAACGTCCCAGGGATAGGTCCACATGGAAAGGTGCACGGCTCCGCCCTCGGCTTGATCAGCAAATTTGACTCCGGTCGATTGGATCGGCTACCTGGATCAGGCAATCACCGGACTGGCTGTCGCAGTGCAGGCGATGCGAGATCACGACTCCGCCTTCGGTGAAGCGCAGCTCCTCCTCCGGCAGATCGATTCTTTCGAGATCGTGATACCAACCGGCCAGGTCACCTGCATCGACGCTCTCGCCCAGGGAGACCGCAGGCTCGAACCAGCCGCGTCGCGTCGCGTAGATGGCCTGGCTGTGCCGGGAGAGGAAGAGCAATTGCAAAGATGGCAGCGTCGCCTCGAGATGGCGGGACAGCATCGGTTCATCGATGATGCCGAGCTTTAGCATCAGTCGGTCGATCGCATTGGCGGTGAAGGCCATCGTCCGTGGCGTCACCGCGCCGCCCCCACCGAACTCACCGGAAAGGCCGATGACCCCTGCCCGGCCGGCCGCCCCCATGGAAGTCGGGGTCTGCATGCCGTTGTCCGCGATGAAGGCATGGCTCGACCCCATAGCGCTCAGCAGTTGGATGGAGCGCTCCAAGCGCTCCTGATCATCCCGACGCTCGATGAGCGTGGAAGGCAGGTGCGCCATCGAGGTCCCGCCGGAATGGAGGTCGAGCACGACGTCGTGGCGCGGAAACAAATCATGCTCGAGGAAATGGGAAAGACGCACCGTGGGCGTTCCCGACGGGCTTCCCGGAAATGCACGATTGAGGTTCCCGCCGTCGAGAGGCGAGCATCGCCTGGCGGCCATCACGGCCGGAACGTTGAGGGTTGGCAGGATCGTCACCGTGCCTCGAATCTTCCCCGGCTGGATGCGTCGCATCAGCCTGCCGAGTTGCAGTTCGCCCTCATATTCGTCGCCGTGATTTCCGGCGACCAGCAGCAATTTTGCGCCATCGCCGTTTCTGACGCGGACGTAGGGAATCTTGATCTGATAGTAAGGCGAGCGATCGACAGAATGAGGAATGCTGAGAAACCCCTCCTGCCGGCCTTCCGCCTCAAAGTCGATTGCGTGGACAAGGCCCGTGTGCATCTCGGCCTCAAAGCGCGGCGAGGGCCGTCATTTCGACGCGCAGATCCGCGTCGGCGAGGCGTGCCTCGACGCAGGCCCGCGCCGGCGGGTTTTCGAGGTCGACCCAGTCATCGTAGACGGCGTTCATCGCATCGAAATCGACGATAGCTGGCAGAAACACGTTCACGGTCAGCAGCTTTGACCGGTTGGTACCGGCCTCCTTCAACAGTCCGTCGATCTTGCGGAGAACGTCACGCGTCTGTTCCTCGATTCCTGCCTTGCGATTGTCGGCGACCTGCCCTGCGATGTAGACGAGACCGGCATAGCTGACCGCCTGGCTCATTCGGGCCTCTTTGTGATAGCGCATGATCATGGTTCGTGTTTCCTCTTTGTTTGTCCGAAGGGATCAGCCGAAGCTGGTGAGATAGGCGGCCGTCACCGAGCGGTCCCTATCGAGACCGTAGACGATGATGTGCCTGTCCAGGCACGTGCAGGGGTGGGAGATGCCGAACTCTATGACGTCGCCGATCGCCGCCTGCCAAGTGCCGGGCAGGCGGAGGAAGGCATGCTGATCGTTGAGCTTGACGACTTCGGCGCCGTCAGCATCGCGCAGCTTCCGCCCGCCCCGATAGACCGAAAGCGGCCGCGGCAAACCCTGGTCCATAGCAACATCGCGCAGTCCCATGCCGCAGATGGCGATCGCCGCTTCGGGGCAGGACAGGACCTCGGCCCATACGCGAAGCGCCGGTCGAAAGCCAGAGGATGCGGAGTTGACCTGCCCGTTGATCACCAGCCCCGATCGGTCGTCGAGCGCCTTCAGCCCGCGTTCGTAGATCCCGTGATCGTGAAAGAAGATTGCCCCGCTGCGCAATACGAGCAGCGAATTGCCGTCCGCGACGGTGGCGGGCTTCAGCCGTTTCACTACCATGTCGAAGTAGAGAGAGCCGCCGGCGGTGACGATCAGCGGACGCTGCGGCCCGATGCGTCCGCGGACTTTGCCCAGGAGAGCGCCCATTGACCCGACCAGGTCATCGATTTTCTTCGCAGTTTCGATGCTGTCGCCGCTCGCGGCAGCACCTTCGTAGCAGGCGAGACCCGAAAGGCGAAAACGAGGTGTTTCCGCAGCGATCACGGCTTCGGCGATTTGTAGGGCTGCCGCCAGCGTCCGTGCGCCGGCGCGGCCGCTGCCCAATTCCACGAGAAGCCCCAAGGCGGGCAGATCCTGTCGTGCCGACCAGGTCGAGTGAAGTGCAGTCACCAACTCCACCGAATCGACGAAGACATGCAGTTCCGCCTCCGGGTATCCGGCAAGCAGTGCCGCAAGCCTTCGCGCCGCGGCGCTGCCGCCGATCTCGTTTGCCAGGATAAGCCGCCGAAAACCGGCCTTCAGCATCACCGATGCCTGGCGAATGTCGGCGACCGTCGTTCCCCACGCACCGGCAGCCAGCAGTTCGGCGGCGAGTGCCGTCGACATCGGCGTCTTGGCATGGGGCGCGATTTCGATGCCATGGCCCCGCACATAGCTCATCATCAGTTCAACATTGTCGCGGAAGGCGTCACGATCCAGCGAGATCAGCGGAAGGGACATTCTGCCGTCGTAAGGTTTCCAACCCGTCATGCAGATGTCGTTCAGCGGCATGGCCAGATGTCCAGCCGGAAACCCGCGAATGCGGTCATCGATCATGGGGCCGCGTCTCGAGAGGCTGTCCTCAGACATTTCCGCGGTCCTCCGCCTTCGTGGTGTCGTCAATGGCGAGGCGATAGGCGTCGTTCGCCGTGCTGAAGAAAAGGGCGCGCTGCTCCTCTGGGGAGTGCAAGGCGGCAACCATGCGGAATACGCCGTAGACCTCGTCAAACGTCGCGTGCGCTCCCGCCACGGGGAAGTCGCTCGCAAACATCGACCGCGACGGTCCGAAGCACTCGATGCAGAACTCGACCACCGGTCGTAGGCTCTCGAGCGTCCAATCGTGGTCATAGGCCAAGAGATTGGAGATCTTGACGGAGACGTTCTCCGCCCTCGCGAGCTCATGGAGACCGTTTCGCCAAAGCGCCATCCCCTCCTCGCTGCGATCGATGGGGCTGCCGCAATGGTTGAGCACGAAGCGGGTTTGCGGAAAGTCGGCGACAAGACGCACTGCCTCGGCCATCTGCCACGGAAACAACATCAGATCGAAGCTGAGGCCTAGGCGGCTCGCCTCGGCAAGTCCCGCCCGCCAACGGCGATCGCTCATGCGGCGGTCCCGCGCGGCAAAGCTCTTCGCAGGATCCGGATGCCAGCTCACAATGTCGCGAACGCCAACGACGTTCGGATTGGCGGCTTCGATTTCGAGTAGCTGCTCGGCATCCGGCCGGTCGAGTGCTACTCGGGCGACATAGCGCCGAGCCACCCCCGAGCGCTTGTCGATCCCGTCTAGCCAGCGCGTTTCCTCCAGCGGGAAGTCGTCCGACCATCCGGCCTCCACGTGCACCGTCGCGACGATGTTTTGCCGCGCGGTGTCGGCAAGGTATTCCGCCACGCCGTAGTTGTGCTGAAGCGAAGCAAGGTTGCCGGTTTCTTCTCCGCTTGGCAGCTCTCGCATCAGCCAGGAATGACGCCGCAGCGTCAGATCCCACAGGTGATGGTGCGGGTCGATGACCGGCCCTCGATAGGCACCCTTCATCGCCGCCCCTCGCGACCGGAGATGAGCAAAAGGGCGAGGATCAGCGACCCGAACATGATTGACCGCCAGGCCGGCGAAGCGTTGACAACGGTGATCAGTGCCGTGGTGGTTACGAGCAGTATCGCACCGGGAATCGTCCCCGCGTAGGTGCCGCGCCCCCCGACGATCGACGTGCCGCCGAGGACGACGGCGGCGATCGAGGTCAGCAGATAGGGTTCGCCGATACCGACATAGCCCTGTCTGTTCATGCCGAGGATCAGAATGCCTGCGAGCCCAGCGAAGAATCCCGACATGGCGTAGAGAACCAGCATGCTTCGGGTAACGTTGATGCCGGAAAGACGGCTTGCCAGCGGATTGGCGCCGAGCGCCAGCAGGCGCGCGCCGAGCGGCATTCGGTGAATGATCATCAGCACCACCGCGGAAACAGCGATCCAGAGCATCACGCCCGAGGGCACGCCGAGCGGACGCGCCTGGCCAAGCCACAGGACGGCGGCGTTCGTCACCGAAACGGCGCTTCCCCCGGCGACGATGACCAGCAGGCCTTGCAGGAATGTGGCCATGGCCATCGTCATGATGATGGGCGGCACCCGGAGGTAGACGGCGCCGGCGCCATTGAGGAAGCCGATGCCGGTGGCGATCGCCAGCGCGATCGCCAGGCCCGAGAGGCCGGTCGGGTCGGCAGCCGGCGAGAGCAGCGGCAGAAGGATGGCAGTAACCGTGATGATGGCGCCGACCGACAGATCTATGCCTCCCATGAGGATGACTAGGGTCTGACCGGCCGCAACGATTCCGATCACCGCCGAAAGCTCCAGCAGGTAGCGAAGGTGACCGTAGGCGCCAAAACCGCGCAGCGTCAGACTTGCCGCAAGCCAGACAAGCGCGACGAGCAACAAGGTCAGGAGCGGCGGGTTGCGCAGCGCGGTTTTGAGGATGCTCACGGCTTTCTGCTCCATTGGCTGGTCAGTTCCGGAATGGCAACGGCCGCAAGGATGATGAGCCCCTGGGCGACATATTGCGTGACCGGTGAAAATCCGAGGAAGAACATGACGTTGATCATCACCGACAGGAGCAGGCTGCCGCAGATCGCGCCGCGCATCGTCCCCTTCCCTCCGAGAAACCCGACGCCGCCGAGCACGGCTCCGGCTATCGAATTCAATGTGAAAGGGGTGCCGATGACAGGATCGCCGGAGCCGGTTTGCGCCGCCACGAAGAGCCCGGCCAAGGCCGTCAGCAGGCCGGAGAGAGCAAAGGCCGTGATCTTGACCCTGTCGACCGGCACACCGGAGCGAAAGGCGCCGACCGGATTGTCGCCGACGGCATAGATGCCGAGACCGAGCGGCGTCGCCAGGAACAGTTTCCAACAGACGAGCAGAAGCACCAATAGACCGAACGCGACGGGAACGTTGCCTGCGAGCAGATTTGAAAGCCAATCCGGGATGAAGCCGCCGGGGCGTGGCAGGATGATCAAGGCGACGCCGGCGATGATGAACGAACCGGCAAGCGTGACGATGATTGCCGGAAGCCGGAGACGGGTGACAATTACGCCGATCAGCGCACCGGAGAGGAGGCCGCTCGCGGCGACTGCGAACAGTCCTCCGATCGTTCCGAGCGGACCTCCCATGGTCGTAGCCGCGATCACCGCGCCGAGACTGACGAGCGGCCCGATGGCGAGCGAGATGCCGCCATTCAGCAAGAGCAGGACCTGCGCCATCGTCACGAGCGCTAGCGGAAACCAATTCTGGGTAAATTTGGAGAAACCGCTGATCCCGAGAAGCCCGGGGAAGAGCATGGCATAGGCTAGAAGGAAGAGCCCTACAACAATGTAGAGGCCGTTCAAGCCGCGATTGCGCCGGCGTTGCACGGAGAAAAAGAGGTTTTGCCGCGATGAGAAGGCAATGTTCATGCCGCCGATCCCTTCGGGTTGACGCCCATGGCGGCGCCGACGATCGCCTCTTCGGAAATCAGCCCGCGCGGCAAGGTCGCGACGGCACGCCCCTCGCGAAAGACGGTGACACGATCGCAGAGGTGAACGAGTTCGGGCGTATCTGAACTTAGAAGGATGATGAGCCTTCCTTCGCGCGCGAAGGATTTCAGCATGTGGTAGATCTCACGCTTGGTTTCGATATCGACGCCGCGCGTCGGATCGTTCAGCAGCAGGACGGACGGGGCGAGCGGCAGCCATTTGGCGAGTGCCACCTTCTGCTGGTTTCCGCCCGAAAGCGCCTGCACCGGTCGAGATGTTTCCCCCTTGATCCTCAGGCGTTTGACGAGACCAGCCACGAGATTGCGTTCTGCGCGGCGATCGCGGAGCCCGTGTTTCGCAATTCGCCCGAGGGATGGCAGCAGCAGGTTCGAGGCGATCGAATGCGGCGGGACGAGCCCTTCCCTTTTCCGGTCCGCCGGGACATAGGCCAGTCCTGCCGCATTCGCTTCCTCGACGCTTTTCAAGGGGCCGCTTCGCCCGACGATAACCGCTTCCCGTGCGGAACTGCCCATGGCGCCGTAGAGGCCGAGGAGAAAGTCCTCCTGCCCCTGGCCGACAAGGCCGCCGATGCCGATGATTTCGCCGGCCGAGGCGGAGAAGTCGACGTCACGCGCCAGGCCGGACGAGAAGCCGCGCAGACGGATCAGTTCCTCGCCCTGTCGAGGCAGCTCCCACTGCGGGAAAAGATCGCCCGCATCGCGGCCGACCATCAGCCGAACCAAGCCTTGGGCGTCGATCCCGGCCAGGGGCTGATCCGCCGTCACCACGCCATCCTTCAGAATAGTGACGTGGGAGCACAGCGCCTGCACCTCGTTCAGGCGATGCGAAATGTAGAGCAGCGCGATGCCAGCATCGCGAAGCCTTTCGATCAGCCGCGACAGGATGCCGGCCTCGTGGGCGGACAGAGATGAAGTGGGCTCATCGAGGATCAGCACGCGTGGCTTGCGGAAGAGCGCCTTGGCGATCTCCACCATCTGGCGCCGCCCCAGCGACAGATCGCCGACGGGTGTATCGAGCGATTCCGTCAGCCCCACGAGTTCACACACCTCGCTGGCGCGAGCGGAAAGCGCCACATAATCGATGAGGCCAAGCCTCCGGGGAAAGGCTCCGAGCCCGATGTTCTCGGCGATCGAGAGCTCCGCCGTAAGGCTCAGCTCCTGTTGCACGACAGCGATCCCCACGGCGCGCGCCGCAGCTGGATGGAAACGCGACACGGGCACGCCATTGACGCGGATCTCCCCGCTGTCCGGCTGCAAGGCGCCGGACAGCAAGTTGATCAGCGTCGATTTTCCAGCACCGTTCTCGCCGAGCAGCGCATGCACCCGGCCGGGCTCAAGGGCGATATCGACCCCCTTGAGAACCGGATTGCCGAAAAACCCCTTGAACACGTGCCGGGCTTCCAGCAGGGGCAGCGTCTTCATCATGACGGTCAGCCAAGCTTCGTGAGATTAGTGCGCCAGCAGCTTGTCGAAGAGGGCTTTGTCGTAATCGGAATAGATATAGCCATCGGCCGGGAACTGTCCCGCGCGGGCGAGGTAGGTGTCGATAGTGCTGTCGTCAATAACCGGCAGCGGCACCTTCACGAAGGCTGGAACGTCCTTGCCTTCCAAGGCCTGAACAGCCGTATAGACCGCAAGCGCCCCCAGCCAGTTCGGCTGCATCGTCGCCCAGCCCTTCAGGCCTTTTTCCTTCCAGAGTTCCAGGAACTGCCGCGCGTTCTCACCGGTCGTTGGCACCTGTCCGCGCCCCTGGCGATCGAAGGCCATCACGGCGCCTGCCGAAAGAGCGCCGCCGAGCGAGAGAACGCCATCGATCTCGGCATTTGCGAAGAGCAGGCTGGTCATCGCCTCCTGCGCCGGAGCGGCGTTATATTCGGTGTTGGTTTCGGTGATGATTTCGAGACCGGGATTGGCATCGAGCACCGGCTGTGCTCCCTTGCGGCGGTCGTCGCTGACGGAAATCCCGGCCGGGCCGTTCATGATGATTATCTTGCCCTTGCCGCCCAGCTGATCGACCATCCACTTCGCAGCGGTGGCACCCCATTCGTTCGAGTCGGTGTTGATCTTGGCGGTGACCTTATCGGTATCGACAAGACTGTCGAAGTTCACGACGGCGATGCCCTTGTCGCAGGCGTCGGAAATGACGCGGTCAAGGGCGCTCGACGAACCGGCGATAACGATGATGGCATCGACATTGGCGTCGATCATCGACTGGATCTGCTGGATCTGCGTCTGGGCATTGCCCTGCGCGTCGGTGATCATCAGGTCTTTCACGAGACCGGATTTCTTCAGCTCTTCGACCTCGGCTGTGATGGTGCCCTCGGTCTGCTTCATCCAGGTCGGGACGGAATAGATGTTTGCCCACCCGACCGTGTATGGCGCCTTGCGGTCACCCTTGATGCAGTTTGCCGCCGCGGCGGCCGGGCTGGCACCGGCGGCAAGGACGAGAGCGACAGTCGCTGCGCCTACGAGCAGCGTACGACGGCAGGACAGAATGCGCAAAGCTTGGAATTTCATGGCGTCGTTCCCCTTGTTGAGATTGCAGTCGTGCACGACCGATGTCCATTATATTGGACGCTGTATCGTTATAATGGATGACAAAGATAGTATGCCCATTTCTGCGCTTCGCAAGTGGGATATGAAAAGAATTTTCGTCCGCACGTGCTCGATGACCCCGCGCGTCGCCTGAATGCTGGGTCAGGATCTCGGACAATAGCCTCCTTAGAAGGGCTTCGTTGGTTTATGCCACGGATAGGGCTCTGCAGTTTGACTGACCCCAACGCGCGAGAATGTAAACGATTTTCAGTCACCGCCGGGACGGAATGTGGCCCGTTAATCGAGATTGACGGAGGCAAGGCTTTTGTTCTGCCGGCTAGATTACTAGCCGTCTTAGGCCGTGTGGACGCATTTGATCAAGCATGGCCTAGGAAACGACGACGGGCTTCCTGGACTGTCATTCAAACCTTGCGACATTGCGAGGCATTGCCGGAATGCCGCCGTCGAGGAACGAGGAGGCACTGGCTGGGCATGGATTTCACATCGGGGCCAACCCATGGAGCGGCGCGACAAACAGAAGGCAAAAAAGCCCCAGGAACTGTGGCCAAGCAGATGCGTGTACCAGACCGTATGAGCACCAGCTTCAAAGGAAATGGCGCCGCCGATGCCGGCAGTTCCGTCGCCCTTATGGGCGGCGGAGACCGTCACTTTCCACGTGAGGCGCTCTTCAGGGAAGGCGACCGGTTCGTGGGCGCCTATCATCGCATCCGGCGAGAGGTCCTTTTCGCTACTGCTGAAATATTTCGGAGAGCCTGTGCGTACAGTCTGCCCGGGGCCCCCAACGCCAGCCGGATAAACCGCTCCGGCACTTCTCAGGGTCTATAGCGCAGCCTCTTCCGTTCAAGCTGCGTTCATGCAAAACGCGCTATAAACCATTGAAAGACAAGACGATGGAGGTTCTAACAAAAGCTTGCAGGCACTCCAACTATGCCCCCGAGCCGGACAAAAAACCAGATACCGGTTGCGAGGATGATGCCTGCCTCCCTGGGAGTTGAAAAAGTGAAACGCGCCCTTTTGAAGATTGCTGCGACCGGTATGCTCTTGCTGACTCCGGCGATCGCTCAGGCGGCAGAAGGCTTCGCGACGACCAACGTCAACATGCGCGCCGGCCCAAGCACCGCATACCCGGCGATCACTGTGATTCCGGCCGGCGAATCCATCGAAATCTACGGTTGTCTTGCCGACGTGCCATGGTGCGACGTGGAGTTCTACGACGGCCGTGGCTGGGTGCACGGCCGATATATTCAGGCGCTTTATGAACAGCGCCGCGTTTATGTCGGGCCTCAATATTATCGCCGGCTCGGTATTCCCGTCGTTGTCTTCAGCTTCGGCAGCTATTGGGATCGTCACTACCGCGACCGCGACTTTTACCGCGACCGCGATCGCTGGCGCCGCGGACGGGACTTCTATCGCGGCCCGGATCGCCGTGCGCAACCATCGCCCAGCCGCAGACCTGAATTCGAACCAAGGCCAGCTCCGCCCGCGGAATTCGACGAGAGATTGCAGCGAAGGCCCGATTTGAGTCGTCCCCGCGAAAGACGCCGGGACCTCGACGATCGCCCGGAGCGCCTTCCGGATTTCGATCGCGCCCCCAACCGCAGGCCTGATGTCGACAGGCAGCCGGACGTTGACCGTGATCTGCGCGGCGGCGATCGCAACCGTCGGAACTTCGAGCGTGGGGGCAATGATGGCGATCGCGTCATCCGCCGCGGCGACGACAATCGTGACCGCAGGGGTGGTGACAATGACCGCCGCAGACCGCAGCGACGTGTCTGCGAACCCGGCGAACCGGATTGCCCGGACTAAATGTGGCCCGGCAACGGCAAAGATGCTGCCGCTCGACGGCCGTGGCTGCGCGATCCGGAACCCGTTCAAGGCCCAAGCGGGGCAGCCTCCATCTCTTTTGAAATATCGCAAATCACCGGCAGTTATAACATTTCAGCAGACCTAGTATAACCGCCGCGGGCCAGGAAGCAGGTGCCGGCCATGACCCCGAGCAGCGACCGTCCCTGTTCCAGACGACGCCAAGCCCACTCATGAAGACGACGCCACCTCACATGTCTGCCGGTGATGAGCCGTGTCTCTCGACGGTGCTATTCCGCCCCTCGTTGCTTCCTAGCGTGGCCACAAAGATCGACTGTCGAAAGACCATTCTGCGCGTTCCTGGCCGTCTCGAAGCAGGCGCTGGATCGTCGCGCTGGAGCGGTCCAGCTTTGAGGCATAGTCCAGGTCACCCTCGAGTTCGACGACTCGGATCTTGATAGGTTTGTAAAGTTCGCCGAGGGATTCGACGAGAAGCGAGAAGCTCATTAATTTTCGTAATAAAGTACAATTCCTGACCGAGCGCCGGATTGCCAGACAGTCGTTCCGGCGGTCGAAATCTCCGGCCTTGACCGCGGCTCGAATTCACGCTGCTGCGGGTTGATCTGCACAACCCAGATTTCGACCGGCCGCTCCGGCAACTCGGTGAATTCGCGCACAGGCGGATTGCAGCTGAAGAGCCCATCTCAAAAGAGAGAGCCATGAGCCTCGACCGCGGGGAAGAGCGGGGGACTGCGGCTGAGGCGATTAGCTCGCTCTTGCCCTCAAACCGCAAGCATTGCTGATGAGGACGCCTGGAGGCCGATCACAAGGCCTCAGGCTTTATGGGAATATTGAAAAAGAATCGCGTCTCATTCGGATTGGACGTGACATCCAAGCTGCCTCTATGGCTACTGATAATCTCGCGGGAGATATAAAGCCCCAACCCAAGTCCTTGAGTTCCGGTCTGCCCTCGGAAAAACGGTTGGAAAAGCCGCTCCTTTATGTCCTGACGGACCGGTTGGCCCTTATTGACGACAGAAATCGTAAGATCTTCTCCCGATACCGCTGCATCGACTCGAATGGGCGCGTCCTTGGCACCGTGGCTCAGGGCATTTGCAAGAAGGTTAGAAACGACTTGAGCAATTCTTTCGCTATCGCAATAGACATGCTCCGGCAACGAGAGGCAGCTCTCAATCATTCGGCCCGGGTAGGCATTCCGAAGTTCCTCAATGACCTGCTCCAGGGCTGGACAAAGATCGCAACGCTGGATTTGCACAGCGATACCTGCACCACTCTTCAACCGAGCAAAGTCCAGCATGTCGTGGATCAACCTGAACATACGGGCAGTGCTGTTGCTCATCAGCGCAAGCACCCGGCGCGCCCTTTCGCTCTGCGGCTCCTTAGAAAGGATGTTAAGACCGGCGACAATTGATGACAGGGGATTTCTGAGGTCGTGGCCGAGTATCGCTACGAACTGCTCCCGGAGCCGAGCAATCTCCTGCTCGGCAATGAGACCCCGCTGCAACTGCAAGAGCTGCGTAACGCCTTCAGCGAGTTGCGTTTCCAAACCGCTGTTAAGACGCTCTAACTCTCGCTTCGCTCTATCAGCCGCATTGCGAGCGTCCAGCAGCTCTCGCTCGTACCGACGCCGCTCCGAAGCTTGGAACAGTGTCACGCGGGTAAACAGAAGGCTTCCGTCCGGTGCCTGGCGTTCGAGGGCATTCACGAGGACCGGGATTTGCTTCCCGCCAGGGCTGACCAGATCAAGAGCCACTTCGTTGAAAAAACCCTGCATACGCAAAAGTGGAGCGAAATGGGTCTCGTAAAAGATCTTGCCGGGGACGCTGAGCAGGTCATAAAAGCGCTCGCCGAGTAGATCGTGGCTGTTGGCGTCCAACCAGCGGCACAGAGTCTGGTTTACCTTGATGATGATGCCGTCAGCCCCTAAGGAAAGATAGCCGCACGGAGCATTCTCATAGAGGTCTTCTAAGTCCTCCATGAGCGCGTCTTTCTCGCCTCTGTCTTCCCGATCACACAAAATCCGTAATTGCCCTGATGACCATGTCCGGTGCACTGAGATTGGGGCAATGACCTGTCGCGTCTATGACGACAATCTCCGCCTTCGGCAGAATATCCCTAACGTACTCGCCAACGCGCCGTTGAGCAATGACGTCCTCCTTACATTGGATTACTAACGTTCTCGCCATGACATTGGGAAGGTCGGCCCTGTTGTCAGAGGTGAACGTAACGCGAGCAAATGCCTTTGCTATCTCGGGATCGGTGCTGCAAAAGCTATTGACCAATTCTTCTGATAGTTCCGGACGGTCGGGATTGCCCATGATCAGCGGACCCATCGCCGCCGACCAGCCCATGTGATTGTCATCCAGGAACTCAAGCAGTTCTTCAATCTGTTCCTTCGAAAAGCCTCCGACGTAATCACCATCATCGATATAGCGCGGTGATGGCCCAATCATGACCAAAGATTCGAAGAGTTCCGGAGCCTTCAGCCATGCGAGAGCGCCGATCATCGCGCTAACTGAGTGACCAACGAAAATGCCCCGGACGACGTTCAGCTCGCGGCCAATTTCGACAACATCGTCGGCATAGCCCGAAAGATCCGAGTACTTCGCTGGATCGTAGGCCTTAAGATCGGACTGACCGCAGCCGACATGGTCGAATAGGACCACTTTAAAATCCTGCTCGAAGGCAGGCGTGACGAAACGCCACATGTTCTGGTCACAGCCAAAGCCGTGAGCAAACACCATAGCCCGCTCACCGCCGCCACGAACGATCACGTTGTTCCGCTTCCAGATGGACATGAGACTTCCTTGCTGATGACGCAAAGCACAGGATCACGTGCGCACCTGCTATGCAGATAGTGCGGAAATGAGAATGTCCAAGATGCTGCTCGCCCTTTCAGCGTAGCGGCTATCTCCATCGCAAAGGGGCCGTATTCAGGTTGCGGGCCAGCGGCATGTGCCCTGCAGCCTAGAGCGTTCCAGACGATGCATTATGCGATCTTTTAAGCACCGAACGAGAACATCGTTCGTCAACGACGAACTTCGGCGACCCGAACCTGCGTGACTTGAATGAGTGCCGCAAGTGATCAAGAGCGTGTCAGAGCATTCGCATAGATCGGTTGGGGACGCGCGAGCCTCAATGAGGGGACAAAGTGCTCTCATCGATGTGGGCTGTGGCATATACCCGCCGTGCGATGATTGCGAGAAGAAGGAGCGTCACCGTTGCAACAACGCAGCATGTGGCAAAACCAAGTGAGAAGCCGCTCTTCGCTGTCTCCAGCCAGACAGCTGAAGCTGAACTTGGCATTGACTGAGCTGTTTCGACCGCCCCGGCAAGCGTCGCAGAAACGACCTCGGCTTGCACGGGATTGAGGCTGCTCAGGTCGGCGCCGTTCATCGCCATACGATAGATCAAGGTTGCCAAACTGCCCAGCACCGCGATTCCCAATGCGCCTCCAAATTCTGCGCTCGTCTCCGATATGGCCGAAGCCGAGCCTGCCCGTTCGGGCGGTGCAGTCCCCACGATCAAGCCGGTCGTGGTGAGAATGACGGGGACGAAGCCGAAGCCGATGATCATGCTGGAGCCAAGGATGCCTATCAAGCTCTCGGCGTAAGCGGCTACAGCCATAGCGGCGGCTCCCGCTGCATTGATCAACAGCCCGCCGAGCACGGTTCTGACGGGTCCGAAGCGGTTGGTGAAACGGTAGGCTTGAAAGGACATGACTGCGAAGACGAAGGCCGATGGCGCAGACCAAAGTGCAGCCTCTAATGGTGACAGACTGAGCACAAGCTGGAGGAAGAGGTTCTGAAACAGAAAGACGCCAAACACGAAGAAAACACCGGCGAGGTTTACCATCAGCGATGCCGTGAAGGCTGGCACCCGGAAGAGGGCGAGGTCGACCAACGGGTCGCTGAGGCGCCGCTGGCGCCGAACAAACAGAAGGCCCACCAGAAGCCCCAGTCCGACATGTACGAGTTGGGCAAACTGAAAGCCGTCGGCAGCCATATGCTTGACGCCGTAGATGATCGGCAGAACTGTCGCGAGCGAAAGCACCACACTCAGCAGGTCCAATCGGCCAGCATCGTTATTCCTGTATTCCGGCAACAGAAACGGGGCGACGGCCAGAAGCAAGAGCATGACCGGTACGTTGATCAGAAACACGGATCCCCAGTGGAAGTACTGTAGCAGAATTCCGCCGATGAGGGGGCCGACAAGGCCACCCAGAGCAAAGGCCGTGCCCCAGATGCTGATCGCCCTGTTTCGCTCCGCCTCGTTTTTGAAGAGATTGACGATGAGCGACAGCGTGGACGGCGCGATCGTCGCACCGGCGATACCAAGCAGAGCCCTTGCCAGAATGAGTTGCCCCGCGGTGTTTGCGAACGCGGCGAAGGCAGATGCGACGCCGAACCCAAAGGCGCCCATCAGCAAGACCCGCCGACGGCCGATCCGATCTCCCAGGGTTCCCATGGTCACGAGAAAGCCAGCGACCATGAAGCCATAGATGTCGTTTATCCAGAGCAGTTGCGATGCGGACGGATCGAGGTCCGCGACGATCGCCGGCACGGCGAGGAACAGAACCGACAGGTCCATCGAGTAAATCAGGCATGCGATCGACAAAACGCCCAGGCCAACCCACTCGCGGCGGCTTGCCTGTTCGGGCGTGTGAATAGTCTCGGCCATGGTCGTCTCCCGGGCCGGCGGAGATTTCCCCGAATCGCGTTAGTTGGCAAGCATCAATTTGCGAAGACGACCAGCGCTCGATCGCAATAACGCCAGCCACAATGACGCGCCGTCGCCGATCAGATACGGCTGAAGGTGCCCCATCATGGATGACGCCGAGCCCGAGATGCTGGCTCTACATCGCGCCAAGCTGCACTCGACGGTTACAAATCCGTCACAGTGAGATCAAGCGGCGTGAGTTTTCCTTTCAGAAGTAAGCAGCAATTTCCTGCGGCGTCGGGGGCCTCATGGGCCGCATTGAACCCTGTCTCACTTCCTGGCGAAGATACCGTCGCTATCTTCGGGCAAGGACCTTTCGGCTTGAAACCAAATTGGCGTCGGCATGGTCGTTGTCACCATCGATACCCTCAGAGGTTTGAGGCTGAGCCACCAGAGTGCACACTGTCCGCCTTTTTGTTTGCCTCTGCTTCCAGATCGATGTCGTCGTGAACATTAAAACTGCGTTTCTGCACTATCTTGCCTATCGCCTTCGCGATGTACTCTACGAGAAATGGCTCTACACCGCCTCGATCCTCGTATTGTACCACGTGTTGCAACTCGTGATACATAAGCCTCTTTCCATCCGGTTCTCTCAGATCAATTTCGTGGGGGAAATAGATCTGGTATCCAATAGTTATAGCTTGGCCATGAACCGTAAAGATATTTGTAGCGTAGCGTACATGATCGAGGTCTATGCTGGGAAATTTGCCACGGATCTGATCAGAAAACTCGGAAGGAAGAGATTGCCACCGACCAGTTGCCTGGTGCGCGAGAGAAGAGCGATAGGCATCAACGATGGGCCGCACAGCCTCATAGGTCAGTTGGCAGCTTCCAAACGCGGAAATGAGGCATCTAGAGCAATTCTCGTCGGAATCGCACGCTGCAATAGCGGAGCCAGGATAGCTTAGGATCACGGCGACTAGTGTGAACTTGGTAAACATAGCAATCCCTCCACTAAGCTGGAGAAACGGCTAATTTAGCAAGAATGGCAGAACGACGGCAAGAAGCGGAAGATCGGAATGTCGCTGACGGCGGAAGGCCCGGCCTCAACCACGTGGTGGATGGTGGAGATTGAGCTTCCATGAGAAACTCATCTCAGCCCTTCGGGAAAGCGATATGGCTGCAGACGAGCGTCTGCTGGCCGAGGACGACACAGAAACGTTCATCGCTGAGCGGCGCGACGAATTTGGACGGAGGTTCACGCTAAATCGTTGTGCTGGAAGTCGATCCGGAGCAGAAATGGGGCCCAAAGATGCATAGTAGTTGCTCTCAACATGCCGTCGGAAGGAACCCTTTAGAACCCGACGACAGCGGTTCCACCACCGCCTGTACTTCAAGCGGCAAATCGCGAGCTGAGAACGTCCGAGTGCTATAGCTGATTCTCTCAGTTTGTGGTTTTACGGTCTGCGCTCGCGGCCGTATTGTTGGCGCCGTCGCTGTTGAGCGCGTTTATTCGAAACACCGGCGTTCCGAGCGTCAGTTGCAGGGTTTCCGCCTCTTCCGGTGACGCAAAGCCGCCGCTGATGCGAGGACGACGATATTAGAAACCTGTTCCGTCAGGCACCGGAACAGGTTCGCATCAACAGCGCTTGAATGCTTTAGGTCTTGTCGACAGCGTTTTTAACTGCGTCCTTTAGCTTTCCCTTGGCTTGCTGGGCACCGCCCTTTGCCTCTTGCGCCGCCCCCTTGGCGCGGAGCGAGCCGTTGCCGGTTGCTTTGCCCGCGGCCTTCTTGGCCTTACCAGCGAGCTCATTGGCCTTGCCGGCCACTTTGTCCTTTGCACTGCCCATGCGGGGTCTCCCGATTTGGAGGACGCGACTTGCGCCCCCACAGGCGCTCGAACTATTGTGCTTTTTCCACTTGCCCGCGGATCTCTCCATCCGGGAATTTTTCGGTATGGATGTTGAGATACCACTTTCCGGCCTGCAGATCCGCTACGTGCGCGTCCGTGATTTCGGCAGATCCGGAGGCAATGGCTTTGGAGATGTCGACCACCGGGCCGGCATTCTCGCCCACACCGGCCGGACCATGAAAATGCGCGGCCGTGGGTTGCCCGGTCAGGCCGCTGGAGGTCACAGTCCAGGTGAGCTTTTTGGTGGCTGTGTCCAGGGTAATGTCGCCCGTACCCTTGGCGGCGCTGTCGTTAGACGGCACCTCACTCGATCCTTGCAGATTAGCCGTGAATTTCAATGTCTCAGCAAAAACGGGGCTCCCGGCCATGATGGCGATTACCGCGAGGGCGCTGAGGAGATAATTCTTGCGGATAGATATCATTGTGCATCCTCCCAAAAGGTGTATTGCAGGCTGCCTCTCAACTCGCGAGAACGGATTGGGTTCCGATCACGGCACCCTCTCTCCAGACATCATCAAGGGACGGTCACGGAGCGTGGGGAACGGCGCACGAGCGAAAACCCCACAAAGATGGGTGCGGTCGCGGCCGAGGCAAGATCGAGCGGAAATGGGACGGACGATGAGTACAGGGAGGAAATTACGTGTAAGCGTGGCTTTCGGGCCTATGTCGGGGTGCTCTCGATATCGAGACGATCGGTCTACCGACTTGTGGCTTGGCTTTCAGATGTACAATAGTTCAGTTGAGATTTCGCCGAAGTCAGCCTTTTCAGTAAAGCGGCCATTTGGGGCCTTAGGGTCGGACTTCCGCTCACGACCCTTCCGAGACGATCGATGCGATGCCCCTTCGGGAGCCGACTGTGCATCCGTCGCCTTGAAGGGATTCGAACCAACGGCATGTCAAGCGGATCACCTAAGTGATTGAAAATCTCCGTCATGAGACGCAAGGGCGATTTGGACCCCTTTCGACGTTGCTAACGTTTACGACGCTGTCGCTAACCGCCTTCGCTGCCGCAACTTCGGCCAAAGGATCAGCCCGCTCACTAGTGCGAGGTTCACGACATTCCACAGGAAGCCATGCAGGAAGGCCAAGCGGTAGGATCCGGTCGCGTCGAAGATGTAGCCAGCGGCAAGACCTCCGCAGGCCATGCCGAGCACCGTCGCCATCAGCACCAGGCTGATGCGGATTCCTGCCTCGCGTGGCGGGAGGAACTGGCGAATGATCACCGCATACATCGGCACGATGCCACCCTGGAACAGCCCGAACAGCCCGGAGATCACATACAGCGAGGATTGGCTGTCGAAGAACATATAGAGAAGCAGCGCCACGGCTTGCATGGAGGAGCCGAGGATGAGCATAGGGCCAGCCCCGATCCGGTCCGCGACCACGCCGGAGACGAGACGGCTGACGACACCGAGGCCAAGCATTAGCGAAACGATCTGCGTGCCGACGGCGACACCATAACCGAGATCGCCGCAATAGGCGACGAGATGGACCTGCGGCATCGACATCGCCATGCAGCAGGCAAAACCCGCGACGACAAGAATGCTCTGCAGTACGTTCGGTTTTAGGCCGAGTTCGTTGCGCGCCGCTTCGGTCGCAGCCTCCGCCTCCGCTAAGGCGGCGGTCTCCAGGCGCCGCCTCAGCAAAAGGCCGATCGGCACCATCACTAGGGGGACGAACAGCCCGATGCCGATATGGGTGGCGCGCCAGCCCTGCGTCGTCTGGAAATGCTCGATGACAAGTGGCCACACCGCACCGGAAAGATAGCTGCCCGAGGCGGCAAAGGTGACGGCGAGCGCTCGCCGCTTGCGGAACCAGTGGGAAAGGTCGGAGATCAACGGCGAGAAGCCGGCGGCGGAGCCGAGGCCGATCACGGCGGAAATCGCGGTGAACTGCAAGATGTTGCTGGCGAAGGCCGCAGCCACATAGCCGACACCCAGCAGAGCCGCGCCGATCAGCACAGGCGCCACGATGCCTGCCCGGTCGGCCAGCCGCCCCATTGCCACGCCGCCCAAGGCGAAGCCCAGCATCGTGGAGGTATAGGGCAAGGATGCGCCGCCGCGCAGTGTGTCGAATTCGAGTTGGAGGGTCGGCAGCACCACCACGACAGACCAGTTGCCGACGCAGGCAACAGTACCGAGAACAAGCGTGAGCACCAGCCGCAGCCAAGCATAGCCTGAATCAACGCCGCCGGTTTGAAGGTCATTGGGCGCGCTCATCTACTCTTCCAAATCTGCTGTCCCGCGCCTGCCTTCAACCCAGTTTGCACAGGCATGCAAGCGAATTGCGGTCAAGCTAGCCGAGGTTGCCGTCGGCGACCACATACTATCGAGTCTGAAGTTGCATCTTTTTTTCAGCTGACATCAGCGTTTCCGGTTCGCTCGGGACATGTCGTTGCCTCTCGGAGATCGCTTTGAGCTTTTGGACGTCGTCATCGTCTGCCGCGCGCGACGGAGTCGGCCTCACATTTCCGAAGTATTTTCTGTCTAATCCGCCGTAGCTCAGGCCATCCGCTAGCTTCGTGAGGCGCATTTGAAACATCTTCGCACCGACGACGAGCTCGATCGGATTGTTGCCGTGATTGAATAGCTTGATCGAAAAGCACCCCCGGAATCCGGGCTGGACCATTGTGCTCACCGAGATACCGAGACGGGTGTAGCTGCTCCTGGTCAGGACATCCGCATAGCAATCGCTGGGCAACGCGATGTATTCCAACGTCGTCGTCAGCACGACTTGGTCCGGATACAGAATGAAGCGTTCACCGAGTTCTCGCCGTGTGGGTTGAAAATAGGTGGATATCGGTCTGAAGCGCTCATCGTCGCGGGCCGCACAATATAGGGCCGCCGGGTGACAATCGAGACGAGAAAATCGTATCCGAGCCTCAGATCGACAGTCATCTCTCCGATCTGCTTGTCATCAAGCAAGGGTTCTATCCCGAGGCGAAGGCCGTCTGTGCGAGAGAGGCGCTCAAGTATCTCACTCTTGATCACTGAGGCACCTCGTTCCAAAGGCTGCGGATCGAAGCTTTTCGGATCGACTTCTCAGTGAGGTCATTCACAATCCCATGGAAGAACAAGTCACGTGAAGACGAGGCCTGCAAGCTTTGATGGGACTTTGGGGCGACAGCGCTCTGCGAAGTCGACTCGCCGTTGGCGCTCCTACCACGTTCTCGACGCTTGACCCGCGGTTTGCCATGCGACTTTGTGCTTGCCGCGCTTCTGGGAACCAATGAATTCGCTTCGGCACCTGAATGGTCGACCTGATGACGCGCAGTTGTTTGAGCCGCTTCAGCAACAATCGCCTGTTTTGGCGCCTGCGCGACATCGTCATCGCCTTTCGCCTTATCCTCCGATGCCATCGACGCGTGATCAATCGAGACCTCCTCATCAGGAGCAGGTGGGCTGGCAGCGACCCTCAAACTCAGCCGCAGTGCGGGCGTATGCTCCGCTTCGCTCTCCAAAGCCTTGGAATCGGCGCTATTCCCGATCGAACTCTGTTGCGCGTTCGCCGACGGTCGCCGCGACGTCAGTTGGGCCAGGAATTTCCGCGGTGTTTTCATAATCCCACCTTGAGCAAGCCGAGCAGCTATTGTTTCCGGCCGGTCATCTTTGTGACCGGGATAGGTTCGAAGCCTGTTTTCGCCCGAGCGAAAGACGGGTTAACAAAGCCGCCTATCGGCAGAGGCGCCCTTCAACACCTTATCACGACGAGCGCGGAATCCATGGCAAACCTCATGTGATTTGCAAAGTTTGCACCTTCGTTCAGGACCGAGCCCTCACTTTCTTGTTAACTGCTGCCACTCTAGGGTGTTGAAAAGGTGCCAGTGCGCGCCATTTCGCCTCTGAAATACGGATCATATCCCGGCTCGCTGCTGCGGAGCCGATATCGGCAACGCGCTTTCTGCCACCGTCATGTGAGGCGCTATCGGAAACCGCAACTGAGATCATCGGAGTAGCATTTGACTTTCGGCGCCGATCTCGAGGTCCTCCTCAACGCAATCCCGCTACCCATTATTGTCAAGGACGAGCAGTTTCGCTTCCGCTTCCTCAACGAGGCGGCTTGCGCGCTGGTTGGTCGAAGATCGGGCGACCTGATCGGCTGCACGGATTACGACATTCGGCCGGCGGCGGAAGCGGATCGGATCCGCGCGATCGATAAGCGCGTGCTTTGTACCGGAGGATCGGTCGAGGAAGATATCGCCCAAGCGGGAGGAGAGCTGAGGTCTCTTCTGATCCGGACACGCCGAGCCGAGCTGACGCGAACGGACTCGAGCGAAAAGATCATAGTCGCGGCGATCCTGGATGTCACCGAACAGCGAAGAGTGGAGGCAGAGCTTCAGGCTAGCCAGGAGCATTATCGCTCGCTTGTGGAACTGCATCCGCAGGTGCCTTGGACGGCAGATCCATCGGGACAGGTTCTGGAGATGGGTCCGCGATGGGAAAATACCGGCTTTGCCGCAAAGGAAGCTCTCGCAGGGGGATGGGCAAAGGCGATGCACCCCGACGACCTGAACGACGTTCAGCGAGAGTGGTCGAAATCGCTCAAGACCGGAGAGCCGCTCGATATCGAGTTCCGCCTGGCGGCCGCGGAGGGCGGCTACAGTTGGTTCCGCGGTCGTGCCGCCGCCCGCAGGACCGAAGACGGAAGCATCCGTCGATGGTACGGCACAGTCGAGAACATCGATGATCGTCGCAAAATGTTCGAAGCCCTGAAGGAGAGCGAGGCCCGTTTCAGGGCAATCGCCGACGACGCGCCGGTGATGATCTGGGCGACTGGCGAAGACGGCGAAGACGACTACCACAGCCGGCTCTGGCTCGAGACGACCGGCCAGACCGCCGAACAGGCGGCCGGAGAAGGCTGGTTGAATGCCGTCCATCCCGATGACCGGAACGCTGTCGATCGAGCCTTTTACGAGGCCTTTCACCGCCGCAAGCCCGTCCAGATGGAATATCGTCTGAAACGCGCCGGCGGAGGCTCGGCCTGGATCATCGACATAGGACAACCGCGCTTTGCAACGGACGGCAAGTTTCTCGGCTTCGTCGGCATTGCGCTCGACATCACCGAACGCCGTAACGCGGAACAGGAGCGATTGCTGGCACAGAAGCAAATTCATCACATGGCGCGCCACGATGCGCTGACCGGCTTGCCGAACCGTCAGTTCCTGCGCGAGGAGTTCGAGCGCCTGTCGGACAAGATCGCCCCGGGGACGAGAATCGCAGTTCTCTGCCTTGACCTCGATGGCTTTAAGGCGGTCAACGACGCCTATGGTCGCGCTACCGGCGACCTGCTGTTGCGCCGTGTGGCTGAACGGCTACAAAACTGTCTTAGGCAATCCGACATCCTCTGTCGCTTGGGTGGCGGCGAATTTGTCGTCTTGCGCGTTGGGATCAATAGCGATGTTGAGGCCCGTTTGCTGGCCCAGCAGCTGATCGATGTCATCGAAGTACCGTATGAACTCGCCGGCACGCATGTCGATCTTGGGGTTATTGTCGGACTTGCGGCTGCTCCGAAGAGTGGCCAGCCGGTCGACGAACTGATCAAGGCTGCAGACGTGGCGCTCGACCGGGCCAAGTCCGACGGGCGTGGCACATATGTCCAGTATGAGCCTGGAATCGATGCGCATCTGCAGGCGGTGCAGCAAATGCGAGTTTCACTGCGACAGGCGCTCGAAAACGGCGATCTGGAAGTCCACTACCAGCCGCTCGTCAACCTTCATACAGGCGAGATTACGACATTTGAGGCGCTGGCGCGCTGGCCACATCCGCAAAGAGACCAGGTGTCGCCGGCCGAGTTCATTCCTGTTGCCGAGGAAACCGGCCTGATTGGTCCGCTTGGCGAGTGGATCCTTCGTCAGGCTTGTACCGAAGCGGTCAAGTGGCCCTCCCATATCGGTGTGGCTGTCAACCTTTCACCGCTGCAATTCAGAAACCGGCGCCTCGCCGCGAGCGTGTGCAGCATTTTGGATGAGACGGGCCTGGATGCCTCGCGCCTGCAGCTGGAGATCACCGAGACGGTGTTGCTCGACGACTGCGACGGCAATCTTCAGACACTGAAGGCGATCCGACGACTCGGCGTAAAGATTGCAATTGACGATTTCGGGACCGGCTTCTCCTCGCTTGGTTATCTCAGAACCTTTCCGTTCGATAAAATCAAGGTCGACCGCAGTTTCATCACCGATCTCCCGGAAGGTCGGGAGTCCCTGGCAATTGTTCGAGCGGTTGCCGCGATCGGCCGCTCACTCGGCATCGTAACGACGGTAGAAGGCGTGGAGCGCAAGAACCAGTTCGACCTGATCAAGGCAGAAGGCTTTGATGAGGCGCAGGGTTACCTGATCGCACGCCCCCTGCCCGGTCCGCAGGCACTGGAGCTCGCTCATTCCGCCCGCGCCGGGATGTTCACGACCGAGCAGGGATGACCCAAGGAACGCTTCTGTCGTTAGGCACCGTCTCGAGCGCAACCGATGCCGGTTAGTATCGCGGGGTTGTGGCCATGCGCACAGCAGGGCCGGGATGGCCAAGATCCACATCGGTTATGCCGCAGGACCTTCTTCCCTATATTGCCCAACCCGCCGTCGGCATCAAAACGGATGCCGTTAGCGGTGATGTGACACTCGACACGCGACCGCTCAGGCTGGCGATCCGGGAAGGCCGCAAGCTTGAGATCGAATCGCGCGGCGAATGGGGCGGTCACCAGCCGCATCGTGTGGCCTGTGCTTCTCGGCTATGCCGATACGCACAGCCTCTTGATCGCGTGGTGCCAATCGAAACAAGCCTTCCGTCATTTCCGCACCGAACGTATCCTCAAAGTCGAGATCTTTCGATGAGCCCATAGGCATGTCCAGGAGCAAGCTGAGGCAGCAATGGCAGCAATGGCAGCAACGGCGCGATGCCGAAATGCAGAAATATTTACCCTGCCAGGGCACCCGCTGATCTACGGCTCGCGATAGAGGACCATCCCTGCGTGATGCAGCACGCCATCGATGAAGCTACCATCGGCAGTGAAGCCGGTGTCGTCCCGATATTCGATGTGCTCGCCGGTTACCTCATACCGGCCTTGATAGACGCTCTTACGGTTTCCCCGCGCCTCGTCGTAACGGCCGTTCGGCAACAGTTCGTGACGGATAAAGCCGTCGGCGGTCACCCACATGCCAATAAAGAGGTGCATCTGATTGTTGCGGGTCATGTCGTCCTCTGCAGAAGCGTGAGAAAGCACCGCCTCGAGTGAGGCGGTGACGCCAAGGTGAACGCGAGGCGCATCAGTGAGCCGCCCGCGTTGGACGCACGACGATCTCGCTGACGTCGACATCTTCCGGCTGTTCAATCGCGAAACGCACTGCCCGCCCAATCGCATCCGGCTGCAGCGCTATGGCGCGGTAGCTCTTCATCGCCTCGGCTGCGGCGGGGTCAGTGATCGAATCGGCAAGCTCGCTCTCAACCACGCCGGGATGGATGCAGGTCACGCGGATGTCGTTCCGCTCCTGACGCAGTCCGTCCGAGATTGCCCGCACCGCATATTTCGTCGCGCAGTAGACGGCTGCCGTCGGTGACACGGTGAGCGCTCCCACCGAGGCGATGTTGATGATGTGGCCCGAGCCGCGTGCCGTCATTTCTGGCATCACAGCGGCGATACCGTAGAGCACGCCTTTGATGTTGACGTCGACCATCCGGTCCCATTCCTCGACCTTCAACGAGGCCATCAGGGACAACGGCATCACTCCCGCATTGTTGACGATCACATCAATGCGCCCGAACCTATTTTGCGCCGCTTCGGCAAAACCGACGACGTCCAAGCGGTCGGTGATATCGAGCCTGCGGGTCAGCACCTCGCCGCCACCCGATCTGATTTCTCCCGCCAGTGCTTCGAGACGATCCGTGCGACGCGCGCCGAGGACGAGCTTTGTGCCTGAGCTAGCCAGTTCGCGAGCGATCCCCGCGCCAATACCGCTGGAAGCACCTGTGATGAGGACGACCTTATCTAACGACATGTGGATCTCCTTTCCGATGACGTCGAACTGCGTTGAGCAGTTGTCACAGAGATAAGCCGATGCGATTGTCGCGATAAGCCCGACCTAGCTTTCCATACTGGCAAGGATTTTTAACCAATGCATTCTGACCTTAACGCGCTAGCCACGTTTGCCCTCGTCGCGGAAGAGAGGAGTTTTCGTGCTGCGGCGGACCGCCTGGGCGTCACCCGCTCGGCCGTCAGCCAGACGATCCGCCGCATGGAAGAAACTTTGGCCGTCGCGCTCGTCCGACGAACGACCCGCAGCGTCAGCCTGACCGAGGACGGCGAACGGCTCTACTCTGAGGTGGCGCCGGCGATTGCCGAGCTCGACGCAGCACTTTCAGCGATTGGTGATGTTCGTGGACGTCCACGCGGCCAGTTGCGGCTCGCGGTTTCCTCGATCGCCGAGAGCTTCCTGTCCGGAGCCATGCTCGCCGCCTTCGCGGATGTCTACCCGGACGTCGAACTCGACATCACCGTCACTGACGAAGAGTTCGACATCGTCGCCGAAGGTTACGATGCCGGCGTTCGGCTCGGCGAGGTGATCGCGCAGGACATGATCGCTGTGCCGGTCTCAGGCGAGCAGCGGCAGCTCGCAGTCTGCACGCCCGGCTATATCGATCGCTTCGGGCGGCCGTCGCATCCACGTGAACTCACGAGCCATCGTTGCATCGGCTGGCGACCCGCGCCGAAAGTGGCGCCCTACCGCTGGGAGTTCGCCGAGAACGGGACGGAATTCAGCGTCGCAGTGAAGCCTGAGATTACCACCAACGACATGGCGCTGATGACCAGCCTCGCCTGCGCTGGTGCAGGCATCACCTTCGGCATGCAGGAATACTTTCGCGCATGGATCGAGCAAGGCAACCTGGTCCCGGTGTTGGAGGATTACAGCCCCAGCTTTGCCGGGTTCTATCTCTATTATCCCAGCCGGCGCAACATGGCCGCGAAGCTGCGCGCATTCGTCGATCACGTGAAGCGATTTGATAGTGGGTCATCGATTTGATGCAATCTCTGCCCCGCTTGCATCGCCCGGCGACAAACTCAGCACTGGAAAGGGATCTTAGCCGGGCCCATGATTCGGGCCAAAGTGAGCTGACGTTGATTTCCGCCCGATGATGGTTTGGCGCTATGCTGCAGGCTAGGAGACGACATTCAGCCCGCGGAATTGGAAAACGATGCAGTGGCGGCTCTTGGGCGCGGACCAGGCCTTCAGCAGAGATTGTCCGAACTTCAGCTGTCCACCCACCCACGACGCTGGTGAAGGTGAACTCTCGACCCATTGCAGACGCTCGACAATCGCACCAGCTGGCCGGAGCGGACATTCCTGGCAACCAGACGAACCACTATCAGGCGATTTGCTGCCATTCTGCGGCAAATCCCTCGTAGAAGTACCCCGGTGTCTCCGATAGGGAGTCAGCCTAGCGAACTCAGCTCGCTAGAACCAGCCCTCCGTAACGACTGATTTCGTTTTCGATTTCGGCGACAAGGGTATCAAGCGCCGGGTTTCTCGTCTTTCGTGCGGGGCGCGCGACATAGGCCAACGCAGGAGGCGCGGGCAGGCGGTTGGTGACGATCTGCATCTCGGGCCGCAGATGGCGCTCGCTCAGAAGTGCTACACCCATGGCCGAATGACCGCTGCAACGATTCCAGCAGCGCTTGCACATTCGCCGCGACAGCCGACAGCACGGCGGTTTCGCGCTGTGATCCGCCATTCCATCGCGGCGGACAAGCCGCGATCCCCTCGCTGGCCGGCGCCTGAACCCGCTGTACGCGCGTTCGGGGTCGGTGCACTGATATCCGGAACCTCCTCGCCCGTCGTCGGTTCCTCCTTCCCCAGAAGGAGAAACAACATGGCCAAAGACGAACTGAGCGCCGGCTTCACCGGGACGCCGACCGAACCGCCCACCGGCGTCCGAAAGGTAGCGAAGACAGCCACCGACGCAGTGAGCCGCGAAGCAAACGCTGTGGTGGTCGGCGCCGCGGATCACCCATACACAGCAACCGGCCTGGCGCTCACGGTCGGCGCCCTCGCCTTCGCAATCGGGTTTGTTGTGGGTCGATCGTCAGTCGACAGCGGGCGGAGGTACTGGCGTTAGATTGGGAGCCGGAGCCGCCATTGATGTCGTCGCTGCCTTCGCCGCCATCGAGGAAGTCGTTGCCGCTGTCGCCGTTCAGCGTGTCTTCACCGGTATCGCCGAAGAGGACGTCGCCCTGAAATGATCCGCTGAGCGTGTCGTTTCCGCCCATGCCGAAGATGTTGTCGGCGCCGAAATCGCCATTCAGCGTATCGGCACCATCGCTACCCGGTATCATTGCCATTCGTGCCTCCTGAGTATGTGTTGGCATAGAGGCTTCGTTCGCCGGCACGCGGAGGCGCGGCGTCGAAGCGGATTAGATTCTTTAAATTGCTGCCGCGGATGACAGATGGCGGCAGCTTTCTTTGAGATCCGTCTCTCCAGCGGGTCTCGATAATGGCCTTGTCACCTTGGTTGAGGGATGAACTTGGCCCCTCTCACTATGGTTATGAGACACACCGTTCGAGGTCGAACCGCCCGCCGGACCGTCAGCGGAAGGCATAGTCGGCCGGGACCATTTGCGTTTCGATGACGAGCTTCACCTCGTCCCCCAGTTCCGACATAGCCGTCCGCGGTGTGACGCAGGACTGCCAATGCGTTTGTGAACGGCGACCCTGGATCCCGCGTCAACCAGGCATAGGTGGCGGCCATGGCGGGCTCGTCGCTGTGATCGGCCCGGAAATCGAAGCTGTGTGCGATGCCATGCGCATGATTGTTGAAGCGCAGCCAGCCGTCCTCCGTCGGCATGATCGAAAAATCGAAACCGCGCTGGCTGAACGGTCCGACAGCAAGCGGCACGGGTTCGATGATGGCGTCGGCCACGCCGACCTCGGCGAGATAGGAGCGGTCGAGATCAACACGGAGAGTCAGATGATTGCCGATGGCAATGTCGCCCAGTTTTTCACGATCAACGCCGCCGCAAAGGCGGGTCACCCGGAAACCGAGCGCATCGAGAGCGGCGCCGAAGAGACCGTTCATCTCGTAGCACCAGCCGCCGCGCCTGCCCTCCACCATCTTGACGAAGGCGGATGCCGGGGCGATCGAGGAAGGCCACCCCATGAAGGCATCCAGCGCTTCCCAGGTGAATGTCATGAGGTGAGCACGGTGCAGTCTCGACAGGCTGTGAAGGTCGAGAGCAACCGGCCGGTCGATTCCGATCCTTGCGAGATAGGTATCCAACTGGCGGGCTGTCAGGGTCATTCCGTTTTCGTTTGAAGGTGCGTATGTCATCCTTCGGCCTCCTTTCGATCGACCGTTGTTGAGGTTCTCGACGCTGTGTTTCAGGTCGGCGCGTCGCCAGATCAGGCGACCTTGCGATCTTCGTCGGGCAGGAAGGTGAGGCCGAATTCCATTGCGACGGAGGCGATCTGCTCGGGCGTTTCGGGCTTGCAGAGCTCGATGATTGGAAAGAAGGCTTCGAACCCGCCCGGCGTCACGACGACCATGAGGTGGCCTTCCGTCTCTCCAATGTTCTGGAATCGATGCGGCACACCACGTGGCAGCGCGATGCAGCCACCCTCCGCCAGTTCGACATAGTCGCCGGCACACCAGAAGCCGAAGCAGCCGGACAGGACGCGGAAGAACTCGTCCTCGCGCTCATGCACGTGAAGCGGCGGACCTCCTCCGGGCGGCACGAAGGTCTCAAGCATGCCGAACGAGCCGCCTGTATTGGCCGCCATCATGCGTATGACGTGTTTGCCGAACGCCATTGCCGGCGTTCCATGGTCGGGCGGTGATACCGCCGCATGGGTGAATGTCTTCATGTCGGTCTCCATCTGCTTGAGGGCACCCATCGATTACCTTCTGCCGCTCCTGATGATAAGATCGATGAATTGTCATCATTGAACGGATAATCGCTCTCATGAAAACGCTCGATCCGCTTGACGGGATTGCCGCCTTTCTAACGGTTTCCACACATCTCAGCTTCTCGAAGGCGGCAGACGAACTCGGCATGTCGCGCGCGACGGTGGGAGCCCAGGTGAGGCAGCTCGAGGATCGCCTCGGCATCCGCCTCTTCCAGAGATCGACGCGCAAGGTCGTCCTGACCGAGGCGGGCGCCGCCTACCGGGAGGCGCTTTCGGGAATCCTGCCGCAGATAAGGGAGGCGGAACGGGCGGCAATGTCGTTCCAGAAGGAAGCCGTCGGGCGATTGCGGGTGTCCGCGCCTCCCGATCTCGGGCATCTGGTGATCGTGCCGGCAGTTTCCGAGTTCCTCAAGCTCAACCCGGCCGTGTCCATCGAGCTGGACCTGTCGCATCGGGCCGTGAACCTGGTCGAGGATGGTTTCGACCTTGCAATTCGCGGCCGCCTGTCGGTCGATATCAATCTCATCACCCGGCAACTGGCGACATCGCAAATCGTAATATGCGCTTCGCCCGCCTATATTGACGAACATGGTGCGCCGGAAATGCCGCACGACCTCGCCCACCACTCCTGTCTACACTTTGCGGAATTAAGATGGGGACGGATCTGGCCGTTCAGCAGGAACGGTGAGGAGTTCCGCGTTCCGATCGTGCCCCGGCTGGAACTCAATCACAGTCTTGGTTTGCGCGATGCCGCCTTGCTCGGGATCGGCATCGTCCTCCTGCCCGACTTCATCGTCGGAGAGGACATCCGGCAGGGCCGGCTCGTACGTCTTCTCCCCGATTGGGATATCAGCACGATACAGTTGCAGGTGGTCTATCCGGCCAATCGCCATATCGCGGTGAAGGTCCGGCGCTTCGTCTCATTCTTGGCGGGAAAGCTCCGGCAGTAGCAGAATGTCGTGCTTCAGCGCCAGTGTGCGCTGCACGGGCGCCGGATTCCAGTCCCTGCCCGAGGCAATCGACAGGACCATGCCAGCAGTTCGTATGATGGTACAGATGCTCGGTTCGACCGCCACACGACACAGCCCAGCACAACAATATAGAGTAGCAAGTCGCGTACGCCGGATGTGTGCCATAGATAGCATTAGATGTCGCTAATGCTATTTGGTCTCGCTGGTCCAACTCTCTTGGCGGGGCGCATGTGTTGTGCGCCAATGTGTGCGGACAAGCCGCGCTTCTCACGGAGCCATGGCCCGGTGGAAGGTCAGGACCGGGCGTCCGGATCCGAATCGCATCTGAGTTGTCACGAAGTGGTCACTCAGCGCCATCCAGATGAATTTCGACTATCCACCCGACCGCTACGTGGCCCTGAACCGGAACGATCGACCCGAAGCGGACTGTCAATTCGTTGCGCGGGGACGGCAGGTTTGCGCGCCCAAGACGGTCGTTGGGGTTGTCTTTCTCAAAGCTGCCGGTCGGCTACGATAGTGACAACGCCCAGTGGCCGGTTCAAGCGGCTTCGGTTTTCCCGCAATAATCGGGGTGTCCCTTTCCGATCACAATTGCTGCAAGGGTTCAAGTGAGGTTAGCGAGGATATCGTCGACAACACGTGCGACGGTATTCGCCGTGTCGATGGTGATGCCGGCAGGAAGATGTTCCCGAGTATGATGGTAGTGGAGTACCAGTGCCCGCTCAGCCGGTTCGAAGCCAGGCTCATTCGGCCGTCCATCTAATCTTCGGTTCAACGTCTCAGCGTCGATGTCGAGCACGAATACCTTGTCGAATAGGTGCAGGAATTTTTGGAAATTGCGCGAGCCGCCACAGAAGAATGTGGCAGGATGGGTGGTGTCGGCAGCAATGGTCCGGACCTTGTCGGCGGGCCAGATCCAGTGCGCGTATCCCCAAGCGATGCGGTCTGCGCCTTTGGGAGGGCCTGCGAGTGCCTGGCCTGTCTCGGGGTCACCGACATAAGCTAAGACCCGATCACCATGGATGACATGGTAGCCCCGCCGCTCCAGTTCTGTAGCGACAGACGTTTTTCCAGTGCCGGAACTGCCTTCGATCAGATAGTTCTTGATGCCCATAGGCATTGTTTATCATGGCTTCCAATCGGGTGAGAAGACACCCTACCTCAGAGTGCTCAGGTCACAAGCTGAGCGATCAGGTCAGCTGTCCGTCCGCTACGTTAGTGCAGCCACGCCCGGAACGCGCCCTCAAATACGTTATTCAGGACGACTTGCCACGATCTTGAAAGCAGTCATCCGTTCAGCCGCCGCCGCACGATGTTCAGCGGCGCGCGACACCGATCAGTGCGGTAGATGGTATCGGCAGAACCGCTCGATCGGCAGCAATTCTGCGGACCTCGGCGACGACTGCCGCTTTCTCCTGATCGGAAAGGCTAGTCCAATCCGGAGACATGCCAAACAATGTGTCGGGCTCATTGAGTGTCGCGACCTCAAGTTCATATTCATACATGACTTGATCGATCTGCGGATCCCGATAGCCTGCATCGATCAGTTCCCGCGCGAAATCCTTTGGATCGTTTAGCGCCTGAACGGCTTCCGGCATCGCCATGCTCTGAAGGTCAGGAAACAGCGTCTGGCGGATCTGACCTAGCAGCAGAAACGTCGCCGCGCCACGACTCTGCCAGGTTGCGACCACACCATATCCACCCGGACGAGTCACTCGCGCCATCTCGGCAAGGCCCTTGCGCCAGTCGGGGAACATAATCACGCCGAATATCGAGAAGACTGCGTCGAAACCCGCGTCAGGAAGGTCGAGGTTCTGCCCATCCATGAGGCGCGCCTCCACATTGGGCAGTCGGGCAGCCGCGATGCGGGTGACCATGCCGGGCGAAAAGTCGGTCGCGAGCACCTGAGCGCCCGTGCGCGCCGCAGCCAGTGCCAATGCGCCGGTGCCGGCCGCGACATCCAGGACTCGAGTCTCCGAGGTCAGCGGCACGCGTGCCAACGCCGCTTCGGCATAGCGCGCGGTGAAGGGGTGCGCGGTCTTCTCGTAGTGCAGAGCGGCAGTATCCCAATGATCGGGGTTCTCAAATTCACGCATGTCACGCCTCTACGAATCATGTAACATTTAATGTAACGTGAATTGCCGATGCTGCCAATCCACTCCACCGTGCAAGGATGAAACCGTGCGCAACGACAGCCGCCTTTCCCGCATGCTCCATGTGTTGCTCCACATGGCACGCCACGATGGACCTATGACGTCCGAGGTGGCCGCGCGCATGCTTGGGACCAACCCGGTGGTCGTACGCCGTACGATGGCCGGCCTGCGTAAAGCGGGTTATGTGCGATCGGAGAAAGGGCATGGCGGCGGTTGGTCGATCGCCATGGACCTGACGAAAGTGTCGCTGCTCGATGTTCATCGGGCAGTGGGAGGTCCGCGCATCTTCGCCATCGGTAGCGAGCATCCCAACCCCGACTGCGCCGTCGAGAAGATCGTCAACGAGGCGGTCGAAGGCGCCATGCGTGAGGCTGAGGCATTGTTGATCAGCCGTCTCGGGGAGGTCAGCCTGGCGGAACTCGCCCAACGCTTCGACATGCGTTGTACTGGGGCGATTGAGGCGCGGGCGCCGAAGCAAACCTAAGCATACTAGCAGGCGGGATACACTTTTAGGCGTGTCCGCAATGCGCCTTCATTTCGGAAGTTCGAATGCTGGGTATCGCCGCCTGATAGCGGTCATTCATTCCGCAGGTGAGCTTGTATAGGTCCTTCGCCTAACCCACCTCCTGCTCAATCGCTTCACCGATCCGCGATAGCCTATCCCGCGGCAGTGAAAGGCCGGGCGCGGCCAGGCTCTCGCGCAGCTGTACGGTGCTCGAGGTGCCCGGTATCGACAAGTCGTCGCGGCATACAATCCGTAACCGGGCTGGTAGAAGCCCACCACGATTGAGGACACGCTGATGATCCGCCCGCCATCGCGCAGCCGCTTGGCGCCTTCGCGCATGCCGCGGAAAGTGCCGGCGAGATTGATGCTGCAGTGGTCTTCGATGTCCGCGTCCGTTGCGTCGGCTACAGGTGAGAGCCGCATCATGCCTGCATTGTTGACCAGTAGATCGACCGGACCGAACGCGGCTTCAGCCGCATCGAACAGCGCGGGCATGCCGGCCGGATCGCCGAGGTCAGCCTGCACCGCAACCGCCTTGCCGCCCGCCTGCTCGATGTCGTGCACGACCTGACGGGCAGCAGCCTCATCGCGCGCATAGTTCACCGCAACAGCACAACCCTCATGGGCAAACCGTCGTGCGATTGCCGCGCCGATGCCCTTGCCGGCGCCGGTCACGATTGCGGTTTTGTCTTTCAGCCTCATTTCTTGACCTCCGTTGCTAGGCAAGGAAGTAGCGAAACTTGGAGGCGGGATAATCCCCCTTTCGCGGGCAATAAAATTCGGCTACCCCGAACAAACATGGATCGCCTCGATGGAATGCGTCTTTTCGTGCGGGTCATCGACCGTCGCAGCTTCACGGCCGCGGCGGCCGATCTTGGCATTCCGCGTTCGACGGCCACCGAAGCGATCAGGCGGCTCGAGCGCCATCTCGGCAGCCGGCTGCTGGAACGCACCACCCGGCATGTGGCGCCCACGCCGGATGGCGAAGCCTATTACCGGCGGTGCCTGTCGATCCTCGCGGATATCGACGAAGCGGAGGGCGCCTTGCGGGGCGGTGAACCCTCGGGGTGCTCCGCATCGATGCGCACGGCGCACTGACGCGGGCTTTCCTACTGCCGCGTCTGCCGGACTTCCTGGAAGCGTACCCACAGATCAGCCAGGGCGACAGGCTGGTCGATCTGGTGCGCGAGGGGGTGGATTGCGTCATCCGGGCGGGCGAACCGGATGACAGCGGTCTGATCATGCGCAGGCTCCCCGATATTCCGGAGCGGACCTGCGCCAGCCCGCAATATCTCGAGCATCACGGGATACCCGCTTCGGTCGATGATCTCGACCGACACCAGATGATCGGCTTCGTGTCGTCACGCACGGGCCGTGTGATGCCGATGGAGTTTCAGACCGCCGAGGGAATCAGGGAGGTGACACTTCCCTGCCGCGAGACCGCCAACGAGGCGGAGACAGCGCATCATCTCGCACGGATGGGCTACGGGCTGATTCAGGCGCCCCGCTATCGCTTCCGGGAGGATCTGGCGCGAGGCGACCTTGTAGAGCTCCTGCCGGCCCAGCCGCCGCCGCCACTGCCGCTCGCTGCCTATTATCCGCAGAACCGTCAGCTATCGCCACGTGTGCGGGTTTTCCTCGATTGGGTGGCGGCGGTTTTCGATGCGACAGATTTGTAGTTTGATGTTCTTGCCTGCGCCCGAGACTCGGGCGTCCACCCCCGCTGCCAGTCGTGATGCTTTGCCCCAACCGAACGACGCCGTAGAGTAGGGACTTTCGCGACAGTCGCAACGTCTTGACGCAACCTGCTCGTTATAGGACGAACAACGGTCTTACACTCTTCTGCGACCGCGGTGAATGCGGCGAAACGACCCGAAGCGGTCGGTCGCCGATCACACATGGAATGTCCGTTGCTGGGGCGCGAAGCAGACTTCGTTGCCGGAGCTTGGATGCGGTTCGTGCCGGGCCCAGCCGCACTTCAAGGCGTCCTTGTTGAGGAACTCGATGCCAGACACATCGCCAATGACAGCGAAGAGGCGGATGAGCTTGCAGGGAACTCGTCCTCCCCTCCGGCAAGCTTCCGGCCCGCGCGCTGGTCGGTGCGACCCACACGATCAGCCTGCAATCGCTGAGCGCGCAAGGGGTGGTGTTGCTCGGTCGCTTCAGCGGTGTGGAGAATGGTAGCCTGACCTTCGGCGACGAGCTCGACGGCAATATGCGATTTGCCGACGAGATTTCCGCGAATGCCAAGCGGCTGATTGACGAATACATCGAGCGTGCCGGGCTCGATGCGCCCCCAGCCGAGGACGATCCGGCCGAGACGGTTCAGCCGCGTCTGCCCGATCCGCCGATCCGGTCCATCGATTGCAATGCTAGCGGCGTCAGATCGGTGGTGTGGTGCACGGGCTTCACCGCGATTTCTCCTGGGTCCGGTTCCCCGGCGCTCTCGACGCAGCCGGCCAGCCCGTACACGAGGATGGAGTCGCCACCATTCCAGGGCTGTTTTTTGCCGGCCTCGATTTCGGATCGACGCGAAAATCAGGCACCATTCCCGCTGTTGCAGAGGAGGCAGCTCGCCTGGTCGAGCGACTCGTCAGCCATAGCGCAGCCGACTTGCGGCAGAGGAACGCCGAACGGTTATGCATGAGAATGCGGGATAATTGTGCTGAGAATAAATTCAGACTAAGACCCGCTGGTCCACCGTTCCGCCCTACTACGACAATGGGGAACGGGAATGATCGACCCAAAGCGGACAGCGGTTGAAAGCTGCACAGCACCGTTCAGCCCCGGTTCAGGCCGAATATGAAACGGTTGCTCTGGCAAACTGCTGGTGAGATATGCTCAATCAATGCTGAAGTGTCTTTTCCTTGCTGGTGCCGTCGCCCTGATCGCCTCGCCCACGCTTGCCGATCCCTATAAGGACGAGAGCGGCAATGGCTCCTTTCGCGCGTGGGACCACGGTGATGATTACAGGCGCTATTCCTTCGGCATACCCCGTGGGCATTTACCACCGCCGGGAAGCTGCCGCGTGTGGTTCTATGATCGCCCGGCTGGCCACCAGCCCCCGCCGACAAGCTGCCGTCGGGCGCAGCGATTGGCTGATCGCTATGGCGGTCGGGTAATCTGGGGCGGCGAGCGGTAGTCCGCTTTCACCCTTCGGCGACGGATCTGAACCCGAATAATCGACCCTAAGCGGTCGCCGATGAGGGCAAACGGAATGTACCGGTTGCCCCCGGAAGCGGGCGCTATAATCGCCACAGTCACGGGATTCAATATGAATTCAACATTGAAGGTGAACTGTGTGGTTGAAACGATTTCCCAAGATCATTTTTCAGGGTTGCAGCGAACCGTCGTGTTGCCGAACGGTCTCCGGCTCGCGTACATCGAGATGGGCGACCCTAGCGGTGTGCCCATCATCCTGCTCCACGGGTTTACGGACAGCTCCCGAAGCTGGAGCCTCACCGCGCCTTATCTCGCGTCGGGCTTTCGCATTGTAGCGCCAGATCTGCGGGGCCACGGGAATTCGGACCAACCTGAGGGCTGCTACACGATTCCCGAGTTGGCGAATGATGTTCGGTGTCTAATAGAGATTTTGGACGTTTCGCCGACGCACGTGGTCGGCCATTCGCTCGGTGGTCGGCTTGCACAAGCGATCGCTGAACGGTGGCCCCACCTCGTCCGGAAAATCGTTCTTATGTCGACCTCGGCCGCACTACGCGAGCGTCGAGGGTGGTTGTGGGACAACATCCAAATGCTCGGCGATCCGATCGATCCAGAAAGCGCATTCATCCGGGAATGGTGTTCTGGCGTAGGTCCGGTCGACGAGAATTTCCTTGCCCATGCGCGACGCGAAAGCGCCGCCCTGCCGTCACGAATCTGGCGTTCTATTTATTACGAGCAGCTTGCCTATGATCCGTCGCCGCTTTTGCAGGATATTTCCGCGGCGACGCTCATCCTGCGGGGCGAGGAGGACATCATCGCAACTGAGGAGCATCAGGCCCAAATGAAAGATGCGATCGTCGGCGCGCAGCTCATTTCTCTTCCCGGCCGCGGCCATAACTTCCATTGGGAAGACCCTGAAAAAGTGGCCGGCTTGATTTGGACATTTCTGGAAAGTCCGTGACCGGTTTGACGCTTTTTTGGCGTTCAGATCGATGGCGACAACGCGAAGCAGTCGGTCGCCGATCACACATGGAATGTCCGTTGCTGGGGCGCGAAGCAGACTTCGTTACCGGAGCTTGGATGCGCTTCGTGCCGGGCGCAGCCGCCACTTCAAGGCATCCTTGTTGAGGAACTCGATGCCAGACACATCGCCAATGACAGCGAAGAGGCGGATGCCTCCACCTGTTGGCTCAGGATGCCAAGATGTCGGAATTGGTCACGAATGCAACTTCGCGCTTCCAGGCCGAACCTTGATCGGAACGACGACTTCGACTGCGCCAGCTCGCCGGATGTTCCGAAGATTTCCTCGGGAGCAACAGGGCGAGCTGTCGCAGTCGTCGCACGAGGCGATCGCGCTGCCAACGACCTCGAGACGTCACGCTCCTTCTCGCCCACTACATCAGCCGGTCGAGCACGGCAGAACCGATGCTGCAGCTAGATTCTCGTAATATAAGTTCCCAATGTAACTGAAACGGCCGCATTCTTATAATAAAGTAGCTAATCGGCACGGATCAGGCGGCAGGTATGAACGCGATTTCCGATGCTTTCCTCCCGCTTCGGTAATTTCGCTTCACGCGGGCAAATCGCGAACCCGGACGAGCTTTCAGGAAAGGCGGTGGTGGTCGACCGCTTATTGCTCGTGAGACTGAATTGACGAGGACTGATCAGGGTCACAGGTGTAAGCTTTTTATATTCGAGGCTCGTGGGAAAGCGCATCAGAACAAGCCAAATTCGACCATGTCAGAGGATGCTAGTCATGCCCGACATCGGAGACTGGCTCGCCAGCATCAGGCTTGAGCGGTATCGCCAAACCTTCTTGAAGAACGGCATCGATCTCGATGTCGTCGACGATCTCACCGACGCCGACCTCAAGGAGCTCGGGCTGTCCCTTGGTGACCGCAAGCGTTTTCTCAGGGCGGCCGCGACCCTGCCTCAGCCGCCGCCCGTCCGCGGGGGGACCAAGCCCCCCGTGTCACTGATCCACACCGAAGCGGAACGGCGACAGCTCACGGTGATGTTCTGCGATCTCGTTGGATCGACAGCACTCTCCGCCCGCCTAGATCCAGAAGACCTACGGCAGTCGATCGTAGCGTACCGTGCCTGCGCCACCGAGATCGTCGGCCGGTACGACGGCTTTGTCGCCAAGTACATGGGCGACGGCGTCCTTGTGTACTTCGGCTATCCGCAGGCTCACGAGGAGGATGCCGAGCGGGCGGTGAGGGCCGGTCTCGCGGTCGTCGAGGCGGTCGACCGGCTGGATGCGGCAGGCGAACATCTGGCTGTTCGGATCGGAATCGCCACCGGCCTGGTGGTGGTGGGCGACATCATCGGTACCGGCGAGGCCGAGGAATGCAGCGTTGTAGGGGAAACTCCGAACCTGGCCGCCCGGCTACAGGCGCTAGCCGGGCCCGGCACAGTAGTCATTGCCGAAGCGACCCGCGCATTGCTGCGTGGGCAGTTCAAGCTCGAAAGCATCGGGCTGCGGCCGATCAGGGGGTTTTCTGGGGCGGCTGAAGCGTTTCGGGTGCTCTGCGAAGTGCGCAGCGACGACCGCTTCGAGGTCGGTCACGCGACCGTGCTGCCGTTGGTCGGGCGCGACCAGGAACTCGCGCTGTTGGTCGATCGCTGGAATTTGGCCAAGACCGCCGAAGGCCAGGTGGTCCTGCTCGAAGGTGAGGCTGGGATCGGCAAGTCACGCCTCGCCCTCGCCCTTCGCGAGCGTCTCTTTCGACAACCACACAGATTGCGCCGCTACTTCGCCTCGCCCTACTACGTCAACAGCGCGCTTCGTCCGGTGATTGCCCAACTCGAACAGGAGGCGGGATTTGAACGCGAGGACTCATCGGCCGAGAAGCTCGCCAAACTCCAGGAACTGCTCGAAAAGCAGATGGGCGAGGTGAGCGAAATGCTGCCGTTGTTGGCAGAGCTTCTCGGCCTTCCGGGGACCGACCGCTGTCCAACCCTGGATCTTGCGCCCCAACAGCGTAAGAAACGAACCTTCGAAGTGCTCATCGCGCAGCTTGCCGGACTGGCTGCGCAGCAGCCGGTGCTCATGGTGCTGGAGGACGCTCACTGGCTTGACGCGAGCAGCCTCGAGCTGTTCGGTTTGTTCGTGGGCACGATCCGGCGGCTCCCGGTGCTGCTGGTCATCACCCACAGGCCCGAGTTCGTCCCGCCTTGGCGTAGTTTCCCGCACGTGACAAAGGTGATCCTGAACCGTCTCGACCGAATGCAGGCTCAATCGCTGGTCGAACGGCTGGCCGGCGGAAAGCGCCTGCCTGCCGTCGTGCTCGACTACATCCTGGCCAACACCGATGGCATCCCGCTGTACCTTGAGGAGTTGACCAAGACCATGCTCGAATCCGGTCTCCTGGCAGTGGGCGGCGATCAGTGCGGCGATCAGTTTGGACCGGGTGCACATTTGCCGCCGCGGGCGATCCCGGTGACGCTACACGACTCGCTGATGGCCCGCCTTGACCGTCTCGGCCGGGCCAAGGCGGTGGCCCAAATCGGCGCCTGCATCGGGCGCGAGTTCTCCTATGAGATGATTGCGGCGCTAGCAGTGCTCGACAAGCCTGAGCTGCAGAGGGGACTTGATCAACTGGTTGCTACCGAGCTGGTTTTCCGGCGCGGAAGTCCGCCCGATGCGGTCTACAGCTTCAAGCACGCGCTCGTCCGAGATACCGCATATCAGTCGCTGCTCAAGAGCCGCCGCCGGGAACTGCATCGCCGCATCGGCCAGGTTTTCGAAGAACTCGCCCCGCATGTCGTGTCCGCTCAGCCGGAGCTCCTGGCCCATCATCTGACGGAGGCAGGAGAGTTGCCGCAAGCGATCGTGTTCTGGCACCGGGCTGCCGAGCACGCCAACGAGCGGGCGGCGAATGCCGAGGCCGTCGGCCACCTGGCCACGGCACTCGACCTGCTCGCCCGGATGCCCGAGAACCCGGAGCGCCTCGAGCTTGAGCTAACATTGTTGATCACCATGGGACGAGTGCTTACCGCCGCGAAGGGCTATGGCCACCCGGAGGTCGAGCGTGTCTACAACCGTGCTCTCAACCTGGCGGAGCGCATTAAGGAAACGCCCAGGCTGTTCCCGGTGCTCCTCGGTCTCACCATTCATCATGCGGTGCGGTCCGAGCTTTCCGCGGCGCGGGACTTTGGCGAACGGCTTCTGAGGTTGGCGCAGCAGATCTCGGATCCTGTGCTCGTAGTGGAAGCGTCCTATGCTTTGGGCATTACCTGCTCCTGGCGCGGCGAATTCGCCTCGGCATGGAAGCACTTCGAGCACGGGATCAGCCAGTACGACATCGCCCAGCACCGGGCCCATCTCGCGCTCTATGGACAGGATGGAGGACCGATCTGCCTGTGCCGTGGCGGCATGGCGCTGTGGTATCTCGGCCACGATGACCGGGCGCTGGAGCTGATGGACGAGGCGCTCGCCATGACCGCGAGACTCGGACATCTGTTCAGCCGTGCCTATGTACTGACATGGGCGGCGATTTTGCACGTGCATCGACGCGACATCGCCAAGGCGCAAGAGGCGGCGGAGCTGGCATTGAAGTTCGCCGCCGAGCACGAATTTCCATTTTGGCGCACCCAAGGGGTCTTCCTGCAGGGGTGGGTGCTGGCAGAAGAGGGCCACGTCGAGGAAGGCATCGAGCGGTTGAGAGAGGGGCTGGCTGGGATGCAGGCGATCGGGTCGGGAATGACGGCGCCTTGGGCGATGGGCCTGCTCGCGGAGGCGCATGGAAAGGACGATCGTTTTGCCGAGGGCAGCACCTTGATCGACGAGGCGCTCACCATCGTCGCGCGCACCGGCAACCGCTGGTGCGAGGCGGAGCTGCATCGGCTCAAGGGCGAACTCATATACTCGAGTTCAGAATGCGATCCCGCCGAAATCGAGGCGTGCTTCCGCCGTGCGCTGAATGTCGCTCGCGTGCAGGAGGCCAAGATGTGGGAACTGCGCTCGGCGGTGAGCCTGGCGCGGCTTTGGCGAGCACAGGGTCATGGAGCCCAGGCTTGCAAGCTGCTCGAGCCCCTTCTCGGCTGTTTCTCGAACGGCCATGGAACGCTCGATCTTCAGGACGCTCAAGCAGTCGTTGAGAGCTGCGGAGGTGGCAAATTGAGCACCTGATGCTCCGCTGAAAACGACTTTGATTTAACTCCCGACTGGCGCGATGGTTCTGAATTTCGACAGGGTATTGGGACGACTGGAACCGCGGCGAACCAGACGTCAGCCGAGGGAGCGTCGAACTTCGGTTTCCCACCCACCCACGACGCTGGTGAAGGTGAACTCTCGACCCTAACCAGGCATTCGCCGCTAATGCCCGGAATTCCCGGTTCACGGTGTGAAGCAGACGTGTAGCTTGACTGGATTTTCGGCTACCGGTCTACCTTTTGCCTCATCACCCGCCGCTTTTGACTTCGCTCAACTCCTCTGTGAGGCTTGCGGGCCTACATACATCAGCAACGAACACGTCTCACGCCCGAAAATCGACATGGTAGCGTCAGCCACCAGAGGGCCTGGAAATTGAGCAAGACGAACTATGGGGACATCGCCCGTCACGCGGGCGTCGGAACCGCCACTGTCGAGCGGGTTGTAGCGCTTGGCATCAGCGCACACCGCTCTCCTTAGAATTCATTGAGCTTTTCGGAATGGTGCGTTGTTCTCGCGTACACCGTTCTCGGCATCCGCGTACACCGAAATGCTCCTGCTGGGCACAAGCGTACACCGCAGATTTCTGCCAGATTTGGCGACGAATCCTGATCGCCTGCAGATGATCCTGATCAACATTGCGCGTGGCCGGCCGCCTACCAGAAGTCTCGCTCGTCGCACAAGGTCGTGAAAGCTGCCCATGGCTAGCTGGAGCGAGAATGTTATCAGCCGGTATTGACCTGGAATCTGGTGGCTTTCATGGCGCTGACCGATAGTCGCGACGTTATGGAGGCCAGCAGTGAATTTTTGGAATCTACTCGCGCTATTGAGATCCCGTCCGACGACCGCCATCTCGTCAAAACACCTCCACAAGATCCCACGCACCCGCCTGAAGCAGGTCATTCAGCTAGCATAAGTCCGCAGCCCGACCAGTCGGCGACTACGGTCGCCCCGACCTCGACAATTGTACCCACCGCAGTATCGACAGCTCTTTCCGCGGGTGAGGTAGTCAGCCGGCCTGTCGAGAATGCTATCTCTGGTCCATCGGTACTAGATCGCTTTTTGACGGAGCGCGCGCCTCATGCCAGGTGAGCTGATCGCCACCTCCTATGCCAAGTGGACGACCGCAGACATTTGCACAAGTCACAGAAGGACTGTCGTGCCGAGATCGAGAAGATTATCCGAAACGCCCGCAGGACAGCGCGAAGGCGGCGCGGCGCGATCACAAGGGCGGACTTGATCCTGCATTTGCCCCTCATGGCAGACATCCCACCAAGGATCCTGCGGGCGAACGCTGTTCATGAGATCGGCCATGCGGTCGTCGGCGCAGTGCTCGGGATGGAGCTAGTGAAGGTTGCTATTGTTGGCCGCATCCGGATCGACGAGAACCTACAGTACGTGGGTCACGCGCGTTTCAGGCGCGATCCATGGATCCGAAGAACGAAGCAGCACTATCTCGATCTGATTGCCATGTCGTTGGCCGGCATGGCTGCGGAGCAAGTGTTCCTCGGTGGACATGACGACGGCGCCGCAGGCAACGCGGGATCCGGCCCCTTCGAAGCAACGAAGACCGCTATGGCCCTGGAGCCGTTCGGCATGGGAACGAAGCTCGCTGCGTAGGGTGATCTCAATCGCCCGGGGGCAACGGCCACTTCGATCCGATGCTTCTCCCGCGGGTCGACGGCATTCTGCAGAAGCAGTTCGACCGTGCGAGGCATCGAGAAGCTTGCACGGTTCTTGCCGACAAACTTGCTTCTCGGCTCGAGCTGTCAGGACAGGAGGTTCTGGATGCGCTGGCTTGCCAAGATCAGAACAGGCTCTCCGGTGGTCGGGCTAGCCGGGAAAAGGCCGTCGAAGTTAGGTGCGCGACATCTTGGGATCTCCATATCGACAACCTCAAGGTCCAAAGGCGGAGCTTCCACTGAAGCTGAGGTGAAGGGGAGAGCGGTTGCCTCAGCTTCAGTACTAGCAAACTGGGCTGGTAGGGCCGTAGGGTGACGACATGAGCTATCTGACCCCGCCGCCACCATTTCGAATTCCGCAATAAAATCGAAACTATTGGCGCAATTGTGAGCGCCCTGCGCTTGCGGCACTATTAGCCCGTCAGACGAACTCAGTGTCGCCTGAAGCCCCAACGAAGAAGCCGCAGGCAGACGAAAATGACCAGACCTTTTCTTCCATGACACGCAGGAGCGCACTTCCTTCCGCAAGTGCCGCCGTCGCAGCCATGGCGATTTCACCATCTCTCGATCTAGCAGCCGAGGCTGCATCAAGCATCGAGCTCAACCGAAGGAATCAAGACAATGGCCTATGTAACCACCAAGGATGACGTCGAAATATTCTACAAGGACTGGGGTCCGAAGGACGCTCAGCCGATCGTCTTCCACCACGGTTGGCCGCTGTCGTCGGATGACTGGGATGCCCAGATGCTGTTCTTCCTGTCCAAGGGTTATCGCGTCGTCGCCCATGATCGCCGTGGTCATGGCCGCTCTGCCCAGGTCACCGACGGTCACGACATGGACCATTACGCTGCAGACGCTTTCGCCGTCGTCGAAGCGCTTGACCTGAGGAACGCCGTCCATATCGGCCACTCTACCGGCGGCGGTGAAGTTGCTCGTTACGTCGCCAAACACGGCCAGCCATCCGGCCGCGTTGCCAAGGCTGTTCTCGTCTCCGCCGTCCCGCCTCTGATGCTGAAGACCGACAGCAACCCGCAAGGCCTGCCGATGGAAGTCTTCGACGGTTTCCGCTCCGCACTCGCCGCCAGCCGCGCGCAGTTCTTCCGCGATGTTCCGGCCGGCCCGTTCTACGGCTTCAACCGTGATGGTGCCACAGTCCAGGAAGGCGTGATCCAGAATTGGTGGCGACAGGGCATGATGGGCGGCGCGAAGGCCCATTACGACGGCATCAAGGCCTTCTCCGAAACCGACCAGACGGAAGACCTGAAGGCCATCACCGTGCCGACACTGGTGCTACACGGCGAAGACGACCAGATCGTGCCGATCGCAGACTCCGCACTGAAGTCTTCCAAGCTCCTGAAGAATGGCACACTCAAGACCTATCCCGGCTTCTCGCACGGCATGCTGACCGTCAACGCCGATGTCCTGAATGCCGATCTCCTGGCCTTCGTGAAGGCCTGATCGGTCCGGCGACGGGTGCGGCCATCCACGCATCCGTCACCTCCATGAACCACGAGTGCCTACTCGGCGCACCAATCATCAATGCAAGGAACCTATCATGACGAACAGCAACCCGTCCAAGAAAGTAGAGAACCATGGCGTCGCCTGGGAGCGCGCCTTCGGATACGTTCAGGCCGTGCAGGTCAAGGACACGATCTATGTCTCGGGCCAGTTGAGCCACGATGACAACGGCAATCTTGTCGCTCCGGCGGAACTCGATGAGGATAAGCGGCCTGCGGATTTCTCCCAGATGGAGAGCCAGATCCGCCAGACCTACGTCAACGCAAAAACTCTGCTCGCCAGATATGGTGCGACCCTCGACGATGTCGTTGAAGAGACACTGTATGTGCTTGATGTTCCTAGCGCGTTTGCGGCCGGATCCAAGGTCCGCAAAGAAATGTACGGCACGGATGTGCCTCAGTGCGCCAGCAACCTAATCGGCATTTCGGCGCTGGCTTTCCCCGAGCAGCTCGTCGAAATCACCTTCCGGGCAATTATCAACCATCCCGCTGTCTAATTCGGCGGCAGCTACTCCATCAACCGCCGGAAGCTATTGGCCCCCGGCGGCAAACTCGTTGAAACGGTTCACACGATGCCAAAGACACCGATCGCCGGGGCGCCCGCACCTGCCACCATGGAACTTACCCCCGACCTAGTCGCCACGACCATTAGAATTGTTGAAGACGAGGGACCGGAACCCAATTGGAATCCGATCTCGCCCGAGCAGCTCGACGACCTCGTCAGCAGGGTTGAGGAAGAGGCTGGTGACGGGAAGATATGGGTGTTCGCGTACGGATCCTTGATGTGGAACCCGGGCTTCGAGGTGGCCGCCAGCGAAGAGGCGGTCGCTTACGGCTGGCACCGTGCGTTCTCGTTGAGGATCGAGCGGCTCAGGGCCACCTCCGACGCGCCCGGTCTCATGCTCGCGCTTCGGCCAGGAGGAAGCTGTTCGGGTCTTGTCCTCAAGCTTCCGTGCACTACCAAGAGGGAGAATCTGCGTACTCTTCTGGCCCGAGAGATTCGGTATGCCGAAGTGTGCGACATGGTGCGTTGGGTTGCGGTCAAGACACCGAAGGGTGTGCGGCGGGCGCTCACGTTCTGGGCGAGCGGCAGGCAATCTAAGCTCACGGAGAAGATTCCCCTCGAAGAGGCGGCAGGGTTGATCGCGCAAGCATGTGGACCTGTCGGATCTTGCGCGGAATACCTGCATCGGACGGTTTCCGATCTGGCGGATCGCAAAATCTATGATCGAAACCTGTGGCAGCTACAGCAAATAGTCGCAGCTAGGCTTCGAGCACGCCAACAGCATGATCGAATCTGAAACGGGTGTGCCAGATCATGGTGACGGGCATTTGCGTGCGTCAGTCCAGCATGACCATCTTTGCCGCGACCTGCTCCTCGAAGAACTTGGAGAATGACGCAATCCTTGGCGGGAGGGCTTGGTAGGGCGGATAGAACAGCGTCAGCCACAGGTCCGGCGGTGCCCATCCCTTGAAGACGTGGACAAGGCGACCGCTACTGATGTGATCGGCGATGTTGAATCCTGGAAGCAGCGCGACACCCGCGCCGTCGGCGGCCATGTCCGCCAGAACCTCTCCGCTGTTCGCGCTGAAGGCTCGACCTGCCGAAATCGTGATGCTTGACCCCCCGTCCGACAGCACCCAGTTCTCACGCCGGCTTTCGCCGCTGTACGCGAGGCAGTCATCGGGCTTCAGTTCGTTGGGGTGCTGCATGTCGGCGAATCTGCTTCCGGGAGCGGCGACCAGGATGCGCGGCACCATCCGGATCTTCCTCCAGATCGTGAACTTGTCCGAAGGCTGCGACGAGATGCGGATCGCCAGATCGTAGTCGTCGTCGACGATGTTCACCAATCCATCGGACAGCGAGATCTCGAAGCTCATCTTCGGATAGCGTTCCTTGAACCCGGACAGGATCGGCGGCAGTACCGTCTTGCCGAACCATGTCGGCGCACTGATACGCAGCCGACCCTCGTCCGCCTTGTGTGCGTTCATTACTTCGCGCCGCGCGTCCTCCAGAGTCTTGACCGCTGGCTGGATCTGCGCAGCAAAGATTGCGCCGTCGGTTGTCAGCGATACCTGCCTGGTCGTGCGCACAAAGAGCTGCACGCCAAGTTCCGCCTCAAGGGCGGCGATCGCCCGTGTCACGGCTGCTGGCGTCATGTCCAGCTCGCGGGCGACCTGGGCAAAATTTCGTTTTTCGGCAGCGAGCAGAAAGGTTCGGAGAGCTTTGTAGTCGTTCATCTCATTGTTTCATAAATTGCAATTCAATCAAAAGGAATATTGCAATTCCGCACGACGATCAACGGGCTTACATTCATATCAACACCTGAACACCGACGCTGATTTGAAAGGCACCGACATGATCAAGGACATCAAGGGACTTCACCACGTGACTTCGATGGCATCGGACGCGCGGCAGAACAATCACTTCTTCACCGACACGCTGGGCCTGCGCCGCGTCAAGCAGACGGTCAACTTCGACGATCCGAGCGTTTACCACCTGTACTACGGTGACGAGAATGGTTCCGCAGGCACGGTGATGACCTATTTCCCATTCCCGAACATGATGCTGGGGCGTCCGGGCGTAGGCGAGGTCGGTGAGACGCAGTTCTCGGTTCCACGGGGATCGCTGAAGTTCTGGCAGGATCGCTTCGCGGTTCAAGGTCTCGACGGTCTGGAAGCGGATACTGTCTTCGGTTCCAACCGTCTTCGCTTCATGGGCCCGGATGGCGACGGTCTTGCGCTGATCGAATCCGCCGACGACAACCGCGCGCCATGGCTGGCGGACGGAATTCCCGACGATGCGGCCATCCGCGGTTTCGCCGGCGCCCGCTTCAGCCTGCATGATACGGCTGCCACGGAAGAGCTGCTCGGCTTCATGGGCTACCAGCGCGCCGAAAAGGAGGGCGACGTGACTCGCTTCATCATTCCAAACGGGAACGGAGCGGACACGATCGATCTGGCAGCTTTGCCGAAGACACCTTTCGCGCGACAGGGGGCGGGATCGGTTCACCACATCGCGTTTGCCGTCGACAACCGCGAGAAGCAGCTCGAGGTGCGCAAGGCCCTGATGGACACGGGCTATCAAGTCACACCCGTCATCGACCGCGACTACTTCTGGGCCATCTACTTTCGCACCCCGGGCGGTATCCTGTTCGAGGTCGCCACCAACGAGCCTGGCTTCAACCGTGACGAGGACACCGCGCATCTCGGGGAGGCTCTCAAGCTCCCGAGCCGATATGAAGCTTTCCGCGATCAGATCCAGGCAAATCTCGAGCCATTGGCTGTCTGAGAATACCAACTGATGGCATTTCGAATTTTGGACGCCGCATCTGCCCGGCGGCGCCCTGGATTTTTGCAGGGAAGATCTTCAAACATCCGACTACGCCTGATGCCCTTTGCAACTGATCGATAACTGAGCCCCAAGGCATTCGCACACATTCGATGGAGAGATGACAATGGATCAATTGGGAGCGATCAGAGCGTTTGTTCGCGTCGTCGAGGCCGGATCCTTTGCAAAGGCTGCAGACACGATGGGGGCGCCGCGGTCGACCGTGAGTAAGCTTGTTCAGGATCTCGAGGCAAGCTTGAGCCTCAAACTGCTCGAACGCACGACACGTTCAGTCACCGTGACACCTGAGGGAGTCGCATATTACGAGCGCGCCATTCGTCTGATCGCCCATTTCGACGAGATGAACAATGAGGCGACCCGTGGGCGCCTCGCCACCAGGGGAAAACTTCGGGTTGACGTAGGAGGGACCTTCGCGAATGCGATTCTGATCCCTCGGTTGCCAGAGTTTTACGCGCTCTATCCAGAGATCGAGTTGCATCTTGGTGTAACAGAGCGTCAGGCCGACATCGTCGAAGAGGGCATAGACTGCGTCATTCGTGCCGGCGATCTGCCCAGCGACGCATCTCTTGTTGCGAGGAAGTTATGCAGCGTTGAGATAGTGACCTGCGCAACCCCGGGGTATCTCGAAAAACACGGCGTGCCAGCTTCGCCATCGGATCTGCAGCGTGATCATATTTTCGTGCAGTACTTTTATGCACGTAGTCTGAAAGCCGCACCCGTTCGACTGATTAAAGGCGATGAGAAAATCGAGATCTACAGCCCCATCAAGCTCTCCACCAGTGATGCGACGGCGCATTTACATGGAATATTAGCAGGACTGGGTATTGGGCAGACATTTGAATTCTTGGCACGGCCCCATATCGCTCGTGGCGCCCTGGTCCCAATCATGACCGATTGGGCGCCACCACGTTATCCCGTTCACATAGTAAGGCCAGCGGGCCGGTTTCCTAGCGCTAAGTATCAGGTCTTTGCAGACTGGGTTGCGGGCGTGTTTTCTGCCTACGACCATGATACCGGCACACCCTAGTGGCTTTGTCCATATCCCTGGATGGTTACTCCACAATCACGGGCTTCTCCCATCTCTCCTTTAAAGATATTTCCCCCGGCTGATTTGATCCATCGTCGGACAGACGGCGCGGAGGGCAACGCTGTTGAGGGTAAGCAGAAGACAAAGTAGCCGCGATATGGAACCCCTGCGCGTACAGCGTAGTCACCATCTAGTCGCGTCAATGCTCAATGGCAGACTGCCAAGCACTTCGCGGCTCACACGCTGCTCCCCTGATGTCAGCGGGCTGTTTCGCCCCAAGCGAATTCAGCCAAATCGCTCCACGCCGAATAGCGTGAACAGTGACACTGCAAAACTACCTCAGGGCCGCTTGTCCGAATGAAATTTTCTTGAGCAAATTTCGGACCGAATGGTCGCGTAGCGCAGCCTCGTGCGACGTCCGCGGGTCAACCGAACGTCAGAGTAATTATTGCGATAAAGGCAATTCATTCTCAATTAATATTGCAATTTCGCACAAGCCCAAACCACACTACGTTTCCTTTCAGCAGCCGAGGCAACCTGCATGGAAGCATTGGTTTCGACCCACTCAGGGCTTTACGAGCCGTGTTCCAGGACATGGTGTCCGACCAACAGGCCCTGCCCAGTTTATAACCCGCCGCATTCGCGGTCCAAACAACCGAAGAGGAAAATCTCATGTCCAAGCTCGAAGTCCTGACCCCCGCGAACAGCCAGCTCATCTTCATCGACCAGCAGCCGCAGATGGCGTTCGGCGTCCAGTCGATCGACCGCCAGACGCTCAAGAACAACGTCGTCGGTCTGGCGAAGGCCGCCAAGATCTTCAATGTCCCCACCACGATCACCACGGTCGAGACGCAATCCTTCTCGGGCAACACCTTTCCGGAATTGCTTGCCGTCTACCCGGAGAACGATATTCTCGAGCGCACCTCGATGAACTCCTGGGACGACCAGAACGTCCGTGACGCGCTGGCGAAGAACGCCGCCGAGGGCCGTAAGAAGATCGTCGTCTCCGGTCTCTGGACCGAGGTCTGCAACACCACCTTCGCACTCTCGGCCCTGCATGATGTTCCCGATTATGAGATCTACATGGTCGCGGATGCTTCCGGCGGCACGTCCTCCGACGCACACAAATACGCGATGGACCGGATGGTTCAGGCAGGCGTGATCCCGGTCACTTGGCAGCAGGTCCTGCTCGAGTGGCAGCGCGACTGGGCTCGCAAGGAAACCTACAATGCTGTCACCACTCTGGTGAAGGAGCATTCCGGCGCATACGGCATGGGCATCGACTACGCCTACACTATGGTTCACGGCGCAGAGGAACGCGTCAAGCACGGCAAGCGCATCGGCCCGAACCCCGCCAAGTAACGGCCTGATCAGGCCGCTCCGATAACCCCGTCGGAGCGGCCTTTCTCTAAGCGTGGAGGACATCCCGTGAAAATCTATCTTCTTTCTCTCGGTGCAGGTCTGCTTGTGGGCATCGTCTACAGCCTCCTGAACGTGCGCTCGCCGGCTCCGCCTGTCATCGCCTTGGTCGGTCTGCTCGGCATTCTCGTCGGCGAACAGATCATCCCTTTCGCAAAGACCTTGTGGAGCAGGGAGCCGGCGGCCGTTTCATGGCTTCATCAGGTCAAGCCGCACATGTTCGGCCACCTGCCGAAGGGCGGCGATCGGATCGACCTCGCCCATCAGGCGGAGGCGACAGCGGAGGAGCGGAGCTGATGACGACTCGTCGATCCTTTCTTGGGGGCGCGTCGAGCCTGGCGTTCTCGAACCTCTTCTCCCCGGCGAAAGCCGCCGATCCCAACCAGACCGGAGTAGACACCATGCATCCCGACCTGATCCTCCACAACGGCCGCGTGACGACCCTCGACCGGACCAACCCGAACGCCACGGCGATCGCCATCAAGGATGGCCTGTTTCTCGAAGTCGGATCCGACAGCGAGATTATGGCGCTGGCTGGTGCCAACACGAAGATTGTCGACCTCAGGGGCAAGCGCGTCCTGCCGGGTCTGATCGACAACCACACCCACGTCGTTCGCGGTGGCCTGAACTACAACATGGAGCTGCGCTGGGACGGCGTTCGGTCGCTCGCCGATGCGATGGACATGCTGAAGCGCCAGGTGGCGATCACGCCCGCGCCGCAATGGGTGCGCGTCGTCGGCGGCTTCACCGAGCACCAGTTCGCCGAGAAGCGCCTCCCGACTATCGAGGAGATCAATGCGATCGCGCCCGACACGCCCGTGTTCCTTCTGCACCTCTATGATCGTGCGCTGCTCAACGGTGCCGCTCTCCGCGCAGTCGGCTACACCCGGGATACGCCGAACCCGCCCGGCGGCGAAATCACGCGCGATGCCAACGGCAACCCGACTGGCATGCTGCTCGCTAAGCCGAATGCGGGCATTCTGTACTCGACGCTCGCCAAGGGGCCGAAGCTTCCTCTGGACTACCAGGTCAACTCGACCCGTCACTTCATGCGCGAACTGAACCGCCTCGGCGTGACAGGCGTGATCGATGCGGGCGGGGGCTTCCAGAACTATCCGGACGACTACGAGGTCATCCAGAAGCTCTCCGATGAGAACCAGATGACGGTGCGTCTGGCCTACAACCTCTTCACCCAGAAGCCCAAGGAAGAGAAACAGGACTTCCTGAACTGGACGCAGTCGGTCAAATACAAGCAGGGCAACGACTACTTCCGTCACAACGGTGCCGGCGAGATGCTGGTCTTCTCGGCTGCCGACTTCGAGGACTTCCGCCAGCCCCGTCCGGAAATGGCTCCGGAAATGGAAGGCGAACTGGAAGAGGTCGTCCGGGTTCTGGTCGAGAACCGCTGGCCCTGGCGTCTCCACGCCACCTATGACGAGACCATCTCCCGCGCCCTCGATGTGTTCGAGAAGGTCAACAAGGACATTCCGCTCGAAGGACTGAACTGGTTCTTTGACCATGCCGAAACCATCTCGGATCGCTCGATCGACCGCATCGCCGCACTCGGTGGCGGCATCGCCACGCAGCACCGCATGGCCTATCAGGGCGAATACTTCGTCGAGCGTTACGGCCATGGAGTGGCGGAAGCCACTCCGCCGATCAAGCGCATGCTCGACAAGGGCGTAAATGTCTCCGCAGGTACGGATGCGACGCGCGTTGCTTCCTACAATCCGTGGGTCTCGCTCTCCTGGATGGTGACCGGCAAGACAGTCGGCGGAATGCAGATCTACCCGCGTGCAAACTGCCTCGATCGCGAGACGGCGCTGCGCATGTGGACCGAAAAGGTCACATGGTTCTCGAACGAAGAGGGCAAGAAGGGCCGTATCGAGAAGGGCCAGTTCGCGGACCTCGTGGTTCCCAACAAGGACTTCTTCTCCTGCGCAGAGGATGAGATCTCCTTCCTCGTGTCGGAACTGACCATGGTCGGTGGCAAGATCGTCTACGGCGCGGGCGACTTCAAGACGCTCGACGAGAACGACATCCCGCCTGCGATGCCCGACTGGTCTCCTGTCCGCAAGTTCGGCGGTTATGCGGCCTGGGGTGAACCGGAAGGCGCAGGCGCTCGCTCCTTGCGCCGCACGGCGATCTCCACATGCGGATGCGCCAGCGATTGCGGCGTGCACGGCCATGACCATGCCGGGGCTTGGACATCCAAACTTCCGATCGCCGACCTCAAGGGATTCTTCGGCGCACTCGGCTGCTCCTGCTGGGCGGTCTAAACTCAGCTTTGCGCTGGGGCGGCCACGCCGCCGCCCGAGCGACCGTCCCGATAATTTCAGAAACCGCAATTAAATCGAAACGACTGCTGCAATTGTTGGCAAGACGGTAACCCGCCAATATCGCTCCATCAAACGCAGCCGCTCAATCAGATCGGCAAACATGCAGGAGCAGATATGACCCACCAATCCCATTTGTCGAATCCGGTCCGGAGCAGTCTTGCACGCATCGTCGCTTCTCCGGTCACGCGAACCGTGTCGCTCCTTGCGCTCTGCACCGCCTACATCCAGGGCCCGCTTACCAAGATCTTCGATTTCAACGGCGCACTGGCCGAAATGGACCACTTCGATCTCCACCCAGCCGCCTTCTTCGCGGTCGCCGTCATCGTGTTCGAGCTGACGGCTTCTGCCATGGTGGTCTCGGGCTTCTTCCGTTGGGCTGGAGCATTGGCCCTCGCGGCCTTCACGCTCATGGCAACGTTCATCGCCCTCCGTTTCTGGGAGATGGCTCCCGGCATGGACCGCATGATGGCGACCAACGCCTTCTTTGAACATGTTGGCCTCGCTGGCGCATTCCTCTTGGTCGCCGCATCCGATCTCGCCAAGGGAGCAGGCAAATGAGCGCTACAAAATCATCCGGCGGAACCTTCGCGCCACTCGCACAGCCTGTGTTTGCGGTTCTCTGGATCGCCACCGTCCTTGGCAATACCGGAAGCTTCATGCGCGACGTCGCAAGCTCCTGGCTGATGACGGATCTTTCGGCATCGCCGGCTGCGGTCGCCATGGTCCAGGCGGCCGGAACCCTGCCGATCTTCCTGCTTGCAATTCCTGCGGGTGTTCTCACCGACATCCTCGATCGCCGCAGGTTCCTGATCGCCGTCCAGCTCCTGCTGGCATCCGTCAGCATCTCGCTTATGGTCCTGTCCCAGACGGGCATGCTGTCGGTCAGCGCGCTGATCGGTCTGACCTTCCTGGGCGGCATTGGCGCTGCTCTGATGGGGCCGACATGGCAGGCCATTGTTCCCGAACTGGTCAAACGCGAGGACGTGAAGAGCGCGGTAGCCCTGAACTCGCTCGGCATCAACATCGCTCGCTCCATCGGGCCTGCTGCGGGCGGCCTGCTTCTCGCAGCCCTTGGAGCCGGGATCACCTATGGCGCGGACGTTGCCAGCTACATCGTGGTGATCGCAGCTCTCGTCTGGTGGCCGCGGGCTAAGAACGCAAACGACGCGCTCCAGGAGAACTTCTTCGGTGCGTTTCGGGCCGGACTTCGCTACACCCGCTCAAGCACGCCACTGCACGTCGTCCTCCTGCGCGCCGCGATCTTCTTCGCCTTCGCCAGCGCCGTCTGGGCGCTCCTCCCGCTCGTTGCCCGGCAACTGCTTGGAGGCGATGCCAGCTTCTACGGTATTCTCCTTGGTGCGGTCGGAGCTGGTGCGATCGGTGGAGCCTTGGTCATGCCGAAGGTGCGCGAACGCCTGAGTTCTGACGGCCTGCTTCTCGGCGCTGCGCTGATCACTGCAGCCGTCATGGGAGTCCTTGCTCTCGCTCCACCGAAGTGGGTCGCCATTATCGTCCTCCTCTTCCTCGGTGGTGCATGGATCACCGCTCTGACAACGCTCAATGGCACGGCGCAGTCTGTCCTGCCCAACTGGGTGCGCGGTCGTGGTCTTGCTGTGTACCTGACCGTGTTCAACGGTGCGATGACTGCTGGAAGCCTGGGGTGGGGCGCGGTCGGCGAGGCTGTCGGCATCCAGTCCACCTTGATCATCGGAGCCATCGGCCTGCTCATCGCCGGGTTCATCATGCACCGCGTGAAGCTTCCAGCCGGCGATGCCGACATGGTGCCGTCGAACCACTGGCCCGAGCCTCTTGTCGCCGAACCCGTCGCCCATGATCGTGGCCCGGTTCTGATCCTGATCGAGTACAAGGTCGAGAAGCAGCATCGGAGCGCATTCCTACATGCCATCGATCACCTTTCCAAGGAACGTCGCCGCGATGGTGCCTACGGATGGGGTGTCACCGAGGATTCGGCCGACCCTCAGAAGATCGTCGAATGGTTCATGGTGGAATCCTGGGCCGAGCATCTTCGCCAGCACAAAAGGGTGTCCAACGCCGACGCCGACCTACAGGGGAAGGTTCTCGCCTACCATGTTGGCCCAGGCAAGCCCGTCGTCCGTCACTTCCTAACGATCAACCAACCGGGGGCCGCGTAGCGGGGTAGCGAAGGGTGGCGGCTGCGGCCGCCGCTGCCAAGTGATCTTGAAATTCTGGCGTGACGATCCTCATCTGAGGCGAATGACAGTACAGCCATATGGCTGAAGCCTCAGCGCTTCGTTCACCGGATCGCCGGACAAAAGTTCGATCCCGGCAGGCAGGGACGTGACCTCCACCGGCTCCGCATCGCAATTCAGCAGGAAGAGCAGCTTTCTGTTTTCCGCCTCCCTCAGGACCACCTCCACCGCAGGCGGCAAGTCCGGTACCAGAGGCTGCTAGGCTTTCGCGACGGCTGGTGATGTGAGGCCGCTCGACCTCGAGGAGGCGCCTCATGCGCTACAGCTTCCTCGGGGGCTGGCCGCTGTTGGCCACCGCCAACGCCAGACCGCCCAAGATCAGGACCACGCCCGCCGCGAACATCAGGCCGAGCCGATCGCCGAACAGAAACGACGCAGCGGCAATCCCGAAGACCGGCTGAAGATACTGGACGCTCGCCGCGACCCGGGCCGGAACAGCCCGCAAAAAATACAACCACAACAGCAGGCCCGCGACCGTCACCATGACACCGAGATACACTGTCGCCCATAGCGCTTGCATCGTGATCTGCATGGGTTCGTGCGTCATCTCCCAACCGGCCAGAGGCAGGATCGCGACCAGGCCGGCCACAGCGTTCCATGCCGCCACGGGCAAGGTGCCGTACTTCTCGGTGAGTTCGGCGCTCCAGATGTAGTAGAAGGCGATGGCAACCGCCGAGACGAGCATCCAAGCCACGCCAGCGACCGTGGTCCTGGACAGGTCGTCAACTTCCGATCCGCTTCCCACCGCCACCAGGGCAATGCCGCCGAAGGCTGCGAGCAATCCAATCCACTGCCGACCCGCCACGGGTTGCTTGAGACGCAGCGCCGCGAAGATCACGATAATGATCGGAATTGTCGCGGACATGATCGTTCCGACCGACGCGGATGTGCCTTGTACACCGAACGACTGGGCGACATTGCCCAGCGTAATGCCCATCACGCCGAGCGCTATGATGCTGGGGACAGCTTGCCACGGCACACGAAGCCGACCTGCCGCCAAGACCAGAAACAATGGGACCGCCACGAGGAAACGCATGGCGGTGAGCGTCAAAGGCGGGATCGATTCAAGGCCCCGCTTCGTGATCGGAATTGAAAGGCCCCACATGATTGCGAGCAACAGCATTGCGCCGGCATCTCGTTCTTCAGTGCCGTCACCCGTCTGCTCTCCGAACTCGCACGCGAGGCGGAAAACGTTCGCCGCAAGAACGACACCACGCGCCTCGTCGTCAGCTCGGGCGTTTCCTTCGCAAGCAAATGGCTGACACCGCGACTGCACAGGTTGATGGCTCGGTATCCGGATTTCGACGTCCATCTCGAAGTGACCGACGCTTCGATCGATATCGCGGCAGGTCACGTCGATGTGGCCCTGCGTTATGGGGCCGGCCAATATCCCTTCGCGACCGCCGAGCGCATCATGAACGAGACAGTGTCCCCGGTCTGTGCGCCGGACTATCTCGACCGCATCGGTGGGCTTCGATCTCCCAGCGAGCTTGCCAAATGCCAGCTCATCCACGAGATCGGCATGACCACGACATGGGAAAGGTGGTTCGCGATGATGGACTTGCCATATCCAAGGACCCACGGATACAGTCACGGCAGCATGTCCATCGAGGCGGCGATCCGGGGTGAAGGCGTGGCCCTGGGGCGGAGCGTTCTGGTCGCAGAAGACCTTGTGGCAGGCCGCCTTGTGTCGATATTCCCGCAAGCCATGCTGGAGGTCGAATGGGGATACGATCTTGTTTACCAGATAGGCGATCAAGATCACCCGAAGGTTCGCGCATTCAGGCATTGGATTGCCAACGAAGTACGGGAATTCATGGCCGCAAATTTCTAAAAGTGCATGTTGAGTATGACTGCTGTTCCGACTGAGACGTAATCTGAAACGGAACGATCGACCCGAAGCAGACACCTGCGGTGAAGGCGATGATCGTCTCAATTTTGGAGTCATTGCAGACCTTCGCCGACGGGTGCAGCTTGCGCAGCAGTGCCTCGCTTCAGACCGCCCCGATCCCTGGCCCTGGCAGCGCTGGGTCTTTGCGTCAGAATCAAAGACGGTAGAACCGCACCGCATTATCGTGGAAGAGACCGGCGCGTTCATCGCCTGAGTAGCCTTTCGTGATGTCCTTGAAGGCGTTGAAGATTGCATCGTAGCTGGAAAACAGCTTGTCCACCGGGAAGTTGGAAGCAAACATGCAGCGTTCCAACCCAAAGGCGGCGATCGCTTCCTCGACGTAGGGCCGGATCGATGCCGTCGTCCAGGTCCAGTCACCCATGCCAAGGCCGGAAATCTTGCAGGCGACGTTCGGCGCCTGCGACAGCAACCGCATTCCCTTACACCAACCTTCGAAATGATCGGGTCCGTCGACCTGCATGCCGGTGTGGTTGAGAATGATCTGAACGTCCGGAAAATCGCGCGCGAGGTCAAGGAACTCCTCCATCTGCCAGTAGTAGAGCTGGAGATCGAAGCTCAGTCTGCGTTTGGCCATTTCACGAAATCCCCGCCGCCATTCGGGTGTCCTGCTTACCCCCGCCTGGGTTAGGTAGGTCTTGGCCGGGTCCTTGTGGAAGTTCATGGATTGGCGGATGCCGCGGAAGTTCGCATATTGCATGTGCTCGTCGAGAAGTTCGCCCACATCCGGCTTCCGCAAGTCAGCGTAACCGACGATCCCATGCGGAAATCCATGCTTGTCCGCCACGCCTTGCAGCCAACGCGTCTCGCCGGCCGGATCCTTCGGATCATAACCGACGTCGAGGTGAACCGCCTTGACGAGGTTCTGGTTCTTCGCGTCGGCAAGGAAATCACCGATAAGGTAGGTCTTGTTGATGACGGTATAGTCGCCGAAAGCCGACGGCTTCACGCCGTCGGAGAGCCAAGGATAGTAGTTGTGGTCCAAGTCCCAGAGATGGAAATGGGGGTCGACGATAGGAAGGTCATCCATGTTTGACGTTTCCGATTGGGAGGCAGGGGGTGCCCGGACAAGTCCCGACACCCTATCGATATCAGTTGCTGGGCGGGAAGACGCGAGCGACGACAGCCTTGGCTTCGGGCGAGTCTACCTTGTCGGCGGTGACGAGCGGCATGACCAAGGCCAGGTCTTTCGTAACAGGCGCATCGGTGAGTGCATTGAACACCTGTTGCGTTCCATCGAGCCCCTGTCCGACTGCCTCCTGGAAGAAGATGCCCTGGATGGCGTTCGCCTTCAGGAGACCGATGGTGGTCGGGCTGCCGTCTGCAACGGCAATGCCCACCTTGCCGGTGAGGCCACGCGTCTCGAGTATCTTGGCCGCGCCCGTTCCGGCTTCGTCATACATGCCGTAGATTGCCTTGATGTCGGGATGCGCCGTCAACATGTCGTTCGCCTGCGTGACGGCCTCGTTAACCGTCAGACCGCGGGTTTCGAGCATCTGCGCCAACTCGCATCCGTCGGTCGCGAATGCTTCCTTGGCACCCTTGAGGTACTTTTGGGCGTTTTCCCGATCCTGCGGCAGCGACAACATGCCAACCTTGCTTCCGCCGCGATCCTTGGCGAGCTTGCAGACAAAACTGCCTTGAGCCTTTCCGGTCTCGTAGTTGTTCGCGGTAACCGACGACGTATAGTCCGTCTGTCCGGGCTGGGGGCCAATGCCGGCGAAAGCGATCGGAATGTTCTGTGACTTCAGGTAGGCAAGCAGTGGCGGCGTGCTGGTGGAACTCACCGGACCGATCACGATCGCATCCACGCCCTTCGTTACCGCCGTCCTGGCGTTGTCCATCTGCTTGGCGGGCGAGTTTTCGGACGTGTATTCGACATAGTCCATGCCGAGTTCCTCGGCCTTTTTCTTTACCCCGTAGCCAACCCATTGCCAGTAAGAAATGTCGAGCGAGGGCGCGAGGTAGGCGACCGTCTTTTTCTCCTCCGCCTGTACGCCTGTAAGGCCAACTCCTGCTCCCACAATGGCAGCAGTCAAGATAAGCGCTGTCGTAAGTTTGTTCTTCATGCTTTTCTCCTCCAAAAGAACCGGCGCGGACGCCGATGTCACTCTCAGCCGGCCCCGCGCCGGGATTTGCTGAAGCGGTCGATCACGACCGCGATCAGGATTGCGAGACCCGTCACCGAGCCTTGCCAGAAACTGTTGATGCCGATCAGGTTGACGCCGTTCTGAATGACAGTGATCATCAGAGCGCCGAGCACGGCTCCCACTGCGGTCCCCGTGCCACCGAGGAGGCTCGCGCCGCCGATCACCACCGCTGCGATGGCTTGCAACATGAGGCTCGAGCCGGCGGTGGATTCGGCATTCAAAATATAGGAGATCGTCAGCAGGCCGGAGAAAGACGCCAGAAGCGACGAGGCCACATAGGCGAAGAACTTGGTGCGCTTGACTGGAATTCCGAGCAGATAGGCTGCCGCGGCGCTGCTGCCTGCGGCGTAGAACCACCGGCCGGCCACCATCTTCTTCAGGAAGATTTCGATCGCTATCAGAAGGACCAGGCAGAACAGAATGTAGTTAGGCAGGCCTGGAATGAGGCTGCCACTGTTCAAGAGCCAGAAATCCGGATCTGGGATCGGCATAGAGCGACCATTGGTCACGATAAAGGCAAGGGAGCCGGCAACCGCGAATGTGATCAGCGTCACCACAAAGGGCGCGAGCCCTACGATCGTCACTAGAAAGCCGTTGATGGAGCCGAACACAAGGCCCACGCCCAAGCCGAACATGCTTGCCGCGACGCCGCCATAGCCGTACGCCATGGCCTGCGCAGTTACCATGCCGGTCAGCGAAAAGACTGAGCCAACGGACAGATCGATGCCCCCAGTGATGACGACGAGAAGCACGCCGAGTGACATGATGATCAGCGGCGCTCCAGCTTGGGTAACGTTGGCGAAGTTGCCCCAGCTCAGCGCCTGCGGCACCTGCGAGCCTACGGCAAGCGCTAGAAGCGCGATTGCAACGGCGATTGCAACTTCGGTGCGATACGTCCCGATGATGCTCTCACGGTGCCTGATTGCGGAAGGCGTCTGACCAGCCGCTTGCGTGCCTTGTGTGGTCGTATGTGTCATGCCGCCAATCCCGTCAGTTCAGCGAGCCTGTCCTCGCTTAAATCGCCATGCTCTATCAGGCCGGAACAACGTCCCTCGGTATCGAAGGCGATGACCCTGTCGCATACCTCCAGAAGCTCAACATTCTCCGTGGACCACCAGACGATGATCGTGCCGGTCGACGCCATTTGCCGGATGAGTTGATAGATTTCTTTTTTTGTCCCGATGTCGACGCCGCGTGTTGGCTCCTCGAGAACGAGGAGATGCGAGGGAACGCCCAGCCAGCGCGCCACGAGGAGCTTCTGCTGCGTCCCGCCGCTGAGCGTGTTCGGCAGGTCCCAGATCGAATCGGCTTTAACCTTCAGTGCCTGCAACAGATCCAGACATTCGATCCGCTCGCTGGCGCCCGCGAACAGGCTGCCGCGAACGACGCGCCGAGACGCCAGCACATTGTCGAGAATGGGCAGGCTGTGAAGTATGCCCTTCTGCGACCTGTCGCCGGTGACGAATCCGGCCCCGAGCCTGGCCGCCTCCCGCGGCGAAGAAAACCGGGTCGGCCATTTGGCACGAGAGACGGTCCAGCGCTTCGACCGGGCAGCGCCCACGAGAGCATCGATCAGCGCTTGTGGTCCGACGGGAGCACCGGCAATCCCCACTATGGTGCCCGGCGCGAATTCCAGCTCGTTCCCGTCTTCCCATACCGTCAGGCCTTCGCCGCTGACCCTCGCTCGTGCGAGGGGCGCGTGCTCGGCGGAATGGAAAGCGGCGAGCTGACCCATCTTCTCGACAATCGCCGCGTCGCTGAGACTTGCCGTCGGCACCCGGTCCACGACCGTACGACCGTCGCGGATGATGGTGCAGACATCTGCAATCTCTCTGATCTCCCTCATTCGGTGCGACACGAAGACGACCGAGAGCCCCGCATTGCGGGTGAGCCGCCTCAGGACCGAGAACAGGCGCTCCGTTTCGGCGGCGGTCAGGTTTGCCGTGGGTTCATCAAGCAGAAGCAAATCGGCGCCTGAAGAAAGTGCGCGGGCGATCTCAACCATTTGGCCTTCGTGGAGGCTGAGGTCGCCAACAAGCCGATGAACGGAGGCCGACGCGAAATCGCGGTCGATCATGGACAGCGCCTCGTGGGCGTGCCGCAGCGCGCCCTTGCGGCTGAACGGTGCAAAACCCTTTCGAAAATGCGGCAGGGCGATGTTTTCGGCGACCGTCAGATGCGGCAACAGCGCCAGCTCCTGATGAACGACCGCCACCTTTCGCCGCCCCTCCGCTTCGGTGCGAGCGGCACCGGCAGGATCCCGAAAGATGATTTCGCCCTCACCTTTGGAGGCCGAACCCGTGATGACGCGGATCAAAGTGGATTTGCCCGCGCCGTTTCCTCCGAGGAGCGCGTGGACTTCGCCGCGAGCAACCGAGAAATCGACACCCTTGAGCACGGAAGTAGCGCCGTAGGACTTGGTCAGCCCTTTGACCGATAGGACGAATTGTTGTGCGTTCGACATCACGCTTCTCCCCTCAATAGATCGTCAGGCCGGGAATGAAGCTGACGGCGAGCAGAAGAAGCATCGCCATGCCGAAAAACGGCCACAGCTCCCGTGTCGTCGCACCAAGCGGTGTCTTTGCGATCGAGGAAGAGATGAATAGAGTCGTCCCGATGGGCGGCGTGTAGAGGCCGATCCCCAGGTTGATAACCATCATCAGGCCGAGTTGCACACGGTCGAGGCCAATCGCGTCCGCCAGAGGCACGAAGATCGGGCCGAGCAGGAGGATTGCCGGTGGCATGTCGAGCGGCATGCCGACGATCAGCATCAGGATGTTCATCAGCAGGATGATGAGGATGGGGCTCGAGATGTTGTCCGCCACCCATGCCGCCATCTGTTGCGGCGCCTGGTCGAAGGTGAGGACCCAGCCGACAGCAGCGCTTCCCATGATGACGAGCATGACCACGCCGGTCGCAACGCCCGCCTCGACCACATTCTCGCAGAACCGCGTCCAGGTCAGGTCGCGGTAAAACAGCAGGCTCAGCAAAAGGGAGTACACGACCGACAGCACGGCCACCTCGGTCGGGGTCGCGAAACCGAAGCGCAGGAACAGAACGATCAGGATGGGCAGCAGAATTGCAGGAAAGCTCTTGAGCGCGAGCATCGCCAGCTCGCTTTTCTTCACCTTCACGGCTTGCGTGCTGTAGCCACGCCGAATCGACACCAACCAGCAGACGAAGACGAAGCTCGCTGCCATAAAGAGTCCTGGAACAATACCCGCCAGGAACAGGTTGCCGACGCTGACACCGCTGATGAGCGAATAGAGGATCATCGGGATCGACGGCGGGATCAGCACGTCAATGACTGCCGAGGTCGCATTGTTCGCGGCGCAGAGCGCCGGCGGATAACCCTGCCTCTTCTGCCACGGAATGAGCACCGATCCTAGCGCACTGGCATTCGCAACAGCCGAGCCCGATACGCCGCCAAAGACGACCGAGGAGACGACCGTCGTCGACAACGGGCCTCCGCGCCAGCGCTGCATCGCCTTCGACGCAAGCGCCAGGAGCTGCCGGCCGAGTTCACCGCCAAGCATCAGCGTCCCAGCCAGCATGAAAAACGGCAGCGCCAGCATGGGAAAGGACTGGGTCTGGTCGTAAACCTGCTGTGCAACCACGGAAAGCGGCACGTAGCCATTGAAAAGCACACCGACGCCCGCCGCAATAATGAGCGCGTAGCCCACCGGCACGGCCAGCACCATGAGAATGCAGAACGAGATGATCATTATCAGCGTCATAGCGGCATCTCCTCTGCCCCGACCTTGGTCCGCTGTTCCCAGCCGAAACGAAGCACCCTCACCGCGACGGAGACCGTGACGATAGCGACGAGGAAGGCGCCGACAGCCAGCGAGTAGTATCCGACGCTGTTTGGCAGTTGCAGCACGGGACTGTGTTCCACGCCCGCGATCTCCGCGACGACCATTGCCTGATAGCTGAGCACCAGGAAGGCTGAGGCGCTGGCCGCGCTAGCGAGCACGAAGGCGGCAATACGAAGCCGCTGTCCCAGCTTGTCGTAGAGCCATTCGACGGCCATGTGTCCGCCGACGTGTGCGGCCAGCACGATCCCTGCCAGAATGAACCAGGGGAAGATCAGCATCGGTAGCTCCTGCGCGAAGGAGAAGCCGCCGCTCAGGGTATAGCGGGCGATCACATTGCCCGTGGTGACGAGGGTGAGCGCGATCCCGCTCGCTATCACGACGAAGCGGGCGAGCCGCACGATGACCTTCTCGACGACGTCGACGAGCTGCAACAGCATAAGCATGGCGAGGCTCCGGCTTGGCGAGGACGGTTACGCCCTCGCCTCCGCTTCGATCTGGCTGACGAAATCGCCGAACGGCTTCTTCTTCCAGATTTCGGCAACGGGAGCCGTCGCCTTCACGAACGCCTCGCGATCGACCTCGGCGACTTCAATATTTGCGTTGCTCTTGAAGGCGGCCAGGACCTCCGAAGCCTTCTCGGCGGAGAGTTTTCGCTGCAGGTCGCCGGCCTCCTTGGCTGCCACCCTCACCGGTTCGAGGTCACCTCCAAGCCGCGCCTCGGCGATCTTCGACATCAGAAACGGTGTCGACTCCCACTTGTGCGCGGTCAGGCTGATGTAGCGGTTGACCTCGTAGAGCTTCGAACTCTCGATGTTGGCGAGTGGATTCTCCTGTCCGTCGACGACGCCCTGCTGCAGGGCGATGTAGAGCTCTCCAAAGGCGATCTGCTCGGTGGTCGCGCCGAGCGACTCAAAAATGTCGATGGTCATCGGATCCGCCGGCGTGCGTATCTTCATGCCGGAAACATCGGCGGGCGCGACGACCTTTCGCTTCGAATTGGTGAGGTGGCGGATGCCGTTGTCCCACCAGTCGAGCGGAACGACGCCGACCGCCTCGAAACGCTTGTTGAGCTCCTGTCCGACGGCCCCGTTGAGAAGCTTCATCGCCTTCTCGGTGCTCGCGAACAGGAAAGGCAAGCCGAGGGCCGCCAGCTCCGGCACCAGAGCCGAGGTGGCGCCCTGGCTGTTTGCCGTGAAGTCCAATGCCCCGGTGCGCAGGCTCGTCAACATGGCCGCGTCGCTGCCGAGCGTCTCGGCTCCCGCGACATTGATCTTCACGCGTCCCGACGTCTTCTCGGCCACCAGCTCTGCAAACTTGGCGGCGGCGACGGTCCGTGGATTTCCCGGCGCGGCGCCGTGACCGAGCGTCAACGTCGTTTCGGCCCTGGCGGGTCGGATGGTGCTGACGAGCGCGGGCGCGGCAAGCGCTGCCGCGACCGATGCGAGAAACGTACGTCTATGAAGTTGCAAGCTCATTGTCTCCTCCTCAAGTGCTTACATTTTGAAGGCGATCCAGCTCCTCCAAGCCGGATCTCCACTATTCGTCGAGCCAACCTTTGATCGCTGACACCACCTTGCCCGTGGAGAACCCGTACTGATCGTGCAGCGTCGGCAGGGCACCCGCCTCCAGGAACTGATCCGGTAGTGCGATTTGGCGGAAGGCTGGGGGGCGGACGTCCGAGCGCATGAGCGTAGCGGCCACGGCCTCGCCAAGCCCGCCGATCACGGTGTGGTTCTCGGCAACGACGACGAGGCGCCCACCTCTTCGGCACTCCGCAAGGATCGTCGCCTCGTCGAGCGGTTTGATGGTGGGAACGTGCAGCACGGCCGCATCCACACCGCCCTTCTGGAGTTCCTTGGCGGCTTCAAGCGCCCGCATCGTCATGAGGCCGGACGAAATGATCAGCGTATCCTGTCCGTCCCGGATCAGTTTCGCCTTCCCGAGTTCGAACTCGTAGCCGTACTCGTCGAGCACGAGCGGTACGTTGCCGCGCAGCAGCCGCATGTAGACCGGGCCCTTGTGGGCGGCGATCGCCGGCACCGCCTGCTCGATTTCGTGCGCATCGCAAGGATCGATGATCGTCAGGTTCGGCATGCCGCGGAACATCGCTAAGTCCTCGGTTGCCTGATGGCTCGGCCCGTAGCCGGTCGTGAGGCCGGGAAGCGCGCAGACGATCTTTACGTCCAGCATCTCCTCGGCGATCGCGAGGCAGATGAAGTCGTAGGCGCGACGGGAGGCAAAGACCGCATAGGTGGTGACCCACGGCTGGAAACCTTCCCTCGCCATGCCGGCAGCCGCCATCATCAGAAGCTGCTCGGCCATCCCCATCTGGTAGAATCGGTCCGGGTGGGCGGCGCGGAAGATATGCAGATCGGTGTATTTCGCCAGATCGGCGGAAAGGCCGACAATACGAGGGTCCCTGTCTGCTATCGCTGCCAGCGTGTGCCCGAAAGGTGCCGGCTTCGTCGGCTGGTCCGGCCCGGCAATGGACGCGATCATCGCTGAAGTCGTAAGCCGCGGTCTGTCGCCGTTGTTCAGCAAGTGCTCCGGCCGAATGTATTTGGAACGCCTCATGCCACGGCTCCTGCGTCGATGATCTTCAGGGCTTCGGCCCATTCATGCGGCTCGACCCGCAGGAAGTGGTTGCGCTCGCGCGCCTCCAGGAATGGCACGCCCTTCGCCATTTTCGTGTCGCAGATGATCATGCGCGGCTGTGCGCCGTCGTGGTGGCGGGCAGCATCGAACGCCTTGACCAGTGCGTCGATTTCGTTTCCGTCGACGCGCTGCACGAACCAACCGAAGGCCTCGAACTTCGGTACGAGCGGTTCGAAGTTCATCACCCCGAGAGAAGGCCCGTCGGCTTGCATCTGGTTGACATCGACGATGCCGATCAGGTTGTCGAGCTTGTAGGAGCCGGCCGACATCGCCGCTTCCCAGGTGGAGCCCTCGTCCAGTTCGCCGTCCGAGAAGAGATTGTAGACAAACGATTTTGAGCCCTTGCGCTTCAACGCCAGGGACATGCCGACAGCAATGCCAAGTCCGTGGCCGAGCGACCCGCCGGTGATCTCCATGCCCGGCGTATAGGTAGCCATGCCGGACATCGGCAGCCGGCTGTCGTCCATGCCGTAGGTCCCGAGCTCATCTTCGGGAATGATCTTCGCCTCGATCAAGGCGGCATAGAGCGCGATCGCGTAGTGGCCGATCGAAAGCAGAAACCGGTCGCGGCCTTCCCACTCCGGATCTTCCGGGCGATAGCTGGTGGCGTGGAAGTAGGACACGGCGAGTACATCGGCGACACCAAGCGCCTGCGCGATATAGCCCTGGCCTTGGACCTCTCCCATCCGGAGCGCGTTGCGGCGGATGCGCCTTGCGCGCTCGCTCAAGCTCACATTATGACCAATCTCGGCCATTCCTACCTTCCTTCCGATTTATGATGGAGGCCTTGTCGGAGCTCAGTGGATCAGCATTCCGCCGTTGACGTCGATCACGGCGCCGGTGACATAGGCCGACAGGTCGGAGGCGAGAAACAGATAGATGCTGGCGACGTCGCGTGCCTCGCCGAGCCTGTTCAACGGGATGCCCCTGATGATGTCGGAACGCATCTCCTCGGACAGCTTGCCGCCGGTGATATCAGTCTGGATGAGGCCGGGGGTTACAGAATTGACGCGAATGCCTGCCGGGCCGAATTCGCGCGCCATCGCCTTCGCGAGACCAAGAACGCCGGCCTTGGCCGCCGAATAGTGCGGACCGCCGAAAATGCCGCCTCCACGCTGGGCAGAGACCGACGACATGCAGGCAATTGATCCGCCGCCATTGTCGCGCATGTTCGGGATAAAGGACTGGCTGAGGTTCAATACGCCGGTCATGTTGACCGCAACGATGCGCTGCCAATCCTCTTCGGAAATCTCGAGCGTCTTCACGGGCTGCGTGACACCGGCGTTGTTGATGAGCACGTCGATGGCGCCGAACGCCTCGATTGCCGCCTCCGCCGCATCCTTGCACGACGCCCGATCGGTGACGTCGCAGCCGAGACCAATGTGACTGCCGCGCTCAACCGGTGCCAGGGTCGACGCCGCTTCGCTCGCGGCCTCGGCATCGATGTCCAGGATGGCGACTCTGGCACCATTCTCCGCAAAAAGCTCGGCCGTGGCGCGACCGATACCGCGCTTGCTTGCCGCTCCCGAAATGACCGCGGTCTTTCCTCGCAGTAGCATACAGGTCTCCTCCTCCCGAAGCCTCTGGTCCTCTTCGTCCGCGTGGCGGTCCGCCGCTTCGATGGGGAGAGAATTGAATGAACGAGCGGTCTGCTGCAAACGCCAAGTTTACATCGGTAGATGACTCTGCTTCACTAATCCGATGCTGAACATGATTTCGCTTTCCGCCATGCGCATCTTCGAATCGGCCGCCCGCCTCGGCTCCTTTCGAGCGGCAGCCGAGGAGCTCAGGCTTTCGCCGAGCGCGATCAGTCATGCGATAGTGCGACTTGAGCGTGACCTCGGCGCCAGTCTTTTCGAGCGGACAACGCGCAATGTCGAGCTGACGCTGGCAGGCCAGACGCTGCTCACCCATGCTTCCAATGCCTTTGAGGAGCTGCGCCATGGTGTTGAACTTATTTCATCCAAAAAGGCGCAGTTGCTGCGCGTCCATTGCGCGCCGAGTTTCGCCGCTCAAGTTCTGTCACCGCGCCTGCCGCTATTCCTGAAAGAGAACCCCGGCATCGAAGTGAGGTTCGCCGCCAGCACGAACTATGCCCGCTTCGTAGACGATCTTTTCGATGCGGATATCGTCTATGGCGAGCCTCTGGATCGCGAGGACCTCATCGTTATTTCCCTCGGAGAGGAGATCGTCGCTCCCCTCTGTTCGCCGGAGATGGCCAAGGAACTCAAATCGCCCCGTGACCTCGTACGACAGCCACTCATACGCAGCGATCTGAAGCGCATCCAATGGATCGACTGGTTCGAGGCGAACAACCTCGGGCCACCTCCTGCTCCAACGATGAGCTTCGACAGGAGCTTCCTTGCGGTAGACGCCGCCGCTAACGGGTTGGGTGTCGCACTTGAATCGGACGTGCTGGCGCGGCGCGAATTGGACAACGGAAAACTGGTGCGGCCCTTCGCAGGCAGGTGTCGCGACACGCGCTACATCGGGCACTACCTGGCTTATCCGAAATCTGGCAGCCAACGGCGCTTGGCGAGGATTTTCGCCGACTGGCTCACGAGAATAATGCAATCTGGCGATTGATTGCGCACTATGATGTCAAAGCCCATGGTGTCTTGGTGGGACTCGTTAAGCTCGATGTGAGCAGCGCAGCGGATGCGGAAGCCGCCGCACAGGCGACGCTCGAGCGGTTCGGACGGATTGACGTGCTGGTCAACAACGCGGCGAGCTTCTACGCCGGGTATTTCGAGGAGCTGTCTCCCGAACAGATGGAGCTGCAGCTCAGTACCAGCCTTGGTGGTCCCATAAACGTGACCCGCGCCTTTCTTCCGGCCATGCGAAAGCTGCGCTCGGGCAAGGTCATTTCCATCTCTTCATCAGCCGGATTGATGGGTTCCGAGTTCAACTCGGCCTACTCGGCGTCAAAGTTCGGCCTCGATGGCTGGATGGAAGCGCTACAGGCCGAAGTCGATCCATTCGGCATCCAGACAATGATCGTCAATCCTGGTTTTTTCCGCACGGAACTGCTCACTGAAGCATCCACCAATTATCGTGAGCGGCTCGACAACTATCTCCTGTCCCGTCTGATCGCAGAGGGATTGGTTGGCATGGGCTTAATGCGGACTCCTCGCTGAGTGGCCAGTGCAACGCTTGCGGAACCCAATCACCACGACCCTGGACAGCTCGTTGGCAATGTTCCGTGTGCTCGCTTTGGACGGCTAACATAGCCGCACAGGCAGCTTGCGGCAGTTGGCGATCCGCTCTACCGCAGGCGCGTTGACTGCAATCGACTGCGTGTCGACCCACGAATGTTCTCGAGGGCTTTTTGCTACGCACCCGCCGGAGAAGCCCGGCGAGCAATCCGGTACCGTTCGTTCAACGTCCAGCGGCGATTTCCCTCACGCGGCGCGCCGCGTCCGCCAACCGCTCGGCAGAAAGACGCCCAGCCCGCACTGCGTCTGCGATGCCGTCGGACAAGGCGTGGATGTGTGGCCCTCCTCCGACGAGCAGGAGGTCGACCCCTGCATTGAGGGAGGCGATCGCGGTGTCCAGAAGCGATGCGCCACGCATCGTGGCAGGAGCGTCAAGATCGTCGCTGACGACGAGGCCCTTGAAGCCGAAGTGCCCGCGCAACAGGGCGATCACGGCCGCTGACGTGCTGGCAGCATTTTGTGCGTCGAGCGCGGCGACGGGCGCGGGGCCTGTCATCACCGCTTTCGTCCCAGCCTCGATCGCAGCCCTGAACGGCAGGGCACTTGCGAGAATACGGTCGAGTGTCGTTCCTAGCGAAACATCGACCAGCGCGGGGTCAGCTTCGAGATCGTTGAAGCCCGGAAAGTGCTTCGTCACTGCAATGATCCCCGCCTTCTGGACGCCCTTGACGTACGCCGCGGCAAGCCTCGCGACGGTTTGCGCATCCCTGCCCATCGTCCGGTTGTGCAGCCATGGATTTCGGCCGTCGACGACGTCTGCGATCGGCGCCAGGAACATCGTGACGCCGAGCTCGCAAGCGGCTGCCGCGACTTGTTGGCAACGTTCGGCGAGCACGTTCTCAGACAACGCGCCCGCGTCTTGCAAGGCGGGGAGCGCACAGACAAGCCCTTCCAGCCTCTGGATGCCGCCCAACTCTTGGTCGACGGCGACTATGAGCTCGGGACATCCAGCCCGGAGCCTGTCGACAGCGGTTCGAAAGATATCCGGGGTCTCCGTGGCGAGTCTTTCTTTTGACATCTCTCGAGCCACGTACTCGGCCCGAGTTTCCCCGATCAGAATGGAACGGCCGCCCTTTTCCAGAAACGGTTCCATGACGTCCGCAAAATCCAGATTATCGAACGCCGGCAGGAGTATTGCCCTGGCGTCCTGATCGAGTGTGAGGGTCATAAGCCGTGATCCTTTTGATGTCTCTGCGCGGTTTCTAAGCGCAGGAAATCGGCCGCACGCTCGCCGATCATGATGCAGACGGCGTTGGGGTTGCCCGAGATCAGCGTTGGCATGACCGAGGCATCAGCGACCCGCAGTCCGTCGATCCCTCTCACTCGAAGCTGAGAATCGACCACCGCCATCTCGTCCTGGCCCATGCGGCATGTCCCAGAAGGGTGCAAGGCGGCGTGGGCGTCCTTGAGACAAAAAGCTCTGATGTGCTCGCGCGACTTGAGAGACGGCGACGGCGTGTGCCGGGCGGCGACGTATCGCGCGATTGCCGGCTGCGCCATGATGTCGAGCGCGGTCATTGTTCCGTCGGTGATGGCGTCGAGATCGTACGGGTCCGAGAAGTAGCGCGGCGCTACGCGCGGATTTGCCGTCGGGTCAGCGCTAGCGAGCGTCACCTCACCTCTGGAGCGGGGTCTGATCTGCCCCAGATTGACCGTGCATCCGTTACCGCCCGGCACTGCATCGACCCCCTCCTCGATGCCCGCGCCAACGACCATGAAGTATTGGATATCAGGGGTCATCTCTGCCTTGTCGCCCCACCAGAATGCGCCGCCTTCAATCAGGTTCGATGACGCGGGTCCGCCACGGAAGAGGGCGTAGTTCAGACCCGCCGCCGCCTTCCAGAGAGGCTTTTTATACTTGTCATAGCTGTGAGGTCCGTTGAGCTGGTAGACCAACGAGATTTCGATGTGATCCTGCAGGTTCTGGCCCACGCCGGGCAGGTCCGCCTGGAGGTCTATGCCCTGGCGTCTGATCTGGTCTTCGGGACCGATCCCGGACAGCATCAGGAGCTTGGGCGTGCCAATCGCCCCGGCGGAGAGGACGACTTCCTGCTCGGCCCTATAGACCAGGGTGCGTTTGCCCCTCACGCATTCGACACCGACTGCGCGTCCCTTCTCAACTATCACGCGCGTAGCCGTAGTCCCAGTCTCGATACGCAGGTTGCTCCGTTTGCGGGCCGGGTTGAGATAGGCAACCGCGGCAGAGCTGCGGCGCCCGTTGCGGGACGTTATCTGATACAGGCCGCAACCGGCCGGATTTCCTGAATTGAAGTCGGGGTTGTAAGGAAGCCCCGCCTGCTGGCAGGCCTGCAACCAGGCGCGGGTCAGGGGATGAATATAGTCGATATCCGAAACTCCGAGGGGCCCCCCGACGCCATGGACTCCGTTGCAAAAGCGATTGTTGTCCTCGGCGCGCATGAAGAACGGCAGGACATCGGCATAGCCCCAGCCTTCAGCACCCAGGTTGACCCACTGCTCATAATCGGACGGCACGCCACGAATGTAGATCATCGCGTTGACGGAGCTGCCGCCGCCAAGCACCCTCGCCTGTACCATGGTCGGCTTTTCATCACGTGCCTGATCGGCCATCGGTTCCCAGTGAATGCGCTTCAACAAGTCACCCTGCGCCGTTTTGTAGTAGGCGCCGGGAATGTGAATGTAGGGATTGTGGTCGCGCGGCCCCTCCTCGATGAGCAATACGCTAACAGCGGGGTCCTCCGAGAGACGCGAGGCCACGACACAGCCGGTCGAGCCTCCGCCCACGACGATGTAATCGTACGTGTTGACCTCGTCCGGCTGCCGCGAGCGAAGTCCGAAAACCGCCGACCCAATGTCCCAGCGTGCCATCAACGCCCCCTTGAGATCGAATTGCCTGCCTTGATAGCGAGCGCAGCGACCGTCAGTGCCGGATTGACGGCAGCCGAAGTAGGTAAGACCGACGCGTCGGTGACGTACAGATTCTCCACGTCGTGGCTGCGGCAATCGAGATCGACAACCGACGCTTGCGGGTCAGTTCCCATTTGGGCGGTACCGCATTGGTGAGAGGTCGTCTTCCGTCCGAACGTGCGCGTCAGGACTATCGGAAAGCCTGCCCTACGCATGACGTCGCGGGTTCTTTTGATCAGCGCTTCGTGGGCACGCATATTTGAGCGCACCCAATGCATTACGACCCTGCCGTCCTTCACCATTACTCGGCTGTCTGGATTGGGAAGGTCCTCGCTTGTGAGAAACCAACCATAGGCATAACGCGCCATGAGCCTTGACATCCAGGCCGGCACCGACGGCGTTTGCGCCTTGAGGATATTGCCGGTGATATGGCCCAGCAGTTGAACATTGCCCAGCGGGAAGCCCGTATCGGGGTCCTTGTTGTAGAAATCGTTGAAGGCCAACGTCTTCTGATAGACGGCGGTGTTGGGTGATCTTGGATCGATCGCCAGCATCGCAGTCGTGTTGTGATTCATGAAGTTGCGGCCAAGTTGGTCGGAGCTATTGCCGAGGCCTCGGGGATGCGTGCTATTGCCAGATCTCAGCAGTAGGGCGGCCGACTGAACCGCACCGGCAGCCACTGCAAAAATTTCGGCGCCGATCCGCTGCTCCACACCATCCTTGATATAAACGGCGGCCGTCACTTTCGTGCCGAGCGGATCAGTTTCCAGCCGCACCACATTTGCGCCCGTAATGACGCTCACGTTCGGGTGCGCCAGTGCACTGGCAAGCGGACCGACTTCCGCGTCGATCTTACCGCGTCCGGTATTCGGGAACGCATCCCACCCTGTCTTCCCGCGTCGAAGCCACTCCTCGATATCGATCGCCAGCGGCAGGCTTGCCGGGTGGACGCCGGCCCTGCGCAACCTTGCCCGCACCGCGGCAATGGCCGGTTCGTCGGGAACAGCCGGGAAGCGATACGGATGCGATCGCGGCGGCTCCGTCGGATCCTCGCCGGCCGCACCACGGACGCCATAGATTTCCTCTGCCCGCTGATACCAGGGCTCCATATCGGCATAGCCTAATGGCCAGCCAGGCGAGCGGCCTTCCATATGCGGACGGGGCTCGAAGTCCTCGGCCCGGTAACGGTACATCACCGCCCCGAAGAACTTGGAATTGCCACCGACATAGTAGTAGTTGCCCGGCAGGAACGACTCGCCATCGGTACCCACCCATTCTTCGGTCGACCGGTAGAAGCCCTTCTGGAAAATGGCCACGTCATCCCGAGCCTCGGGGGTGTCCTTCAGGTACTCCCCGCGTTCGAGAATGACGATGCGCTTTCCCGAGCCCGCAAGACTATAGGCGAGAGAGCTGCCGCCGATCCCCGACCCGATTATTACAATGTCCGCTGTCTGGTCCATTAAACATCCTGTCAATTGATCAGCTCTTCGCTGTCCGGATCGAAGAGGACGATTTTCGAAGTATCGACGGCGAGCGTGGCTGAGGTGCGTGCATTGACCTGCTTTGGCGGCAGACGGGCCGTGACTTCCACGCCGCCGAGATGGAACACGGCAAGCGTATCCGGGCCGGTGGGCTCCACCACGTCAACGTCCACCGAAACTGCACCTTGCGCCTGCCCATTTCCGACACTGAACATTTCGGGCCGGATGCCGATGAGAACCTTGCGGTTCGCATATTTGGAAGCAGCCTGACCGGACAGACTGATTCCTGGTATCCGCGCTGCCCGCCGGTTGGCAACGTCGATGATCGCGGTCGCGGTCGTGCCTTCGACTTCGATCCTGCCGGGAATGATGTTCATGGACGGCGAGCCGACGAACTTTGCAACATAAACGTTCGCCGGCCGGTCATAGACCGTCTGGGGATCGTCGAGCTGCTGGACCACACCGCCCTTCATGACGGCCACGCGGGTCGCCAGCGTCATCGCTTCGATCTGGTCGTGCGTGACGTAGACGATCGTCGTGCCGAGCCGCGCGTGCAGGCGCTTGATCTCGGTGCGCATATCGACGCGCAGCTTCGCGTCGAGGTTCGACAACGGCTCGTCGAACAGGAACAGCTTGGGTTGGCGCACGATGGCGCGTCCCATTGCAACGCGCTGACGCTGGCCGCCCGACAATTGCGACGGCTTGCGATCCAGGAGATGCGTGATCTGCAGAAGATCGGCGGCTGATCGAACGGCCTTATCGCGCTGAGCTGGCGGCACCCCGCGGATCTTCATGCCGAATTCGATATTCTGTCGAACCGTCATCGTCGGGTAAAGCGCGTAGGATTGGAAGACCATCGCGATGTCGCGATCTTTCGGCGACAGCTCGTTAACAACCTTTCCGGCAATCCGGACCTCGCCGCCCGAGATGTTTTCCAGCCCGGCTATCATGCTTAGGAGGGTAGACTTTCCACACCCGGAAGGACCAAGAAGGACGAGGAAATCGCCAGTGCCAATGGAGATACTCACCTCCTTGAGGACTTCGAGATTGCCGTAAGTCTTGCGAACGCGATCGATTTCAAGAGTGGACATTGGATCAGCCTTTCACAGCGCCGGCCGTCAGTCCGCGGACGAAGTAGCGTCCTGCGACGATGTAGACCAAAAGAGTGGGGATAGCGGCGATCATGGCGGCGGCCATGTCGACGTTGTACTGTTTGCGCCCGGTGGTCACGTTGACGATGTTGTTGAGCGCGACCGTTATCGGGCTGTTGCCGCCGGATGTGAACGAGACACCGAACAGGAAGTCGTTCCAGATCTGCGTGAACTGCCAGATACAGGAGACCACGATGATCGGAATCGACGTGGGCAGGATGACGCTCCAGAAGATTCTGAAGAAGCCTGCTCCATCCACCATGGCCGCTTTGGTGAGTTCGTCCGGCAACGAGACGAAATAGTTGCGGAAAAACAGCGTGGTGAAGCAGATGCCGTAGGCGACATGGACGAATACGAGGCCAGGAATGCTGCCGGCGAGGCCGAGCAGGCCGAGCGTTCGCGCCATCGGGATCAGGATCGCCTGATAGGGCAGGAAGCATCCGAAGAGCAGCAAGCCGAACACAAAGTTCGCGCCCGGAAATCGCCACTTCGTCAGGATGTAGCCGTTGATGGCGCCGATGCCTGTCGACAGGACGACGGCCGGAATGACCATCAGCAGCGAGTTCACGAAATAGGGTCTGAGGCCGGTGCACTCGGTACCGATGCAGGCCTGCGACCAGGCGGAACGCCAGGCATCGAGGGTGATGGTCTGCGGCAGCCCTATAAAGGAGCCGCCGTAGATTTCGTCGAGCGGCTTGAGCGATGTCACGACCATAACCCAAAGAGGCATCAGATAGAGCACTGCCATGACAGCGAGTGGGCCATAGATGAACACGCGACCCAGACGCATCCGGTTTTGTCGTTGGAGGGTTTCCGCAATTGGTTTCTGCTGCGCGAGGGCGTTAGCCATTGTTGCGCTCCCGGAGTTCTGAATAGAGGTAGGGGATGATGATTGCCGCGACGGTCATGAGCATCATGATGGCGCTCGCCGCTCCGACCCCCATCTGGTTCCTGCGGAACGTCGCCGAGAACATGAAGGTTGAGGGAAGCTCAGTCGCTGAACCGGGGCCACCGTTGGTGAGCGCCAGCACCAGGTCGAAGCTCTTGATGGCGATGTAGCTCAGAAGGACAATTACGCTCAGCATCGCCGGCCGCAGCATCGGGATGATGATCTGCCGGTAGATGAGCGGGAGGCTGGCTCCTTCGATCTGCGCGGCCTTAATGACCGAGTTGTCGATCCCTCTGAGACCGGCCAGGAAAATCGCCATGGCGAAACCCGAGGATTGCCAGACGCCAGCAATCACGACCGTGTAGATCGCCATGTTGGGATCAGTGATCCAGTCGAACGTGAAGCTCGTCCAGCCGAGTTCGTTGACGACCTTCTGGATGCCGAGACCGGGATTCATGATCCACTTCCATGCCGTCCCGGTGACGATGAACGATAGCGCCATCGGATAAAGGTAGACCGCCCTAAAGAATCCTTCCGCTCGAATGTTCTGGTCGAGCAGAATTGCCATGAGCAGGCCGATGCCCGTCGAGAGCATCAGGAACAGCGCGGAGAAGATAAAGAGGTTCGCGACGGCGGTGTGCCAGCGCGGCGTCGCCCACAACCGAACGAATTGCTCGAAACCCGCGAAGTCGTAGACCGGTACGAACTTCGAGGAGGTGAACGAGATCACTCCTGTCCAAAGTATGAACAGGTAGACCGTGACGATGACGATCAGCAGGCTGGGAGCGACGACAATGCGTGGAAGCCAGCCTGCCAATCGTGATGAAAAACTCTTGGCGGCGTTCATGAGCTAGCTCCGATGACCGAATCCTTCGAGGTGGGCCGGGTGCTGGGCACCCGGCCGGCTGCGTCAGCGGGCGTTGTCGATTCCTTCGACAAGCATCTTCACTGCGTCCTCCGAAGACATGTTGCCGACAAAGAATTGGGCAGCCACATCGCCAAAGACAGATGCGAATTCCGGCTTGGCGGCAAAACCGTGCGTCATCGCGCCCAGCATGCTGCCCGCCTTTATGGCTTCGGCACGTTCGTTAAAGCCGCGCTTTGCGCACTCGTCGAAATCGTCCACGGAAACGTCCGTTCGAGCCGGGATGGAACCCTTGATCAGGTTGAAGCCCTTCTGAACCTTGGGGTCCATGATCGTTTCGGCGAGAGCCACCTGGGCTTTCTGGACAGTCTCGTCCTTCACCGTGAACATGCCGAAGCTGTCGATGACGTACTGGAACGAGGAAACCTTGGCTGGCGTGGCGAAGCAGTAGAAGTCTGCGTTCGGCTTCAGGCCCTTGGCGAGGAACTCGCCTTTTGCCCAGTCTCCCATGAACTGCATCGCGGCTTCGCCGTTGATGACCATGCCGGTCGCCACGGCCCAGTCTCGGCCGACGAAATTGTCGTCGACGAGGCCACGGACCTCGCGCAGCGTGTCGAAGACCTTGGTCATTTCCGGACTGTTCAGCGCCGCCGGATCGAGGTCGATTGCGACCTTCTTGTAGAATTCGGGGCCGTTCAAGTCCGACAGCAGTGCATCGAAGATGATCCCGATCTGCCAGGCCTCGTCGCCCATCGCGACCGGCGTGACGCCTTTCTCCTTGAGCTTCTTACCGGCAGCGATAAGTTCCTCCCATGTCCTGGGAGGCGCGATGCCGGCCTCGTCGAAGATCTTCTTGTTGGCCCACACCCAGTTCTGACGGTGCATGTTGATCGGTGCCGCAATGAACGCGTCGCCGGAGGTGACGAAAGTAAGCAGTTGCGGGGGAAGCGCCTCACGCCACCCGCCTTCCTTGGCAAGGTCGTTCAGATCGCGAACAACACCCTGTTCGGCCCACTGGGGTCCTTCCCAACCCAAGAATTGCATTGCGCCCGGAGGGTCGCCCGAAGTCAGACGTGACCTCAGGGCCTGCTGCGCGTTCGCGCCGCTCATGCCGCCGACGGCGGAGTCCTTCCACTGGAAGCCCTTTGTTTCCAGGTCCTTGCGGATGACGTTCAAGGCGTCGACTTCGCTTTGGGAAACCCAGTGGTGGAGAACCTCGATCGTGCCTTCCGCACGCGCGGCCGCCGGCACCAGCATCGTGGCAGCGACAAGACTGGCAATAAACTTTGACATCTATGTATTCCTCTCTGGTTGCGGTTGATCGCAGGCCCTTGGCGGGTTCTTGGCGCGAAGTTGTTAGCTGGGGTCCGCCGGCATGGCATAGCCGACGTTCTTGCGGCCGTAGCGACGAACGCGGATGTTCGACTGCTCTGCGTGGCCGGCAAATCCTTCCATGAGGCAAAGTCGCGAGCCGTATTGGCCGATCAGAGCGGATGCCTCGTCCGTCTCGATGCGCTGATAGGTGCAGGTCTTGAGGAACTTGCCGACCCAGAGACCGCCTGTGTAGCGGGCAGCCCTGTTCGTCGGCAGCGTATGATTGGTGCCGATGACCTTGTCGCCGAAGGAGACGTTCGTGCGGGCGCCCAGGAACAGCGCGCCGTAGTTCCTCATGTTGTTAAGGAAGTAGTCGGGATCGCGCGTCAGGATCTGGACGTGCTCGGAAGCAAGCCGGTCACCTTCGGCGACCATCTCGTCGACCGTGTCACAGAGAATGATTTCCCCGAAGTCCTCCCATGCTTTTGCTGCAATCGCGGCTGTGGGCAGGATCTTCAGGAGACGATCGATCTCGGTCAGAGTATCACGGACGAGCTTTTCGGAATTCGTGATCAGAACCGCAGGCGAATTTACGCCGTGTTCGGCCTGCCCCAGCAGATCCGTCGCCACCAGTTCGCCATCGGCGCTGTCGTCAGCGATGACAAGTGTTTCAGTCGGGCCGGCGAAGAGATCGATGCCGACTTTCCCGAAGAGCAATCGCTTCGCCTCGGCAACATAGGCGTTGCCTGGACCCGCCAGCATGTCGACCGGTGCAATCGTTTCCGTCCCGTAAGCCATCGCTGCGATCGCCTGAACGCCACCCAGGCAATAGATCTCGTCGGCACCTGCAAGTGCCTGGGCCGCGACGATCTTCTCGGAAATCTTGCCCTGGAAAGGCGGGGCGCAGGTGATGATACGCTCGCAGCCGGCCACGCGGGCGGTTAGGACGGTCATATGCGCCGAGGCCAACAGTGGGTACTTGCCGCCCGGCACATAGCAGCCGACATTCTGGATAGGGACATTTCGATGACCCAGGATCACTCCCGGCAGAGTCTCCACCTCAAGATCGGTCAGGGTTGCCTTCTGGGCTTCTGCAAACTTTCGGACTTGATCCTGTGCGAAGTCGAGATCTTCGCGCTCGCGGCTCGTGAGGGAATTGATGGATCGGTCGATTTCTTCCTTCGAAAGACGATAGGATTCTCGATCGAGCTTATCGAACTGGATCGACAGCTCGCGAACTGCCTTGTCACCACCGTTTTTGACCTTTGCGAGAAGCGCCTCGACTGCTTTGGTCACCGCGCTGTCGGTACCGCCCTCTTCTACAGAGGCCTGCGCTGATTTGATGTGCCGTATCATGACAAAGACTCTTCGTTTACGGTCGCCGCAAGCGCCGTACTCTCAACGTGAGGGATGGTGAGTGGCGAGGGCGGCCTACTGCCACCCCCGCGAGATCTGCTTAGAGATGCTGTTCGCGTGCACGCATCTCAGCGTAAGCAGCCTGTTCCTTCTCGTAATAGGCCGGCGACGGGAAGTCCCACCAGCCAGTGGCGAACGGACCTGCCGCATCGCGTGATACGACGACTTCAACCAGGGCCGGACCGCCGCATTCCAAAGCCGCTTTCAGGCTGCTTTCCAGGTCTTCGTCCTTTTCAACTTTCCAGGCCTCCAGACCGAAGGCGCGGGCCGACGCGGCGATATCGGCCGAATAGGGCTCCCCATTGCCGGCGTGACGGTTGAACTCAGATGCAATGTGGCGCCCCATGAACTTGCGCTGACCACCTCGGATCGACATGTAACCGGAATTGTTCAACACTAGGAACACCACATTGATGCCGTTCATCGCCGCCGTACCCATTTCCGGCAGGGACATCATGAAGTCACCGTCGCCGACGATCGCGACCACCTGGCGATCGGGGCAGGCAAGCTTGGCGCCAAGCGCGGCCGGGACCGCCCAGCCCATCGGAGAATAGGAACCCGAAGTCAGATGCGTGCGCGACTCGTAGACGGGGAAGCTCTGCTTGACCGAACCTTGCGTGTTGCCCGATCCGACGACAACGATGCCGTTGCGGTCCAGAACCTTGCGCAGCGCCATGAGGGGTCGCTGCGAGGTGAAAGGGGTTTCGCGGCTGTTCTCGCGCGGCTCAACTTGCGCGCGCCAGTCGGCCTTGGCCTTTTGCACGTCGGCCAGAAACTTCTCGCGACGCGACAGCATCCTGGTCGAGTCGGCATCGGAAATCATGGCAAGCATCGCTTCCAAAGCGACTTTGGCATCGGAAACGATACCGACTTCGGTCTCATAGTTCTTGCCGATTTCGCGCGGATCAAGGTCGATGTGGATCAGCTTGGCCGCCGGTATCGAGAAGGACACGCCCCTGGCGTAGGATGAGGCGGACCAGTCGGTGAAACGGCAACCGACCGAGACGACGACGTCAGCGGAAGCGGTGATGGTGTTGCCGCAGGTCGTGCCGGTCTGCCCGACGGCTCCGATGAACAGCGCGTGATCTTCGGAGATTGCGCCTTTGCCGTTCCAGGTGATGGAGACGGCCGCGCCGAGCTTTTCGGCAAGGCGCGTCAGTTCGGCCGAGGCATTGGCGGTGATCGCCCCTCCCCCTGCGACGATGACCGGACGCTCGGCGTTCAGCAGAACCTTGATGGCCGCCTCTATCGCCTTCGGGTCCGGGTAGGCCACACCGATCGGCAGGCGCTTTTCCAGCGGGTGAATCGTGACATCTGCCGTCTCGACCTGCACATCCATCGGCACTTCGACATGCACGGGACCGGGACGGCCCGTCATCATCGCGCTGAATGCACGGTGCATGATGCTCGGCAGGACCTGAACCGAGTTCGCTTGCCAGGCACGCTTCGTCACCTGCTCGGTAATACGCGGAAACGCATTGTCCTGCTGACGCTCCAGTTCCTGCATGGTGCCATGACCATGCATGTAGGTCTGCGGCGAGCCGGAAACATAAAACAACGAGGTGGAGTCGCAATAGGCTGTGGCCAGACCGATGATCGTGTTCGCCGCACCCGGACCGACCGAGGTCGAACAGGCCATCGGGCGTCCCGACGCCCGGAAATAGCCATCGGCCATATGCACGGCGCTTTGCTCGTGCATGACCTGGATGAAAGGAAGCTGCGAACCTTCTTCGAGAAATGCGTCGAAGAGTGACCAGATGCCGTGGCCCGGAACACCAGCCACATACTCCACTCCGTATTCCTTTAGTGCTTTCGCGACGACTTGACCGCCCGTGAGCTTCATCTGATCAACCCTCCTCGGTAGTGTTCTTGCCAGCGAGCCTTCGGACGCCGGCTCTTTCGACCATGGGAGAAACAGTCCGCGTTTCGTGCAAACCTTACAAGTTCGCAGGGTACGATTAGCTGACGCAGACTGAAGCAAGGTCTGCTGAGTTTTGCATCGCCCCTCTGGGACCTTCCGCTCGAGAGGCTGGCTCTTCGCGCGGCTTTGTTCCCAGACGATCTGCATGCCGCTTGGTGGTCGCCTCAAGAGAATTCGCAACCAGACGCACGCTGCGCGTATACTTGCGCGGTAAATCAGAGTCCCGCGCAATAGGAATTTCGCTCTTGTCGTGGCTTCCTGTGAAGAAAGTAGCCTTGCAGGAGGAGTTCGCCGTGGAGAACAAAACTAGAGATCTCGCGTTTGCCGACGAGTTCATTTACGCGAAGCTCGTCGAGAACGTGGTTGACCACGAGGTCGAGGATGCAATCGTCGTCAATCTGAGCCCGCGGCCGCTTGTAACCGGGGATGAGCATCCGGCGATCGTTCCCGCTTGGAAATCCACCTGGCTGCGCGGCGGGCGCATCAAGAGCGCCGAACGGGTCGCGCTGGTGAAGGTGCAGCGGGCGACCAATCTTGGAGGAGCCATGTTCCGGGGCTGGGATTGGCTCGGCAACCGGATCCGCAGTTTCCCGAGGGACACGCCCCTCTTTATCTCGAAGCAGGACGAGGTCGGCACGGTCACGACGGACCCCCGCGTTTTCACGAACGAGCGCTCGAAACACGAGGCGCCGCAGGCTTTCACGCTGAAGCTAAATCTCTGGTGGGCACCCGGCGACACGGACTGCTTCATTCATCATGAGCATCCGTTTTTGGAGACACACACGCAGATCCACGGTTCTGGCAGGATGCAGAAGTTCAGAGAACGCGACCCATCCACCTTATACGAAGACGTGGTGATGCCCGTCGGCTATTCGCATGATCCATTCTGCAGGGTGACCGGAAAGAACCAGTGGACCTACCCTTGGCACCGGTACTATGCGGACACCGACTCCGTCTGGTTGGCTGTGGAGTTGCATCCGTGAGAATAGAGCCCGACCATTTCAGTCGGGCTTCAACCCATCTGAATCATGTCAGACCCGTCACCCAGGTATTGCAAGGCTTCGCGGGGTATTGACGGATCGTTCCGGTCCATCACGGTCAGGTTGTTGAGGTGCTCGCGTTTCAAAAGGCCTGGCCCGCGGTAGTGGAGAGCTACTTTGGTGGAGTATGGCTGTCTGAACATGTTTGCGGCGATGCCGCTGGCTATGCCGAACATGAACTTTTTCGCATTACGCTTTACCTGAGCGTAAACTCCAAAGGTCAGCTCATTGCGTTGGATTCCCTCAAAGTCGGCCGTGAAGATGCGGTCAGCCACGGGGAAACAGAAGCCGTAGTACTTGAAAACATATTCAGTTTTCTTTGGATCTTCGAAGCTCGGGAACCGTTCGACATAATAGTGCTGAAGGAATTCCTTGTTGCGGTAGATGCAAAAGGCGGACCGCAGCACGAAACCTTTGTATATGGAGGAGAACTGATACCTGTCATAGACACCGAGGATATCGTCATCCAGAGAATTGTTCTCGACGATCATGTTTGACACGAATCGCGAGAATTCCGGTAGCTGGCGAGCGGTAGACATGGCGTGGAAGAAGTTTCCGTCGACAAGTGTGCGAAACTCGTCTGGATCCGAAAACAGTATTGGAACGCTGAGGCCGAAATAGTTTGCGATCATTCTAAGATTGGATGCAGATGGCACGTGAGCGCCTGAAAGATATTTGTTGAACTGCTGCCGGTTGACGTTGATCTTTCGACAGACCGCCGCAATCGAACCGTGGCCTTCGCACAGGGTTCTGAGATTGGCCGCCAGAGCAGCGGCATTTCCCCCGAAATGATCCAACCTCGCAACCCTCCGAACTGAAGCAATAGGAAGCACATCATACGTCTTTTCGCGAAGGACATCAACCGGCTGCGAAGTTGCTCTGCGCGGGGTCTTGCCGCACTGTGGCCCGAAAGCCGATCCGCGAGGCACCCATGGGATTGCGACAGAGCGCCGCCGAAGGTTGGTGCGTTATGGGCACCGGGCCAATCGCGACCGAGCAGATGGTTGCGGCCATCCGTGCGATCGGGCATTCGCCGCTTTGGGTGGTGAGCAAAAGCAAAACCGATGCTCTGCATTTCGCAAATGACCTGGACATTCCGCAGGCCACTACGGATATGGAGCGGATCTGGTCCGACCCGGCGGTCAAGTTCGTCTACATCAGCGCCACTCTCAAGCGCCGACAGCATTATGTCCTCGCAGCGGCGGTTGCAGGAAAACACATTCTCTGCGATGGACCGCTGTCGGAAGATAGCAAAACCGCCAGGCGACTGATCAAGCACTGCTCAGACAATGGAGTCGTGCTCGCGGTCAACCAGCCCCTTCGTGCCTCCGCGATTCACCAAACTATGCGCCGCCTCATTCTTGATGGGGAAATTGGTACCATCCAGTCGGTTTCGATCTTGCGCGGAGGCCCCTTTCAACCTCCTCCAAATCGAAGGGGGGAGATATCCTGTGATCGTGGCAGCGTATTCCTTCACATCTGCGCCGAGGACATCGATCTCGCGCGCTTTCTCACCGGTGGCGAGCCCCTTGAGGCGATTGCCTTTGCCAAGGAATCGAACGGCTCGCCTCACCATCTGGCATATACGATCCGCATGGACGATGGCAGCTTTCTCCAAGCGCATGAGAGTTTTGGCACAGCTGACATGGAAAGCATGGTGGTGGCAGCCGGCACTGATGGCGTGCTGCTTGCCAGCGGGACCTTGAGCTCGCGCGGTTCCGGCGTCCTGGTGCGCAGGCTCGCGGGCCGTAACGAACTCGTTCCAGTGCGTGACCGCGATCTGCATACCGCCACCCTGGAGGAATTCGTGGCAGCAGCGAGACATCAAGCGTCCCCACTAGCGACTGGCAGGGACAGTTTCGCGGCGCTGGTCGCTACGGAGGCGGTGGCTTCAGCGGCAAAAAGAGGCCGGGCGACGGGAATCCGGCCATTTGACGAGAGCGCCTGAACACACCGCCAATTGGATGCTCGTCTTCAGCCGCACTCACGAGGCTGTCGACGAGCAGTAACGTGAGATAAAAAAGGTGAACTCATGACCAAAAAGCACCAGCTCCTGCTGCACTCACTCGTCGCCAAAGATTCTACGCTCGCGATCGATCTCGACATCGCCGAAGATGTCGGGTTCGACGGCATAGAAGCATCCGCAGCCAAGCTGACAGCATTTCTGGAGTCAGGCTTTTCCGAAGCCGAGCTGGCGGCGCTGCTGCGGGATGTGAACGTACCAGGAATGGGCTTCCTGGTCGATATCGAGCGCCAGGGCGAGGCGAGGAAACAGCTCATGCGTGAAGCGGAAGAGCTGTTTCGTCTCGCTTCCGTGGCTGGGGCCAAAGGGGTTCAGGTGCTGACCGGCCCCGTCAACGTGGAGGCGGTACTGCGCCATCAGGAAGGACTCCCAGCGAACCTTTACAGCGGATTTCTCGGTCGAGCCATTGAGGAGCAAATCGCCCTTACCGCAACGAACCTTTCGGAGATCGCCGACCTCGCTGCCAGCCATGGGCTTCTCATATACCTCGAAGCACTTTCCTGGACGCCCCTGAACACGATTGAAAAACAACTGATGATAATCGATCGCGCCGGGCGCGATAACGTCCGGATGGTGATCGATTTCTGGCATTGCTATACGTCCGGAGACACCCCCGACGATATCGCGCGGCTCGACAAGGAACTCATTTATGGCGTCCATGTGTGCGACTCGTTGGCATTTTCCGGCGGAGTTCCCAATGAAGTGGTCTTGAGAGACGTGCCAACGGGCGCAGGTGTGATCGACCTGAAGCTGTGGGCCGATGCGCTCAAGGCGACTGGCTACGAGGGGTGGTGGAGTTGCGAGCTGTTCTGCAGGAAACAACAACAGCAGAACAGCTACGATGTCGCCCGCGGTCTGCACGCGCTGATGTCGACGCTGGTCGCTGGCTGATCTCCATTTGCAATGGTTGCAGTGACCATTCGCAACAGACGCAGGCATTTGCGTCACTTTGCTTCAGGTATTTTAGGGATGAGAAATCCACCCGCGGGCCGCTGTGACTTATCCTGCTTGCATACTTGGCAACGGGAGGCAATCTTGAGGTTTTACAGAATAGGCGTTCCGGGCACCCCGATTGCTGTCGCAATCCTGACTGCGCTCTGCCTCTGGTGGCTCGGCCCTCTCATCGGCAACTCTTCTGCCCAGATTGCTTCCCTCTACGAGCTCCAGGCCACCCTGAAGAGGGATGCGGTGATCACCATATTCCAGGGCATCTAACGCGCTCGCCACCTGCTGTACGTTACCAACATCGCAAAAGGTGGCAGGCGGCGGTGGTTCTCCCCATCGCCGCCACTCTTTCCGGCCTGTGTTTTAGAAGCAGCCAGGCGCGGTCTTACACATAAATGGACCAGATTGGATAAGGCCATGGACACGTTCCCTCCCGTTTCATTTCTCCATCGCCTGGCGGACGCGGCTTCCATGGAGACGTTGCCTCGATTCCGCACCACTCTCGAAGTCGAAGAGAAGTTCAAGCCTGGCTATCGTTTTGATCCCGTGACCTTGGCGGACAAGGAAGCAGAAAGAGTCCTGCGTGAACTGATTTCGTCTGAGTATCCCGAGCACGCAATCCTCGGTGAAGAGTTCGGCGAGACCGGGACTGGACCATGGAAGTGGGTCATCGACCCGGTCGACGGCACGAGGCCTTTCATATGCGGCATTCCTGTATGGGGTACGTTGATCGGTCTGACACTGGAAGGTCGCGGTGTAATGGGGATGATGAGCCAACCCTTCACGCAGGAGCGCTTCTGGGCTGATCAGGAAGCGGCTTGGGCGAAAAACGTGTCGGGCACCCACCGCATGAGGACCAGATCGACGACAGATTTGCCGCACGCAATCCTGCATACGAACTCTCCCGAACGATATGGGGAATTCCCGGAAGTCCGTTTCGAACGCTTGCGAGACAGCGTTCAGATGACGCGCTATGGGGGCGAATGCTATGCATTCGCCATGCTCGCAGCCGGACAGATCGATCTTTGTCTGGAATTGTCCCTGCAGCCATACGACATCGTCGCCTTGATCCCGATCATCGAGCGGGCGGGCGGCGTTGTGACGGGATTAACAGGCGAGCGCCCCGAAGCGGGCGGGCACGTTCTGGCGTCTGCCAATGAAGTGCTGCACGAGCGTGTGCTTAGAACGCTGACCGCTTAAGATTTCAGAGGGATGCGAGAACTCCGTCGGCCATTGAGGCGATGGCTCGTACACGTGACAGTTTGGTCGGCTTTCGCAATCTCCGATGGCGACCCACTCCGCGCCCTTATACAGCGCACGCCTCGCCGGGCTCTGGCTCACATCTTTCCGAAAGCCTCCTGGTTTCCGAAATCACGCGAAGCTTTCACTGGTTTGAGTTTGCTTGTGGAACTGCGATAAGCGGCGTTTCAAGTAAAGGGTGCCGAGTGAAATCAACGCAAACGCAAGCGTCACCAGTCCCAAGCTGATTGTGAGGCTCGAAACCTGTGCGACGAAACCCAGCAGCGCTGGTCCAAGTAGCAGTCCGCTATATCCCATCGTGGTCACAATCGACATCGCTTTTCCGGCTGCACGAGAACCAATTCTTCCCGCCGACGCGAAGACCGCAGGTATCATGTTCGCGACGCCAAAACCGCACAACGCAAGAACCGCCATACTGATTTCAACGCTGTTTCCAATCAACATCGTTGAAAGGGACAGTGCGCAAATGAGTCCTCCGAATCTCAGCACGTTCACATGCCCAATTCGTTTCGTCACGCCGTCGCCAAGCAGACGGCCGATTGCCATGGCTGCGGCGAAGATGGCGAAAGCGTAAGCCCCCACACTTTCCGAAGAACCGAGTGTGTCGACCATGTAAACAGCCGACCAATCCATGATCCCGCCCTCGGCCAGGAAAGCCAGAAAGGCAACAACGCCGAACAGGAGGACCAGCAGTGTCTGCGACCTGTTCAGCTTAGCTCGGCTATCAGTAGCCACAGTATCGGTGGTGCGTGATTGTTGTTTAGCGTCGTTACGAGCAACAAATCGTGTCGACAACGCTGAAAGAAGCACGAGAATTCCGGCGCCTCCCAGACATGCTCGCAGCCCGCCGCCGTAGGAAGCAAGGAATCCGACCAAGGAAGCCCCAACGATGTTCCCGATGCTAAACAGGGCATGAAAGGACGACATTAAGTGCCTTTCCGTTGCTCGTTCGATATCCAATGCCTCGATGTTCATCGATACGTCGAGCGTTCCAAAGGCGGCGCCCGCCAGCAACACCAGCGCTCCGACCACGACCAGGCCGTCAACGAATGGAATCATGAGAATTGCCAGGCCGAACACCAGGCTACCCCCAAGACTCAAGACATAGCTCCCGCTAAAGCGATCACTAATGCGCCCGACATTCACCATTAGAACGATCGCTCCAAGGGCGAAACACAACAGCAAAGTCCCAAGTTGCCCTTTGTCCAAGCCCAGCTTCGCTGCAAGCAACGGCAGACTCGAAGCCCATGCCCCAATTCCCACGCCGCCCGCGAGGAAGAAGAGGCTGCACCGCACGCGCTTCGAACTGCGGAGGGTTTCGGCCGAAAACGGAAGCCTATTCATAAAGAATGCCCAGTCTTGATGTTGAGGGAATTGCAGAGGCTTCAGCAATGTCTGCCGCGCGGCGAGGAAGCCTCGTCATGACAGTTCTAGTTTGTGTCTCCAGGGACGCAAGCTCGCACTGTCCACTTTCCTGACGCAAGCTGACGCACTCCGCTGTACGGCCATCACGGGGCTCCCTAGCCTGCATCAGTGAGCGTCAATCATGTCTCCCGGTGGGAAATTGTGGGGGTTTCGGCGGTGAATTCAGTCTGCTTGCCATCAAGGAGAAGCGGCTACGTCGCCGGTGACATGTAAGCGGGCCAATGGCGCTCACAGTGTCCGCGCCCTTGCCGCAGCTTCTACGCCGATGTCCCAAGCTACGACCGCACGAAAACTGGCCCTGGGGGACGTCGCCAGAACGAGAACGTTGGGCTGGAACTTTTCGGCGCTTCTCGTGAAACCGCTGGACGTTTCAGTGCGAACGGGAGGAGCATTTTTCCTGGTCGTCAACGAACGAAGAGCCTAACAGGAGAACCTCGACATTCTCCTTGAGTGGTTTCTTTCGCAGACTGCGGACCTACGCTGAAACGGCACATGCCTGAGTCCAATGTCCCGTGTTGACCCCTGTGAAGCCGCTCGGATGAACCGCGCTGAATGCCTGTTTTCCACCCACCCACGACGCTGGTGAAGGTGAACTCTCGACCCTCAGCCGACCTTGACCCGCCGGGTCATGAATGGCAGCCCTACGCCCGCAACCGTCCCTTCTTCACCTTCCGAGCAAGCCTTATCAGAGCATCGCGAAAGCGACGATCATCAATCCAAAGATGCCCACCGCGATGATCGTTTTCGTTGTCCTATCCATCGTTACCTCCAGCGGGCCAGCGGACCGCGCGGTCCTCGCTGGCCTGAGAACCGCTGTTCACCTATGATGCACGGCTGCCTTTGGGCTGCGACACAGTTGCCGGTGATTCCACCTATACCTGTCCCCTACGGTCGGAAAAGCCTTTCGACAATCCGCGGGATGTCGTTTCTCGTTATGCCGATGTCCTCGAGCAGCCTGTCGTCGAGGTTGTGAAGCGCGGCGGCCGCCCGCCTCCGCTGCCGGCGTTGCAGCGCACGTAGAAAAAATCCCGCGACAGTCACCCCGAGACTGCGGAGGGTCGGGTCCCGGCGGGCTTGGGTTGGTGAGTGTTCGTGTGCGGACATCGTTGCCCTCCATTCGCAGTAGTGATCGGCCCGGTCGCGTGGTCCGCAGAAGCGACGCGGCGAACGGGCGTTCGGGAAGCATCAGCGGCCTGCAGACGCGGCGGCGCCCGCTTGAGCGCCGCGCGCGCGTAGCCGCGTGCCAGACTGTCTATGTGAGAGGGTATCCCCGAGGCGGCGAACGCGTGCGTCGAGCCGCTCGGGGTTACGGTCGCGTCAGCAGGGACGCTGAGAGGACCAGGTATTTCTTGTGTCGACGTGAACTAGTCATACCTCCGATATGGTCACTTGAGGCAAAGGCTTCAATCGGTCGAGATGCGGCCTTTGGACGCTGGCTAGTCGATTGTAAAATCGCGCGAATCCGCAGCTCCAGCCGACAGGGCGCTTGCGCCCAGGAGTTGCTTGATGGGCGCTAGCCGTCGCTCTCTGACGCAGTCGGAGGCGGCTCGTCACCGCCGGTTCCAACCGCGCCCACAGCGCGGTGACGGTGCTTCCGATCAGCACTTGCGCCAGGGGCCCAGTCCCTCTACGCGAGCCACGATCAAATTCGGCCCGCTCCTTGGCCACAGCAGCCAGGATCGCGGCCTCCACCGGCCCCTCCTCCACTACCACTGAGGAGCGGAGCCCTTCGATAGAGGCGAGTTCTTGGCGCAGGAGATCCGCTTCGCGCATCGCGGCTGTGCGGTACGTTTCACCTGCGACGGGTGATATCTGAGGCCCTTATCGTTAAGCGCGTGAACGGCCGTCAGGCTGGCGTTCCACTCGATCGCTAGCTGGATTGCGCGCTCCTGTGTTGGATCGCATCTTGCGCTGAAATCGGTCGCGAGGATGATGTGGCCTGGATTCAGCCGGCCCGCTGCGGGTACTGCATTTCCGGATATTATCCTTGGGCGACATCCTGACTGCGATCTAACGGATCCTTGGCGATAACGTCGAGGTGATCACCATTGGGGTGCCTGGAAGCGCAAGAGCTTGAAAATCAACCCGGATCACGTTGATCTTCTGTAGGCCATCCTTTTCTGTTTCGACAGCAATTACCCGACCCGCTCTCAATCCGAGCAACCCCAATCCCAAAGGCGACTCTACCGAGACAGTGTAATTAGGAAAGTTCTGGCTCTCATTGCGAACTACATTGGCAGTTCTCGGTACACCTGCATCGACGCGGAAGGTCACGCGACTGTTTATCGTCACGACATCATCGGGGACATTTCGCGGGGAGCAAATTTCAGCCTGCACCAGCTTTCTTCTGAGCAATCGGCGGTAGGCGTTGTCGCTCGTGGTCTGATCAAGAATTTCTCTGAGCACCGCATGGTCGTTTGACGTTAGATAACACTGAAGCCGATTGCTCATGTCAGAACTCCTTGGAGCAGATCTGCTCCGGCAAAACTAACTGATTTCAGTTCGATCTCCCTGGCCGCTGGTCTCATGGCGCCAGGGCCCAAGTCCTGAGATGGAGCTACCGACTTCAGCCCGAAAACGACGGAGTCGTTGAAGCAGATGAAATCCGGGTCGTCTGCGGTTAGCAGACGATAGACAGCCGATGCACCGTCAGTGCTGCGTCGATTCCCTAGACGAAGGCTAGTCACACTCAACGCAGGCCTTCTGAAAGTGGCGTGTCCACTCAGGCCAGGATACTTCCCTACAACTCGCTTAACTCGCGCCATCACCAGTCCTCTCGGGTCCGCTCAAAGGCGAGCCCCGCGGTTCCTCTTTTCGCGATCCTCGTTCTGCGAGCCTCTTGAATTCGCTCCGCCTGTCGTTTGGTGAAAGGCCCCATCGGCTGGGTCTTCTGGTCGCCGCAGCGGACCTGGCAATACCACCTGATGCCATCGTGCGAGAAGATGTCGACTGACGTAGAGGTCTCATGCGGCTCTTGCCTCGCGATCTCCTCGATGAAAATGATCGACCTCGAATAGTGCTTGGCGGGCGTGGTCCTGTGCAAGCCAGGAGCCGGATTGCGGTCGGGCGACGTTGACATGGTTGACCTCCTTTCTTCACTGCGGCGGTGCGAGCCGTTGGCGCCTGCCCGTCACCAGACGACCATTTCATGCTCCATTGCCACCTCGAACATCAGATTTTCGATGTCCCGGGATATCGAAGCGGCAGCCAGTACGCGTCCGTCGCGCTTGAAGCGCAGCAGACAATCCCTGCCGGAGATGTCGCCTTCGACCATGATCTCTTCCCATCGCTCCGCATGGCCGACATAATTGATCCTGACGTCGTAGTGCTGGCTCCAAAAGAACGGCACGGCTGCATACTTCTCGCTCCGGCCGAGCATATTCAGCGCCGCGGTCTGCCCTTGCCTCTCTGCCACCACCCAATGTTCGACGCGAATGTTCTCGCCGCTATGGGGATCGGGCCAGCGCGCGATGTCACCGGCCGCGAAGATCCCCGGTTCGCTTGTTTCCAGTAAACTGTTCACGACGACGCCGCGGTCGGTAGCCAACCCTGCCGTTTCGGCGAGCTCCGTCCGTGGCCGCACGCCGATGCCGGCGACCACGAGGTCCGCGGCCAGCGTGTCGCCGCCGCGAAGCTTCACCTCGCTGCCATTGATGCTGCTTGCCATCTCCTCGAGGTGGAAAACGGCTCCATTCTTCTCGTGAAGGGTCCGGATGAAGTCGCCCATCTGTGAACCCAGGACCCGCCCCATCGGGTGTTTGTCCGGTGCGACGACATGGACGTCGACGCCGCGAGCGCGCAGGGCCGCGGCGACTTCGAGGCCAATAAAACTCGCTCCAAGCACGACGGCGCGGCGGGCCGTCGTCGCCTGTTCGATTATGGCCCGGCAGTCAGCGAGAGAGCGCAGCGTGTGAACGTGGGGCCGGTCGGCGCCTGGAATGGTCAGGCGAACCGGCTCTGCACCGGTCGCCAGCAGCAATTTGTCATAAGGGACGCAGTCTCCGTCCGCGAGGATGACCTCGCGCGTCCGCGGCTCGATCCGAACCGCTCGCGTCCCGAGACGGAGATCGATCTGGTTCTTGGAATAGTAGCTCTCCCCCCGTAGCGGGACCCAGTTCTCCGGGGCCTTGCCGGCAAGGTAGTCCTTTGAAAGGTTCGGCCGGTCGACAGGCGCCGCCTCGTCGTCGCTGAGCATGACAATGCTGCCACGATATTGCTCTCGCCGAAGCATTTCCGCAGCAGCAAAGCCGGCTGCGCCGCCGCCGAGGATGACGATCTTCTCCGGCTTTGCCTCGACGGGGAGCTCGCTCGTTGCCGCTTCCGCACGCTTGCGCTTGCCAACGACGAAGAGATTGCCGTCGCGCTGTTCTACCCACCAGCATGCCAGCGGCCTGAAAGCGGGTGCGCGCAGGGCCTCCCCGGTTCTCAAGCTGAAACATGCGTGATGCCATGGGCAGCGGACGGTGTCACCCGCCACCAGTCCTTCGGCGAGCGGACCGTTGTAGTGCGTACAATGCGCGTCGACGGCAAAAATTTCAGCCCCGCGGCGCACAAGCAGCACCTGCGCATCGCCGCAATGGCCGACCAGATTGCTGCCGTCAGGAAGATCGGCAAGTCTGATGCCCCGTGCCAGATCAGGCCCAGTCATGCTTCTGTGCTCAGCAGCCATCTGTTTCTCCTTGGCTATCGAGATGGCGCCCGCTGCGGGGGCTGAAAGCGACTCTGCGGGTCGCGGCCTTTCATCTCGCCAGCCAGTTTGTTGCTGCTGCGTCTGTTAAGCAAACGAATTTAATCGCCCGTTGCGTGCAGTATTTCTGCTAGATTGCTCATGACAAACGGCCAACACGACATCTAAAGAATGGCTTGCCCGCTCCTCCCCCAGTCGGCGAGGAAGGACGCCAGTCCTCTCTCGGTAAGCGGGTGATTGCTCAGACTCCTGAGCACTCCCGGTGGTACCGTTGCAATATCGGCACCGGCCATTGCAGCCTGCGTGACATGCAGCGGTGTACGAATTGAGGACGCCAGAATTTCCGTATTGAAGGACTCGTCGTTGTTGTACATCGCCCGGATCTCCCGGACGACTTCCATGCCATCGAGGCCGATGTCGTCCAGCCGGCCGACGAAAGGCGAGATGTAGGCCGCACCGGCTTTCGCCGCGAGCAAGGCCTGGTTAGCTGAAAAGCAGAGCGTGACATTGACCTTCAGCCCGCGTTCGCTGAGTGCCCGGCAAGCCCTGAAGCCATCCCAGGTCGAGGGCACCTTGATGGCCACATTGGGAGCAATGCTGGCCAACCGCTCCCCCTCGGCGACCATGCCGCCGAACTCGGTCGCGGTGACCTCCGCTGAGACCGGGCCCTCAATCGCCTCGCAGATCTCCTTGATAACCTCCCGGATCGGCCGGCCGGCCTTTGCAATCAACGACGGGTTCGTGGTCACCCCGTCGACGACTCCTGCGGCGGCGAGCTCGCGGATTTCGCCAATATCGGCTGTATCGACAAAAAACTTCATCGTTTTTCTCCTGGCGTAGTCGCGTGAAGCGGCGGCGAGCGTTCTTCGGGTCGGCCGCCCGAGTGATTTCGTCATCGCAGGCATGATCACATCGCCCTATGTTTTTAACTGTGGGTCGCAGGGAACGATGTGGATGAGCGGCAAAATCTCCGAGAAGGATGTCAAACTGAAACGCGCCTATGAGAGTCCGACGGACAGTGACGGCAAGCGTATCTTGGTTGACCGGCTGTGGCCGCGCGGAATCAGGAAGACCGATGCGGCAATTGATTATTGGGCGAAGGAGCTGGCGCCAAGCACTGAGCTGCGGAAATGGTTCGCTCACGATCCCTCCCTTTGAGAGGAGTTCCGCCGGCGATATGCCGCTGAGATCGAGGCGCATCGCGAGGAACTTGATCGATTGCACGACCTGGCACTTATAGATCCGATCACGCTTGTCTATGCGGCGCGTGACGAGACGCACAACGATGCCGTCGTTCTCAGGGAGCTCTTGCTGGCACATCGATAAAATGCCCCATCTAGGTGTCGGGAACGACGACGGTCGACGTAGGACCGCGTCGCTGCGCATGACGAGTGGGCCAACCGCGCCGCGCCGAACAAGGAGGGCACCCGCCTTTGGCCCGTTTCCACGCAGCATGCAGCGCTAGCACTGCTGGATTCCAGCGAAGCTTACGGCTCGACTAGTATTTAGCAAACGAATTTGATTGACATTTAAGCGCAACTTTTATGCTATACTGTGATGGACATTGAGCTCGCCCGTACTTTCTTGGAAATAGTTTCAACGGGAAGTTTTATTCGAGCTGCCGAGCGCTTGAATGTTGCTCAGACGACGGTCAGCGCGCGGATTCGTCACCTCGAACAACTGCTTGGCCGGCCGCTGTTTATTCGGAACAAGGGCGGCGCATCTCTAACGCCGGCGGGCGAGCAGTTCCTGCGCCACGCGCCAACCTTCGTCCAGTTATGGCAGCGCACTCGTCAACAGGTCAAAGTGCCGACAGGGCGCCGAGCGGTGCTGACGGTCGGCAGCGAAGTCACTCTTGCGCAACCCCTGCTGCTGAGCTGGGTTCGATGGATTCGCCAGTTTCTCCCCGATATCGCGCTTCGCGTCCATGTCGACGTGCCCCAGGATCTGATCAATCAGGTCGCCTCGGGAATGGTCGACGTGGCGATCATGTATGCTCCCCAGCATCGACCCGGCCTTAGAATCGACCTGCTAATGGAAGAAAAGCTCGTGCTCGTCACATCCGATCCGGAAGCGAAGCGCCTTGAGGAGACGAGTTACGTCTACATGGATTGGGGGCCGGATTTCGGGCGGCAACACGACATGAATTTCCCGGATGTCGCACCGGACCTCTCTTTCGATCTCGGTCCGCTGGCTCTCGGCTATGTCCTTGCGAGCGGCGGCTCAGGCTATTTCAGAATGAGCGCGGTGGAGCCGCATTTAGCTGCCCGTGAGCTCTACCTCGTACCCGACATGCCGCAATACTCCTATCCGGTTTACTCGGTGAGGTCGGCAAATGCCGATGAGAGTGTCGTGGGACCTGCCCTTGCGGGCTTGCGAGCGATCTCCGAAGGCAACATCGAGGCCTAAGTGGCCGCCTCGGGCAATGGAAACAGCAGATCGACTGTGGTTCCGGTGCCTCGTTCACTGGCAATGCTCAGATGGCCGCCGACCATCTGCATGAAAGTGCGCACCTGCGCTAACCCCATTCCGGTGCCGTTCTCGCCCTTGGTCGTGAAGAACGGGTCCAGCACCTTTTGCAGAACTTCCTGTGGCATGCCGCAGCCGTGGTCCTTAACGCGAAGCCGGGCGTAGGAACCCGGCGCCGGCCCGCCTTGCGCACAATTCGTCGCGACGAGCCGCTCCGTTGCGATCCAAATCTCACCGCCGCCTGGCATTGCATCACGAGCGTTAAGGACAAGATTGAGAACGGCGGCGTCAAACAACGCCTGATCGATCAGACAGCTTGGAATGTCGGAACCCAATGCGAGCCTGACGCGGATGCTAGGTCCCGCGCCATACCGGAGGAATGGCCCGGAAGAGCTGACGAGCTCATTCAGGTCGCGCACTTGCAGGTCGGGTTCTCTATCGTCTGCAAAAGCGAGCAACTGCGATATCAGTTCGACGCCCCGATCGACGCCTTCCCGCGCCGCCGCGATAAAGGCGCGTACGCTCTCCGGCTGGTCGGCTTTTCTTTCGGCGAGCCTCAGGCCCGATTCGACGATTGCCAGGATGTTCCTGAGGTCATGGGCGATACCGCCGGTCATCTCCCCCAAAGAGGCAAGCCGGCGGATTGCGCTTTCTTTTTGTTTGGCAGTCTGTGTGCCGCCGCTGGCCTCCGCCTGCGATTGCAGCAGGTCTGCCCGAAATGCCATTTCTGTCATGACGCCCCTCATGGTTTCCGATGCCGTTCGGACACTACTGTCCCCGCACCATCTCCTTCATCTGTCCGCTCGTCGGCTGGACACCGCCGAGACGCGCGGCCCACCAACTAAACTCGGCGGACTGTCCGCTTTGCCATTATTTCTTCGACCATTGGAAACGCCTTGAGGGCCTCATCAGGTAGGCCGCGGCTTGCAGCGACCGCCTCCATCCAGCCGCCATGCGCTTCCGGTTCGCCGACTATGATGCGGCCGACCATTCCAGCCTGCTCGTGGGGAACGCAATAATAGTCATAAACCCCTTGCTCGGTGAAGGTTACCGAAAAGCTCTCGGTGGGCAGGAGATAGTCTGAATCCCAGGATTTTGCCGATTCAGGAATGCGCAGCGGCCTCCCGAAGTTTGCCGGATGATAGGCGGTCGTCGTATGCGAATTGCCGGGGTTGAAGTTGGTCCAGCGGACCATCTGACCCGGCTTGATCAGTACACCGATCGGGTCGAACCAGACATGCGAGCCATCGGCGCCCCCGTGCATCCTGATCTCCACGACCTCTTCGGCCCACACGTCCCGCTGGGACAGGGAAAGGACGGCGGCGAGCCCGCCCCATAGACCCAGCACGTCACGCCGCGCGACCCTCATTTGGCGACGCTCGCTTCGCCGGCCGCTGCAACATGCCACAGCACCACATGGACATGCGGCTCTTCCACGCCTGGATGGCCGGCATTGTAGTAAACGTCGACATGGTCGACGCCGCCGCCAGGCGCGGCAAGATTATCGAATGACTTGTCCGGATTAAGATCCTTGGTCGGCAGCATGTAGATGGTGCTGACAAGCTTTCCGTCACGATCATATGCGAGGAACGGTCCGGCTGGCAGAGTCGCCGGATCGACGAAGAGCTGGCCCATGCCGGGGAGGAAGTCGGGCAACTTCACCAGCTTGCTGACCTGCTGATAAGGAGCGGCCGGCGGCGCCTTTGCGACTTCATCCGCCGCCATGGCACCAAGCGCGCTGGTCAGTGCCAGAACTGGTACGAGGAAACGTTTTTTCATCGGGGGGGATCCTTTTTCAAAGCCGAGGTCGCGGAAATTCCGGCGGCCAATGGCTGTTCGTACGACCTGTCGCGTGCAGCCATTCAAGAACCAGGCGGGAATATTAGTCCAATGAAATAAACTGGCATTTCAGTGCAGTATTTCTGCATTCTTCCAAGTTTTCGGCTTCGCCGCCTCTGGTTGCTGAAAGTGTACTGAACGGGAGATATCCAAGAGTTCAACTCGGTCAACGTTTCTGGCCGAGCGCTTGATTTCAAAAATTCCGTCCCCATGTTTAAGTTATTATGAATATTTCCGTGACCCACAGAGAGCCACAACGCCTCAAAGCAGGCCTCTAGCCCGGACGCGAGCTCTACCGGCTTCGCGTCCGGGTCAGCCACATCCTCGATTCAATCGCAAAGTGCAGCAGACGGCGTGCCAAACGCACTCCGTTTGCGCTCGCGCGTACCGGCTTAGAGGCAACCATGTTGACGTTCAGAAACCTATCAGAAGAAGATATTACTCTTGACCTTGCGACAAAGGGAAAGCACTCGGCGCTGTCCAGGATCGCTGTCAAACTTGCGCGAAAAGCCGGGCTTGATGATCGGGCGGTTCTTCGGGGCATCTGGAGGCGGGAGCGGCTTGGCTCAACCGCCATCGGTCGTGGCATCGCCGTCCCGCACGCGTTGCTGCGCTCGATCTCGTCTCCCGTAGCGTCGTTTACGCGACTGGCTCCCCCGATCGATTTCAAGAGCCCCGACCTCGATCCCGTCGATCTCGTCTTTGCCCTGCTTTGGCCGCGCTCGGAGGTTCGCACCTTCTTGCCCGCGCTGTCCCAACTGTTTCGGTTCGTGCGGGCGCCGCTGATCCGGGATGGCCTCCGGCTGGCCCGGTCGCCCGATGAGGTGATGGCGATCCTGCAGAGCGAGGCATGGTCGATCAACGACATCCCATCGCGGGCCAGTGCGGTTCAAAGGGTGGCGGTAAGGTAAACCATAGGAGGACACGAAAAATGAAGAAGCACAGCCAAACCCCACGAAAGCCTTCGATCGTGATTGGCGAGACGGATCACCAGCGATTGAACAAACTCGCGCTCGCCGCGGCCGATCGCCTTCCCGAAATTTCCGATGGTCTCCTCCTCGAACTCGAACGCGCAGGGGTGGTTCCGGACGGCTCGGTGCCTTGGAATGTCGTGCGAATGGGATCGACGTTGGAGTATGAGACGGATACCGGAGATAGGCGAACCGTGACGCTTGTGTTCCCGAAAGACGCCGACATTTCCGAAGGAAAGATATCGGTCCTGACCCCGATCGGAACTGCCCTTCTCGGCTTGTCCGCCGGTCAGACGATGAGATGGACCGCACGGGATAACAGGCAGCACAAATTGACGGTGTTAGCGGTTACCGAAAAGCGGGCAGCAGGCAAGGCTTCCATTCCTCCGACACGCCCAAGCCTTCTTGCCTAACGCAGAAAACAATGGCTGACGTTCGCAGTCTCTGCCGATCGGTCCGAGCGTGGCCGGCAAGGTCGGCGCTGCCGTGCTTGCTGGCCAAACGGCCCAGTCGATCGCTCCCATGCTAGGCAGTCCAATTTGTAGAAAGGAAAATGGAACATGATTACTGGCTCCCAATGTCGTGCGGCACGTGCACTTACGGAACTCTCGCGCCAGCGCCTCGCGACATCTTCCGGTGTTGGGGTCGAAACCGTACTGCGTTTTGAGCGGAAGCTCGACAAACCGAATGATGATGAAGTGCTCGCCTTGCAGTCAGCTCTGGAAAGAGCTGGCGCCCTCTTCATCCCTGATAATGGCAGCGGCATTGGTGTGCGGCTGAAATTCTCAAAATCTGTAGCTCGACGTATCGACATACTTGAGAATGAAGGCGGTATAGTTTCCCCTGACCGGGTGCCTTAAGTGCAACCCAGTCAGCGGCGATTTGCGTGCCGGTTTCTCGAGCAACATTAGCACCCGCGCCTGAAAAGACTCTTGAGCGACCGCTCATCCCTCTGCAGTCAACGGTTCCCAGAACTTCAAGAGGCAGAATCTTTGACCTTTGCGGTCGCCCAATGATCCTCACAGATCCGAATGGATCAGGTTACCTGAACGGCCGCATTGCCCCGCATCGCGTCCCTTCGTAATGGTCACTGCGTGCGACTGCTCTCCATCTGTGGACGCTCCGTAAGACGCAAGCGGTTTTTGGCCGGTTAGCACGTTGTCGGATGCTGCCATCTGTCCGGCCTCTTGGTGCAGCGCTGAGGCTGCGGGCCCGTATTGAAAAACAATCAAGCTTTACGACCCGCCTTCAGATGTTGGGTCCCGTGCGCGACCTGGCGCTGTTCAATCTCGCGATCGACAGCAAATTGCGCGCTTGTGATCTCGTCGCGATCTCAGTTGCTGATGTCGCGATTTCCGGACGGGTTCGTGACCGGGCGATTATCATTCAGAAGAAAACCGGCCGACCCGTGCAATTCGAACTGACCGATCAAACGCGGGGGGCCGTCGCTGCAAGGATCGGAACTCGCAGGCTCGTTGAACGGGATGACCTGTTTCCGAGCCGCGTGCACTTATTGCCGCATCTGTCGACGCGGCAATATAGCAGGGTCGTTGAAAAGTGGGTGTCGAGCATCGGGCTCGATCCCAAGCGCTACGGCACACACTCGATGAGACAAACGAAGGCGGCCCACATCTACAAGAAGACCGGCAACCTTCGCGCCGTCCAACTCTTGCTCGGCCACAAGAAGCTGGAGAGCACCGTACAATACCTCGGAATCGAAGTCGACGACGCCCTTGCCATTTCTGAGCAGGTCGAGTTGTTTATTCAATAGTGGCGTTTCGAACAGAGGCGCCGCTATTTCGCTATGCCGAAGGCAATATTCGACCCTTTGCTGCCCTTCCGGTCCGGCACGATGAACCCCAAGTTTTGAGCCAGAGCGGACGCTTGGGCACTAGCATGTTCACTTCCTCCACCTTCTCGCGAAACTTGCCGGCCTATGTACTAAGTCGCCATCAGCGAATTGGCAGCCCGTATTTTTGCCACTTGGTTCTCCTCGGTGTCCAGATCGTAAGGAAGTCAGTGAACTGCTCGCCACCAAGCCAACCTGCTCCCACCCATAACCGAGTGTCCAAAAAAATATCCGGCGCTTGACAGATAGAGGACGTGCCCGAACGTTTTGGCGCTCATACGAGCAACAGGTAGACCGTCATAGTATTGGCACCCTGAAGCCGAGAGAGGCCAGGCGGCACGCCAGAGTTCGGGCAACACCGCCTGGAGCGACGAATGGTCGGATGCGCCATGGATCGTCGCTTTCCCCGCCTTTAGACGAACAAAAAGTCGCCAGCATTAAAAGCGGTGAGATTGCCCAAAGTAGTTACAGTGTCGAGGTCCGCGATCAGCACTGCGCCGCCGGCCACAGCTGGATTAGGATCGTAGTAAACCGCAGCGTGGCCGAGATCCGTATTGTGGAATACGAAGAATGCACCCGTCGCGATGTTACCGTAGCCGTTGATCGTGCTCTGCACTGTCGCGTTGGTGACGCTGGCATCCGTTTTTACGGCTACCTCTGTGCTGGCAACATTGATCGCTGCGTCGTTCCCGGTCTTGAAAATGAAGGCCATATCGTTGTTACCGGCAGAGAACTCGTTGGCCGCAATCCCGACTTCGAAGCCCAATTTATCAACAGACGTCGAGTTCGCGCCGGGATTGAAGTCGGTGACGTGGTTTGTTGTGCCTGCGAAGTTCCGGAAGACAAACGTGTCGCTGCCGGCTCCCCCCGTGAGAATGTTGTTGCCGGCGCCACCATCGAGGACGTCATCGCCGCTACTGCCGACAAATACGTCGTGTCCTTGCGTACCGGTGAGCGTCAGGTTGGCAGTGAGTTCATCACCCTGATCCTTTCCGTCAATGTATGAATAGTTGTAGTTCAGGGAGGCCAAGTCGATATCGTTCCCCCCGCTGTTGGAGGGCGTGGACGGTGTCCGGATTGTGAATTGTGCAGTCGACGTGTGTCCCTGTCCATCGTCTACCGTGTACGACAGAGTGGCTGCTTGGTTGACATTGCCCGTGCTCACGTTGAACCCGGTGATAGCCCCGCCCGCAGTCACCGGCGCGATCGTCCAACCGCTCGGCAGCGAGCCGATAATACTCGACGCAGAAATCGAAAGGGCGTCTCCGTCGGTGTCCGCGTCATTGTTGAGCAACCAGGCGGCTGATAAGAAAACGGGCGTTCCTGTTGATATGACGATCGCATCATCGGATGCCGCCGGAGCCACATTGGCCGGCGGATTGACCGTGATCGCCACCGTATCCGTATCGCTTGCCAAGCCGTCCGACGTGACCACCGTCAACGTGTCGGCGCCGCTGTAATTGGTATTGCTGAGATAACACAACGTAGCCAAAGCGGCATTGACCTGGGCCAGGGTCCCGCTGATCGTCACCGTGTTCGTGCCGTTGTTGTTCAAGGTGAAGCCGCCTCCCGTTCCGACCGTCAGTTTGCCGCTGGAAACGGAGAGCGTCGTGGTCACATTGGCGGTGTCTACATCGGCGACAGCGACACCGGTAATTGCGGTCGCGATGTTGGAGCCGACTGTCTGGGAGCCTGGTATCGTGTTGACCGGGGCGTCGTTGCGGCCCTCGATGGTGATGGTGGCGGTCTGGGCGACCGCGCCGCCATGGCCGTCGATGACGTCGTAGCTGT
>NZ_NWTB01000017.1:0-111938 GCF_002531875.1 Sinorhizobium sp. FG01
CCGTGCTGCTGATCAGCGGGCGCTTTGCTTGTGTGAATACTCGAGGACCGAGCAGAAACGAAACCTGACGATCGCCATTCGGCGCCAACGGCGGAGGCTGCGGTTCCTCGCAGCTCTCGCTTTTCTGTAATTCTTCTGGTGGTAGACATCGCAGCGGCGGAGTGGGCTTCGCCTTGGCGGTTACCGTCGCTTCAGGTCACCTGCAGATTAATTAAGCCAAGAATAATCCGATCATCGTCGCCGCGAAAATAGCGATCACCGCAGTAAGCGCGATTGACAACATGGTCCGCTGGTCAGAACTCATTCCAGTTGCTCCGTGGTCGATGATAGCAAAAGAGCAGTGCGAATCAGTTCGCTGTCATTGCTCCTCTGGCAAAGGGATGATGACTTTTGACTTGCTCTTTGTCGGCTTTTCGCCGGGCACATGCGACATGGTCTTCGTTCTGCTCTGCAATTCGTCATCTTTGACCGTGGTCTTGGTCTGCGACTTGCTGAATGTGCCTTGGTCCATGGCTTGTGCCTTTGCCTTTCCTTGCAATTGGTTTGGGTTCTCCTTTACCGTCGTCCGGCTTTTCGCCTTTCCGTCCGCCGAAGCGGCGCTTCCACCTACGCCGATGGATGAGGTGGTGCCGTTATCGGTATTGCATGTGCCGGCCGTGCCGACCGTACTTGCCGAAGTTCCGCCGGCTGCAGCGCTCCCGCCAGATCCTACGGTCGCAGCCGTGTTGCATTCTTGAGCATGGACCGGCATTGCTGTGGTGACCCCAACAACGACGTAAATTCTAAACAGAGTTCTCCCAAGCATGGCAGCGCCTCTCACTTCTTCGGCTTGATGATTGCGCAGGTCCCGTCCGACCTGCGCGTTACGGTCGTCCCATCCGGGCGAGTAACGCTTGCAGTGGCATAGCTCTCTCCAGTGGACGATCCTGCTGTCACCGACGACCCGGCGCTGCTGGCTGATCCACCACTTGCCGTGCTTCCGCCGACCGTCGTGGATGAAGATACGCTGCCCGATCCGGCAGTAACCGAAGTCGAAACGCCACCGTCTGATGATTTCTGCTCGATAACCGTGCAGGTCGAACCATTGTCCAGCTTGATTTCTTCCGCCATCACGGCACCTGGTGCGATGATGGCCATTACGCCCATTGCTGCGAGTAGGTTGATTGCTGATGAACCGGAGGTCATTGGCCTCCTCCTGTCACAAAAGGCGCTGGCTCGGAAAACTATCCAAGCCAGCAGATTTAAAGTTAGCAGGACGGCCGCTTACCCTTCGAACCATCCTTCTTGGCGAGACCGGGAGGACAATCCTTGTTGCTCTCATTGTCCTGGGCGGAATCCCTGGCACTGTTGTCGTCGCCCGTTACGCTACCTGTCGTTTCGCCCGACGTTGAGCCACCGGTACCCGTCGTCGAATTCGCCCCGCCCGTTCCGGCGGCGGAACCGCCAGTTCCGACCGAGCTGCTGGTGGACCCGCCACCTGCCGAGGAACCGCCAGTACCAAGCGTGGAAGCCGAGCCGGCGTTACCTGAACCTGCCGCGGATCCGGCCGTACCGACAGAACTGCTTGATGTGCCGCCACCCGCCGAAGAACCACCCGTCCCGAGCGTTGATGCGGAGCCGGATTGGCAATTGGTGGTGTTCGGGTCGCAATTGCCGCCCGCAGAGCTGCCGCCCGTTCCGACGGTGCTGCTCGAGGTGCCACCGCCCGCGCTGGTGCCGCCCGTTCCGACCGTACTACTCGACTGTGCGTAGGCGCCCAGAGTGGTGCCTGCAAGAAGGCCCGCTGCGAGGGCTGCCCTTATGAAATACCGCATTCGGAGTTCCTTTCCTCACGTTGAGAGACTCGAGGCTGCAACCTGCCCTTCAAACTCGAACGATCACAACCTGTTCCGGCATAGGACTTCGGACCCTGCAGGCACCCCGCCAGAGGTCCGGTCGCCCATCAGTCTTTGGTCTGAAGGAGTGATGGGGAAGCGTGCTGTATTAGCGGCGCGATCGCCCGCAGACGGTCTCGCGGCCCCGGTCGGGATCTTGATCTTTCCGTTCATCCCGGTGGGATAGAAGCCGCCCTTGGAACCTCGCGGCCGCTGCTGGCGGCAAGGAGGAGGGGTGGGCTTGCCTATGTCGGCGGTTGCGCAACCGGCTGGACATGCGCGGAGTCGGCCAAGCTGCGCGAATTGCTCGAGGCAATCCGGACGGATTCGCCGGCGGTGAACCTGAAGAAGAAGAGGGCCGTCTTTGTCGAGCCTGTGCTGGTCGCCAACAGCGTTCATTGCGGCCGTCGCAGAACCGTCTATTCTGCGACGTTGCAAAAGTCAGGCAAACAAGGGTCGCTGCAATCGGGAACTTCGCGACCAAAGAGAACCACAGTATGGAAACGATTATCGAGATTGGGACCATAAAAGATATCGAGTCGTGGGCGGAGCTTCGCGTTGCGCTGTGGCCGCATCACTCGCTCGAAGATCATCGAGCTGAGTTGAGCCGGGCGTTTCTTTCAGAAAGTGGAGAAGCCGTCGCGTTCATCGCTCGAAATGCTGAGAATGAAGCTGTCGGGTTTGCCGAGGCCACTTTGCGACATGATTATGTGAATGGATGCAGCAGCTCGCCCGTTCTATTCCTCGAAGGAATTTATGTTCGGCCCGTTGACAGGCGAAAGGGTATCGCACGACTGCTTTGCAATGCCGTTGCCGATTGGGGAAAGCCGTTTGGGTGTGTCGAGTTTGGCTCTGACGCGCTGCTTGAGAATTCAGCCAGCCATGCGCTCCATGCCGCTTTAGGATTTGAGGAGACAGAGCGCGTCGTGTTCTTCCGAAAGCCACTTTAGGCCGGTGTTGCCCTTCCACAAGGATGGTTCGCCGCACAGATCCTAAATTTCGCGACAAAATCGCGGAGCTGATTTTTCAGTAAAATTCTGTCGCAAGAATACCCTTGCAAACGTTGGAATCTCGCGACGGACTTTTGCGACAGGTTCGATGACCGGAACGTGCCGACTGCCTCCATGTCCCTGAACCGCCATCATAAACTCACGGTTGACTGAGAGGTCACCTAAGCTCCTAATTTCAGCTATGGGCTCCAAAGCTCGCTCGCCTCTGGGGAACACGTAGTCTCTCATCTGCTGCTGACGCAACCGTCCGCATTCACAGCCGCTTGGCCATCCAAAGGTGCGGCTGGCCCTCGTCCTCGTAATCGACATCGCTGATCTGCGTATAGCCCTGCTTGGCGTATACATCCTGCGCGTATTCCTGGGCATGCAACTTCACCAGTTTAGCGCCGGCCTCGCGCGCGGCCTCGTCGCTCGCGGCAATGATCACACTCGCCAAACCCCGGCGGCGAAACGCCGGCATCACGGCTACGCGGCCCAGCAGGTACGTCTCCCCTGCCGTCACGCCCTCATCGAACGTGCATGGGGGCGACTGAGGGCTCTCGGGCGCGAGTGCGCGCTGAACTAGCTCGGGAAACAGGCGTGAGCACCCGGCCAGCTCGCCATGGATATAAAGCGTCACGTGCACGCAGGAAGGGTGGTCGTCGATGCCGTCGAACTCATTCTCATAGCCCTGCTCTTCTATGAAGACAGTGCGCCGCACCGCAAAGGCGTCGTCACGCGCTTTGGTCTTGATCTGCGGAGACATGGAGGCCCTTCATCCGTCGGTTCGCTTGCGCGCCATCATATCGGCAGGCAAACCATGTCACCCATATTTCCTGATTGTATCGTTTCGGCGCGCCCTAGTCAGTTCGTGGTTCGTCCGCTGTTGGCGCATCTGGGCCGCTGAACGCGACACCTGGAAGATGCCTAGGGCTCGTCCTCGTCCCCTGGCGTAAGGGTCGATTTTACGTGTTGCCTTTGGATGTCCTACAGTCTGTGATGCCGAACGAGCTCGTTCGGCCGCATAAGGTCTTGGTCGCTTCAACGACATTCCTATGGCATTGTGTATAGGCTATGGTTCCCGGCATGGTGGAGCCGCTGTATGCCTTCGGTGACTTCGTGCTTGATCCCGGCCGCTCTCTGCTGCAGCGGAACGGCAAGGCCGTCGTTGTTGGTCACCGCGGCCTTGCGCTCCTTCAGGCGCTGCTGGAGGCCCGAGGAAAGGTCCTGTCGAAGGCCGACCTGATAGAGCGATGCTGGCCGAATACGGTCGTCGAAGAAAGCAATCTTACCGTTCAGATCGCGGCCTTGCGCAAGGTGCTCGGCACGGCTCCTGATGGCCGGGAATGGATCGCGACCATACCGCGCACTGGCTATCGCTTTGCGATCGCATCCGCGGGCGAAGGAGGCATGGCAGTGATGCCGGTAAGGCCAACACTCGCGGTTCTACCCTTCACTAATCTCGAGGGTAGTCCTGACCAGGGTTACTTCGCAGACGGCGTGGTGAACGACCTCATTACGGCGTTGAGCCGCTTCAAGAGCTTCGCAGTGGTCGCCCGACATTGCTCGTTCGGATACAATGGAAGTCTCCCGGACGTGCGCTTGGTCGCGAAAGAACTCGGGGTGGGCTATTTGCTCGAAGGCAGCGTAAGACGGTCGGGAGATCGATTGAGGATTGCGACGCAACTCGTCGACGGCGGCAGTGGGATACACCTCTGGGCGCAGAGTTTCGACGGCCTGGTCGGCGACCTTTTTGATTTCCAGGACCGGATCACCGAAAGCGTCGCGACGTTGATCGAACCGCATATCCAGACGGCAGAGATCGAGCGGTCGCGTCTGGCTCGGTCGGGAAGCATCGCGACCTACGACATCTATCTGCGAGCTCTGGCAAAGATCTCGACAGAGTGCGAAACCGACAACGCCGAGGCGTACGCGCTCCTCATGAAAGGCCTGGAGGCGGAGCCTGACAATGCCCTTTTGCTCGCGCATGCGGCCTGGGCCCTCGAACATCGTCACACGATGGGCTGGGCACCGCTCGGCAGGGACGACGTGGGAGATTGTGCGGCGCTCGCGCGCCGCGGCCTCGAACATGCAGCGGGAGACGCGATGGTGATGGCGCATTGCGGTGTCGCGTTGCTCCAGACAGCAAAGGACTACGACTGGGCTGTGGCGGTTCTGCAATCTGCGGCAGAAGCCAACCCAAAAAATCTGATGGTCCTGGTCAGGGCCGGCCTTGCGCATCTTCATTGTGGGAGCCTTGATGAGGCGCTCGCCCACTTCCATCGGGCCAACCGTTTGAGTCCCGGCGATCGGGGCGCCCATTTTTCGCTTTGCGGGATCGCGGACGTGCACCTGATCCGCGGCGAATACGCCGAAGCTAAATCCTGGGCTGCTCGCGCACTCGCAAGCAATCCCAACTTTGACCCGACCCTATGGGTGCTGATCGCTGCCAATGCCCATCTCGGCCGCATAGAGGAAGCGCATAGCTATCTGCGTGCGCTCAAGCGCATTACTCCGGCAGTTACAATTGCCCGCATCGAGGCCGGACAGCCTGCCAAGGACCCGACGAGGATGGCTGCCTTGCTCGAAGGGCTGCGGAAGGCGGGCCTCGAGGAAGGCTGACGATTTAGAAGATTTCGGAATTTTTCGAAGGGAGATTTAGGACAGAAAGAGCCTTGTTGATCGAGCCTGCTCTCACACCGCACAGAGGACGGAGCAGATGCTTACCACTTTCACGATCCTTTCCCGAGACCAAGGCAACATCCATATCCCGTCTCGCGACCAGCATCGCGAGCAAGCTGAACCGTTAAATGAAGGCGTCGTGGAACCGACCAACGGCCGATGGAAGCTTCGGAATATCGCCAGCACTATCGTGAGCCTTCCCAGCCGACTTCTACTCGGCGGCTCCTCACGTGCGTGTCCCTAAAAGTCTCGGCCCAGAACGCGTGACAGGCTTGGCCGAAAATCGTGGCGACAGAGGTCACCTCTCGAGCTCTTCTGATGCTCCTGCGCACCACCGTGCAGTTGGTAGGCGCTCAGGTCATCGGGTGTCGCCGGATCTGGTGATCGCTTGAGAAACCCGGCGACATTCTTGATCGCCCGAATATGGGCTTGCTGGGCTTTGTCGCCCAGTCCACGGATGCGTATGTCTTCGATCATCCGCTCGCGTAGCGGGGAGGTCCTATCCTCCGTCATGCAACCTCCTGTCTGAAGATTGAGAACACCCCAATCGTCAGCCAGGACCGCAAAACCCGCAAACGCACGGCGTTCAGTTCATTGCTGCACCCTCACCACAGGCGCCAGTGCCGCGCGAGCGGCTTCGTCCTTAGCTCGAATTTGGACTTCCGCGTAGCAAGATGGCGGCGCTTCTCTTCGAAGCGCCGCCATTAAGTACTACAGCTCGACCTGCTCAGAGATGGCCATGTGCGCCGCCTTCGTCCGTCTCATCGAGTGCGTGCCGTAGCGCTTCGGATCAAGTCCGATGCTCAACACCCAACTTTCGACGACCCTGCTATATTGCCGCGTCGACAGATGCGGCAGTGCGCAGGCCCAAATCTCGGTAAAGAAACTCACTCCCGAAGGGCCATCGACTTCATTGATTTTCCCGCGGTGACCGAAGACGTCGGCGGTGGCTGGTCAACCAACGCGCTTTGTGTCTGACATCCGTTGCCTTTTCGGAGTATCGTCTTCCAATTGAGGGATCCGCATGCCGGAATCAACCGTCTCAGTTTTCCGGTTCGGCAGCTTTACGCTGGACCTGGCCCAAGGCACGCTGCGGCGGGGCGCCGACCCTGTCTTCCTGCGGCCCAAAGCCTATACGATCCTTGCCCATCTTGCGGAAAATTCAGGACGCGTGGTTCCGAAATCCGAGCTAATGGACGCAGCCTGGCCGGGGATATATGTTACGGAGGATTCGCTGACCCAGTCGATCAGGGAAATCCGCAAGACGCTCGGGGAAAGCATGATCCGGACAGTGTCGAAACGCGGCTACATGCTCGCGGTCGGCACGGAGGAGATGCCGGACCTGTCACGCCAGCCGATCGTCGCCGTACTACGCTTTCGAAATGACAGCGGAAATCCGACGGACGACGCGCTCGTCGATGGTTTTGCGGAGGACATCATATACGGTCTCGCACGCTTCGGTACCTTCACGGTGCTGGCGCGCAATTCGAGTTTTTCCTTTGCTTCCTACGTCGCTCCGGAATGGCAGCAGATCCGCGCGCGCATTGGCGCTGATTATGTGGTCGAGGGCTCGGTCAATCGACATGGCGACCGCATCGCCGCCGCTGTCAGTCTCGCCGATGCGTCCAACGGAACCCAGCTCTGGGGCGAACGCTACGTGACCGAAGGGACCGGCCTCTTTATTGCCGAAAGCGATATCGTCGAAGCGATCGTCGGCCGCTTGGTGGCGCGCGTCGACAATGCCGGGCTGCAGCAGGCCATTCGGAAGCCCGTCACGAGCCTTGCCGCCTATGAACTGGTGCTTCGTGGCTTTGCCTTGCTGCGCGATCCGGCTCAGAGCGATTTCCAGGGGGCGGAAACCCTTTTCCTCGCAGCCTTGGAAAAGGACCCGAATTACGGCCTCGGCCTTGCCTACCTGGCGCTGTCGCGGATCGTCATCGCCGAGTTCGGGCGCGCCAGCCCGGTAGTGCTGGCAGAGGCGCATGATCTCGTCGAGCGCGCCGTGGCGCTCGCGCCGGATCAGTCCCCCTGCCGACGCGTGCAATCCCTGGTGAGACTCTACATGCGGGAACACGAGGCGGCGGAGCGCCACCTCAGGATCGGCTTGACGCTCAATCCGTACGACGCCGACTCGATCGAGCAGATGGGCTATGTGCTGACAATGCGAGGACGTCACGTCGACGCGCTTGGTTGGCTCGACCGGGCGATCCGCATCGATCCGCTGCAGCCGCACTGGTGCCAGTACGACCGCTCGCTCGCGCTCTATCTGATCGGCGAGTATCGGGCGGCAGCGGAGGCGCTCGAAATGGCGACGCGGCCGGCGCCGTGGATATCGACGCGGCTGGCCGCCTGCTATGCCCAGCTCGGCCGGATCGAGGACGCAAGGCGTCAGCTTGCCAGCGCCAGGGAACGCGACCCTTCTTTCTCCCCGCTCGACTACACCAGGAGCGGCATACCCTTCGAGCATCGCGGCGATGCCGAGCATCTGACAGACGGGGTTCTGCTGGCTCTCGGCAGCACCTGAAGCCAGCATAGACCCGGTAGGTCCGTCGAGCGCCACCGCCGCGTGAGCCAAATCAATCGATCACGACCACCACATAACCTCTCCGGTAGGGTTGATAAAAGGCGCTGCCGCACCGCCAGACAGGGGTGCCGTTGACATATGTGAGGGCGCAGCCGGTGGGGAGTGCCGCAACGGTGACGGCCGTGCGGCGGATCACGCGGCGCGTGGTGCGGCGGGTGACGCCGGCAACGCTTACCGGCGTCAAGGGGCGCCCAATGCGGGCCTGGGCGCTGCCGACGAAGGAAAAGGCGGGCGGGAGCCCCGTCAGATCGGTCAACGCGACCGTAAGGGCGATCGCGATCCCAAACGCGCGGGAGGCGTGAAATTTTGCTCCAGTCATTGAAGGTTCCTTATCCGGGTTGGTCGGGTTTATTCCGGAAAATGAATTCGCAGGGTTGAGCGCGGATCAGCGAGCGGCCACCTCCCAGCGAACGGCATTGAACGCGGCGAGATGGGCGAGGACGAAGAAGCCGTGCAGGCCGGCAGTCATGTAGCCTGCTGCAAGCGTTCCGGTCAGAATGAAAAACTGCCAGAACAGGAGATTGGCGGTGCCGAGCAGTAGGTGCACCGCTGCCCCGACGACGTGCAAACTGCTCCCCGCTCGCCACAGCATCACCCCGAGTATGAAGGCAAGACCATGGGCTTCGATGAAACCTATTGCGGCACCGGGCACCCCGTTCAGGAGCAGCGCTTCCGGCCCTCTTGCAAGAAAGGAGCCCGCAATGTCGACCGTCATGCCGCCGGTCGAAGCAATGAGCAGGAAGGCTGCGTCAAAGCGTAGGAGAAAATTTCTGTAGGCAAGCATGTTGATGTTCCTTCGGAGTGCGTTTCACTCAATAGGCCGAGATCGGCATGGGCTGGGCCGGCGGCTTGATGGCCAGTTCATGCAATTTTTGCGAGCTTGGCTCTGGCGCCTTGATCCGGAACCAAGCGACATAAAGCGTCGGCAGGAAGACTAGCGTGAGCAGCGTCGCCACCACCAAGCCGCCCATGACCGCGTAGGCCATCGGACCCCAGAACACCGTCGGCGCAATTGGGATCATGCCGAGAATCGCCGCGGCGGCAGTCAGCAGGATGGGCCGCAGGCGGTGTTCCGTGGCGCTGATCACCGCCGACCAAGGCTCCTCACCGTCGGCGATGTGCTGGTCGATCTGGGCGATCAGGATCACGGAGTTGCGGATCACCATGCCGATCAAGCTCATTACGCCAAGGATCGCGACGAACCCCATCGGAGCCCCGGAGAGAAGCAGCGCCGCGGCAACGCCGATGAGGGCGAGTGGTGCCGTCATGAACACGAGGATGAGGCGCTGGAAGCTCTTGAGCTGAACTATCAGCACCGTAGTCATCAGCAGCAGCATCATCGGGAAGACCACGTAGATGCTGGTCTGCGCCCTGGCGCTGTCCTCCATGACGCCGCCGAGCGCAATGTGGTAGCCGTGCGGCAACCGCCCTTCGAAGGCCTTGATATCGGAGTCGAGTGCCTTGACGATGGCAGTCGGGTCACTGCCGGGCGTGACGTCGGCCTGGACCGTGACCGTGGGCACGCGGCCGCGGCGCCAGATCAGTGGCGGCTCCGTCGCATAGGCGAGGGTGGCCACATGGGCGAGCGGGATGCGCCGCCCACCGGAGGCGGTGACGGTCAGGTTGCGGAGCGTGTCGAGCTTCGCCCGTTCCTCCGGCACGGCTCGCGCGACAATATCGATCAGGTGGGCGCTGTCGCGCATTTGCGTGATCGTTGATCCGCTCAGCACCGTGTTGATCGCTTCCGAGAGCTGCTGCGAGCTGATGCCGAGAGCCCGCGCGCGATCCTGGTCGACCCTGACCTTGATCACCTTGGCCGGCTCGTTCCAGTCGTAGTTGATGTTGCGGACATGCGGGTTGGCGCCGATCACCTGGGCAAACTCGTGCGCGTAGCTGCGCGTCGCGTTCATGTCGGGCCCGGATACGCGGAACTTCAGCGGCCAGCCGACGGGCGGGCCCATTTCGAGCGGCGTCACGCGAGACATGACGTCGTCGAAATCTTCCGAAAGCGCCGCCTCCAGCCGAGCGATCACGCCCTGGCGGACTCCGGGCCCCTTAGTCACGACCACGGCCTGGGCGAAGAAGTCGTTCGCAAGTTGGGCGTCGAGAGGCAGATAGAACCGCACCGCGCCCTGACCGACATAGAACGTCCAATGTTCGATGTCTGGATCCTTTTTCAGGATCTCTTCCACACGGCCGACGACCTGGCGCGTCGCATCGATGGAGGCGGTGCGGGGCAGGGTAAGGTCGACCATGACTTCGGGCCTGTCGGACTTTGGGAAGAATTCCTGCGGCACGAAGTTCATCGCCACCACTGCAAGTCCGAAGAGGCCGGCAGTGGCACCGAGCACGGTCCACTTCGCCCGCATGGACTGCTCCAGCACGCGACGGAACCAGCGGAGCATGGGTGAGCTTTCGTGCGCGCCATGTGTCGCGATGCGCTCCGGCAGGATGGCGACGCCGGTAAGCGGCGTAAAGAGCACGGCGACAACCCATGAGACGATCAGCGCGATGCCCACCACGGCGAAGAGCGAGAAGCAGTACTCGCCGGCGCCGCTCTTGGCGAAACCCACCGGAACGAAGCCGGCAATCGTCACCAGAGTGCCTGTCAGCATCGGAAATGCCGTGGATGAATAGGCGTAAGTGGCAGCGGAGACCCGATCGTACCCCTCCTCCATCTTGGAGATCATCATCTCGACAGCGATCATCGCGTCGTCGACGAGAAGACCCAATGCGATGATCAGGGCGCCGAGCGAAATGCGCTGCAGCGAAATGCCAAAGTAACCCATCAGCACGAAGGTGATCGCCAACACCAGGGGAATGGCCACCGCCACGACGATGCCCGGTCGCCAGCCAAGGGCGAGGAAGGAAACCGCAAGCACGATCGCCACCGCCTCGGCGAGGCTCTTGGTGAACTCGCCGACAGATTCCTCGACGATGCGCGACTGGTCGGCGGTCAGCGAAAGTTCGACACCGATCGGCAGGTCGCGCCTCAATTCCTCGACCTTTTCCTTCAGGTGTTCGCCGAGCGCGAGCGCGTCGCCACCTGATGTCATCGAGATGGCGATGCCGATCGCCGGCTGTCCGTTGAAGCGGAATAGCGGCTGCGGCGGGTCGGAATAGGTGCGCTTGACTTCGGCGACGTCTCCGAGACGGAAGTACTTGCCGTCGGTATAGAGATTGATCGCCTTCAGGCTTTCTTCGGAGGTGAACTCGCCGGAGACGCGGATAGCGATGCGTTCGGGTCCGGCGTCGACGGTTCCGCTAGGCTGAAGTGCATTCTGCGCCTGCAGACCCTGCGAGATAGTGCCTACGTCGAGTCCGAGCGCCGCCACCTTCTCCGTCGAGAACTCCAGATAGATCTTCTCGTCCTGCTGGCCGATCAGATCGACCTTGGCGACGTCCGGAACCTGCAGGAAATCGGCCCTGAGGCTGAGCGCCAGGTCTTTCTGCTCACGATGCGACAAGCCGTCCGCGGTCAGTGCATAAATTAGTGAATAAGTGTCGCCGAACTCGTCATTGTAGTTGGGACCCATCGCGCCGGAGGGCAACGTGGACTTTATGTCGTCCATCTTCTTGCGGACTTGGTACCAGAGAGGCTGCACCTCGGCCGCCGGTACCGTGTCCTTGAGGTTGACGAAGACGACGGATTCGCCAGGCTTGGTGTAGCTCTTCACGTAGTCGAGGTTCGGGAGTTCCTCCAGCTTCTTCTCAATGCGATCGGTGATTTGGTTGACGGTGTCGACGGCGGTGGCACCCGGCCACAGGGTCTTCACCACCATCGTCTTGATGGTAAAGGCCGGGTCTTCTTCCCGCCCCAGGGTCGAATAGGCCCAGAGACCGGCAAGCGCGGCCACCACCATCATGTAGACGACGATGCTTTTGTGGCGCAGTGCCCAGTCGGAAAGGTTGCAACTCGTCATGATATTCCTCCCACGATAAACCACCGGCGCTAGATCGCAGCGAGCGAGCACAAGCGCTCGATCGTCGACGGTTCGACGTGCCTCGGTTTGATTGCATAGGTCTCGAGGAAGCGCTCGAAGGCAGTTGCGTCCTGCTTCGCGACGATCGCGATATGGCCGTCCGGCCGCACGAGATAGGCCGTGTTCCTGACTATTCCGACCCGGCATGCCGCGGTGCTCCAGTCGAAACGGTGAAGCGGGATGCCGGCGAGCGAAATCGCTGCGCCGAACGCCGGCTCGACCTCACCATAGACATGGACCTGCCAGTCGAGGGTGGTGAGACATGCATGGTTATCGCCTTGTCCAAATGGCACCCATGGCAGCCGGTCGCCGCCCTGGACAGCACCGGAGCGGCCGGAGCTGAGGGCGCTGTTTCGATAGGTGATGCCGGTCTGAGAGATGAGCGCGAAGAAGGCGCGGGAGCCGATCTTCGTGCGGGTGATCGCCGAGATCACCTTTGCCATTGCGTAGCGCCGCCACAGCCCGAGGAGCCAGGAGCGACCCGATACGAGCTTGAAGGCCTGGTCTGTGCTCTTGATCAGCACGCGGGCGAAGGCGAGGCGCTCGGTCTCGTAGGTGTCGAGCAGTGAAGCGGCGGCGCGACCTTGCAGCACGGCTGCGAGTTTCCAGGCGAGGTTGACGGCGTCGCCAATGCCGGTGTTCATCCCTTGGCCGCCGGCAGGGCTATGGATATGTCCAGCATCTCCGAGCAGAAAGGCACGGCCGACGCGGAACCGCTCCGCGACGCGATGGTGCACGCGATAGGTCGAGAACCAGTTGAGCGCCTTGATTGCAATGCCGGTGTGGCACTCGATTTCCGGTCGAAGGGCTTCAAAGGTGATGACAGGGTCTCTTTGATGCGCCTCCGGAACCACGCCGATCAACCTGATGCTGCCAGTCTGCCGCACCGGCATGACCAGGGCGAAGCCGTAGCTGCCGAGGCAGACGTCCATGCCGTTCCGCGTCACTTCTCCTTCGCCGTCGACATCGGCGACATAGAAGGACTGGTCGTAGGTGCCGCCGGGAAAGCCGATTCCGAGGGCATGGCGAACGGTGCTGCGCGCGCCGTCGCAGCCGCAGACGTAGCGGGTCTTGAAGGTCCTCTCGACGCCCTCGCGAATAGTCGTGACGGTCACGCCGTCATTCTTTTCCTCGAACGCCACAAGTTCGGTCTGCCGTTCGATGTGGACACCGGCCTCCTCGAGGTGAGCCATAAGCACGCGCTCATGGATGTCCTGCGGCAGCGCGAAGGCATAGGAATAGCGGCTGACGCCTTCGCCGAACCTGCTCAAGGGGATGATGGCGCTTACTTTCCGCGGCGTGCGGGCGGTCAATTGCTCGAGGCGGATGCCGGCCTCGAGCACGTCATCGACGACGCCGATCTGCCGGTGGAATTCGAGCGTCCGAGCCTGCACGGCAAGGGCGCGCGACGTTTCGCCGGGCCCGGCCGACTTGTCGATGATGCGGATGTCGACGCCCAGGCGAGCGAGCCAGAGGGCAAGGGTCAGGCCCGTCGGCCCGGCGCCGACGATCAGGACTTCAGTATCGAGAGCGTTCATTTGCCGTCTCCTTCGATGCGGACTTTCTGCCGGTCACGCAGCCGGCTAACGCCGGCCGTAACGACAATGTCTCCCTTGGTCAGACCGTCGCTCACAACGACACGGTCGGGCTCGTAATGGGCAACGACTATCGGCTTCAGCGCGACCGTGTCGTCTGCGCCCACAACCCAAACCGCGGGCTCGCCACGCAGATCGAACAGGGCACTTCCGGGAATGGTGACAACCGGATCGCCGGGCCGCTCCACCCGGCCGGCCACGCTGGCGCCGAAGCGCATTGCCTCGGGCGCATTTTGCAGCGCCACTTTGACCTGATAGGTGCGCGTCGCCGCATCCGCCATCGGCGCGACCTCGCGCACGAAACCGAGGACGGCAACGGAAGGATCACTGAGGAGCGCGATTGTGATCCGAGCGCCTGCCCTCTCGGCCGGGTGGGCCGCGAACATCGCCTCGGCGATCGAGAAAACGGCGTCCTTGTTGGCCGGATTGGCAATACGCGCGACCATCTGCCCGACATTGACGACCTGGCCTTCCTCAGCGCCCACGGCGGTGATGATGCCGTCGAAATCGGCCCGGAGTTCGGTATAGGCGAGCTGATCCTTGGCCATGTCGAAGGCGGCAGTCATCGCCTCGAGCTTGGCGACGGTCGAACGCAAGTTCTTTAAGGCAGCATCGTGATTGGCGCGCGTCGTATATCCGTGCTCCAGCAATCTTCTGATGCGAACCTCGCTCGCCCGCGCCTCGACGACGGCGGCCTCGGCCGCCTGCTGATCGGCTTTGGCGCTTCTCAGGCGATTGCGATATTCCTGATCATCGAGCCGTGCGAGCACATCGCCCTTCCTGACTTTCGCCCCGACTTCGACAGTTCGCGACACGAGCTTGCCGGAGAGCCGGAAAGCAAAATCGCTCTCGCGCTGCGGACGGATTTCCCCGACGGCGCTGTTGCGGACGGGCATCGCCCTGGGCTCTACCGTCAGCGTCCTGACGATCCGGACTTCGCGCCCGTCCGAATTGCCCGTCGTGACGACGTTGCCGTCGCTGCTGTTTGCGTTGGACCAACCAACGAAACCGGCCGAGGCAAGGCAAAGCGCAATGGTAGAGAGGACCAATGAACGGCGGCTTTTGATGCGGCTATTCGGCATATAACCCCCAAGAGAGGCTGTCGCCGGTCATTGCTGTCCGGCGTTACACCCCAAACGATCTGGAAAACTGAGGCGCTCTGCGCACCTTGCGTCATCAGTTATCGCCGGAGGGTAGGACCGAAATCCCGATCGGAATCTGAAAAAAATCTGATGTCTTCATGAATGGCATCAGGAGGGACGGGAATGCCAATAAGCGCGCTGGCAGTGGAGGCAGCGGTTTCGGCAGTTGAACGCATTTAGGTCCGCCACAAGGTGCAGAACGGACGATTGCCAAAAGATAGTTGATCGACCGCAACGGGTCGATCGGTCCGGTTCAGGGTCACGTCGCAGTCGGGTGGACAGCGGAAGTCGGACGACGGGAGCTGAATGGGCATGATGCGCCAAGTTCTGGCCTTGAAGCCGCCCCTGCACGTGACACGGGGAGGCTTTGGGCGTCCGACGGCTGATTAGGGTAAGGTGACCGCGGCCAACAAATAGCCTTGGCTGTGGAGGTACTCGAAGAACTCGGAAACCGGCACGAGCGCCACAATGAAGAGTGCGTCGCGCACGGTCACTCGTAGCGCTCTGGGCGAAAAGCTCCGTTCCGGGCCCCATTGGAAACCTGAAAAGTCCGGCCAAAACAGCGGCGTGCCACGGGCGTAGTCGTCGAATTCCTTACCAAAGACGCGCGACAGATATGCCGCCTCTCGGTTCGCGGTATACAAGAAAATGAAATACGCCAGAATGGTAAAAAATGCCGCTACCATAATTGAACCGAACACCAGACCAACTCCGAAGATCGCCATCAGAGAAAAGAAGTAAAGGGGGTTGCGGGTGATCGAGTAAGGGCCTTGGGTCACGAGCTCGGCGTTCTTTCTTCCGCCCACGTAGAGGATCGACCAGATCCGGCCGATCACCCCAACAATGACTAACAAGGTACCGGCCTGCTCAAGAATACTTTCGAGCAGGCTATAGCCTGGGCGAACGGGGCGACTGACGAGATTGAGGATCACGAAGGCCGTCGCGAGCGCCCAGAGCAGCAGAATTCTCACCTTCTGTCTGAATGGCCGTTCCGGCCGTGTTGCAGAGTGGGTCATTGATCTACTTCCGTGTAAGATTTGAATTTTTTGAGAGGAATTGAGCAGGTAAACGGTCCTTCCTCTAGTCTTCCTTGGAAGATCCGCTTGAGAAGCAGCAGGAAGTCGTCGACGAGGGTGAAGATGATGGGGATGACGATGAGGCTGAGTACCGTGGAGGTCATGAGGCCGCCGATGACGACGATCGCCATCGGTTGACGGAAACTCGCATCGCCCCCGCTAAGGCTCACGGCCACCGGAAACATGCCGCCGCTCATGGCGATCGTCGTCATCACGATTGGGCGGGCTCGCTTATGGCAGGCATCGACGAGGGCGTCGAACCGAGACATGCCGCCGCGCCGCCCCATAATCGCGTATTCGACGAGCAGGATCGAATTCTTCGTCACGACGCCCATCAGCATGAGTAGGCCGATCACCACCGGCATCGAAAAGCTCGTGCCGGTCAGCACCAGAGGCAGCAAGGCACCCCCCAGCGACAGCGGAAGCGCCGTCAGGATCGTCAACGGCTGGAAGAAGTCATGGAACAGCAGAACCAGCACGGCATAGATGCAGAACACGCCGATCGACATTGCGATAGCGAAGTTGTCGAAGAGTTCGGAGCTTCGCTGCAGTTCCCCCTGTTCGACAAGCTTGACACCGTCCGGAAGGTTCTGCAGGGCGGGCAATGCCTGCGCCTCGCGAAAGACCTCACCGAGGATGCGGCCGTTGAGTTCGACCGACAGCGTGACGTTTCGCAAGCGGTCGATGCGGCTGATCTGCGACGGGCTCCCGTCGACGCGGATGTCGGCGACCGAGCCGAGATCGACGCTGCCCCTGACGCCGGCCACATGCAGATTGGCGATGTCGTCGAGTGCCGTCCGGTTTCTGGGATCGAATCGGACGCGGATCGGAAGCTGGCGCTGTGGCAAGTTGAGCTTGGCGAGCGCGGAAGAATAATCTCCGTTCGTTGCCACGCGGACCGCCTCTGAAATCGCTTCCGCCGTGACGCCGAGGGCGGCGGCGCTGTCGAGATCCGGGACGATCTGGATTTCCGGGGCCTGGAGGGAGGCACTGGAGGACACCGCGCCGATGCCCTGGAGGGTGCGCAGTTGCTCTTCGAGCGTTGTGGCCGCCCGGTCGAGTGCATTGGAATCGTCGCTCGCGAGCGTGATGTCCAGCGTCGTGCCATTGCCGCCCGTGCCCACCTCGACCCTGGCGCCTGGAACAACGGCAAGCGCCTGCCGGATGTCGTTTTCGATCTCGGCCTGCTTGCGGCTGCGTTGGCCGATCTTCTTTAGGTCGACGACGAGTGCGGCGGTCGCCGTGTCGATTGTCGCCGAGGAAGCGATAAGGTCGCCTGACGAGGCGCTACCGACCGCGGAGAACACGCGTGTGACGTCCGGCAGATCGGAAACGATATCCGCCGCTCGCCGTGTGGTCGCGTCCGTTTGTTGGATCGTACTGCCGGGTTGCAGTGTCAGGGTGACTTGCGTCTGCGCGTCGTCCGACGGAGGCAGGAAACCGGTGCTGAGCATGGGAATCATCGAGAGGGAGAGCCCGAGGAACAAGCAAACGCCGAGAATGGTCGGCTTGCGATGATGCAGGCAGGTTTTGACGACGGTCATGTAGGCACGCATGATCCGGCCATCCTTTGCCTCGACGGGGTGCGCCTTCATGATGTATGCGGCCATCATCGGCGTGAGCAGGCGCGCGACGACCAGTGAGGCGAGAACCGCCACGGCTGCCGTCACGCCGAACTGGCGGAAGATCAGGCCTGGAATGCCGCTCATGAAGGCGGTCGGCAGGAAGACCGCGACGAGCGTCAAGGTCGTGGCGATGACGGCAAGGCCGATTTCATCGGCAGCTTCGAGCGCAGCCTCCTTCGGCGGCTTTCCCGTTTGCAGATGGCGCGCGATGTTCTCGATCTCGACGATGGCATCGTCGATGAGGATGCCGACCACGAGCGAGAGCGCGAGCAGCGTGACCGTATTGAGGCTGAAATCCGCCAGATACATTACAAGGAAGGTCGGAATGACCGATAGCGGCAGCGCCACCGCCGAGAGAAAAGTCGCCCGCCAGTCGCGCAGGAAGAGCCAGACCACCACGACCGCGAGAATCGCGCCCTCGTAGAGCATGTGCATCGAGCCAGCATAATTTTCGACAATCGGCCCGACCGTGCTATAAGCCTCGACGATCTCGACATCGGGATTGGAGGCAGCAAAATCCTGCATGGCCGCGTCGATGGCGGCCGCAACCCCCGTGTCCGAAAAGCCGTTCGATCGTTTGACCTCGACAGCGATCACGGGTTCGCCATCGAGATAGGCTATCGACGACCGGTCGGCAAAACTGTCCGTCACTGCGCCGATCTCGTCCAGCCGCACCAACACGCCGCTCGGAAGCGGGATCGCGAGCGCCTTCAGTTCCTCGATCGAGGAAACCGCGCCGAGCGTGCGTATCCCCTGCTTGCCGCCGCCGATCTCGGCCCGGCCGCCCGATGTGTCCGACTGCACGGACTTGAGCTGTGTGGAAACTGTCGCCGCGCTGAGGCGGAGCGCGCTCATGATCGGGGGGTCGAGGTCGATGTGCACTTCACGGTCGATGCCGCCGATCCGGCTGACCTCGCCGACGCCGGGTACGGAAAGCAGGGCTTTCGTCATGTCGCTGTCGACGAACCAGGAGAGTTCCGTCTCGTTGAGGCGCGTGGAGCGCACAGCATAGGTGAGGAGAGCGGAGCCCTGCACCGTCGCCTTGGTCACGCCCGGTGCCTGCATCTCGGAAGGCAGGTCGCCGCTCGCGCTGTCGACGGCATCGCGCACCTCGCTCAATGCTTCCTCGCTGCTCTTTCCGAGCTGAAACGAGACATTGATGGTGACGCTCCCGTCCGAGACCTTCGTCGTGATGTGGTCGAGGAGGCTCAGTGAGGCGAGCCTGTCTTCGATCTTGCGCGCGACGTCCGTTTCGAGCTGGGCCGGTGCGGCACCTTCAAGCGTGGCACTGATCTGAATCGTCGGCAGGTCCATGTCGGGAAAATTCTGCACCGCGAGCCGGTCAAAGGCGAGCAGGCCGCCGACGGTCAGCAGGATGAACAGCAGGATGGCGGGAACCGGATTGCGGATCGACGAGGCGGAAAAGTTCATCGGGCTTCTCCCTCTTCGAGCTGAACGAGCGCGTCACCGACCACGCGGACGAAGGCCTTGTCTGAAAGGAAAGCGCCGCCCGCCATCACGACCTCGGCCGAGCGGTCGAGGCCCGAGAGGATCTCCACTTCGCTACCATTGCGGCGGCCGGTTTCCACACGAACGCGGGAAGCGCGCTTATCTGCGTCCACGGTGAAGACGTAAGAGATGCCGTCACGCAGGATAAGCGCCGTCTCGGGCACGGTTAGCGCCGCCGTGGTGTCAAGTTCGATCTGACCGGTGACGTAAAGGCCGATGGGAGGGCGCGCCTCCTGCGGCAGCGCCACATAGAGGAGTGCCCGTCCGGTATCGGTGCTGACGGTCGGGCCGACGAGCCGAACTGTCCCTTTGACGCGTCGGTCACCGGGACCGACGAACGTAGCGGCCAGGCCTTCCTTGATGCGCGGCAAATAGCGTGCAGACACTTCCGGCTGCCATTCGACGCGCTGTTGGCGGATCATGCGGAACAGTTCCGTGCCGGAGGAGACGACCGCGCCAAGCTGGGCCGAGCGGGATGTGATCAGCCCATCGTCCGCGGCCAGGATGGTTGTCTTGGCAAGCTTGATCTTTTGGCTTTCCAGCGAGGCTTCGGCGGATTCGACACCGGCGATCGCCGTCTGCTCGGCGATCAGGTATTCGTTGATCTTCTCATCCGAAAGCGCGCCGCTTCCCTCCACCTTGCGTGCCCGGCCGGCATTCGCCCTCGCCTTGGCGAGGTCGGCCCTGGCGCTTGCCAGCGCCGCCTCCTGGTAATGCAGTTCAGCGCGCACCGATTCGTCGGCAAGTCGGCCGAGGGGCTGACCTCGAGAGACGACCGATCCGACATCGACAAGGACATCGGTCACACGCAGGCCATCGATCTCCGCAGCGATGACCGCCTCGTGCCATGGTTTCAGCCAGCCGCTGGCCGGTATCGTCTCAGGCCACTGGCGTTCTGCAGGCTTTGCTACGGCGACGGTAAGCGCTGCTGCCTCGTTCTGTTGCGCGAGCACAGGCGCCGCGGCCGAAACGAGCTTCACACCGAGGAAAAGGGCAACAACAAGGGGTTTCGCTCGCATCAGAGCTGATTTCCTTTTGATTTTTTCTGGAGAGTTCCGGAGGCCGCGGCGCTCGTATTCCAGCCGCCGCCGAGTGCTTTGTAGAGTGCGATCCAGTAGCGTACCGAGTCGCGGCGGATCTCGATGAGCGAGAGTTCTGCCGACTGCGCCGACCGCCGGGCGGTCTCACGGTCGAGAAGGCTCGCGCCGCCCGCTTTCCAGTTTGAATCCACGGCGTTGAAATAGGCGCGGTAGTTGCGCGCCGCGACCGTCGCGTCGCCGATGCGCCGTCGCGTGCTGTTGATCCGCACGAGCGCGGCTTCGACTTCGGCGACTGCATCCAGCACGCCTGATTTGTAGGCGGCCACTGCCAGATCGTAGGCGGCTACCGCGCTTGCCACCGCCGCGCGGCGCGAACCGCCGTTGAAGAGCGGGATTGAAAGGGCCGGGCCGAAGGACCAGGGCGCCGAAGTTCCCGTCAGCGAAGAACTGCCGATCGTCACGGAGCCGCCGAGGCTGAGGCTCGGATAGAGGTCTGCTTTGGCCGCTCCGACCTCGGCGAGTGAAGCGGCGACCTCGAGTTCCAGCGCGTTGATGTCAGGGCGTTGCCGCAGGGCATCGGCTGGCACGGCCGCGACGCTGAAGGTCTTCGGCGTCGGAATGTCCGACCAGCCTTTCGCCAGAAGATTGCGCACACGAGGCTCGTCGCCGCTGGTAAGGCGGGTGAGTAACTTGATGAGAAGTTCGCACTCGGCGCGCTGCGCAGTGAGTGTCGAGGCTGAGGCCGCAGCGCCCGCCCGGGCCAGTGCAAGGTCGCTGCTCGACGTGAAGCCAGAGGCCGCCGCCGTCTCGGTTGCCCGGATCGTCTCGCGCTGCGAGGCTACTTCGGCAGTATAGGTACGCTCTAGCTGCCGACAGGCACGGTATTGCACATAATAGTCCGCCACCTCGGCGGCGAGCGATACGCGCGCGCCGTGCCAATCGGCGATCCTTTCGTCAACCCTCAACCGTGCTGCCTCGCTTTTCTGCCGCACTTTGCCGAACAGGTCGAGCTCCCAGGCGGCGTCGAGGCTGCCGCTCGTCATCGTGGAGGCCGCAGCTTCGCTGGCACCGTTGCCGCCAGCGCCCGAGCGCGCGAGCGAAGCCGAGCCGCTGAGCCCCGGAAAGAGGTTCGATTGTGCGGACGCCAGCGTGGCACGGGCGCTCTCGATCTCAGCTGCTGCGGCTTCCAGGCCGGGGCTTTTGGCTTGTGCCATTCCGACGAGCGTTGTCAGCGACGGATCGCTGAAGGTCGACCACCAGGACACAAGATCACTGGTCCGGCCGCCATGCGGGAAAGTCGCATGCCAGACATTTGCTATCTCAACGTCGGGTTTCCTGAGATCGGCTACGACCGTGCAGCCTGAGACGACTAGGCAGGCCGCAATGCTGCCGATGTCGACGATTCTACGATGGGCCGCCTTCATTTACTGCACTCACAATCCCTTACTTTCCTGCACGGGATGTAGCGGATCGAATGTGAGGCGGGGTCGAAGATCGATTAAGATAGATTAAGTTTGATGTCGGGCGGTACCGGGCAGAAAGGCACTCCGGGCTCCAGAGTTACTCGTGCAATCGTATTATCCGCCGTTGCTCCTGCGGATGCGGCTTAACAACTCTTAACAAGAGGAAACCCAAGCCAACGACAGAATCGATTAGTTCCGCCAGAGATATCTCGAAGAAATCTGGCTGTGAACTATGAAGGTTTGCTACTGCGGTCACCAAGTCTGGCGTACAGGCTTCGAAGCGGAAGCGGCATTCACGGCGGCTGGTGGACGGCTGGCGGACGCTTTGATGTCTCGTCGGAATTGCAGGTAGAGGCTACAGATATGCCTCGACTGCCAGCTATCCTCCTGTTGGCGTTTCTTGCTGGTTGTATGGCGCCGGGCCGTATTCCTTACGGGCCAAAAGCCGCATCGGCAGCCAGTGTCGAGGGGTTTGGCGATATCCGCATTTACGCGGATTCGCGTGGAAGTTTGCCCCAGGGACGTGCTTGGCTTCCTATCCTGAGACACAAGGAAATCAACTACCTCGTATTGTCGGGCGGAGGGGCCGGGGGCGCGTTCAGTGTCGGAGCGCTGAAGGCCTGGTCGGACAAGGGACAACGGCCCGAATTCGACATGGTCAGCGGCGTCAGCACGGGTGCGTTGATTGCACCTTATGCCTTTTTCGGGCCGGCCTACGACAAGGCGCTGGTCGATCTTTATACAAGCGGCGTCGCCCAGGAGTTGGTCGACGTGAGATTTCTGCTCAGGGGGCTGCTGGGCGCAAGTCTCCTCAACCAGGAACCGCTTCGGAAAATGGTCGAACGGTATCTGACGCACGACACACTGGCGAGAATCGCCGTGGAGCATCGCAAAGGACGGCGCTTGCTCGTTTTGACCTCGAACCTCGATTCCCAAAGAGCGGTGATCTGGAACATGGGTGCCATCGCCGACAGCAACCGGCCCGACGCGTTGCAACTCTTCCGGGACATCATCATCGCATCGGCCAGCATCCCGGGCCTCTATCCCGCTGTGCTCATCAAGGCCCAAGCCGGTGGGCGAATGTTTGAGGAGATGCACTCCGACGGAGGGGCAGCCTCCCAGATCCTGACCATCCCGGAGGGGTGGATTGCCAATGCAGAAGAGGACGAATGGCCCAAAGGGCCTAAGTTCAACATGTACATTCTCGTCAACAACGCCCTCATGCCGGAATTCGCCATGACCACAAACAATACGTTGATCGTCATGGCGAGGGCGAGTTCACTCCTCATCAAGGCACAGACACGCAGCGCGCTGCTGGCTACCTACGCCTATGCCCAAAAGACCGGCATTCGGTTTCGGATGGCTTCGATCGATGCGCAGGTTTCCTACGACATGACCGACCCATTCAATACGAATTACATGCGCTCGGTCTACAACTTGGGGTACGCAAGAATGGCAAGCGACAGCCTGTGGAAAGACAGGCCCTCGTTCACCGACACGCCGGCAGCCACACAGATGGCGCAGTGGCGATAGCCGCACCCGTCTTCCCTCACTTAGCAGGGGGCGCTTCCCCGCATTGCCCTGATAAGTATTCAACCGTGTTATGGAAAGGAAAGAGAATATCGAATCTCGTTGTTCACGCGACCATCACCCGCATCGTGCCGGCCAACGCCACGGTCGCCGGTCTGTCGACTGCGGCTCGCAGCCTCGTTCGTGGTTCCGGTGCTCGTCCGGAGACTGCCGCACGGCTAGCGGTCTTTCTGTGGAGGCCGAAGGCAGGGACGCCAGGCACGCTGGTCGCCGAACGCGACGATCCGGGTCGCGCTGTGCCGGCCACAGAAATTCCGCCGATCCCGATGCAGGGAGACCAGCGGAATTGCTGTTGTCTGCTGGTCTCCTAGAACTTGTAACCGACGACCAACATCGCTGACGGCTGCACATCGTCCTGAACGATCGGGCTGTCCTTCGCGTCGCCGGTCAGGAAGCCGACACCTGCTTGGCCTCGGATCAGCCAGTTTTCCGTCGCCATGTAGGTCACGGAGGCTTCGAGGTCGACGCGCTTGAGACCCGCGCCTGCATCGTATTGCCGCAAGCCTGACCGTGCGGACTGGGCAGCCGTTACCCCAAAGTAGCTCTCCATATGGTTGTCGTCGGCGAATGTCGCGGAAGCGCCCGCGGAAAGGATAAAGCGATCATGGTGATGGGAGACATTCGCTCCGACTTCACTGAGCAGACCGTCGCTGCCGCCAATCGTTTTGTCGACAGACGCATAAAGTTCCATGGGCCCCAGTTCATACGAGATCTGCGTTCCAACGACAGCGCCGGCGTCGATGTCACCGAGGCCCTTAAGGTGAGGGGAATCGTCTTCATCGCGCCCCCCTCCCATGTCGTAGCCGCCCTTCACCGTGAACTTGAAACCGTTGGACTTGAACACGTCGACGGCCACCCCGCCAGGATCGACGGTGACGCGATCACCGAAGGCTGCGGAGATCATAGGAATGGGGACGAGTTCAAACTCGTCGGATCCTTCGAATTTTGGCGCATAGATGGCTCCGGCGCCGACCATAACGTCCCAGTCCGAAAGCTTCTGGCGTATCCCACCGAAGCGTCCGTTGTCGAAGCTCCCTGACGGTGGAATGGCGGCCGCCTCGCTCTCGTAAACGTCGGCAGCGCGTGCCTGCAACAGGGGGCAAGCAAACACCGCGAAACCCGCAGCTATGGCGACACGCGGCCGGATTAAAAAGGACTTGGTCAATGACATTCGAACTCGCTCCTGGGGGCTGATCGAGAGAGTGTTCAACGCGGAATGCGTCATACCTCTCGCGGCCGCACTATCCCGGACGACGTCGTTAACTTGGGTTTTCTGATGTTAAGAAATGTTGGCGTGGCGATGCCGCTGGCCCCGCGGGTCCTGCCTATCAGAGCGAAACGCAGATAATGAGTGCAGAACGACACTCATTCGCAACAGTCCGCACAGCTTCCGCGTGAGTGTGCAGACCAGTTGTCTGCACCCGAACAATTCAAGGCCAGCCATCCGTTCAGACAAGCTCGGTCCAATACTCGTCATGGTGTGGCCAGCCGGTGATTTCGGTATCGATGATCGTCGCGCGGCCGACGGAGTGGTGGCGCCTCGCTACGGTCCAGCTTTAGCTTAACATATCAAAATATCTTCACCCGTGACTTTGGGTGTGTTTTGGCGACAATGAAACATCGTGCCTGAACCCAGCTTTCGATCACACCCTTGAAGAGCAACCACATGACAGCTCAACATCTCATCGCGCCAGAGACAGTGCCTCGCATTCTTCTTGTCGAGGACGACGACGAGATCGCTGCGATGGTCATCGAAATGTTGACGGAGAATGGTTTCGAAGCTGCTGCGGTTGGCTCAGCCGCTAACATGGATGCAATCCTGAAGAAGCAGTCCTTCGATCTGGTTGTGCTCGATGGCATGCTGCCGGGAGAAGACGGGTTCAGCATATGCCGGCGGCTGCGGGCCTCGTCGACCATTCCGATCGTGATGCTCACAGCACTTGGCGATGAAATTAATCGCATTGTAGGCATCGAGCTTGGAGCTGACGACTACATTACCAAGCCGTTTCATCCGCGGGAATTGATGGCGCGAATAAAAGGGCTGTTGCGGCGCGCCTCATACGGAGCGATCTCCCCCCCGCAGCAGACAGCCATGCAGTTCGCCGGTTGGCAGATCGATCCGATCCTGCGGCAACTCGTGAATCCGGAGGGCGTGCACGTTTCGATGACGACGGCCGAGTTCGATATTCTCCTCGCATTCTGCCAGAATCCCGGTCGCGTCATGACGCGTGAGCAGCTTCTCCGGCTGACCCATGCCGGTGCTGCAGGTCCGGTCGAACGCAGTATAGATGTTCACATCAGCCGAGTTCGCCAGAAAATCGAATTCAATGTTCGGGAGCCGACCCTGATCAAGACGGTCCGGCTCGGCGGCTACGTGTTCACGCCCAAAGTCGAGGCGTACTGATGTTTGCACGCTTTCAAGCTGGGTCGATCCGCCGACAGATTGCGGCCCTGGCTGTCGGCCCCGTCATCTGCCTCGTCATGCTGGGTGTAATTTCCGAATTGCTCTTGCGTGACGATCTGGAGAGTGTTTCGTATGCCAGAACGACGGCCTTGAAGATCGAGACGGTCGTCGATCAGGTTCGAGCGTCCACGTCCGCAGAGCAACGAGCGGCGATTCTAGACGCCACGTCCGGGACAGGGCTTCGGGTCGAACAGGTCTCGGCAGCGGAGCTTTTGAAGCAGGCAGATACGGACATCTCCTTTGAGGATGTCCGCCATCTTGTGCAGAACAATCTGCCAGCCAGCTTCGCAACGGCTTTCCGGGCGAAGACTTCCGCTGGAAAACTACACGATGTGCTGGTCGTCGGGGTCGGTGATGACCGGGCTCTGGCGTTCCTCCCTGCGCCACCGCCTCCGGATGCATGGATCAGCGATCAGCAAGTCAGCATCGTCCTGCAACTGATGGGTCTTGTCCTGCCCGTGGTTCTTCTGTCGCTCTATGCGGCACGGGTGATTGCGGCTCCCCTTCTTAAATTTGCGCAGGCCGCAGAAACCTTGAAGCCCGATGACGGGCCCGACAGGCCTTTCAACGAAGGCGGAGTGGCCGAAATCCGAACCCTAGCGAAATCATTGAATGACATGCGCAGCCGCGTTCGCAGCATGATCGATGACCGCACGCGCATGCTGCGCGCAATAAGCCACGACCTCCGTACACCACTGACGCGACTGCGGCTGCGGGCGGAGCGCTCGACGCAGCCGGAGCTGAAAGCAGCGTTGCTGAACGATATCTCAGCTCTCAGCGACATGGTCAACGATACGCTCAGCTATCTCAGCAAGGAGATGGCGGCCGAGAAACCGGTCAATGCCGACCTGCCCAGTCTGTTGACGACTGTTTGTTCCGATTTCTCCGACGTCGGCTTCAATGTGCGATATGTGGGACCGGAGCGCTTTGCCTATCGCTGCAAGCCGAGATCACTGGCACGTGCGATCACCAACCTCGTCGAAAACAGCACCAAGTTCGCTCACGAAATATCGGTGGAGCTTTCGATCCTTGGAAATGGGAGCCTGAGAATATGCGTCATCGATGACGGCCCGGGCCTTCCCGTCAGTTTGCGTACCCGGGTGCTCGAACCTTTCTTCAAGGCCGATACGGCGCGAACATCGACCGACCGCGGGGGGTTCGGTCTCGGGCTCTCGATCGTCGACGACATCGTGCGGGCACATGGCGGCACGATCGAACTCCTGAACAGAGCGCCGCAAGGTCTCGCGGCACAGATGGATTTTCCTACCGAAGGGCATGCGGCGAGCGGCGCCGCGCCTAAGCGAACGACTGGCCACGTTGGCTGCGCTGTGTGATTCCACAAGCCCCTATACCCGATCGCGTCAACGAGGCGCGCGAGAGCGACCGGGTGCTTCCGGAGCGGTTCGGGGTGGCAAATCATCGAGCCCGCTAAGTCGCTAGGTCCCGTCCTTTGGGACGAGTGGGCGAGGCCCGCAACAAAATCACACAAAACCAAACACACTCTTGCACAGGCAAAGGCTAAATTCTTCGTCTCCGTATGAGGAACTCGCCATCTTTGGAAGCCATTCGTCCCAACAAAATCCTTGTGTTTCTGCCCAAGGCGGCGGCCAATATGATCGCCACGAAACTGGCGGAGCGTGGGCATGAGTCGATCGCAGTGTCGACGGTGCCGGAAGTCTTTGAAGCACTCCGTTCTGATAATTGCTCCTTGGCCGTAACGACGCGACCGGAGATTGATCTTCTGCGCAGCATGCGTCCGATACCTGTAGTCAATCTTGAGATTTTCTTCCACGCAGCGCCTTCCGGCGACGGGCCATTGACAATGTCCAAAAGGTTCGACGGAAGCGCATTTATGAAACGGATCGAGTTCCTTGCTCAGCCTACGGGTAGAAGAGTTGTGCCCGGACTGGTTGCCTATGATCAAGGCAGGGTCGCTGTTGCGGACCTCGGTGAAGGCTAAGGCGAGATCATGGCCGAGGCGCACACCGAGATGGCGGCCGCTAGCGGGGACGCCGAACAAGCCAGAGCGGTTGAGCCGGCTGCCCGCCGACTGGCGACGAAAGCATCGGCTCCGCGCCGAAGATCAAAATAAATAACCGGTTGGCCACGTCGCCGGCAGCATCCAAATTGCTGGCGGGGAACGGGAGGACTTGCGCGGCTTTACTAGCCCGCCATGACTAGCCCCTCTGTGCAGGCTCTGTCGCCGTTTTGATTGGAACCATCCGCCACCATGAGGGGTCTAATATAAGTCCAATGCGGAGTATACGAAGCCTTGCTCGAGGGAGCCACGCGCGGTGCCGTTCCGACGACGAGCTTTACGCTTTCTGTCCAGAAGCGAAGCTGAGACTTTCCAACCAGGACGCTTGTCCGCGCCTCGCTGCTGGCCTTGACGGACCTGGATCTCAACGAAGGCAACGCGCTCTGCACGATCTACGAGGAAGTCATCGGTTGCCTTTTAGTCGGTACTCGCCGCAACGGGCCGGTAATATCGGTTGTGCGAGCGGATTTGGGTCCGCTTCGTTTTCTACCTTTCTTCGCGGGTCGCCACTGCTTCCAAGGCAATCGCGACGATGCTGTCGGCGAAGCCCGTGTCGAGTGAACGATGCCCGACAAGCAGCCGGTAGAAGACGGGTCCGTAATTCATGTCGAGCAGTACCTCGAGGTCGTGCTGCAATATAATCTCTCCTCGCGCGGCAGCCTGGGGCAACAAGGCGCGACCGGCCTCGCGGCTCGAGAGGATGACCTGGTTGCGGAAGGTTTTGGTGAATTCGCTTTGGAGTCGGCGGGCACGAGCGTCGTGGCGATTTGGCGCCCCTCTGGTGGTCTTTAAAGGCCTGGTTCAGCGATCGCATCTGCCCCGCGAGCGCCGCTCGCAGGCTTGTCCCGACTCCTGAGAAGATGCCCGGATCTCCGGACATCAAGGCGGCCATAGCGAGTTCGGAGGCGTTCGCCAATGCCTGTAGATCGTTGGCTTGCCCACGGAACGCGGCCCGCTGCTAAAAGTCGATCCGCATCACACGTCCGGGCGTCGAGCAGCTATGCTATTTTTCAGAGCGAACATAGGATCACAATCACTTGGTCCTTCGCCATCGGGGACTAATGGCCCTGGCCCTCGTACATCGCAACAACCGGGATGGGTCGGCTCTTTCCTCAGTCGAATGAGCGGAGAGCCAAGTCGACAGGCGTGCAGCCGAAAATGCGTACACCAACCATAGCGCAGCTAAAAGCGGATCACGGCGCCGAATATCGGGCCATGCTCGATCACGTCGAATTCAAATCCGTCGCTGCTCCATCTTCGATAGGCACATCCCCCGGGTTGAGCGAGCGTCTGTGGCTTGAGCGCGACTGCCAAAGGTGTTGAGCCGTGCCAATGCTCATTGTTCTCCTGGCGGGTGACGCGCCCGCGCGCGATGCATACATGTCGAGGAGAGCTGTGGCGACTTCTGGGGTGACGCCCGCCTCGGTCAAAGCCGCAAGGCGGCACGCGGTGACTGCGCCTCAAAAAAGATTGGCCAACCGGTCCTCAGCTGACCCATAGAGCAGCTGCCCGGCGCCGACTGCGGACAGAAGAAAGCACTCGGCGAGGGACTAAGCTCACAAGGGATTGACGCAAAGCCCGTTACAGAAGATTGCATAACGTCTCAACGGGAACTCACGACCTCTTCGTAGTGATCAGGTGCAAGGCGGAATTGCCCCCTGTGACCGCCGCTGCTGATAGCTTGCGATCGAATGTCGCCAGCTTGCCCCCACGCGCCTTGGCGAGGGCAAGTAGGTAGGTGTCAGTTACCTGCCCCGAAGTCAGGATCTTCGCGGGAGCGATATCACCTGACCCGACAAGGCTCACATCATCCGGCCAAAAGCTATGACCGGGGAGCGACCGCAATTTTCCGACTACCTCCATCACGAGTGACGGCGAACCGGGAGAATTGGGATATTTGGGGTTTCCGACGATCCGGATGACACCATTTTCGGTAGTGGGGCAAGTGGCCCACGCGGTCTGTCCATTGGACGCGAACCACTCGTGCGCGTCATCATGCGCTACGTGACCCGGATCGATTAGGGCGATCACCACATTGACGTCGAGCAGGAAAGTCACGGCAGTTCGTCACGCAAGGCGTTGACGATTTCGAGCGTCACCGGTGGCGCATTCGGCCGGGGTGACAGGAGAGGAATTCCATTGCGCTCGCCGCCACCGCGCGGCCGGCGCAGAGAACGCCGCGCCAGCTCGGAAATGACCTCGCCGACGCTTCGACGCTGCTGGGCTGCCATCGCCTTCGCTGCGATCAAAACATCATCGTCGATCGCCAGGGTCGTTCTCATATCCGCTCCACTTACGCATCAATCATCACGCATCATATAGAGCAACAGGGCGGGCTTCTCAAGGTTGATGGCGAACGAAGATGCAGTCATCGCTCCAATCTGTCCGCCGGCGCAGAGGGTTGAAATCACAATCTCAATTCATCCACGGTCGCCGGTCCGAATCCGTTCTCGGCGAAGGATAGAAGTCGACATCCCGCTTTTGGCATGTTGCCGGCTTTCGATTGTCTCAGTCGGGTGGGGAGCCGAAATTCGAGCGAACGAGCGAATCGGCCGCTAAGCGGGGACCTTTCAGCCATTCGTGTCGGCCGTACTAGGACGAATTTTAACTGCCGCCCTGTTGCTTGCGTCGAAGCTCTTCCCGGCAAGCTGATGGCGGTAGTGATCGTCCAGGCATGAAGCTGGTACTCCTGACGGGATGGTACAACTCGGCAAAAAAACCGCCGACCGGCTTGCGCGTCGCCTGATGATGCTCATCCAGTCGGTCGGATGGAGCTCGCAGTTTACCTGGCGCGGTCATGGTGCTGTGGGGGAGGAGCGCCGATCTAGGCCATTCTCGCGGCGGGGCGTGGCCGACGCGCGGGCACATCCATGCAGTCGTCATGACCGCCGTATGGCAACGACTAGGCAAGGATTTGCTGCGCCAGCACCACGAAGCACACGCCCAAGGGGGCGGCCACCGCCAACCTTTAGGGACAAGAGTTGCTCGACATCCTACTCAAAGGCTCAACGAAACATGAACTTCCGAGTCTGAACGCTTGAGAGGGAAGAGGATTCCAATTGACTGTTCGGGAGTTAACGTGTCGCGTCCCCTCGACCTGGCTCCCTCGCATGTGCCGCCAACTGCTTCAATTGCTAAACTTACCCGCACGGCAATGCTGTTGGATGAAGTCCGACAGGAAGGTTGAAGCGTGAACGCACCTCCGATGCACAGCGATCGCCTGAGGCACCTTCGAGAATGTCCCATCAACAATGCGGAAACCTGGATTCTCTTCGCAGAAGCGTGACAGAGACTCGGTCAAGCCCGCAGCCGCATTGCACCGGAAGGATACAAGCATGTCCAGGGCGGAGGCGGGATTTTCGGCATGGAGGACAATTGCATTTCTAACCTGTCGCTCAAGCTGCTTTGTATACGCAGCGGTTCTGGCGGCGGCAATGCGTACTCCTTTGACGTCGACATGCTCGACGCTGCCTAGCGGGCTACTGTCTGACACCAGAAAACTGGCGGTCACCGTGGTATAGGGGGGCGAGAAGGAGAACCTGTCGGCACGTGACGGATCGGAAGCAATGAATGCAACGTCCCACTCATTGTCTTCGGCAGCCGCAAGAATGTCAGCTGCCGATCCGTATCGGACCAGCGACAAACTGCAGTCGAGTTCTGCCGCAAGTGCGATCGCGATCTGCGCGCTCGGCCCTGTTAGAGCGCCTGTCACTGGATCGAGTTGGACAAGTGCGGCATTCGACATGTTGACCGCCGCTCTGATGACTCCTGTCGGTGCGATTTCAGTAAGGAGTTCATCACGTTGCGACATCGTGGGACGCTTCCTGAGATGCAAATCGTGCGGCGAGTGCTTCCGATCCCCTTGCTAGAACAGCGACATCGACACCAACGGCAGTAAATAGTGTTCCGAGCGAGATGCACCGTGCCGCGAACTTTTCATCCGGGGTAAGAATGCCTGCAGGCTTGCCCAACGCTTTCAGGCGTTCAATCGCGTCGACAATTGCATCGACCACCTCCGGGTGGCTCGGTTGGCCCCTGTGTCCGAAACTCGCTGCCAGGTCTGCCGGTCCTACGAATACGCCGTCCACTCCCTCTACCGACGCAATCGACTCGAGGTTGCCAAGCGCTTCCCGCGTCTCAACTTGCAGCAACAGGCAAATTTCCCGTTCCGCATTTTGCGCATAGTTCGCAACTCGGCCGAAACGAGTGGCGCGCGTCAAGGCAGAAACACCACGGATACCATCCGGAGGATATCGCACGGCCGCGACTGCGGCTTTCGCCTCTTCCGCGTTCTGAACGTAGGGAATGAGCAGTGTCTGAACGCCAATATCCAGGAAACGCTTGATGAGAACGGGGTCGTTGATGGCCGGGCGGACGACTGGGGAAACGTCGTATGGTGCGACCGCTTGCAATTGCGGCAGCACGGTCAGAACGTCAGCCGGAGAATGTTCCGTGTCGAACAGGAGCCAATCGAAACCTGAAGGCGCGACGATTTCTGCGGCGTAGCTTCCCGGCAAGCCACACCACAGGCCGATCTGACTTTGACCAGCAAGGAGCTTCCGCTTGAACCGATTGACAGGATGTTCCATCTAGCACCTCACACGAATGACACGCCGATGGAGCCAACAGGGCCATAGTCGGCCTGAATGACATCACCTTTTGCGATATCGACAGGACGCGTGAAGGAGCCGGCCAGGACTATTTGTCCCTTCTTCAGGCCACCGCCCACAGCATGAAGTTTGTTGACCAGCCAAGCGATGCCGGCTGCCGGATGTCCCATGATCGCCGCCGACACGCCCGACTCCTCGATGATGCCGTTCTTGGAAAGAGTCGCTCCGACCCAGCGGATATCAATGTCCATCGGTCGAATTATACGACCGCCAACGACGATGGCGCCGAAAGCCGCGTTGTCCGCAATGGTGTCGGTGATCGCTCGGGGGACTTCGGTCCGGTAGTCGATAATCTCGAGTGCCGGGACAACGAACTCGGTCGCACGCAGGACGTCATAGATCCTGGTGCCGGGCCCGACGAGATCCTCACCCATAACAAAGGCCAGCTCGACCTCCAGGCGCGGTTTGATGAACAAGTCAGCCTTGATCTGCGCTCCGTCATTATAAAGCGCATCGTCAAGAATGCAGCCGTAGTCCGGCTCCGTCATTTTCGAGGCCATCTGCATGGCGCGTGACGTCAGGCCGATCTTATGCCCGACGATCCGTGCGCCCTTGGCCACCCTCGCCTCCGCCCACAAAGCCTGAATCCGGTAGGCGTCCTCGAGTTCGAGGTTCGGGTAGGTCTCGCTAGGCTGTATGATCGGCTTGCGCTCGATTTCAGCTTTGAGCAGCGCGTCTGCCGCGGCCAGGCGTTCTTCTTCGGTGATCATATCGTTTGCTCTGCTGATTGTGATTTATTTGATCGGGGGACGCGGCAAAACGGCTTCGCCGGGCTCCATGACATAGGTGTAGTCGAGCGAGAACCACGGACCAGGAATATCCGTTTCGGTCGGATGAGGCTCCTCATGACGAGTGAAGTCGCCGGTCAGCGCTGCCGTGACACCGAACTGAACATCGGAGTCGATGTTCGGGTCGCTGGGGTCGAAGACTTGGGAAATCAGCGTCTTGTATCCGTGCTTGAAGATCAGTGCGTGCAGGTGCGCTGGTCGGTATGGATGGCGTCCCTGAGCTTTGAGCAGGCGTCCGACCACGCCATCGACCGGTATCGGATAGCCAACCATCTTGACGGTCCTGAACCAGAACCGGCCTTGCTCGTCGGTCATGAATTTGCCGCGCAAGTTCATCTCGGCCTGGTCCGGGTCCTGGTTTTCATAAAGACCGACGGGAGATGCATGCCACACATCCACTTCGGCGCCGGCAATTGGCTTACCGTCGCGGTCAACGACCTTGGCATGCACGAACAAGGGAGTGCCCGGCGTTTCGGATCGGATAATCGTCCCGCCATTTTCGACTCGCGGAGAGTTGAGGCGCCAGAATGGGCCGAGCAGCGACTGGGAGGTCTCAGTCTGTCCTCTGTCGCCATTGTTCAGCAGACAGACAAGTGAAGACACGCCAAGAGAACCCGCCATCAGCACAAACTCGTTGTGGTGATCAGTATGCAGCTTCCCGATCTCATTCAGCATGGCTGTCGCCTCCCGAAACTCGACCTCCGTCAATCGAACCTCGCGCACGAATGCATGAAGATGCTTGACCATCGCGACGAGGATTTCTCGCAGGCGGGGGTCTTCAGTGCGATTCATCACAGCAAGGACGGCTGGCGTCAGATCGCTTTCATTTTTGATCACCATGTGGGCTACCTCCCGATTTCCCCGACTATCCGAATAATCGATTATCTGTCAAGCGCTCCGTACATTATCGCGGCGCCAATAAGCCGAGAGAAGAAGCGCAGCGGCACGCGATGCGTTGATATTATTACGTATTATCTGCATCAGGGAAGATAGGCTTGACTTTTTGCAGATTTCAGTGCACTCAGATTGACACGAATAATCGTTTATTATATCGATCATCGACAATTAGTTCAGGAGCTTTGGGAGGAACAATGATACCGGATGACGACGGCGCATTTGCTCCGACGGCAGAAGATGCTCCATCGTCTTCTGGCTTTCTCGATGACGGCAAAAACACAATTGGGAGCCAGCTTGCATCCCGTCTGCGTGAAGCGATCATCTCCGGCGAGCTTCAGGCCGGCAGCAAGATCAATCTCGACAAGGCGCGCAAGACGTTCAACGTAAGCCTCAGTCCGCTGCGTGAAGGGTTGGCGCGGCTGATATCGGACGGTCTAGTGGAGTTCGAGGACAATCGCGGCTACCGCGTTTCATCAATTTCCTTGGCCAATCTGGAAGAGATCACCACCCTGCGCGAAGAGTTTGAAGTCTTTGCGCTTCGCGAGTCCATGCGGCTCGGCGATGTGGAGTGGGAAGGCAACGTCATGCGCGCGCTGCATCGCCTTAACCGCACCGAGCGTGACGCGGCTCGGCCAGAGACACTGGAGCGCTGGGAAGAGCTCCACCGCGAATTTCATCTGACACTCATATCGGGCTGCGGGAAGCCGATCCTGCTCCATTTCTGCAAATTGCTTCTTAATCTCAACGACCGTTATCGCCGGGTGTTTCTGACCCGCACGTCGGGTGACCGCAACGTCAGCCAGGAGCACAGCGAGATCGCTCAGGGAGCCGTCGCGCGGGATCTGGACTATTCGTGCGATATGTTGCGTCAACATATTCACCGCACGGGAACCAATCTGCGCAATCACCTCGCGACAAAGGGGATCTTGTGATGACCGTCGCGAAGCCAAGACCGGGCCTTGAACTGGGCGTGGCGCATTTTTCATCCATCGCGCTGCCGCCCAAAGAATTCGCCGTGATAGCTGCTCGGGCGGGTTTTGCGTCGATAGGTCTGCGTCTGCACCCCGCCTTTCCCGGAGCCCCTTTCTACGAGTTGCCGGTGGGCAGCCAAAGTGCCCAGGAGTTCAAGGCAATTGCCGATGGCGAAGGCATCAAGGTGTTTGATATCGAGTTCTTCGTGATCGATGAGAGCTTCGTTGCGGCCTCCCATGAGGCGACCGTGGCAGCCGCTGCGAACATAGGAGCGCGCCGGCTGAGTGTTTGCGGCGATGATCGAGACGGCGGCCGTCTTGCCACAAACCTTTCTGAGTTTTGCGCCCTCGCGGCGCGATATGGAATGTCAGTCGACATCGAAAACATGGGCTGGCGGACGGTAAGAACCTTTGGCGACAGTGTTGCGGTCGTGAATTCCTGTGGAGCAGAGAACGCCGGTGCCCTCGTTGATGGGATTCACTTCTTCCGAAACGGCGCTTCGATCGACGAGCTTCGCGGAAATGCAGGGAAGGTAAAACACGTCCAGCTTTGCGACGTCCGCGGGCCTGCTCCCAAAACAACGGACGCAATGATCGCCGAGGCGAGAAGCGGTAGGCTCGCTCCTGGAGAAGGCGAATTGCCATTGAAGGACCTCTGGGCGGCAACCGAATACGGCGCTGCTATCTCGGTTGAAGTGCCACTCGTCGGGCCGGTGGACCCGGAGGCACATCTAAAACATCTGCATGACAGCGCACTGGGAATTTTGAAACCGGATCATTGATCCGGCGCCGACGCGGCGTAAGCCGGTCGGAGGGAGGAAGTCTTACATGACTTATACGTTTGATTTCGGTGCGGTCCTCGACCGCGCCCCGGAATTGCTATGGGCCTCGCTTGGAACGCTTGGCCTTGCGTTGGCTGGGATGGTCCTCGCACTCGTCATAGGACTCCTGGGCGTTGTTGCAAGGTCTTCCAAGAGCAAGATGACACGCACTCCCGTGATCCTCTTCGTCGAGGTCGTGCGTAATACGCCATTCCTGGTGCAGATCTTCTTCATATATTTTGCCCTTCCTCTCATGGGCATACGCCTCAATCCGACCGTCACTGCGATCATTGCCCTCGGGATCAATGGCGGGGCGTACGCAATCGAGATCATCCGAGGCGGGGTCGAGAGCGTGTCGCGCGGCCAGATCGAGGCAGGTTTCGCACTTGGTCTGCACAAGGCGGACGTTTTCCGGCTCATCGTGCTCAAGCCGGCGCTGCGGGCGATTTATCCCTCGCTCACAAGCCAGTTCATCATGCTGACACTGACAACGTCTGTCTGCACGTCAATCGCCGCCTACGAACTGACCTCGGCCGCTCAGCGCATTGAATCTGACACCTTCCGCAGCTTCGAAGTCTATTTCACGGTGACCGCAATCTACCTGGTTATTTCGACGCTGATGATGGGCCTCTTTGCCCTCATTTCTCGCCACTACTTCAACTACCCGACGCGATAGGAGGCAGCCATGGGTCCCATCGGCGAAAATGAATTCTTCTTTTTGATGCAGGGTTTGAAGTGGACCGTGTTGCTCGCGATCGTGGGCTTCATCGGTGGGGGTATATTCGGAATCCTGACAGCGCTGCTGCGCACCTCGAAGAAGAAGGTCTTCCGGACGATCACCGCAGGGTATATCGGCATCTTCCAGGGCACGCCCCTTCTGATGCAGCTCTTCGTTGTCTATTACGGCGTTGCGCTGTTGGGCATCGAGGTCAACGCGTGGATCGCGGTCGCAATCGCCTTCACGCTCCATGCCAGTGCTTTCCTGGGAGAGATCTGGCGCGGCTCCATCGAGGCTGTGCCGAAGGGCCAGACGGAAGCCGCCAACGCCCTCGGTCTGCATTATGTCTCGCGGATGAAAGACGTCATCCTGCCGCAGGCCCTGAAAATCTCGATGCCGGCCACGATCGGCTTCCTTGTCCAGCTCATCAAGGGCACGTCGCTAGCAGCAATCGTCGGCTTCATTGAACTGACTCGCGCCGGCCAGATCATTTCAAACCAGACCTATCGTCCGCTGCTCGTCTTCGGGATCGTCGCCGCAATCTACTTCATCATTTGCTGGCCCCTCTCCCATGCCGGAAGTGGCCTCGAAAAACGGATGGCGAAAGCCGCCCGCTAACCGCTTCGCTGGAAGCAAAACCCTGGAGGAGGAGCATACTTATGCATACCAATCGTCGGAATTTTCTCGGACTTGCACTGGCAACTGTTGCCTTCACAACCGTCGGCGCTGCCGCCGCCTCTGCGGCAACTGTAGAAGAAATCAAGGCAAAGGGCACGCTGGTCGTCGGCATCCAGGGCGACAACGCGCCTTGGGGTTTCGTCAATACGAGCGGCCAGCAGGACGGCTTCGACGCTGACGTCGCCAACCTTTTTGCAAAGGAGTTGGGCGTTAAGGTTCAATTCCAGCCGCTCGCCGTTGCCAACCGCATTCCCGCGCTAACGACCGGCAAAGTCGACATCCTGTTCGCAACGATGGCAATGACGGAAGAGCGGGCGAAATCAATTCAATACAGCAAGCCCTACGCCGCCAACACGATTTCGCTTTATGGCGCGAAATCCGACACGGTTACGAAGCCTGAAGACGTTGCGGGATGGGAGATCGGCGTTCCGAAGTCCAGTTCGCAGGATAAGGCAGTAACGGACGCCGTCGGATCCACCGCAACGGTTCGCCGGTTTGATGATGACGCCGCAACCATCCAGGCTTTGATCTCCGGACAGGTAAAGGCGGTTGGCGGCAACCAGTTCTATGGTCAGCGGCTGGATGCGGCGAGTGCCGGCACCTTTGAGCGCAAGATTAACTTTCTGACGACCTACAACGGAGTCGGGACCCGTCTCGGCGAGAAGGACTGGAACGAAGCCGTCAACGCCTTCATCGAGAAGATCAAGGCCAATGGTGAGCTTGCCGCCATCACCAAGAAGTGGATGGCGATCGATCTGCCGCAGTTCCCTGAATCCATTCCGAACATCCCGTTCACCGTCAATTAAAGCCCAAATGGAGGGTTCCGTGCTCAATTCCGCAAACGATCAACCGACGCTGATTTCCCTTGAGGATGTGCAGAAGTGGTACGGCGCTTTCCATGCCTTGAAATCCATCAGTCTGTCGGTCCGCAAAGGCGAAAAAATCGTCCTCTGTGGGCCGTCAGGCTCCGGAAAATCGACGTTAATCCGCTGCATCAATGCCCTCGAAACGATCGAGGAAGGCAAGATTGTCGTCGAGGGTCAGGTACTGGACGGAAGCACCAAATCCGTCGATGCGATACGGCGCGAAGTGGGAATGGTCTTCCAGAGCTTCAATCTCTTCCCGCACATGACCGTACTTCAGAACTGTACACTCGCCCCGATGCGTGTTCGAGGCACAAGCCACGCTGACGCAGAGCGACTGGCTCGAAAATATCTCGAGCGCGTTCGAATCCTTGACCAGGCTGAAAAGTATCCTGCGCAGCTATCCGGCGGGCAACAACAACGCGTTGCCATCGCTCGCGCGCTCTGCATGGAGCCGAAGGTCATGCTCTTCGACGAACCGACCTCTGCCCTCGATCCCGAAATGGTGAAGGAGGTGCTCGACACCATGATCGGCCTCGCCCGTGACGGCATGACGATGATCTGTGTCACTCATGAAATGGGCTTTGCCCGTCAGGTCGCTGACCGCGTCATCTTCATGGCCTCCGGAGAAATCGTCGAAGAGGCCGAACCGGAGGTCTTCTTCAAGTCTCCCAAGCACGAACGCACAAAAACCTTCCTCGGCGAAATCCTTGCCCACCACTGACGTCCGAAGGCGATCCCAATGCGCGACAAGAAATTCCTCGTGGGACTGATCGGGGCCGACATTCAAATGTCGAAGTCCCCGGCTCTCCACGAAACGGAAGCTCGACATCAGGGCCTCGATTACCGCTACGAGCTTCTCGACCTGGCCGAGCGAGGCCTTCCTGCCTCGGCGCTGCCGGACCTCCTAGACGAGGAGGAGCGGCGCGGTTTTGCCGGGAGCAACATTACACATCCGTGCAAGCAGTCGGTGATCGCCCACCTCAATCGCCTTTCCGAGGATGCAGAGATGCTCGGTGCGGTCAACACCGTGGTGTTTCGTGACGGCGAGAGGATCGGCCACAACACTGATTGGTACGGTTTCTACGAGAATTTCCGGCGCGGCCTTCCGGACGTCGCGAAGTCGCATGCCGTCCTGCTTGGCGCCGGCGGCGCCGGTGTCGCCGTGGCGCATGCCGCAATGAAGCTCGGTATTGAGAGACTATCGATCTTCGACCAGGATTCGACACGGGCAGAAAACTTGGCTGGGCAGTTGAATGATCGGTTCTCAAGGGGTTGTGCGCGCGCCACGACGGATGTCGGCAGCGCCCTGGGCTCCGCGGACGGCCTTATCCACGCGACGCCCACGGGTATGAAGAGCCATCCTGGCTTGCCGATCGACCCAAAATGGCTTCTGCCACGGCATTGGGTCGCCGACATCGTCTATATGCCGCTCGTCACAGAGCTCCTTGCTCTCTCCGAAAGAAAAGGCTGCCGGACCCTTCGTGGCGGCGGCATGACCGTCTACCAGGCAGCAGCGGCTTTCGAATTGTTCACCGGGATAGCACCCGACGCAGAGCGCATGTCCCGTCACTTCATGGACTTGTGCCGCCTGTCGGCTTGATGGAGAGATCCCAATGCCGCATATCATCATCGATTATGGTCGGGGCGCAGGCGAGCACGTAGCCATGGACCGGCTCACGCTGACCGTGCATCGCTGCGTTCGCGACGGCGGCCTAGTGAAACCTTCCGCCGTGCGCACGCTTGCGCGGGAGGCGACATACTCCTGCGTGGGCGATGAGCATGTCGATAGTCATTTCATCCAAATCATCGTGCGGATGGCACCGGGTCGTACTGCAGAGACCAAGCAGAAGCTCCTCACTGCCGTTCTCGACGCCGCGCGGACGATCGCCGCGCCTGCTCTCGAAGCGGGAAGGCTCGGCTTGCGCGCAGATCTCTACGAGTCGGACCCTGATTTTGCTGTTCAAGCAATCACGTTCGTCTGACCAGGACGACGTGCTCGAGAAAGACACTATGCTATGAGCCTGATCTACGTTCTCAATGGACCAAACCTCAACCTGCTTGGCAAACGCCAGCCGCACATCTACGGGCATGAAACGCTCGCAGACGTAGCGGCGGACTGCCGCAAACTGGCAGCCGAACTCGGTCATGAAATCCGCTTTCATCAGAGCAACCGGGAATACGAGATCATCGATTGGATTCATGAGGCGCGCGAGGACGGTGCGGGCATCGTCATCAATCCGGCAGCCTTTACCCATACCTCACTCGCCATCCTCGACGCTCTGAACACATTTGAAGGACCTGTGATCGAGATCCACATCTCCAATGTGCACAAGCGCGAAAGCTTCCGACACCATTCGTTCGTTTCGCACCGCGCGGACGGCGTGATCTGCGGCCTTGGAACAGAAGGATACCAGCTTGGCATCCGGCGCGCCGCGACAATGATCAAGGCGGCGAGCAAGAGCTGAGTTGACCATGACCCAACGGGTTAAGCTGGCCGTACTTGGCGCAGGCCTCATCGGTAAGCGCCATATTCAACACGTCCTGGCCGAGCCCTTGGCGCAACTCATTGCGGTGGTCGATCCCACGCCGGTTGGCGAGACTATTGCCAAGGAAGCCGGCGTGAAGTGGTTTACGAGCTTCGCGGACATGATTGCCGCAGACCGACCTGACGGGATAATCGTGGCTACGCCCAACCAGGCTCACGTCCAGAACGGGTTGGAAGCCGTTGAAGCCGGCGTTCCCGCACTCATCGAGAAACCTATCGCCGACGACATTATATCCGGGGAAAAGCTGATCGCAGCGGCTGAGGAAAAAGGTGTTCCTCTATTGACCGGCCATCATCGCCGACACAATCCGGTGACGCAGAAGGCAAAGGAAATCATCGAAAGCGGGAAGCTCGGCCGCGTTCTTGTTGTCAATGCGATGTTTTGGCTATTCAAGCCCGACGAGTACTTCGACATCTCGTGGCGTCGTGAGCGCGGTGCGGGGCCGGTTTTCCTCAATCTCATCCACGACGTCGATAATCTGCGCTACCTTTTCGGCGATGTGGCTGCGGTTCAGGCACGCGAGTCCAACGCGGTGCGCGGCAACGCAGTTGAGGAAACGGCTGTGATCCTGATCGAGTTCAAGAATGGAGTTTTGGGAACTGCGACAGTCTCGGACGCGGTGGTCGCACCGTGGAGCTGGGAGATGACAACCGGAGAGAATCCGGCTTACCCCAAAACCGAGCAATCCTGTTACATGATCGGAGGAACGCACGGGTCGTTGGCTGTTCCGTCGCTCGAGGTCTGGTGCAATCCTGGTAAACGGAGTTGGTGGCAGCCATTTGACCAAACGCGTATCGAGGTGGACGACGAGGACCCGCTCGTTCTGCAGATCAGGCAATTCTGCAAGGTGATCCGCGGAGACGAACCGCCGCTTGTCAGCGGGCGTGAGGGGCTCGAAACCTTGAGGGTAGTCGATGCGGTAAAACGCGCTGCGGCAACGGGTGAACGTATCGAGTTGAACTGACGCCTGAGTAATGTGACCGCCTGCTCGCCCTTCGCGTCTCCTTGCATCCGATGCGATGAGAGCGCCGGCTCAACACCGACGTTAGGCATCGCGCTTCTGGCGGAGGGAATCGTCGCCGCCGCTCTGTCTTCGCCCGCCATCGAATGGCAACGACGCAACGCTTCATCGAATTTCGGGGTGACTGCTTGAAGCCGACTTAGGGCAGAAATCAAAGTCCGGCTTGACGTGCCTTTTTTGTCTTTCGGTACTTGGGCCGGATTAGCGCAACGGGTCGACCATCCCCGTTCCCCCTCGTCGCAGTAGGGTCCTGGTCGCGTCAAATCAGTGCGGGGCGGGGACCCGCCGCGGCTTTAGGCTTTGCCGTCATGCCGTCGCAGTAGCAGCAGAAATGGCGGAGTTCGACCAGGCGATCGACCTCGATCCCAATCTGTTCTAAGCATATTACTTCTATGCCCGCGCTTGCTTTACCCAAGGGAAACTGGACGAAGCGGCCAGGCATTTCCAACGCGCCGCAGAGATCAAACCTGACGACTACCAGTCCTTGCTCGTGCTGGTAAACGTTCTCCGATCGCTCGGGCAGGAGAAGGAAATGAAAGTGGCGGCGCGGGAAGGTGTCGCGCGCGCCGAGCGTGAATTCATGCTGCGCCCGGAAAACTCGAGAGCCGCGTATCTAGGCGCGGTGGGTCTCGCGGCGCTTGGCGAGCTTGATCGTGCCAAAGAATGGGCAGCCCGCGCTTGGCCATCGATCGGGACGACTGTCTGGCCAAATACAACGTCGCTTGCTTTTATTCCCTTGAGGGTGAAGCTGATCGAGCGGTCGACCTGCTGCTTGAGCTCCTCCCGAGCGCCATCCATGAAACAATGAGGTGGGTTGAATACGACTCGGATCTCGTTGGATTCGTAGCATCCACGCTTCCCGCAGGTGCTCGAACTACTCGGGTAAGAGAGACGAAGCTCGCGACGGGGCGGGCGGCGGGCAGCGGGCGCTTATGCACTGCAACTAGGACGCTTTTCAGAGCGCCCCTCATGGTTGCCTCGCTCTGTGTCCTTGCACAAGGCAGCCTGTCCAAGTCGTAGTGCGGTGACGGACGCCTGACGATGCGTTGCGGTGATGGAGGAAACTTGGTTGCACAAACATGTTGATTTAAGCATTCAGATGGATGACGTGTTTCGCCGGCAATGTGGCCGGCAGCATGATAAGCGGATTGTTTGAACGAGGGCCCCTCCTGAAAAAGTTGCCTCCATGAGAAACGCAAACCCGGTTGTCCGGCCTCTCCCGATGAGGTTGAGGCTTGAAGCCGCGATGGTGCTCAGACAGTATAATAAGGCGCATTGCCGTGCCGACCGACTTCGGCAGCAGAAGCACGAACTCGACAGGCGAGGACGAGCCATACTGCAGCAATGGGTTGATCTTAAGGCGCAGAAGGCGCCGGCCGTAGAGCTGGACGCACTACTATCCCAATCTCGGATAATAGCCGAACAACGCTGCACGCTCATACAGCAATTGATCGAGGCTGAATGCGCCCTTGTGGCCGCCTTTGAACGTGCACAAGTGGTCCTGCGGAAACTGGGTTTCGGCCGAGAAACATACGCCGGGTGAATCGCACGCTCTGCAGCGTCGTCATCTTCGGTCGGCAAGCCCTTGGCCGTTGTGCGAAGGGCAAGGGGCCTCGATGGCGGCGCCTCTGATGCAAGGGCGCCTCTGCCAGACGCCACGTGCTGGGCGCCCGTCCGATTTCTGCGTCTTGCGGATAAGATCCTCGCAACATGTACAGCCGAAAGCATGGTCCGTAACGGATTTTGAAGCTTCTGTCATGCTTGTTCTATATGGGAGCCGACTCTGCTGGTCGTTGCGTACTCAACCAAAGACTCCTCGGTCAAGATCGATCGCTATGATTGACCCGGCTAACGTCGAATTGCTCTTCGGTCGCTCATCGCAACCTTATCGCGTTACAATTGAGGACTGCACCGCAAATATCCGACTCAACGATAGAAGATACAGACGTGCAGCAAAGCGAAACGATCGTTCACGCAAGCGGGGACTCTGAGATCCTCAACGTCATTCCGGCGTCGGCTGGGCCGCGACTGGCAACGGCCAGAGGCGGGGCGATCCATGCTATCCGGCCTCCCGGATCGCAGACGCTGGTAGCCGAGAATCACTTTGCCGCCGTGATGCTCGCGCCGGCGCAACGGATCCGAGCCGCTCTTGGCAGCGACCGGATGCAGGAATACGACGCTCCCGTGGGTGCTATCGTCATCCAGCCGCCGCATGTTGAGGTGAGGGCGGAATGGACGAGCACGCGAGAAGAGCTGATTGTTGCCTTCAGGTCGGAAAGCCTTCTTGATCTCGCCATGCGTGAACTGGAGCTTGGCGAGGTAGCACTTCAGCCGCCGGCATTCGGGACCGTCGACTTGAAAGCTCTGCGGTTTGCCGAACTGTTGAAAATGGAACTGATACAGCAGGAGCCGCCAAGCGAAATCTATGTGGACTCGCTCGTCACCCTCTTCGGCATTCATCTGCTGAGAGGCTACTCGGCGGCGCGCAAGCAACCTGCGGACGTGAAGGGCGGTCTTTCCGCTGCAGGCGCTCGCAGAATCCGGGAATTCCTGCATGAGAACTTCACCCGTAAAATGACAGTGGCGGAGCTTGCTGCGATAGCCGGGCTGTCGCCATACTATTTCATTCGAGCCTTCACCAAGACATTCGGGCAGCCGCCGCACCAATATGTGCTGGCGCTACGGCTGTCGTTTGCGGAAAAATTGCTGGGCGACAACAATTTGACGATCGCCGAAGTGGCCTATCTCAGCGGCTTCTCGAGCCAAAGCCACCTTACTGCCGTTATGCGGAAACACCGGGACATTACCCCGACGGAAATACGGATGAGACTCTAGCTCCTGCTACGACCAAAACATTACTGATAAAGCAACTTCTAAAGAAAATCCCCCATAAAATCAGTGTGATAAAAAGGTGACGAGTTTTCATTGAAGGCGTCTTTCCAGCAATCTTCTGATATGCGGAGCAATTTCCTGAAATACCGCCGGCCCGGCGTGTGACACGCATGAAGCGCCGAACTGTCGATGTTTGAGCGGCTGGATGCAACGACAGACGGTGCTGCGTGAGGGGTGCCACATGGCAGCAGAGGTTATTTCGCGAGGCTTGCGTCCGGGTGGGGCTGGATGACGATGGAGAACTGGAGTGCCGGGGGATGGGGAACGATACCGCGAGGCTGGACGCGGGTCTTCAGCCGCAGGGCGGCATTCGACGTCCTGGCTAGGAGGCTTCGGGGATGAGCGGCGAAGCGGCCCCGAACATGCGGCAAACACTTTCCGAAGCCGTTGACCAATCGGTGCGGCGAGCACTGGAGACGCTCGAAGAGCGTTACGGAAGCGCGCTATCCGAAGCCAAACGGGACCTGCTGCTTGCCCACTACGTCTACGGTCTTGCAGCAGTGCTCCTTGCGAGCGAGGCTGGCGCCCGGCAACTCGAGGCGATCGAATCCCATCTCAAAGAGGTGATCCCGGCCGAGCGAGCCGCGACGGCTCTGCAAGCGGTGCCGGAGGAGGGCGATGCTTGGCTGATGAGCACGCTGGATAGCATCGAAGCAATCGGTGGAAAGCACGGTCATGCGCTTCTGGCGCATGGTGCCGCTGCCAGCCACCTCAAACCATTCTTGAACAGAAACACATCGGTGGCGGGGCCGGCGGAGCCTGCCGCGATCGAGAGCAGAGCGGTAGAGGAGATACTCACCCGATGATAGCCATGCGAGGAACTGCTGCCCGGCGCGGTCTCACCTGCTTTGCAGGAAATTGGATTCTTGGTGCGGAAAAGAGCGACCGTTCGCTTCGCCGTCGCCTCATGGCCGTCCTGCGCATGGCACATCTCGCGCTTGGCGTGAAGCGTAATCGGATCGGCCTTGGTGCGCTCGGGTTTGGAAACGCATCTTGTGCCGCAGGATCGTCAGGAACGCCCGTTGCTCCGGCGGGCAAGTGCGCGGGTGTGGCGCTGTTGGTCCTATCGGCGCTTCACGCCGTTCCCGCGCATGCACAATATGCCGCTGGCGGCGGTTCGGCGACGGCTCCCAACTCCATCGCCATCGGCAACGCGTCGGCATCCGGATCAGGCTCGATTGCCGAGGGCGTCAACGCCAATGCCAGCGCCACCAACGCCATCGGGATCGGCGTCGGGGCGATCGCATCGGAGGTCAACTCGATCTATCTCGGCGCGCGCACGGTGCCCGGCACGGGCGCCACGGGCGGCGGAGCTATCGCAATCGGCACGGACGTAGAAGCAAGCGACTCATGGGCCATCGCGATCGGGCTTCAGAGCGCAGCCTCAGGGCCGGGCGCTGTAGCACTGGGCCGCCTCAGCATAGCGTCAGACAGTGCCGCCACCGCCGTTGGCAACCGCGCCCAGGCGACGGGGAACAGCGCGACCGCACTCGGTGCGCAGGCCTTGGCCATTGGTGCAAGCACCGTTGCTGTGGGCCAGGGTGCCGGCGCCGGATCTACCACGGGCAATGCCAGCTCCGTTGCGGTTGGCATTGCTGCCGGCACGCTCGTTCAAGGCGCGCAGAATACCGCCATGGGCGGTGGCATCGCCAGCGTGATGCGAGGCGCCGGTTCCGGCGTGACGGGCGCGCGCAACGTCGCCATGGGAACCGGCGATGGCACCGTTGCCTACGATGCTAGCCTGTCGGCCTCCGCAGGCAGCCTGGTTACGGGCAGCGACAATGTCGCGATCGGAACCAATGCCGGCATTGGCGTCGCCGCCAACGGGACGACATCGATCGGCCACAATGCCAAAGCCAGCCAGACCAACGGCACTGCCATTGGCTTTGGAGCAACCGCCACCGGAGTGAACGCCATCTATCTGGGCGGGCGCACCGGCGCCGGAACGGGTGCTCTCGCTGAGAGCGCGATCGCCATCGGCACGGACGTGACGGCAAACGTGGCCGACGCCACCGCGATCGGACGCCAAAGCGTGGCGGCTGGCCAGTTCGCTGCTGCGATCGGGACGAGTTCCAGTGCCACCGGGACAAGCTCGGCAGCGTTCGGAGCGAATGCCGCCGCGTCGGCCAACTTCGCACTGGCGCTGGGCAATGCGGCCACAGCCAGCGGAATCAGCTCGATCGCGGCCGGTTCTGGTGCGCAATCCGCGGGCCTCACCGCCACGGCTATCGGCAACAACGCCAATGCCTCGGCGGCGAACGCCGTCGCGATGGGGACCAGCGCCGTCGCCGATAGCGAAGATGCCGTGGCTATCGGCAATGGCTCGACCGCCACCGGCGGCAAGGCAGTCTCCATCGGCTCGGGCAACGTCGCCAACGGCAACGGCGCGGTGGCGATCGGCGACCCCAACACCGCCACCGGCGACGGCGCCGTGGCGCAGGGCATGGACAACAGCGCCACCGGCAACGGCTCGGTGGCCATGGGCAATACCAACATGGTCGGCGGCGGCGGACAGGCGGTAAGTACGCCGGGCGTCGCGGCGCAGGGTGCGGTCGGCATCGGTTATCAGAACACCGTGACCGGCCAGGGCGCCGTGGCCATCGGCGACCGCAACATCGCCAATGGCGCAAGCGCCATCGCCATGGGCAGCCAGGCCAATGCCGCTGCCGCCAACGCGATCGCGCTTGGCGCCGGTGCAACCGCCACAAATGCCGGAGCCGTGGCTCTCGGTTCCGGCAGCGTCACGGCCGCTGCGGTCGCCACGCCGAACACCTCCATCAATGGAACAACCTACAACTTCGCCGGCACGGCCCCGGCCTCGACAGTCAGCGTCGGCGCTGCCGGCGCCGAGCGCACCATCACCAATGTGGCGGCGGGCCGGATCTCCTCGACTTCGACCGACGCGGTCAACGGTTCGCAGCTCTTCGCGACGAACCAGGCGATCACGGCAGTCGGGACCGATCTCGACACGTTTGGGACCAGCGTGTCGACCGCGATCGGCGGCACCTCTGCCTACAATCCGACCACCAACCAGGTGACGGCGGGACTTGCGATTGGCGGCACGACCTACAACAGCGTGCAGTCCGCCCTGTCAGCGCTGAACAGCACGGCCTCGGCCGGCTGGAACCTGCAGGCCAACGGGGGTGCCGCAACGAATGTCGCTCCGGGCGGGACGGTGCAGTTCCTCAACGGGCAGAACATCTCCGTCACGCGCAGCGGCACGGATATCACGATCGCCACGACGCCGGCCCTCACCGCCGACAGCCTGACGCTGTCGAGCGGGCAAGTGTTCGACGCCGCGGGCCTCTTCATGAACGGCACCGGCATCAGCGGGCTTCTGGACGGGACGGTCTCCTCGACCTCGACCGAAGCGATCAATGGCTCGCAGCTCTACGGCACGTCGCTGAGCATCGCCAACATTCTCGGCGGCGGCGCCATCGTCAACCCGGACGGCACCGTCAGCAGCCCGACCTACACGATCGCGGGAAGCACCTACACGACGGTGGGCGGCGCCTTGACGGCCATCGACAACAGCCTGACCGGCTTCGATGACGCCATCAACGGCGGCGGGATCAAATATTTCCACGCCAATTCGACGCTTGCAGATTCAAGCGCCGTGGGAACCGATTCGGTCGCCATCGGCCCGCAGAGCGTTGCCACAGGCAACAACAGCTTCGCGGCGGGTCCAAACGCCCTGGCAAGCGCCGGCGCCTCGCTCGCCATCGGCCAGAACTCCCAGTCGACGGTGCTCGGCGCCGTGGCGCTCGGCTCGGGCTCAGTCGCCGACCGGGCGATTGCGCCGGCGTCCGGCAGCATCATCTCCGGCACCGACATCATTCCGTACAACACAACGGACAAGACCCTGCTCGGCGCGGTCTCGGTGGGCAACTCGACGTCCTACCGGCAGATCACCAACGTCGCCGACGGCACGGAGGACCAGGATGCAGTCACCATACGCCAGCTCAAGGGGGCCCTGGCCTCGTTCGCGGTGTCGGGCACCCAATACTTCCACGCCAATTCGACGGCCTCGGATTCACTTGCGGTCGGCCTAGATTCCGTTGCGATCGGGCCGCGCACGACCGTCAACGGCGACAACGGCATCGGCATGGGCAACGGCGCCGTGGTCCAGATGACGGCGCCGGGCGGCATCGCCATCGGCCAAAACTCGACTGTCAACTTGGCCGACGGCGTCGCGCTCGGCACAAATTCGACTGCGAACGGCATCCAGGCGATGGCGCTCGGCGCCGGCGCTACCGCCAATGAACTGGGCAGCGTCGCACTCGGCGCAGGCTCGACAACCGCGGCCGCAGTGGCAACCACCGGCACCACGATCAACGGCGTCGCCTACACCTTCGCGGGCACGAGCCCGACGAGCACGGTGAGCGTTGGCGGCGTCGGCAGCGAACGCACAATCACCAATGTGGCTGCAGGACGAATCAGCGCCACATCCACCGACGCCATCAACGGCAGCCAGCTTTATGCGACCAATCAGGCAGTCGAATCCCTGCAGTCGGGAATTGGCGATCTTGAGGAGACCGCGGTCAAATATGACCAAAACCCGGACGGCACGAGAGCGAACTCGTTGACACTGGTGGGCGGCGATCCGAGCGCGCCTGTCATCATCCGCAATGTCGGGGCCGGCGTGGCCGACACGGATGCGGTGAACGTGGGGCAGATGAAAACCATCTTGACCGAATCGAAGTCCTATTCGGACGAACGGGCGACCTGGGCGGTCGGCCAGGCACGCGACTATACCGACGAGGTGGCGGAAACGACTCTTAGCTCGGCCAACGCCTACACGGACTCCAGGCTCAGCCAGCTCAATACCGACATAGGCGACATCCGGAGCGAGGCTCGGCAGGCGGCGGCGATCGGTCTGGCGGCGGCTTCGCTGCGCTATGACGATAGGCCCGGTAAGCTCAGCGTCGCGGCAGGCGGCGGCTATTGGCGCAACGAGGGAGCTTTTGCATTCGGAGCCGGCTACACCAGCGAGGACGGGCGTGTTCGCGCCAATCTTTCCGGCACGACCGCGGGCGGTGCGTGGGGCGTCGGGGCAGGCCTCAGCGTAACCCTGAATTGAGGATCACGAGGAGATGGCAAACGACAATCCCATGGAAGTTCCGTCGCATGGACGTTGATTGCCTTCCACTGCGCGGTCGCGACGGGTGTTCGTCGCGGTCTCCAAACCCTGCGGATCCCGTCATGAAGTTCTTTTTCGTCAATGTTCCGTTCACCTGCTGAGCCCATGCGCATGCGACACCAAGCTGGTGCAGGGCGGCTCGTCCTCCTCGCAGCGGGTTGCCTGCTCCTGGCTGCCGGCTCGCCCGTCGCTGGCCAGGAAACTGCACCCTACCGGATAAAACCGTCGGAGGTGGTGCCGCCGCAAGGCGTTCCCTTGGGCAGCTATCGCCGGATCATCCAACCTTTCGAGAATTGGGATCTCGTCTGCGATGAGAACCTCAAGGCCAAGCACAAGGTGTGCAACATCAGCCAATCCTTCATTGACCACAATCAGGCAGTTATTTTCAGCTGGTCTCTGGCCGCCGATGAGAAAGGCAAGCCCTTCATGATCCTGCGAGCGCCCGCTGAGCTCGGTAAGGGGAGCAAGATTTCGCTCGGGATCGCGGGACGGGAAAAGCCCGTCGACGTACAACTGAGCGCCTGCGACAGCAAGGTTTGCGTCGGCTACGTGCCCGTCGGCCCGATTCTTCGGCAGCAAATCGGCGAAGAGGCCACCATCAACGTTTCCTATATCCCACCTTCAGGACCGGCGGTCAGCCTCGATGCCCCTTTCAAGGGGGTTAACTCTGCACTGTCAGCCATCAACTAACGAGAGACGACATGACCCGCCAATCCATCCAGGACAGAATTTTGACCGGCACTCAGACGCTTGCACCCCCCGAGCCGCCGGCAAGTCCACCATCGGCACGTCGGTCGGTGTGGCGGGTGTTGCGAAACGCCGCGCTGGCCGGCATGTTCGCCGTCGTGGTCGCTGCGGCTGTGGTTCTCTCGTTCTATTTCTATCCGCCCCTCGGAAGATTTATCGCGGAGACCGCCTCGGCTCAGTCGCAAGCGCCGGCCGAAAGCAAGGCGGCAGAAAATAAACCCGCAGAGAATAAGCCGGCGGCAGGAAGCACGGCAGCCTCTGAAACGCCGTTTGAAAAGCATGCGAACCAGGCAGGCGTCCGCACTTGCGCCAAGGTCTTCGCCGCGCTCGGGCAGGCCCTGACCTTGGGCACGATATATACCGAGCAAACGCAATGGAACACGTCGTCCCCCGATACCCATCCAGTGCAGGCCATTGCCGGGATGACCTATGACCTTCCCGATTACAAGGCACAGGCGGCGGGTGTCGTGTTCGCTTCGCCCATCGGTGAGGGTTGCGAGGGAAGCTTCGTACGGGTGGCGCCATTCCAGAGGACATGCCAGGAAATCGTGCAGACCCTCCCGAAGGGCAGCGTCCTGGCGGACAACCTTTCGAACACGATGCTTTTCAATCTCGGCAACGATGGCGGTCAGGCTCTTCTGGTTCCCACCGGAAATGCCTGCGTGGTCGTTTCCGTCGCGAGAATGGCGGGGTGACGGTCGGCGCTTGGGAATTAATGCCTGATCAACTCAGCTCGGGAGCACAAACATGCCGTTCAGCCGTCGCTTTTGGCCCATACTGATTGCCGCCATCATTGGCATTTCGTCCAGCAATGCTGCCGATCTGGTGACGCAGCAGCCTGAGCCCGGGCACGAGGAGAAGGGCATCTGGGGCGCGATCGCATTCTCGCCCGTGGATGGCCGGCATGGCTTCTTCTGGGGCGCCGACAAGAGGACCGAAGCGGAAGATGCCGCGCTCGAACATTGCAAGAATGCGGACGGCGCGGCTTGTAAGGTGGTCGAAGTGTTTCGCAACCACCGCCATTGGGATGACGACGACGGCACGGGTTTTCCGTATGAGCATTGTGCAGCTCTGTCGCTAGGTGAGACCTCCCGTGCTGGAACCCCGTCCTGGGGTTCCGCTTCGGCGACGACCCGTCGCGAAGCGGAACGAAAGGCCTTGAGCCTCTGTGGCGGTCAGGAGAACCAGTGCGGAATCCGCGAATGGGTCTGCACGTAACTCTGGACGTCAATGCAGCGAGGGAACGAGCCACGGGACGTTTTCCCCTCTCTCGCTTTGCCGCTTAACGCGACAAGGCAGCAACCCGCTTACCTAAGGGCAAGAGGCGGCGCGTATGAGGGCAACCAACACTCGATGGTCTAGCCCCAACTGCATTTGTGTGGTGGAGTTATACGCGGGAGTGCAAAAGCAGCGAGAGCCGGTTATAGGCGGCTGCGCCCCGTTCAGCGCTAGCCGAATGTCGATCGTGCGACACCCAAGAAAGCTAATGCTCACGAGCCATTGAAGCAGTGCCTCGGGTTATTGCGTGCACGCATCCGGGCCAGCAACGGCTGCGATCTGTCGCCGCCCGAACCGAGCTCACTCTCTTGCCCTGTGGCCTTCCTCTTCTATCTCCCCACAAATGGTGATTGAAACCGCTTGCGGGTCCTTCTATGGCGATCCAGTTGTCTATCGGAAACCCATAAATTAGGAGTCCCGAATGGACGGAGAGGGGGACGGGCTTGTATCTGGGACAGGCATCAACGCCGGGAACAGAACAAGCTCGAGTTGGGGGTCCAATGACAGGGTTTGTGTTTGCAGGTCCTCCTGCGGAGGAAGGCGCCGTCGATCTATTAACCGCATGCGGGCGCCAGCTGCAGCCTGTTATCCAGGCGATTGTCCAATCTGCGGTGGCAGCCGGATGGTGTGAGGAAGACGTACTGCTTTCATTGGTGGATGTTGCGTGGGACATGTATGAACAACGGCGCGGCGATGATGAACCGGCTTCATAAATCCGCCCGCCCCGAGCAGCTGGTAACTTAGCAAAGCCGCTTGGGTTTGACGAAGGACAACCCCATCTCGGTCGTCAGGGTCCTGAACGGGTCGATTTTTCCCGTTCAGATCCGTCTTGGAAGGGTCGGCTCCGCAGTTCGGTCGCCTAGTCATTCCGGTCTGTTCGCACCGATGAGCCGCCTTTGGCGCGACGGTTGCGTCCGACCCATCGAACGCCTTCCTGCGAGCGCACATCAGGCCGCAGGAACTGAAAACGTGCCGAAACTAGCTCGTCCTTGCGAAAACGTAGGCGGGGCCTCTTCTCTCGGCAAAACCCACCCCGGGATAGGTCCAGTGATAGCCCAGCATCTTAACCTTGTCGGTAGCGGCGCGATCGAGCAGTTTTTTGCGGTTCTCGATCGCCAGATCCGGCTGGGCATCGAAGCCGAACTTCCACTCCGGATGCTCGAACGAGATGATTTCGTTGCTCATTGCATCGGCAGCTATGATGAGCCCCTCGCCACCCGCGACCTCGAGTGAGATATGGCCGGGCGTGTGGCCCGGCGTGTCGAGCACTGACAGACCGGGCACGATCTCATCGCTGCCCTTTACCATTGTTACGCGACCCTTGACCGCGCCGAGGTCACGCTGAGCGCCTTTCACGAAATCTGCCATCTCGGCCGGCATTTTTGATAGGAGCCCGGGGTCGGTCCAAAAGTTCCATTCGGCGCTGCCGACGAAATAGGTAGCGTTCGGAAGGAACAACTTGTTGCCTTCCGTAAGCGTTCCCCAAATGTGGTCAGGATGCGCATGTGTAAACACCACCTTGGTCACCGCGCCCGGCTCGATGCCCGCCGCTTTCAGGTTTTCAGCAAGCTTGCCTGCCGTTGGTTGGAACTTGTTGCCTGAACCGTTGTCGATAAGGATGAGATCGCTGCCCTTTCTCAGCAACGGGATGTTGGCAGCCGGCTCGGCTTTGCCGGACGACCAGCCGAGGCGCTTGGCAATATCTGCAAGCTGTTCCGGAGAGGCATCGGTAGCCATGATGTTGAGTGGCAGCCTCAGAGAACCGTCGCTCAGCACGATCACTTCGAAATCGCCTTGCATGAAGCGGTAGGGGGCGGCGGAAAGCGCGAGCGCCTTCCACGGCATCAGCGATATCGACGCCAGGGCTGCGCTACCGATGAGGAAGCGACGACGGTCGAGCAGATGCAACAGTTCTTCACGATCGATGATGGCCATGGGCTTGTCTCCAGAAACGGATGGCGCCGAAGTTCTGAGCAACTACGCTACGCTCAATCTCGAACTTCCAAAATCACAATGTGTGTCCGCTGGGTGGAAGCGGCGCGGGCTCACCCAGTGAGGTGTGCCGAAAAGTTCTGACGCGTGTTATGCTAGGATCCAAGGTTTTGTAATGCGCGCGGTGCTGACGTCATTAGCTTTGATTCTCACGGTGACGACGGCCACCGCGGGAAGCCCGTTGTTCGACGCGGTAGCAAGCGGAAACGCAGCAGCGGTCGAGCGGGCTCTTGCCGCAGGGGCCGATGTCGACAGCCGGTCGCGCGACGGGGGCAACGGCTCTTATCAACGCCGCACTCGCAGACCAGCCCCGGATAGTGGAATTGCTGATCGATAAGGGAGCCGACGTCATGGCGCGCAATTCGGGCGGCTTTACACCGCTTCATGCCGCGGCCTATTCTGGTAGTTTGCCGATCACCAGGCTGCTGATCTTCCGCGGCGCGACGCTCGACGACGCGGCAAATAAAGCGGGCGCAACGCCGCTGATGGTAGCCGGCGAGGAAAACCACGTCACACTCGCCGAGTTTCGAGGCGATCGCCTCCTCGTAGCGGCGGTCCACGACCTGGATGATGGCAAGAACGGCATACGGCGATGACAGATCAGGGTCGAGCGACAAGGCGCGGCTCGCCTTGTCGTAGGCCCTTTTGCGCGCCAGCGCGCTTTGGAGAACGTCGTCGAAGGTGCTTCGCCAGACGTAAGCCGTGGCTCGGGCGTCGGCGGCGAACGCCTCTGCAAAGCCGGGGTCAAGCGTCTCCGCGCCTCCAACATCCGGGAAGGAGTTCCGGTCCTCGCCGCCTGCTCGGCCCGCAGATAGTAGTCGTATGCTTCTAGGTTCGCGGTCGGCGGCCGGACAATCCGCTCGGTCTCGTACTGCGTCAACTCGAGACCGAGCGCCTTGGCGATCTGGCGGCTTATCTCGTCCTGAATGGCAAACAAATCCGCCGCGCGGCGGACAAATCGATTAGCCCACAGAAGGTCGCCGCTTGCCGCCTCGATCAATCGCGCATTGAGGCGGATTTGCTCGCCGGTCCGCTGCACGCTGCCTTCGACGATATAGCGCACCCCGAGATTGCGTCCGATCTCGGCCAAATCGATGGGCTTGCCCTTGTAGGCAAACACCGCATTGCGGGGCGATGACGTCGAGGTTAGAGAGCCGGGCGAGATCGGTGATCAGGTTATCCGTAATGCCCTCGCTGAAATAGTCCTGGGCCTGGTCGCCGCTCAAATTGGCGAACGGAAGCACCGCGAGTGATGGATGCTGCGGTGCGAACTGCCGCTGCCACCCGAAGACAATCGCGGTGACCGCGACGAGCAGCGTTGCGACCAGCGACAGCATGATCGCCCTTCGCCCGGGTCGGCTGGCAGCCGCAAGGACATTGGACCGCATCTATGATACTCGCGAACTCAACCAGCGCACCATCGCCCAGCAGCTTGATGATGCGGCCGTGGAAGCTATTGATCGTGGGATCGATTAACTCTCGGCGGCAGGTCTTCAACCGCTCAAGGGTGCCGACCTCATCCTCTCCCATGAGGCGGCTATAGCCGACCACATCGGCAGAAAGGATCGCCGTGAGCCGCCTCTCCATTTCTCTGCCCACCCTCCCGATGGCCAGCTTTATCCTACTACTTCCAGGGCGCGCAGACAGCGCAGGCGCTGACACGCACGAGTGCCGAAACAGCGTCCTCAGCGATCGCCTTTTGGGAGCGTCGAAGCGCTGCACTGACTTTCAAGCGAGACGTTTCGATCATTCCCGTTCCCCATCGTCGCAGTAGGGTGGAAACAGTGGACCAGCGGGTCGTAAGTCTGAATTGTTCTCAGCACAATTATCCCGCATTCTAACCGTTAGGCGCCCCCTCTGCCGCAAGTCGGCCGCGTTACTGCTGACGAGTCGCTCGACCAGGCGAGCAGCCTCCTCTGCAATAGCGGGAATGGTGCCTGATTTTCGCGTCGATCCGAAATCGAGGCCGGCAAAAAACAGCCCCGGATTGGTGGCGACTCCATCCTCGTGTACGGGCTGACCGGCTGCGTCGAGAGCGAGGGAGCCGGACCCATGAGAAATCGCCGGTGAAGCCCGTGCACCAGACCACCGATCTGATGCCGTTGGCGGTACAGTCGATGGACCGGATCGGAGGATCGGGCAGACGCGGTTCAACCGTCTCGGCGGGATCGTCCTTGGCTGGGGGCGCATCGAGCCCGGCACGCTTGATGTATTCGTCGATCAGCCGCTTCGCGTTCGCGGAAACTTCGTCAGCAAACCGCATGTTGGTTTCGAGCTCGTCGCCGAAGATGAGGCTGCCCATTCTCCACGCCCCTGAAACGGCCAAGCAACACCACCCCTTGCGCGCCAAGCGATTGCAGGCTGATCGTGTGGGTCGCACCGACCAGCGCGCGGGCTGGAAGCTTGCCGGAGGGAGGACGAGTTCCTTGCGGGGGACATCGAGAAAGGCGGCCAGCGTCAGCCAATTAAGTATGTTGCCGCCGCGATAGTGCCGCACCCAACGGCCGTTGCGACTGGTCGAAGACCACGCGCCCAGCTAGTGCCAGATCCTCGGCGATCTGGCCGCCCGATCGTCCGCTGCCGACCACCAGCACCGCGCCATTCTCTAGATCGGCTACGCTGCCATACGCCGAAGAATCTACCTGGTGAATGGTGATTGGCAAATCCGCTGACCCTGGTGGCCGGACCTGTTGATTTTGATCGCCGGTGGCGATCACCACATTGCGGGCCAGAAGCGCGCCGCCCGCCGTTGTGACGCGAAAGACCCCATTGTCTTTCGTCAGCTCCTTCACTGGGGTTTGGGTGCTTACCGGCAAGCAGTGTCGCTCGGCATAGCCTTCGAGATATGCCGCGAACTCGTGGTGGGTTATTGCGCCCCTGGATCGGGTCCCCCGTATGAGTCATCGGGTAAGATGGAGCGGATTGTCGGCGAGTTCAGTCGAAACGAGTCCCATCGCTGCGTTCGCCAGGTCTCGCCGATCCGGCCTCGATCGAGCACCTGATGATTGCAGCCCAGCCGTTTTAGAAAATAGCTGACGCCGAGACCCGCCGAGCCGGCGCCAACCACAATGGCATCGAGTACCTCGCTCATGCGCCCGCGCCCCCTGCCAAACTATAGGTCTATATCATCGTGTCCCTCGGCTTCTGGCAAGGCTACAGTTGCACATGAGAGGTCCGCGATGGGGTCGCTTTCCCCGTTCTCCCAAATTCGCAACAGGGTGGAAAATCGCCGTTCGGGGCGGTTCTACCGAACGGCTTGGTAGCGGACGAAATCGACGTTCAAGTGTTGTCTGTGGGTAACTTGCCGCGGCACGACGCGGCCTCCGCAATGAGTTCCAAGGAGTTTGCCGGGAAAGGCTCTGGCTCCATTAAGAAAAACGCGCATGAAGCCGACAGTACGGCTTACTGGCTTATTCAACCCAGCATTTGATTGCTTAGGACTGCTCCCCTTTGCCAGGTGTGGACATGGCTCGGAAGCGATGGTCCGCGACGCTCTCACGCGCTCGTGCGATCACTCGCTCTGCCCAGGCAAGGGGTTCTGCACGGGTATAATCCTCAAGCACTTTGGCATGGTGCTCCGCCGCGTCCCAATCGCCGCCCTTGATGCAGGCCTCGATGGCAGACCTCCTGAACTCCAGCTGGTTAAGCACGGCCGCTCCTCTCGCAAGTAGTCCCTCTGCCTCGCCGAGCGACGATGCCCGGACTTCCGGATCGTCGGTGATCAACGCCAGCTCGCCCAAAACGCGCGGCCCCGCGAAACCTATTCCTGTCTCGCGTGCGATTGCGAGCGCGTGTTTCACATGATCAAGCGCGCCATCACTGTCGCCCGAAAGGCGCAACAGGCTGGCGTGTATATATAAGCTGAGAGCTTCGAATCGCCTTGCACCGACCGAGATCGCCAGTTTCAAGGCTGCCTGCGTGTGATCGAGCGCTTTGCCATGTTGTTGCAGCTCGCGATAACAGAGGGCGGCGGCGTTTTGGGCAAGTATCTCCCCCCTTTTGTGGCCAATCTTTGCTGTCTCGGCTATAGCCAGCAAGGCGATCTCCAAAGCCGCCGCCGCGCTTCCTGAGTAGAATTGCGCCATGGCCGCCATCGGGCGGTTCGCCGCAGCAATCCTGGCGAACCCATGCTCTTGGGCGAGGCTCACACAGCGCTCAAACAGCTCGTAAGCAGACACCATTCTGACGCGTATGAACTGCGCGTCGGCGAGGCCGCCTAGCGCCATGGCTTCGAGCTCGACCGAGCCAGCCCTCTTCGCCAACTCCAGAGCCTGCTCGTGCTCGTGACTGCAGGCTTCGGCGTTGCCGCTCGGGAAATAGAGATTGCCGCGCAGAAAGTGAATGCGGGCCAGTTCCGCCGTGAATCCAAGCTGCGAAGCGGTGTTCTCTGCCTGCTCCAGGTCAGCGAAGGCTCCGTCCATGTCATCAATGGTGCGCCTCGCTCCTGCACGGCCGATCAGTACGCTGCAACGGGCCCGATCGTCGATCGCTGCCGTCAGTGCGAGGTCGTAGGCCGCCACCGCGTCCCGGACCCTGCCCAGTTGCTCCAGGATTTCGGCCCTTGATTGGGCTAGCTCGTACCGAACGACAGGGAGGGCGGCAATCTCGAGGCCCCGGTCTGAGAGGCGGAGCGCGTTTTCGTACCGATAGCTCCCGACCAGCAGCTGCACTGCCGACAGGTAGGCGGCGGCTGCCCTGGTGTCTTCGGCGCGATCGAGATGTTCCGCCCGCAAAACTGGATCGTCACTGGCTGCAAACCATTCGGCAGCCGCAAGATGGAGATCACGGCGCCGATTCCGAAGCAACGTCTCGTATACCGCATCCCGGATTAGCGCATGGCTGAACATGATCGCCTCGCCATGGTATCTGAGAAGACGGTGCTCGATCAGCTGGTTCGGCTGGTAATGTGGCTTACCTATGAGATACCGCAGGGCCCCAAGCTCGACCCTGAGGCCCAAGATGGAAGCAGCCTGGAGCGCGGTCCTGTCTGCAGGGTCAACACGGTCGACGCGAGCCTGCATCAAGCTCTGCACCGAACCGGGAACTTCTTGTGCGCCAAGACTCTGCTGCGTCTCGGCCAGGAGCTGCTCCAGAAACAGCGGATTGCCTGCTGCACGCGCGACGCAGCGTTCCACGAAGCTGCTACTGGCGGCCAGCAGTCCGCTCGCGAGTGCACGCGCGTCTTCGAGTTGCAGAGGTCCAAGGTCGAGCGTGACGAGGGAGGCTTCGGCAACCTCCTCACGCCACCCGGAACCAGAAGGGTCTCCCTCGACGCGCGACGTCATCGCGAGAATGGATCTGCTGCGGGCAGTCGCGAGTGCGATCTCCGAGAGCTGTGCCAGCGTTGTCTCATCGGCCCAATGAACATCCTCGACGATAATGAGAATCGGCCGGGCGCGGCTCGCACGCTGCACCAGACTGGCGGGAACCCTTATCCTGCCAGCTCGCCGAGCCTCGTTGTCCATAGCATCCACAAGTACTCGAAGGTCGGGCGGCTGCGGTAGGTCAAGGAGATCGTCCAGGAAAACGAGCTCGTCTTGGTTCACCAGTCCTGCGGCCAAGGCTGAATCGAGCCCGGCTTGGCTTGCTGCAGGTCCATCGGTCAAGGAGATGTTCAGAAGACTGCGCACCAGGGCGCCGATAGCATCACGGCCAGCGCCGCCCCCAAAGTCGAGCACGAGGGCGGCGTGGCAATCAAACCCGCCGTCGCGGGCGACGCGTTGGAACTCCTCGACTAGGCGGGTCTTGCCGATTCCGGCTTCGCCGCGAACGTAAAACACCTGACCTCTGCCTGACGCTCGGCACGATGCCACTGCCGCCCCGAATATCTGAAGCTCTGCCTGGCGGCCAACGAGAGGGCCTGCGTCAGTGGAAGCCTCCGTTCTGCATCGCACTACTTGCCACGCCCGTACAGGTTCTGCGAAGCCCTTCACGTTCAGCCAGCCCCCGTCCACGCAGTCTATCTTGCCGCGTGTCATCCTCATCACGGCATCGGAGATAAGGATGTCTCCGGGCGGCGCCGCGGCCGCGAGTCGGGAGGCGAGATTTACGGATTCGCCTGTCACAGTGTATTCGTGGTGGCTGACACTGCCAGTCGTGCTTGCGACGACCTGACCTCCGGCGACTCCAGCATGAATCTGGAGCCTCCGACCATGGACGTCGGCAAGTTCTGAAACAGCATCGCGTATCTCCAAGGCTGCATGGACTGCACGAACGGCGTCGTTGCCATAGGATATGGGTGCGCCGAAGACGCCCATCACGCAGTCACCGATGTGCTTGTTCAGGTAGCCGCCGTGAGCCACGACGATCGGATCCACACGCTCGAAGAAACCGCCCACAACCTTGTGCAGCTCTTCGGCATCGAGTTCGCGACTGAGGGCCGTAAATCCGGCTATATCTGCAAAGAGGACCGTTACCTGCCGACGCTCGCTCGCGGGGCTATGCACTGCCGGGGCGGGCCACCCGTCGTCGCCAGACGCTTTCAATCTCCTGATTGCGTCAAGAAGCTTCTTTCGGTGCCCGAGCGCAGAAACGCCCAGGTTGCGCAAGTCCTGGTCTGTCAAGTCGCGCAGGACATCGCCATCGATTGCGTTGTCGTGAAACGAACCGACGTACTGCTCGAGCCCTAGTGAGCGCAACCAACTGACAACGTCCACCTGCCTGTCCTTTCAGGTTGAGGCGACATTTGCATTTTTCCCGACGTCTGGAAGCGAGCAAGCTCGCGCTCTCAAGACAACGCCGGCTTGTCGCTCGCGAAGCTCCGTAAATTAGCATTTTAGCATGGTCACGGAACGCCGAACAAAGGATGGTTGCGAGATCCGCTTTGCGGTGGAGTTGCGACGTTCTCTTTGCCCATCACCGGCGACCGCTACGGGTCCAGGCTGTGTGAAAACGCCGAACCTGATAGCCTTTGACATGAGTCGAGGGGATTCATGAAGCGGTATATCGAGGGTGTCGACAGGAGCCAGAGTACACTGCTTCCCGAGCAGTTGGATGACTGGGTGCATGAGGATAGCCCGGTTCGGGTGGTGGACGTCTTCGTTGATGAGCTCAATCTGGCCGATCTCGGTTTTGTACGCTGTGAGCCAAGCAATACCGGGCGCCCCGGTTATCATCCCTCGATCCTGCTCAAGCTCTACATCTACGGCTATCTGAACCGAATCCAGTCGAGCCGACGTCTCGAACGCGAAGCTGGACGCAACATTGAGGTGATGTGGCTGGTTGGGCGTCTTGTGCCTGACCATAAGACCATCGCCGATTTTCGACGCGATAACGGTGGTGCCATCAAGAAGGTCTGTACCGGCTTTGTGCGGCTGTGCCGCGAGATAGGGCTTCTCGCCAAGCCGAGTGTTGCGATCGACGGCAGCAAGTTCAAGGCGGTCAACAACCGAGACCGGAACTTCACCAAGGGCAAGCATGGCGCAGATCGAAGAGAGCGTTGCCCGCTATCTCCACCAGATGGACGGCGCCGACCGGCAGGAGCGCGACGACATTCATTCCGCCAAGATCGAGCGCCTGCAGGAGAAGGTTGAAGGCTTCGACAGGAGGTGGTTCGGCTCAAGGAGATCGAAAAGGAGATGCTGGAAACGCCCGACCAGCAGGTATCGTTCACCGATCCCGATAGCCGGTCAATGGCGACCAGCGGCCGAGGCTCGGGCATGGTCGGCTACAACACTCAGACCGCAGTCGACACCGAACATCACCTTATCGTTGCCCATGAGGTGACCAATGTCGGCAACCGGGCGCAACTTGCCAACATGGCCAAGGCCAGCAAGCAAGCCTTTGAGGCAGACCATCTCGAGGTCGTGGCTGACCGCGGTTACTTTAACAGCGAAGAGGTCCTCGCCTGCGTCGAGCAGAAGATCACGGTGACCATGCCCAAGCCCATGACGTCGGCCAATCGGATCAAGGGGCTCTTCGTCAAGCAGGACTTCCGGTATCTCAAGGACGAGGATGTCTATCTCTGCCCGGCCGGCGAACGGTTGATCTATCGGTACACGCGAGAAGAGGCGGACCTGATGATCCGGCGCTACTGGTCGAGCAATTGTCCAAGCTGCGCCATGCGGTCCAAGTGCACGACCAGCAAGTATCGGCGCATTCAGCGTTGGGAGCAGGAGCATCACCTTGAGGCGATGCAGGCAAGGCTTGATGCTGATCCTGATAAGATGCGGCAACGCCGCGTGACCGCCGAGCACCCCTTCGGGACGATCAAATCATGGATGGGAGCCACGCACTTCCTCACCAAGCGGCTGCCGAACGAGCGCGCGGAAATGGCGCTGCACGTACTCGCCTATAACATGGACCCGGGTCATGAACATCATCGGCTCCAAGGCACTGGTGGCGGCAATACAGGGGTAATAGCCACGCCCATCACGATTGGATGAAACGCTCCCGTCAAACGCCGGCATAGAGGCCAATTCGGCATCTGGAGGGCGCTCGAAGGCAAAAACCGCCTACCATGACGCTTGAGCAACGCTCATATCCCACAATTGGCCATGGCATCAGCGTTTTTACACAGCCAGGGTCGAGAGCCGTTCTTCACTAGCCATTTGCACGCCGCGCGGATGTTCACGTTCGGGCTAGAAAGATCCCATATGCTTGACGGGAACACTTTCCAGCGACGCATTTCGGCAAGCGCGAATCGACGCTCAGATCGCAAGCTCAGTGCGGACCAATGCGGATCATGCGCTCGCCAACTCATTTCAGAGAGCTTAGGCGAGCGCTTAAAGGGTTACTATTTCTTCACGTCATCGGTAACGGCCCTGATCACCTCCGACGCCATGACGAATTCGTGTTTTCTGTTTGCAATACGATGGCGCTTGGCGATCCATTCGAAGTCGGTATAGGCAGCGTAGACGGATCCATCCTCTGCTTCGTAGACAAGAACGCGAACGGGCCAATCGAGACCCGCGAGAGGGTTGGCGGTGATGAATGTTGTGCCAAGCGCTGGATTGCCGAATGTCACTAGGCGCGACGGAAGTACCTTGTTGCCGGCGGCGTTGCCGAGCTTCGCCTGATCGATGACGCTGAACAGCGTGATGCCCTTTTCCTCGACGCTATGTTTGATCCGGTCTACCGTTTCGCCGACCGAATAGCGGCTTTTGACGGTGACAACCCCGTCGCTGTTCCCTGCCTGTGCTGTCGACGTTTGAGCCGACGCCGCGACCGCCGTGACAATCAGGGCGGCCGACCGTATTCCATTGCTGATCGTGATCATCTGAAACTCCTCTGTGTTGCCAAGCGGCATGTCAAGGATGCGTGCGGCCGCTGGATTTTGGTAATGCCGTCTCGTGTCCGTTTCGATAATCGGATTTTATGGTTTGTGGCTCGGTTCGCAGAGGAAGCGTCATCAGGATGGCGATCACGAGTGTCAACACCAACGCCAGCACGCAAAAGCTCCATCCAAGATGATCGTAGATCTGGCCGACCACCAGGCTGCCGAACAGGCCTCCCGTATAGTAGGAGGCGAGATAGGCTCCGCTCGCGGCCGCCTTTTCGATGTCGGCGATGTGGCCCACCTGGCCTGTGACCAGAGCCTGGGCGAGAAAAGTGCCGACGGCGATTAGCGCGAGACCGGAGAGCACCACGGCAAGGCCGCTGCTCAACAAGGCGATGAGACCGAGGATCGCGACAAAGAGGGTGAGCGTGATCGCCGGTGCGGCTCCAAGGCGGCGCGAAATCACCCCGCCCAGTGGCGTCGTAAACAGTGACGGCAGGAAGACGAAATAGACGAGCCCGAGCTGCATGGACGAGAGACCCAGCTCAACGAGCCGGAAATTCACGTAGGTGTAGGTCCCAATGAACACGAAGAGGATCAGAAAGCCGACAGCAAGCATGCTCTGCAGCCCCCGGTTGCCAAGCACGCAGCGCCAGCTCCCGTTGATGCTGCGCATCTGTCGGTTCGGCATTATGTGTTCCGTGCGCTTCAATGTGGTCCAGACCAACGCCGCACCCGCCAGATTGAGGACGGCGAAGGTCAGGAAGTTGATCGACAGACCGCCGGTATCAGCCACCCAAGCCGACAGGGTGCGGCCGAAGAGATTGCTTGCGACGTTGCCGGTGATATAGGCGGCGAGCGCACCCGTTGCTCGGTCGGCCGGATAGTGTTCCGCGAGATAAGCCATGCTGAGTGTGAATGCTGTGGCCATGCACAGGCCCTGCGCCACGCGGAGGCCGGCGAAAAGCATTATGTCTTGGGTAACAGCGAGCAGCGCCGTCGGCACGGCAAGCAAGGTCAGGCTGATCGAAATCCCGTTGCGCCGGTCGAGCGAGCGTCCGAATATGCCGACCGCCAGGCCAGCGACCGCCATGCCCAAGGTGCTGGCGTTGACCGCGAGGCCCATCGTGGCACGGCTGACCGCGAACTGTCTCTGTAGCGACGGCAAAATCGCCTGGGCAGCGAAAAGATCGACGAGCGTCAGAAATGCGATGAGTGAAATGATGCCGAAGTGCAAGCGTTCTGCCGCCGGGGTCGTCCGAATGGAGACGGGCGCAAGCGCGGCGCGATCGAGATTCGTCATCGCCTTTTCTCCTGGAGCGGAGACGTTTCCCGCCGGTGGCCGGAAACGTCCGAGTTAGGGAAGTTGTGCTGTCGCCGTGTTCACATGGTGTCGGCGTTGTCTGCCATCGGCGGCAGGATATCGGCGGAGTAGAGCACGGCCGGCTCTTTGCCGTTGTTCTTCCACCAATGGGCAAGATCGCCGAACTCTGCGGTAACCTCGCCCGCCTTGTGCTCGATCGGCACCTTGCAGCTGCTGCGGTATTCGGTGATGGTGCCTTCAAGGATCAGGATATTGGCAGGGCGCGCATCATGCGCATGCCACGGAACGACGCCACCCGGCTGCACAACCAGTTTTCGCAGCCTGAGCGCATTGCCTTTCCAGTCGCCGCCCTTCGACGAAAGATCGATGGAGGCGAGGACTTCGTCGGTAACACCTTCCGGCGTAGTCGCGCCCGGCGCCATCGCATCCGCCGCTACTTGATCCTTAGGGCATTCGCCCGCCATGGCCGACGGCGACGCGAGTGCGCTTGCAAAGAGGCCGAGCGCCACGGCGACGACCAACGAGGGGCGACCTGCAATGGATTTCTGGGTCATGTCCGTTTCTCCTTTATGGTCCGGCCGGAGACATTCCGCCGGCATGAGGAGATTGCGGGACATTCAGGCGACAAAGAAATGCCGCCTGCTTTTGAATTCCATAGCTCAGAGCTATTGCGCAAGAGGTGAGGTATCGGCGGCCGACCGGCGCATGTCTATGCCGGAATGCGGTGTGGCCCAGCCGTAAGATTTGACGGCTGCGACGAAGGTGGCAACGGCCGGCGAGAACCGACGACCCGCGACGGTAACGAGGCAGACCTCCCGACTAACCTCCGGCTCGGTTACGGGGCGGACCTGGAGGCCAGGAATGACGGCACTGTACTCGGGAATGAAGCAGATTCCGAGGCCACCGGCCACCATGTTCTGAATCCAGTCCTCCCGCTCGCTCGAATAGGAGATGCGCGTCTTCACGCCAGAGGACTCGCATAGGTCCGTCAAATAATCCCAATATTCGCAGTTCACGCGCCTTAGGTAAATTTCACCATCTATCGCGGTGATGGGAACGGCCTCGTATTGGCAGAGACGGTGACCGGCGGGAAAGGCAAGCATGAATCTTTCACGAAACAGCGGCGTCACGTCGAAGCGTTCGGGAAAGCGGTCGCTGCTCGCCATGACAGCGACATCGATCTCTCCCTCTTCAAGCAGCTCTGAAAGCCTGGACGGCACGCCTTCGACGAGCTGAAGCTGGATGCCTCGGTGGCGCATGTTGAAGTCGGTCAGGAGACCGGTGAACCGACGCGGCCCGATTGTGCACATGATGCCGACCTTCACATGCGCATCCTCAAGGCACAGGAAGCGCGACGCCTCCTGCCTAACGCCGGATAGTTCGTCGAGAATTGATTGGAATCGTGGTCGAAGTAGGTTTCCGAGATCCGTAAGGTGGGTCAGGTTCCGTTCCCGCCGAAACAAGAGCCCACCGACCTCGTCTTCGAGCTGTTGAATTGCCCGGCTGAGTGCTGGCTGGGTCACGTTGGACTTTTCTGCCGCCCGCGTGAAGTTCCGCGTCTCGCAGACTGCTAGGAAATACCGCACGTGGTGAATATCCATGCCCGCCCCCGCAAGGTTTTGTCGAGGCGGCCAACTTCCTACGCGCGTGGCGCCTGTACCAATGCAATTCACCTATCGATTTCATAGCACAGTAGCATTTCAGTTGGAATGAATATGGCGGCATCCTCTACTCGAAAAGGCTCTTCGGCCGAGACGTGAGGAGACGTTACATGCTCAAGGCAACTGACGCAGAGATCGATTCAATGTTCGGGCGCAGGACGCTCGAGGGCCGCAGTGCCATCGTGACCGGTTCAACAAGTGGTATCGGTCTCGGCATCGCACAGGCAATGGCAAGGGCGGGTGCCGCGGTGATGCTCAACGGTTTCGGCAACCCGGCCGAGATCGAGGGACAACGAGCTGCGATGGCGGACGAAAACGACGTCGACGTCGCGTTCGACAGCGCGGACATGTCGAGCCCCGAGGCGATCCGGATGATGGTGGCGCGCGCCGTCGCGCGCTTCGGCCAGGTCGACATCGTCGTCAACAATGCCGGCATCCAGCATGTCGCACCGATTGCCGAATTTCCGGCCGCCAAGTGGGACGCGATCATGGCGGTCAACCTCTCCGCCGCGTTCCATCTCGTTCAGGCGACCTATGGCCAAATGCAGTCCCGCGGGTATGGACGCATCATCAACGTCGCCTCGGCTCATGGGCTCGTCGCATCTCCGTTCAAATCGGCTTACGTGGCGGCCAAGCACGGCCTCGTCGGTCTGACGAAGGTCTTGGCTCTGGAGGGCGCCGAGTTCGGCATAACGGCGAATGCGATCTGCCCTGGCTATGTGTGGACGCCGCTCGTTGAACAGCAGATTGACGACCAGGCAAAGTCCCACGGCATCGCGCGCGATGCCGTCATCCGCGATGTGTTCCTGAAGAACCAGCCGACCAAGCGCTTCGCGACCGTCGAGGAGATGGGGGCGCTGAGCGTCTTTCTGTGCACCAGTGCCGCAGCCTCCATAACCGGGGCGGCGATCCCCGTCGATGGCGGATGGACAGCGCATTGATTGCCCGTGGCAAAAAAGGAGGAGAGCCATGAACAAGCACGCCAACGTGAAGTTGCCGGCGTCTCACGACCATGAAAGGGCGTCCGTGGACGTCCGTCCACCACGAACGATAAACTTGGCGCTTCAGGGCGGCGGTGCGCATGGCGCATTCACCTGGGGCGTGCTCGACCGGCTGCTCGACGAGGCGAACCTTTCCTTCGAAGGCATCGTTGCGACCAGTGCCGGCGCGATGAACGCCGCCGTCCTGGCCTATGGGCTTGCGGAGGGTGGACGCAGCGGCGCGCAAAGGGCTCTCGCCAATTTCTGGCGTCGTATCAGCCATGCGGCAGCCTTCAGTCCTCTGCAGCCGAGTTTGCTCGACCGCCTGACCGGGGCGAAATCCTTGGAGTATTCGCCCGCCTTCGTCGTGTTCGACATGGTGACGCGGCTGCTATCGCCCTACCAGTTCAACCCATTGAACTACAATCCGCTGCGCCAGGTTCTGGAACAGTCGATCGATCTCGATGCGATCCGCATGTCCCGTTGTCCCGTGAAGCTGAACATTTGCGCCACCAACGTGCGCTCCGGCAAGGTGAAGGTTTTTTCCAATGACGAGATCTCGATCGATGCGGTGATGGCATCCGCCTGTCTGCCGTTCCTCTTCCAGGCCGTCGAGATCGATGGCGAGGGCTATTGGGATGGCGGCTACATGGGGAACCCGGCAATTTTCCCTTTGATCTACGGCTGCGATACTCCGGATGTGCTGGTGGTGCACATCAATCCCCTCGAGCGAACGGAACTGCCGCGGACTGCGGCTGAAATCCTGAACAGGATCAACGAAATCAGCTTCAATTCGTCGCTGCTCAGGGAGATGCGAGCAATCGCTTTCGTGACGCAACTGATCGATTCCGAGACGGGTAATTCCCTCGGGCTCAAACGGATATTCGTGCACGGCATCTCCGACGACGAGACAATGAGAAACCTCAGCGTCTCAAGCAAGCTGAATGCCGAGTGGGGAGCCCTCGTGGACCTCCGTGACCGCGGTCGACAATGCGCGGAGGACTGGCTGATGGCGAACTATGACGCGATAGGGAAGCGTTCGAGCGTCGATATCAGTACGCGTTACCTCTAGGCGGTTCGACGCTTCCCGACCAATCAGGCGCGTCGCCACCGGTCGAGCGCACCTCCCTTGCCATCTCCCTCCCGCGGCAGTCCTGCCTCCCGATACGGCCCGATAGGCCCGATCCGGGGGGCTTTTTTCGTCTCAGGTGCGCCCGTCACCGGCGGATATTTTCGGCCTATCGAAACCATGCCTGAACAGCATTTCAAAGAGCTCGAGCGGTCTGCGAAGCTTGTCGGTATCAGGCCGATACCCGGTTTGAACAACGTCAAATCCAGGAGATGTTCAATGATCAACACTCGTACGCTCATCAGTTCCGCGCTTGCCGCGATCGCCTCCGTCTCGGCGTCGACCGCATCGGCAGGACCGGCCGCCCAGCCGGAGTTCTCGTTCGAGAAATGCTACGGGATCGTCAAGGCCGGGCAGAACGACTGCCAGACAGCCACGCATTCCTGCGCGGGCACCTCGACGATGGACGACCAGGCGGATGCCTGGATCTACGTGCCTGCCGGCACCTGCGGAAAGATCGCCGGCGGCAGCAACGCCCCCAAGGCCTGACGGCCTCCGGAAAACAAGCAAAAAGGGAGTAGACCGATGCCCAAGACGTTTCCAACCCACCCGGTGCCGTGCGCTGCGGGCATCGGCCTCCGTTCGATACACATTGCCGAGGTGCTTTCCCGCAGGCCTGCTGCGGGTTGGCTGGAAGTCCATGCCGAAAACTACATGGGCCAATCAGCGGCCGTGGATGCGCTCGAGAAGCTGCGCGAGGTTTATCCGCTTTCGGTGCACGGCGTCGGACTGTCGCTCGGCAGCGCCTCGGGTCTCGACCGAGCTCATCTGGAGCGGCTGCGTCTCGTCTGTGAGCGCTTCCAGCCGGCGATCGTCTCGGAGCACCTTGCTTGGAGCGTCGCCGACGGCGCCTACCTCAACGACCTCCTGCCGCTCCGTTACGATGACGAGGCGCTCGCCATCGTTTCCGGGAACATCGGCCGGCTGCAGGACACGCTCAAGCGTCAGGTGTTCATCGAAAACCTTTCGGCCTACCTGGCCTTTGCAGAATCGAGCATGACCGAGGCCGAGTTCCTGAGCGAGCTCGTCAACCGGACGGGTTGCGGCTTGCTGCTGGACGTCAACAACGTGCATGTCTCCGCAAGCAACCTCGATTTCGATGCATTGGAGTTTATCGACGCCCTGCCTGCCGAAGCGATCGGTGAAATTCACCTTGCCGGCCACGCCGTCAACGAGGTCGACGGCGACGTCATTCTCATCGACGACCATGGGTCGCGCGTGCCGCCGGCCGTCTGGTCGCTCTATGCCCACGCTCTCCGCAGGATCGGCCCGCGACCGACACTGATCGAATGGGACACGGATGTGCCGCCGCTCGAGGTCCTATTGGGCGAAGCCATGTGGGCAGACATGCTCGCCCGCAGTATCGCTTTCGGCGAGCGCCCGGAGGAGCTGCCGGTCGCCGTGCCGGACAGCCGTTTCGAGACAATGACGCTACCCCGCCGCGACAACGCCAGTGGCATCCGTTTCCCGGCGCTCGCTGCCATAGCAGCAGTTAGAGCCGCTTGCGGCAAGTGCCCAACGGACCATTGCAGGAGGGACGGCCATGTCCTCCATTGAAGCCTTGCAGAGCGTCGTCGCGCGTGCGGTTCTGACGACCGGTCCCGCCGATATCCTGCCGCTCCTCGAGCGGGGTCGTTTCGATCCCGCAAGGCGGCTCAATATCTACCGCAACAATACGTTGGTCTCGCTCACGACGACGTTGAAGGCCGTGTTTCCCGTGACGGTGCGGCTGCTCGACGAGCGCTACTTCACTTACCTAGCCGGCTGCTTCATCCGGAACAGCCCGCCACAAGAGCCGCGCCTTTCGCGTTACGGCGCAGGATTTGCGCCATTCCTCGCGCGCTTCGAGGGAACCGCCGATATGCCGTTCGTTTCCGAGGTGGCGCGTTTGGAGTGGAAGATCGCCGAAGCGCTCGACGCTCCGTTGGAGCGGCCAAGCACACTCATCGAGCTCTACGAAGGGCTTTCGAGCGGGTCCTTCGCGCTTTTCCTACAACCTTCGCTGCGACTTGTTCTCTGCCGCTGGCCCGCCCTCAGCATATGGGCGGCGCACCAGCAGGGAGGCAATCCCGACAAACTCGCCCATCTCGAACGGGAGCCGGAACGCATTGCGCTGTGGAGACGTGCCGACACCGTTCGCTTCCTGCGCCTCGACGCCGCGGAGTTTGCGTTCTGGCACATGTTGATGCGGGGCAGCGGAATCGAGGCTGCGGTCGCTCGCGCCTGCCGCCATTCGCCTGAGTTCGATATTGCCCGCGCGCTGACGGGCCTTTTCGTCAGCGAACTCGTCATCGGCATCCATCGCATGAAGCGGTCTTCCAACCAACAGGAGAGAGTGTCATGACCACAATGCGCGCAACACCCGTCAGTATTTCCAAAACGATATACAGGCTTCACGACACAGTCGTGGCGTTGGCGACCGCCCTGCCGCTATCGATCGTGCAACTCGCATCCCGCGCGGCGATCGCAGAGATTTTCTGGCAATCCGCTCAGACGAAGCTTGCATCCTGGCCGATAACGCTCCAGCTATTCGCCTTCGAATATCGCGTGCCGCTGCTCGATCCCGGATTGGCCGCCCTTATGGCAACAGCGGCGGAACTCAGTGGCGCGGCGATGCTCGCCCTGGGACTGCTCGCGCGGCTCGCGTCGCTGATGCTGCTCGGCGTCGTCGCCACCATCCAGATCTTCGTCTACCCGGATCATTGGGTCGAGCATCTGATGTGGACGAGCTTGCTCCTGCTCATCCTATCGCGCGGCGCCGGCGTCATTTCCGTCGATCATCTGGTCGCCCGACGCATCCGTGCCGGAGGCTGAGCGATGTCGGTGACGCCTGTTCAGAGCGGCTCCGCGCCGGGCAAGATCGCGGCCGGCGTGGAGCCGACAATGTACCGGCCGCGCGTGGTCATTCTCGGTGCGGGCTTCGGCGGCCTGAATGCAGCGTTGACGCTTCGCCGCGCGCCGGTCGAAGTCACCGTCATCGACCGGCGAAACTATCACCTGTTCCAGCCTCTCCTTTATCAGGTGGCGACCGCGGGACTCTCGCCGGCGCAGATTGCCATGCCCATCCGCCGCATTCTTTCACGGCAGTCGAATGCCACGGTTCTGATGGACAAGATCGAGGCGGTCGATACCGGCGCGCGATGCGTCGTGACCGGTAGCCGGCGCATCCCCTATGACTACCTGATCGTCGCGACCGGCGCCCGCCACACTTATTTCGGCAACCATACTTGGGCGGACCACGCCCCGGGCCTGAAGACGATCACGGATGCGACGGCGATCCGGGCGCGCATCCTCTCCGCCTTCGAACGGGCGGAGGTGACCGATGACCCCCGCTTGCGTCAGACGCTGTTGACCTTTGTTGTCGTCGGCGGCGGGCCGACCGGTGTCGAACTGGCCGGCGCCATCGCCGAGCTCTCGCGAAGGACGATCGTTCGTGATTTTCGGCGCATCGATTCGTCCTCCGCCCGGGTCGTGCTCGTCGAGGCGGGTGAGCGGATACTGCCAGCGATGCCGCCCTGCCTTTCGAGGAAAGCCCAGAGACAACTCGAAAGGCTTGGCGTCGAGGTCCTGCTCGGCAATGCCGTCGCCGACTGCGACGACAGCGGCGTGCGGCTGGCGGACGGAACTGAAATCGGCTCCGCCTGCATTCTCTGGGCCGCAGGCGTCATGGCTTCGCGCGCCGCCAAGTGGATCGCCGCGCCGGCCGACCGTGCCGGACGGGTCCTGGTCGACGGGCGCCTCAATCCGCCGGGGCACGGCGAAATATTCGTCATCGGTGACACTGCTTCAGTCGCTGGTGTGGACGGGTGCCCTGTACCGGGCGTGGCACCGGCGGCCAAGCAGATGGGTCGCTACGCGGCGCGCGCCATTCTCGACGACGTGGCGGGACGGCAGTCGACGCCATTCCGTTACCGTGACTACGGCAATCTCGCGACCATCGGCCGCAAGGCAGCAGTTGCGGATTTCGGCAATGCCAGGCTCTCCGGCTATGCCGCATGGCTCGTCTGGAACTTCGCCCACCTCTGGTTCCTCGTCGGCTTCCGTAATCGCCTCGTGGTCTTTCTCGACTGGGCCCATGCTTATGTCCGCAACGATCGGGCCGCCCGTTTGATCACCGGCAGAAACGAGGGCTAGCGATGTATCGCCCGAAGCTCGCCCAAGTCGTCGTGCTTCTGCTCTTGCTCGCGGTCCTGTCGACTGCCGCGCTCATCCATCTTATCTGGCAGCGTGCCGCCAGCGAGAACATCGACGAGGTCGTAGCCAGTCTCGATACGCAGACGGCCGGGTCCGTCCGCAATGATCTCACCTCGACGCTCGCCCTCGTTTCGAGCACGGCTGAGATCGTCCGATCCATCTTTTTCCAGGGTGCCATCAGCGCCGGCGACGAGGTGAAACGCGAGTTCCTGTTCCTTTCCCTGTTACGCGAACAGTCGGCGATCACCTGGATTGGCTTCGGCTTTCCGGATGGGCGCTTCTTCGGTTCGCATGCGACTGCCGACGGGCGGATCGAAATGGTCGAAATCGGCGTCGCCGAGCCGGGAGAATTGCGTCAACTCAGGCGTGACCGCTATCGGCCGATCCCCGGAGACATCTTTTTCGAGCAGCGCATCAAGGCGGAAAGCGCGTATGTGGCGCTAGGCGCGCCCTGGTATCGTCTGGGAAGGGACGGAGGTGACCCTGTCTGGACGGTCACCAATGTTCTGCCGAACGGGTTCGAGCCATCCATCGTCCTCTCGACGCGCGTCGACATGTTCGGGAAGTTTGCCGGCGTGGTGATGGTGGCGGTTAGTCTCAGACGCCTGTCGCAAGCGCTCAAGGCGGTCAACATGCCAGTCGGCAGCAAGGCCTTCGTTCTCGATGAGCATGGCCGCGTACTGGCCAACTCGCAGCCTTCCGACGGTGTGATGGCGGCGCACTTTTCCGATTTCCCGAAGTCTGATGCCGTCACGGCGGCCGCGGCAGAGGCGGTGGCTCTCAACGGAGGAGCTGCGTTTCGTGCCGTCACGCAAAGCGCCGCACTCGGACCCGTCTTTGTGTCGTCGTCGCGCCTTCCGTTTGAGCGATGGCGGCTCATCACCGCCACGCCTCGGTCGACCTTCGCAAGCGGCATCGACGAGAATATCCGGCGCATTCCGATCGCAGTGTTGTCAATTGCGGGTCTCGCGGCAACCACGGCCGTCGTCTTCGCCAATTTGCTCTTTGCTCGGCCGCTCGCGCGGCTGGCGGTACAGTTGCGTGCGGTCGAGCACTTCTCGTTTGAGAGCGTCCGGCATCACCCGACCTTTCTGGCCGAGCTCAACGACTTCTCCGACGCCTTGAAGCGTATGTCGATCGGGCTTTCGGCCTTTGCTCGCTACATGCCGCTCGACGTCGTGCGGCCGCTCGTCGAAGGTAGCATCGAGCCGAAGCCGGGCGGTGAGCTTTGCGACATTACGGTGATGTTCGCCGACCTGCCCGGGTTCACGGAACTGACCGAGAGGCTCGGACCGGCCGTCGAGCCGCACCTGACGCGCTTCCTGACGACCGCGGTCGCCGCCATCCATGCGGAGGGCGGTACGGTCGACAAGTTCATCGGCGATGCCGTTATGGCCATCTGGAATGCACCCGGAAGGCAGGCGGATCACGCCGCTCGGGCCTGCCGCGCCGCAACGGCAATCCGGGATGCGATGCACACAGAGCCGCCCGTCTCGGTCGGGCATGGCGAGGTCCGCGTGCGCATCGGCATCAACAGCGGGACGGCGCTGATCGGCAATATCGGCTCGGCTGAGCGGCTGAGCTACACCGCCATCGGCGACACGGTCAATCTGGCGAGCAGGCTCGTGGGCGTTGCCAAGGAGCATGGCGTCGAGATCGTCCTCAGCGACGCGACGGTGCAGGCGTCCGATGCATTTGCGCACACGACGTCTCTCGGCCTAGCTACGGTCCGCGGCAAGGCCGAACCAGTGGCCGTGTACACGATAGACCCGCCGGATGTCGCGTTTCAGGGAGGAGACAATGGAAATGGCACTTATCACGGCGATGATGATTGCTTGCTTACAGCTCAAGCATTTCGTTGCTGATTACGTGCTGCAGCCGGACTGGGTTCTGCGTGGCAAAGGCGATTTGCGGATGATCGGCGGCTATGTCCATGCGGGGACCCATGCGCTCGGAACCGTTCCGGCGCTGCTTCTGGTCGGCGCCGACTTGGGACGGGTTGTCGTTCTCGTCCTTGCCGAATTCATCGTTCATTACCTCATCGATTACGCGAAGGCGTTCTTGTCACTGCGCAGTAGCGCTGACGCTTCGACCCGCGCCTACTGGGCTATGCATGGTGCGGATCAATTGATGCACCAACTTACCTATGCGGGATTGATCTTGGCCACGCTGGTGTACTGACTCTGTCGACGACGACCAAACCGGTACTTAGGCCCCAGTGTCAAACGTGTTTCACCGCTTACCGACTATCCCCTTGGTCGCGAGCCGGCCGCCCTGGTAGTGGCTGCCACCGGCGGACTGGCCTTCGCGCCGCTCGATCTTCTCGCGATAGGGCTCGCTCGTGTCCTGCGGCTCCCAGCCGAGGAAATCGGCATGGGCGTTCGACCACCAGGCGTCGCGGTTTGCCGAGACGCCGTAGAGCACCAGATGGCCGATCACGGGGGCCCCGATGAGCTTTCGGACGAGCGAAAGGAAATCGCGCGGGCTGAGCCAGGTGGAGAGCGTGCGGCGGTCCTTCGGTGCTTCGAAGCAACTGCCGATCCGGAGGCAGGCCGTTTCGAGGCCGAACTTGTCGTAATAGAGCCGCGAAAGGTCCTCGCCGAAACACTTGCTGACGCCGTAGAGGCTGTCCGGCCGTCGCTCCGACCTGTCGTCGAGCCCTTCGCCGACCGGGTGGAAGCCGATCACATGGTTGGTGCTCGCGAAGAGGATGCGCCGGACGCCGGCCTTGCGAGCCGCCTCGTAGAGATTGTAGGTGCCGAGGAAATTCGCCTGAATCAGCGCGTCGAAGCTCGCTTCGCCCGAGATCGCTCCGAGATGCAGGATCATGTCGCAGTCGCGCGCCAGTGTATCGACCGCCGCACGATCGGCGAGGTCGCATCGCACCACTTCCTCGCCCGGACGGGAAGGAGAGATGTCAACGATGTCGGAGAGGCGCAGGATCTCCGCCGATCCTTTCAGCGGCTCGCGCAGAAGATGCCCGAGGCGGCCGCCGGCGCCCGTCACCAGAAGTCGTTTGATCATCGGTATTGCCTCAATGAATCTCCGGCTCGGGCAGCTTGTGGGGCGACTGCAGGAAGGTGAAGTCGCAGCCCTCCGGCGCCTGCTGGATGTGTTCGGCATGCATCTTCAGATAGCCGCGCGAATAGTCGCGCTCCGGCGGCCGCCATTCCGAAAGCCGGCGTTCGATCTCGGCCGCCTCGACCTCGAGGGTCAGCGTCCGCCCGGCGACGTCGAGGGCGATCATGTCGCCGTTGCGGACCGCCGCCAGCGGCCCGCCGACATAGGATTCCGGCGCCACATGCAGGATGCAGGCGCCATAGCTGGTGCCGCTCATCCGCGCATCGGAAATCCTCACCATGTCGCGCACGCCCTGTTTCAAGAGTTTCTTCGGGATCGGCAGCATGCCCCATTCGGGCATGCCCGGCCCGCCGACCGGGCCGGCATTGCGCAGGATCATCACCGACTCGGCGGTGACGTCGAGATCCTCGTCGTTCACCGCCCGCATCATGGTGTCGTAATCATCGAAAACGAGCGCCGGGCCGCGATGCTTGAGCAGCGCGGGGTCGGCGGCGGCCGGTTTCATCACGCAGCCGTCGGGCGCGAGATTGCCCTTGAGGATCGCCGTGCCGCCGCGGCCGGCGACCGGGTTGTCGAGCGGCCGGATCACCTCGGGCAGGTGAACCTCGGCACGCTCGATCGCGCTGCCAAGCGTGCCGACGACGTTGCGTTCTTTGAGGTTGAGCAGCGGCTCCAGCCGTTTCCAGAGCGCCAGCAAACCCCCCGCGTAATAGAAATCCTCCATCAGGAATGCGCCGGTCGGGCGGATGTTGCAGAGCACCGGCACCTTTTCCGACATGCGGTCGAAATCTTCCAAGCTCAGCTGGACGCCGCACCGCCGCGCCATGGCGATCAGATGGATCATCGCGTTGGTCGAGCCGGCCATCGCCATATGCACCGCCAGCGCATTCTCGAAGGCGTTGGCGGTCAGGATGTCGGAGGGCTTCAGATCCTCGAAGACCATCTCGACGATGCGGGCCCCGGAAAGCGCCGCCATACGCGAATGGCCGGCATCCGAGGCGGGAATGGCGGAGGCGCCGGGAAGACAGAGGCCGAGCGTATCGGCGAGCGCCGTCATCGTCGAGGCGGTGCCCATCGTCATGCAGGTGCCGTAGGAACGGGCGATGCCGCGCTCCATCTCGTTCCATTGCAGCTCGGTGATCTGGCCGGCCTCCTTCTCGGCCCAGTATTTCCAGACATCCGAGCCGGATCCGAGCGCCTGGCCGCGATAATTGCCGCGCAGCATCGGCCCGGCCGGCACGAAGATCGTCGGCAGGTCGACCTGGATCGCCCCCATGATCGTCGCCGGCGTGGTCTTGTCGCAGCCGGCGAGCAGGACGACGCCGTCGACCGGATGCGAACGGATGAGCTCCTCCACTTCCATGGCGAGGAAGTTGCGGTAGAGCATCGTCGTCGGCTTCACATAGGTCTCGGCGAGCGACATGGCCGGCAGCTCGACCGGGAAGCCGCCGGCCTGCCAGACGCCGCGCCTGACCTCGTCGGCGCGGGCGCGCAGATGCGCGTGGCAGGGGTTGATGTCGCTCCAGGTGTTGATAATCGCGATAACAGGCTTGGCGGCGATTTCCTGCTGGTCATAGCCCATCTGGTAGAGCCGCGAGCGGTGCCCGAAGGATCGCAGGTCCTTGGCGCCAAACCAGCGGAAGCTCCTAAGATCTTCCGGGTGCTTGCGTTTGGTCATCGGCGGCCTCCTTTGCATTCCCCATCGGCTCGGCTAAATTAGACCTGTTCAGAAAGATGACAGGCGAGACCAAGCTATTGAACGACGTATCGTTGAAACTGAAACCGGCGCGGCGCGAACGCCTCGCCGACGTGCTTTACGGCCAGATCCTCGAGCAGATCACCAGCGGCCAACTGGTCGAGGGCGCGAAGCTGCCCTCCGAGGCGCGCATCTGCAGCGACTTCCAGGTCTCCCGGCCAGTCGTCCGCGAGGCGCTGATGCGGCTGCAGGCGGACGGGCTGGTGGTGTCGCGTCAGGGGATAGGCACTTTCGTCAAGTCGCGGCCTTCCAACAAGCTGACCGACTTTGCCGCCTCGGCGGAGATCGCCAGCTATCTGAGGGCATTCGAGCCGCGCCTGGCGCTCGAGACCGAATGCGCCGGGCTGGCCGCGATGCGGCGCACCAAGGCGCAGCTCAACCAGATCGGCGAGGCGCTTCAAGCGCTCGAAATGGCCTTCCAGCGTGGCGAGACGGGCTGGGAGGAGGATTTCGCCTTTCACCTCACCGTCGCCGCAGCCGCGGGAAACGAGCTTTTCCCGCGGCTGCTGCAGGACCTGCGCGACATCATGAGCGGCTCGATGCGCATGGCGCTCGGCCTCACGCGGCAAGGCTCGGACGATAGGCGGCGCCGGGTGCTCGAGGAGCACCGCAAGATCTTCCTGGCGATCTCCAGCCAGAACGCCGACCTCGCGCGCCTCCACATGCGCTATCACCTGACCGAATCGCGCGCCCGCGTCACCGGCTCCTACGGCGACCTGTAGTCGAAGTTCCGCGTTGTCCGTCGCGGACGGTCTGACCCCCTCTGGCCTGCCGGCCATTTCCCCCGCAAGGGGGGAGCGCGCGTGGGGCACGACCGATGCACCCATAAAGAGGCGCTGCATGGCCGAAGCCGTTCTGTTGAAGCGGTGGCCTTGCCACGAGTCGATCTCCCCCCTTATGGGGAAGATGTACGGCAGGCCAGAGGGGGGTGGGGCAAGGGCCATTGCCGATTGTTCGTCAGGCGCTCGCCGACAGCCGTGGCGCGGCCGCCGCCTCGCTCCTGGCTCTCAGCTCGCGCGCTGCCTTGCCGATCGCCTCGAGCCGTTCGGCGCCGTCGAGATTGGTGAGGAAGTCGCCGATCGGTCCCGCTTCGCAGATGCCGGCGAGCCGCACCGCCTCGTGCAGAACGCGGATCGGCGAGTGGGCGTCGCGGAGATCCTCGAGCGGTAGGAAACTTTCGCGAAGGGCCCTTGCCTCGGCGAACCGACCCTCGCGGCCCGCCTTCAGGATCGCTGTCGACAGATGCGGGGCGACGCAGACCGAGCCGGATGTGAAGGCCGCCAGGCCCATTTCCATGTGGTCGATCGCCGGCCGCTCGCCGATGCCGCTGACGATGCGCTCGCCGGAGCCTACGGCGTCGAGGATCTCGGCGAGATAAGGGTCGTTCTTCGGCTCCGGACGCACGACCGCATATTTCAAAGCAGTGATGGCGCCGTCGCGAAACAGGCGGGCGACGTCGGAAGCCTGCATGAAGCCGTCATTCTTGATATAGGCGATCAGCGGCCGGCCGCCGATGTCGGCAAGCTTTGCGAAGCCGGAGGCCAGCCCTGTCGGCGTTGCCGGAAAGGAGAGCGGCAGGACCATGGCCGTCGGAAAGGCGCGGTCTCGCAGGATGGCCGCCTGGTCGGCCGCCTTGCCGAAATCGGCGCCGATCGACGGGATCACCCAGCCGTCGGCCGGCGCGATCTCCTCGAGCATGTCGAGCAGCCGGCCGAAATCCATGACGCCGAAATTGTAGAGATTGGCGTTGCCGCCATAGAGATAAGTCGTCACGCCGCCCGAGCGCAGCCAGTCCACCTGCCGGCGATTTTCCGCCTTGCTCGGCACGCCCTGCGCGTCACGCGCCAGAGGCGGCACCGAGAGGACGGAAGCGCCGAGGTCGGCGACAGTGACGGGCGTCGTTTTCATGGAAATCTCCCTGGCCGGTTTCCTGTATTTTTAATTTACAAGTTGAGGCGGGGCAAGAGCAATGTTAAAGAAAAGCAGGAGAGATAGATCTCATGAATTCCTCTAGATAGTCGGTTCGCACGGCGTTCCGAAAAATGCCGGGCGTCAGAGCGTGGTGCGAACATGTCTTTCGACTTAACATTTGAATGCGTGCTGGACCTGCGTTGCGCCGTGGCCGAGAGCCCCGTCTATGACGAGCGCCGGAACTGCCTGTTCTTCGTCGACGTCGGTCACGGCACCCTTCACCGAGCCGATCTTTCCGGGGCCGATCACATCGAGTGGTCTTTGGAAGGCGGCGCCTGCAGCCTCGGGCTCGCACGGTCCGGCCGTCTCGTCCTGGCGCAGCGCGACCGGGTCGTGCTGTTCGATCCGGGAAGCGGCGCGATCGTCCGCAAAATTGCAGAGATCGAGCCAGAGAGGCCACATACGCGCCTGAACGACGGCAAGGTGGGGCCGGACGGCGCCTTCTGGGTCGGCACCATGCACGAGGTCGCTGTCGACCGGCGGCCGATCGCCTCGCTTTATCGCGTGACGCCCGCAGGCGCCGTCGAGTGCAAGGTAGAAAATATCATCTGCTCGAACGGGCTTGCCTGGAGCGCTGATGGCACCGTCCTGTTCCACTCCGATTCGCGCGGGCCCTGGATCGACCGCTGGCGGTTCGATCCGGCGACCGGCGAACTCTCCGGCCGGAAGCGGCTGGCGGATCTCGACGAGGGACGCGGACGGCCGGACGGCGCGGCGACCGATGCCGACGGCAACTACTGGAGCGCCGGCGTCTCGGCCGGCGTCATCAATTGCTTTTCCCCGGAAGGCCGGCTGATCAAGGCGCATCTGTTTCCTGTGCCCGCGCCCACCATGCCCTGCTTTGCCGGCCCGGATCGGCGGACGCTCTTCGTCACCTCCTTGCGCCCGACCGATACCGCCAAGGAGAGCCCCGCCGGCAGCATCTTCGCCGCCCGCAGCCCAGTAGCAGGAGCCGCCGTCCATCGCTTCGATGACCGGCGGCTCTGACCTCACGAACGCTCTTTGAGGGTCCGCAGCAACGCTTCCCGTACGAGAATGATCAACTCGGAATGAATATCCGCCCGGGACCGTCCGCTGCCGTCGTCACATATTGGTTCGACCTCTCCAAACGACTTCAAGAGCTCGGCCCCACCCTCCTTGCACTCGGGCAGGAAACTGAAATGGTCGGCCTGCGCGACCGTGGCGTAGGAGCCATGCGGAGACAGCGCCGCCAGCCCGGAGGCGATCACCGCTGCGGGAATGGTTCCGGCGCTGCCGAGATTGATGAAATTCATCGGGATGGCGATCTCCTTCAGGCTTTGTGCGTCATAGGCCTGCGCGAGGCCCGGGTCGATCAGGACGGCGGACTTGATGCGCCGGTCGAGGTTCGATCGTTCGAAGCGCGCCCGGTCGATCTTGCGCAGGTCGACCTTGTCGACCGTGATCGCTTTGTCGTCGACGTAGCCTTGACCGCCTGCATACCAGGCGCAATCCCACGTCTGGTAGGTATCGCAGTAACGCGCATAGGCTTCGAGGTTTGCCCGGGCACCGGCGATCTCCATGGCGGCCGCGCCTCCGAGCGAGAAGCCGATAACGCCGATGCGGCCCTTGTCTATGGCGCCGCTCCAGAGCGGATCGGTCGTCAGCCGTCGATCACAAAGGATAAATCATGCGTGCGCTCCCACAGCTTCGGCGTGTCGGCGGGGGTTGAGTTGCCGCTGGTCGTACCGGGATGATTGGGACCGGCGACGACAAATCCGGCCCTGGCCAGTTCCGCGGCGAGCCAGCTCATGCCCTGGATGCGGCCGCCGGAACCGTGCGACATCACGACCAGCGGGTAGCGGCCCTCGAGGAGCGGCGCTTCCGACAGCGCCGGCGCGCCCTTGAAGACCTGGTTGTCGCCCACCAGAACGGCTTTGCCGCCAGGTTCGGCGGGATACCAGACGGTGACCTGAAGACGACGCCCGCCCTCGGGAGAGGCAAGGCTTAATTCGCGCACGCCGGTTTCGATTGCATGGCAGGGTACGGCAAAAAGCGCGCAGAAGAAAAGGGCTGCCAGGATGCGGGAAAAAATCATGGGAAATCTCGCTAGGTTTAAGGGACCTGCGAATGATTGCGCGTGCCCGGCTTCTCCGCTTCCTCGATCATGATTCAGGTCGTCCCCAATCGCGATCTGGGTCAACATTCGACCGTCGATAGCCATCCTCGAAGGACAGAACTTGATTTTCCTCCCGCTGCCATTCGTCGTCGCCCTGCTGCTCCTGATCCTTCTTGTGGCGATGCTGCGCAACGAGCCGCACAAAGGCCTTCGGCCGTTCCTGGTGCTGCTCTGCCTGTGCTCCGTGCAATCGATCATCGTCGGCCTGCGGTGGGGTTATGACATCACGGCTCTACGCTACGTGCTGCCCTTGCTGGCGAGTTGCCTGCCGCCGCTGGTGCTGGCGAGCTTCCGCTGCCTGATCCACGGGGAGGAGGCCGGGGCAAGGGGTGCCCGTTGGCTTCACGCCGCGCCGCCACTTGGGATGATTGCGCTGATGTTGCTTGCGCCGGCTCTGGTCGACGGTGCGTTGATCGTCCTATTCGTCGGCTACGCTCTGGCGCTGCTGAACCTCGGCCGCACAGGCCCCGACGCCTTGGACGAAGCGCGTCTCGACGGCGCCCAACAGGCACATCGCGCCCTCCTGGTCGCCGCCGCGGCGCTCTGTGTTTCGGCCCTGTTCGACCTCGCGATCTTCCTCGACTTCCAGTGGGCAAAAGGCGCCAATGCCGCTCTGATCGTCAGCAACGCAAGTCTTCTCGAACTGCTTTTCCTCGGCTTTACCGCAGATGTCGCAGCGCGTGCGCGGCCGCTCCCCGCATTGCCGGCAAAAAGTGATAATACCGCATCGCTGGCGGCTAAGGATCGCGAGGTCCTGGATCGGGTCGATCATTTGCTTACCGAGCAGCGATTGTCTCGGGACGAAAACCTGACCTTGTCGCGGCTGGCGCGGCGCGCTGGCGTGCCGGCCCGGCAGATATCCGGAGCAGTCAATCGCCTGGCGCAGAAGAACGTCTCCCAATACATCAACGATTTCCGGATTGCCGAAGCCTGCCGGATGCTGCGGGAGACCGACATGTCAGTCACCGCCGCGATGCTCGAGTCCGGGTTCCAGACGAAGTCGAACTTCAACCGGGAATTCCGACGCGTGACCTGCCTCAGCCCGGCTTCCTGGCGCGAGCGAAACCGACCGTCTTCGTCCTGATCGGGCACGCCTGCCCGGGTCCCCTTGCTCTGACCGCTTCACTCTCACGGCGAAGGTGGAAGCCCTGTAAATCCAAACGGAGTAGCCCGGTCAGGTTGTGAGCACGGGCTAAGGATATTGGCGGATGCCGCTAACCCAATTTCAACCTCACCGCCGCGAAACAGCTTTGTTACCCTGAACGTTATGTTTGCAGATCATAAGCGCTGTGCGCCATGACTGGCTTGCCAGGCGCGCATGTCCGGAAGGGTCAGTCATGGATCGCGTAAACAGGTCGCAGGCGCCGTGCGAGAGCGCTGTACCCCGCCGGGCATCACTTAGGGCCACACTCCGAATAGTTCCGTTCTGCCTCTTCCTGCTCCTTGGAGTTCCCGCAAAAGGCGAGACGGCGCCCGACGCCAGGCTTGCTCCGCAAGACACGGTCGAGATCAGCGTTTCCGGATGGCATGCCTTGCTTGGCGGGGTAGCCGAGGGTACGTTGCTGAACGACACGTTCACGATCGGGACAGGCGGAACGCTCGAACTTCCGGGCATCGGACGCCTGCCCGCGGCAGGTCTCTCCGAGAATGAACTGGCCAAGCTGATAACCGATCGCCTGCAGGTCCGAAGCGGCAGCGATCAGCGTCCGGTCACGAAGGTCCAGCGACGGATGTCGGCGCCCGAGATGCCGCCATCGCTGGCGACGACCAATGTCGCGGCGGTTCCGCCTGCAGGGTGGCAACGCGCAGCTCAGTCGGCGCAATCGCAACAACCGGAACGGTCCAGGGGTGAAACGGTGCTTGGTGAACTGGCGGCTCTTCGCATGGATCTCCAAGAGGCTCGCAGAGAAGCGCGCGCGGCACGTCAGGCTGCGCGTGACGCCGCCATGCGGCACTATCGCCGCCTCGTTACAGAGCGTCGACGGGCTGCCACCCTGGCACAGGAACTCCACGCCGCCCGGGCCGATGTCGGGGCATTGAAGATTCAACTGCAGCAACAGGCGAAGGCGGCGCGAGATTGGGAAGCCGCGGTGGCAGACGCCAACGAGGCTCGGGAAGTGGCGGCGCGCGAACGCGCCGAACGCGCCGCCCTGAAGGCAAAGCTTCTCGCGGCGCGCAAGGAAATCGACGCGATCAAGAGCGGTGCGCTGCTGGCCGGGCGTCAGCGCGAGGCCAGTCTCCGCCACGAGCTGGCGGCGCTGAGAGGCGGCCTTGACGCAATGCGGCATGCCGCCGACGACGCCGGAACGCAGGCGCGCGAGGCTGCCGCCATGGCGGCCGCTCAGGAACGAGCTCTTGAGAACCAGCGCCGGAGGGGCGAAGGGCTCGCGCGCGAGCGGGAGCTGGCGCAGCGGGAGATCGAGCGTCTGCAGATCAAGACGGCCGGAGAAATCCGATCAAAGGCTGCCGCGCTGAGGGCGCGCGATGCCGCGGAGACATCGCTGACCAATGCCCGGGGGGTCCTCGACGACGAGCGGCGCAAGCTTGCCGCCCAGGAACGGGAACTCGCCCTCCTACGCCAATCGGCCTTGCAGGCGCGTGCCGAGCTGCAAGCCGCAAAGCAGGCCGCTGAAGTGGCCGCGCGCGAACGCGCGGCCCTGGAGGAGAAGCTTCTCGCGGCGCACAAGGAGATCGACGCGATCAAAAGGGGCGCGCTGCTCGCAGGTCGTCAGCGCGAGGACAGTCTCCGTCGCGATTTGGCGGCGGCGAGAGGCGACCTCGACGCGATGCGGCGTGCCGCCGACGAGGCAGGCGCACAGGCGCGCAAGGCTGCCGCGATGGCGGCCGACCAGGAACGAGCTCTCGAGAACGAGCGCCGGAGTGCCGAGGGGCTTGCCCGCGACCGGGCGATGGCGCAGCGCGAGGTTGAGCGTCTGCAGACCAAGACAGCCGGCGCGATCCGGTCGAAGGCTGCAGCGCTCAGGGCGCGCGATGCCGCGGAGGCAGCGCTGAGCGATGCCAGTCGGGTCCTCGACGAGAAGGGGCGCAAGCTTGCCGCCCAGGAACGGGAACTCGCCCTTCTTCGCCAATCCACATTGCAAGCTCGTGCCGAGCTGCAGGCCGCAAAAGAGGCCGCATTGCAAGCCGGACAAGCCGGAAGGGTCGCCGAGGCTACGGCAAGCCGGGCTGGCGAGGCGCTTGGCCTGGAGCGCGAGAAGGCGAGATCGCTGGCGCGCGATCTCGAAACCGCGCGCCAGGAACGCGACGCGGCAAGGAAGCAATTGGCGCTGAGCTTGGCGGCGGTGGAGCGTAGCGAGGTCGAGCTTCCGAAGCGGGAAGCTCAACGCCCCGCGGCAAGCGTGGAACAGATACGGAAGGCAGGCGCCGGCGATCGCGCCAATCCACGTGTCAAGCCCGTCGCGCGCAAGCGCGGTGGCTCGGTGGAAGTCCGCAAGGTGGAACTCGGCAAGCCAACGCGATCGGTTCAATCGGTGACGCTTGCGCTTCCCGAGGAACTGCTCCCCACGCGGCCGCAGGTCCGTGGCCGCTGATAGAAGAGGTGGCGAGCTATTCAAGGGCTACCCGCCCCAAAATGAGGAACCGGATTATGCGCAAGTACCTAGCTGCCACAGTCCTGATCGCAATCGCGATCGGCCCTGCTCATGCCTTAGGCCTTAACGCAACAGTCGGCCCGGTCGGCGTCGGCGCCGAGGTGGGGGTCGATAAGAACGGCGTCTCGGCAGGGGTCGGCGCCGGCGTCAAAGGGGTAGGTGGAGCAAAGGCCGGAACCTCGCTCAACAGAAGCGGAGGCGCCAGCCTTGGGGTTGGCGGCAATCTCGGCAACAAAAGTGGCGGTCTGTCGGTGGGTGCCGGCTCGAATGCCGGCTCGTCGAGCGGTGCGGGAACAGCTCCCGCTTCCGGCGCGGTTTCAGGCGGTTCGGCCGCGGGTCCCGGTTCCGGGTCTGCGTCTGGTCCCGGATCCGGGACCCGGACGTCCAGCGGAGGCTTGACCGCAGGGGCCAGCAGCGGTGGTGGCAGGATCATCTCCATTGCGCCGACAAAGAACGCGCGAACATCCATCGTTCTGCCACGCATCCTTTGGCCGCTGAAGAAGAAGTCCGCCCATGAGCGCGGCGAATGGGGTTATCCCATACGCCTGCCGTTGACGATCGCAGCGGTTCCGGGGACCCCCAAAAGCGTCGTTCGAGCCTGCCAAAAGGCAATAGCGTCGGCTGCCTCGCCCCTCGGCGGCGTGCGTGTGCGTGCGGCAAGCGCCGGTTCCCTGCTCCGGCATCGCAGCGGGGCGCTCACGGCCCCGCTCGTTGTCAGCATAGACTATGCGGGTGAGAACAGCATCCAGGTCCGCCAGGCGCGAATCCGGTGCCGGCTCGATTCGGCCGGCAAGGTCGTCGCGGTGAACTAGCTGCAGCGCCGTACGTCCGGCGGGATGCGATTGCCTCTTGCCCGGCCGGCCAGAGCCGACCGGGCAACCAAGTTCACGCGTTCAGCGATTTCGAGAACGGCATGACGCGCAGCCGTTTGCCGAGCGCCTTATAGGCGGCATTGGCGACGGCAGGGCCGATCGGCGGCACGCCAGGCTCGCCGATGCCCGACGGCGGGTTGGCGGAGGCGACGATGTGGACCTCGACCTTCGGCATCGCATCGATCCTCAGCGGCGTATACATATCGAAGTTGCCCTGATCGACCTGGCCGTCCGTCAGCGTGACTTCCTCGCCCAATATGGCGCCAAGGCCGAAGCCGATGCCGCCCTCCACCTGGGCGCGGACCTGGTCCGGGTTGACCGCCAGACCGCAGTCGACGGCGGCGACCACGCGTTCGACCTTGATCTGGCCATTGCCGTCGGTCGAGACCTCCGCGATCTGAGCGACCACCGAGCCGAAGCTTTCGGCAAGCGCGACGCCCCGAAAGCGGCCCTGAGGCAAGGGCTTCTCCCACTCGGCCTTTTCCGCCGCCAGCTTGAGCACAGTTGCGTGACGCGAGTCGGGCTCAAGCATCGACAGACGGAATTCTACGGGATCGCGTCCCGCCGCCTCGGCAACTTCGTCGAGGAAGGTTTCGGCCGCGAACGCCGTGTGCGTCGAGCCGACGGAGCGCCACCATAGAACCGGAACGCCAACCTCCGTGCTCGTCAGGCCGACCGTCTGGTTGGGAATGACGTAGGGAAGATTGCTTGCTCCCTCGACGGAGGTCGGGTCGACGCCGTTTTTGACCATGCCCTCGAACGCCGTCTTTGCCACTATGGATTGACCGACGATGTGATTGTTCCAGGCCACGAGTTTCCCGCTGTCGTCGATACCGGCCTTGAGGCTGTGCACATAGGCGGGCCGATAGCGGCCCGCCCGCATGTCGTCCTCACGCGTCCACTGCATCTTGACCGGCGCACGGAAACCGATGGCTTTGGCGACGTGCACGGCTTCGACGATGACATCGCCGTCGAATACGGCCCGCCGGCCAAAGCTACCGCCGGTCTTCATGACGTGCAGGCGTACCTTCTCGGGAGCGATCCCGGCCGCGTCGCCGGCGAGCTTCTGGTAGACATCGGTGAACTGATGCCCGCCCCAGATCTCCAGCGTGCCGTCTTCGTTCATGCGTGCGACCGCGTTCAGCGGTTCCATCGCCGCATGCGCCAGGTAGGGAAATTCGAAGTTCGCCTCGAGGACCTTGGCGGCCTTGGCGAATTCAGCTTCGGCGTCGCCGTCCTCGCGCGCGAGCGCTACCGGGCCCTTCTTTGCCAGATCGCGGTAGGCAGACATAATCTGCTGGGTACCGCGCTTTTCCGCCGCCGTCTCGTCCCAGGCGACGGTGACTGCCTCGCGCCCCTTGATCGCCGCCCACATGTTTTCGCCGACCACTGCGACGCCACGCGGTGTTTCGACGACATCGACCACGCCGTTGACGGCGCGTGCGGCCGACGCATCGAAGGACTTCGCCTTGGCGCCGAACAGCGGCGGATGGATCATCACCGCGGTCAGCAGCCCGGGAAGCTTGACGTCGATCGTGTACTGCTCCGTGCCGTTCGCTTTGCGGGCGCTGTCGAAACGCTTCAACTCGGAATTGCCGATCAACTTCCAGTCGCCCGGCTGCTTGAGTTTGACGTCGGTGGGAACCGGCAGCGTCGCCGCCTTGGCGGCGAAGGTGCCGAAGCCGCCGCTCTTACCGGAGGGATGGGAGAGAACGCCCTTCTCGACGGTGATCTCCGCCGCCTCGACGCCCCACTCGGACGCCGCGGCGGCGACGAGCATCGCCCGGGCCGCGGCACCGGCCTTACGGTAGCGCTCCCATGAGGTTACCATGGAGGTCGAGCCTCCGGTGCCCTGCATCGTGCCACCAAAGGCGACATTGCCGTAAGCCTTGACATCGCCGGAAGCTCCCCTCACGTCGATGGTCGACCAGTCGGCGTCGAGTTCTTCCGCCACCAGTGTGGCGATGCCGTTATAGGAGCCTTGTCCCATTTCGAACTGGGAGGAGAGGACGGTCACCTTTCCGTCGCCGTCGATGGTCAGGTAGGGCGAAAAGGAATGCGCGCCTTCTGCCGATGGCGTCTCGCCCGCTGTCGCCGGGGTTGCGCGCAGGAGATGAAAGCCGACGGCGATGCCGGTGCCGGCTGCGAATGCACCGATGAGGAACTGCCGCCGGGACGCCTCGACCCGTCCGGCAGGGAGGGTGATCGATTGCATCAGTTTGGGGATCATGTCTCAGGCCTCCAGGCGCTTTGCGGCTTCGTGAATGCCGGCACGGATTCGATGGTAGGTGGCACAACGACAGAGATTGCCCGACATGGCGGCGTCGATGTCTTCGTCGCTTGGCTTCGGGTTGTTGGCCAACAGGTCCGTTGCCGACATGATCTGGCCGGACTGACAGTAGCCGCATTGCGGAACGTCGAGATCGGCCCAGACGGACTGGACCGTTTCGGCGACCTTGCCCTTCAGGCCCTCGATGGTGGTGACCTTAGCCCCTTCGATGTCGCCGATGAATGTCTGACAGGAGCGGACCGGCGAACCATCGACATAGACGGTGCAAGCACCGCATTGAGCCATGCCGCAGCCGAATTTCGTGCCCGTCAGCCCGACCAGATCACGGATCACCCAAAGAAGCGGCATATCCGCCGCGGCGTCGACCGAGTGCTCGACGCCGTTGATAGTCACAATTGCCATGGTGTTCTCCTCGCGTTGAGGCGCGGGGGCCTCAAAATAGGTGCAGATATGCCTGCCCGCGCGCCGCAGCCATTCGCCAGACTGCGGCCGCACCTTAGAAGACCGGCCTTTCGCCCGGTAGATTCGATCCTGTCGGATTATTGCCTATTCCTGTCGCGGTGACGAGATCGTGATCATCGGCCGTCTGCGCCTCTGCGGCGCTAGCCGATCGAATCTCGGCTGGCAGCGTCGTTGGAGTTCAGGATTGCCTTGATATCGCGCAGCGGCGGGTGGCCGAAGGCGCGCCGATATTCACGGCTGAACTGGGTCGGGCTCTCATATCCAACCCTGAGCGCGGCGGTTGCCGCGTCGAGCGATTGCGACAGCATCAGTTCCCGCGCATGGTGCAGGCGCAGATGCTTCTGGAACTGCAGCGGGCTCATGGCGGTCATGGCGCGAAAATGGTGGTGCAGCGTCGATACGCCCATATTGGCGACCTCCGCTAGATCTTCGACGCGCAGCGGTCGGGCGTAGTTCTCCTTGAGCCAGGCGATCGCCCGGGCGACGCGGTTGCTGTTGGTGCCGGCAAGGGCAAAGCGCCTGAGCCGCGCGCCTTGCTCGCCGGTGAGCAGCCGGTAGAGGATTTCGTTATGGATGTGATTGGACAGGAATGGGATGTCCACCGCAGCCTTCGCAAGCGAAATCAGCCTCAGAAAGGCGTCAAACAGCTCCGGCGTCGCGGCGCCGACGGCGACGCCGACAAGGTCGCGTTCCGGTGGCCCCACCGGGTGCAGGTCGTGATCGGTGATGATCCGGCGAAGCTTCTCGAGGTCGAGCCGGAGCGACGCCGCAACATAGGGCTCGTCAAGGCTCGCCTCGCAGATCTGCCCGGTCGCCGGAAGCCCCAGAGCCGTCAGGAAAAAGCAGGACTCGTCGTAAAGGAGGGTCTGGTTGCCGACATGAACGCGCTTGCTTCCCTGGATGATCAGCGAAAGGCTAGGCTCATAGACGGCGGAGAAGGGCCCGGCTGGCTCGACGACCCGATAAAGCGAAAGCCCGGGTATTGTGTGGCTGTAGCGCAGACCATCCCAGGGGAGCTGCGCCAGCTCGTCGAGGATGCGCCGACGAAGCGGCGCGGTTTCCTCGCGTAGGCGCTGTCGCTGACTGATGGCCTCTTTCATGGGCGGTCTGTCGCCTCTCTTGCGGCGGATGTCAAATCATTTGGTTATCACATTCATTTGAGTCCTGCAGGATTAGGCAAGAATTGCAAGGGGCAGGTAAATATTTCCGCTGATATGCTCATTGACTCATCATACCAGCTGCGTTATCCCTTCGGCAACATGATGCGGGAGATACAGATGACTTCGATTGCCTTGTTGGGTGCCGGCGGCAAGATGGGCTGCCGACTGGCCAAGAACCTGAAGGGATCGCGCTTCGACGTGCGTCACGTCGAGGTGAGCGAGATCGGCAAAGCGCGGCTGGCAAGGGAGCTGGGGCTCGAGACGGTCTCTCTCGATACTGCTCTCGACGGTGCGGAAGTCATAATCCTTGCGGTGCCGGACACGGCGATCGGCAAGGTGGCGGCCGGCATCGCCGACAGGCTGAAGCCAGGTACGATGCTCGTCGTCCTCGACGCGGCCGCACCCTTTGCCGGTCATCTGCCGCGGCGCGATGACCTCACCTATTTTGTCACTCACCCCTGCCATCCGCCGATCTTCAACGACGAGACCGAGCTTGCGGCACGCAAGGATCATTTCGGCGGCATTGCCGCCAAGCAGCACATCGTCTCGGCGCTGATGCAGGGACCGGAGGCGGATTACGCCAAGGGCGAGGAGATCGCCAGGATCATCTGGGCGCCGGTGATGCGCTCGCATCGCGTCACCGTCGAGCAGATGGCGCTGCTCGAGCCCGGCCTGTCGGAAACGGTCTGTGCCTCGCTGCTCGTCGTCATGCGCGAGGCGATGGACGAATGCGTCGCCCGCGGCGTGCCGAAAGAGGCGGCGCGCGACTTCTTGCTCGGCCACATGAACGTGCTCGGCGCCGTGATCTTCGAAGAGGTCGAGGGCGTGTTCTCCGATGCCTGCAACAAGGCGATCGAGTTCGGCAAGCCGATGCTGATGCGCGATGACTGGAAGCGCGTCTTCGAGCCGCAGGAAATCGCCGACAGCATCCGTCGCATCACCTGATCCGCAGAAACCGGAGGGCAACTCCGGCCGTTTTCAACCTGGGAGGAAGAACCGATGAAACTGACACGCAGAATGACCGTGGCCGCCTTTGCGGCCTTCCTGGCGGCAGGGTCCGCCATTCCGGCCTACGCGGCCGACCTCATCGCGATCATCACGCCGTCGCATGACAACCCGTTCTTCAAGGCCGAGGCGGTCGGCGCCGAAACAAAGGCAAAGGAGCTCGGCTACGAGACGCTCGTGCTCGTCCATGACGACGACGCCAACAAGCAATCGCAGCTGATCGACACGGCGATCGGCCGCGGTGCCAAGGCGATCATCCTCGACAATGCCGGCTCGGAAGCCTCGATAGCCGCCGTACAGAAGGCCAAGGATGCCGGAGTGCCGTCCTTCCTGATCGACCGAGAAATCAACGCCACCGGCGTTGCCGTCTCGCAGATCGTCTCCAACAACTATCAGGGTGCCCAGCTCGGCGCCGAGGAATTCGTCAGGCTGATGGGCGAATCCGGCAACTATGTCGAACTGCTCGGCCGCGAATCCGATCTCAATGCCGGCATCCGCTCGAAGGGCTACCACGATGTCATCGACGAATATCCGGAGCTGAAGATGGTGGCGCAGCAATCGGCAAACTGGAGCCAGACCGAGGCCTACAGCAAGATGGAAACCATCCTGCAGGCCAATCCCGACATCAAGGGCGTCATCTCCGGCAACGACACGATGGCCATGGGCGCGATCGCCGCGCTGCAGGCCGCCGGCCGCAAGGACGTCATCGTCGTCGGCTTCGACGGCTCCAACGACGTGCGCGACTCGATCAAGTCCGGCGGCATCAAGGCGACCGTGCTGCAGCCGGCTTACGCCCAGGCGCAGATGGCGGTCCAGCAGGCGCATGAGTTCATCACCACCGGCAAGAAGCCGGCGGAAGAAAAGCAGCTGATGGACTGCGTACTGATCAACAGCGAGAACGCCGACCAGCTCGAAACCTTCGCGCTCACCAATTGACCCTCTTCCTGACCTGCGACGCGGTCCAGCCGCGTCGCAGGGGCTATGGAGTAGCTTTCGATGCCAAGTACAAGGGGCGCGTCCGTCATATTCCTTGCGGTGATGATGGCTCTCGCGGGCTGCAAGATCATCAGGACGCCGACGGCCGAAGAGACGGCGCAATCCGCTTCCGGCGGCTTCGATCCGGATCGGATGGTCGCTGAGATATGGGACAGCAAGGTCGTGCCCTATCTCGACAGGAAAGCGGGGCCGTTCTCGGAGGTCGCCTCGCTCGCGGCAAGCGACGCAGATGCGGCCGGCGCCAAATACGGACATAAGGAGAAGCAGGGAAGCAGCCCCTGGACCTTCGCCGCGCGGCTTTCGGGCACCATCATCAAGGCGGAGACGAAATCGCGCTCGGCCTATGTGGAGGTTGACGCCGATGGCGACGGCAAGGCGGATGCGCGTGTCCAGATCGGTCCGGCGATCCGCGGCACGGCGATCCGCGACAGCCTCGACTTCGTCAACTTCAACGAATTCAAGAACCAGATCGAGTGGGCCCAGTACGGTAAGGCCTTCAACACACATGTGAACGGCCTTGTGCTCGAAAAGCTCACGCGCGATCAGCTCGTCGGCAGGAAGCTCGAGGCGATCGGCGCCTATCCGCAGCCCGCCAAGGGGCAGCTGCCGTCGTTCGTGCCGGCGCAGCTGACGGTGAGTGGATGAGCTTGCACCCGCCCGAGAACGACGATTGCGTTCTGCGCCTCGAGGACGTCACCAAGGTCTATTCCGGTATCGTCGCCGTGCGCCACGCCAACCTGGCGCTCAGGCGCGGGGCGGTGAACGTGCTCGTCGGCGAGAACGGCGCCGGCAAGTCGACGCTGATGCGCATCATCGCCGGCGTCGAAAAGCCGTCGCTCGGCCGCATCCTGCTCGACGGCGAGGAGGTCGAATTCCACTCGCCCGGCGATGCCCAGCGCCACGGCATCGGCATGGTGTTCCAGGAACTTAATCTCTTCGGCAATCTCTCGGTCGCCGAAAACATCTTCGCTACGCGCGAAATCAGGCGCGGCCTGCGTGGCATCGATCATCGTGCCCAGGTCGCGAAAGCCACCGAGTTCCTCGATCGGCTCGATGCGGGCATCGATGCCGAGACGTTCGTCGAAGACCTGCCGATCGGTCAGCAGCAGCTGGTGGAAATCGCCAAGGCGATCTCGCTCGATACCCGTATCCTCATTCTTGACGAGCCGACCTCGGCGCTTTCGGCGGCCGAGGTCGATGTGCTCTTCAAGGTCATCCGCGAATTGAAGGCGCAAGGGGTGGCGATCGTCTATATCTCCCACCGCCTCGAAGAGCTGATGCGGATCGGCGATTACATCACGGTCTTGCGCGATGGCCAGATCACCGGTCATGCCATGGTCAGGGACATCGACACGAAGTGGATCGTCCGCTCGATGATCGGTTCGGACGCGAAGGATTTCGCCAAGTCGGTCGATCACCGCCTCGGTGAAGACGTTTTCCGCGCCGAGGACATCTGCCTGCCGCGCCGCACCGGCGGCCTTGCCGTCGACCATATGTCGATCTCGGTGCGGGCCGGTGAAGTGCTCGGCATCTACGGGCTGATGGGTGCCGGCCGAAGCGAATTCTTCGAATGCGTCATCGGCCAGCATCCGCATTCGACCGGACGCGTCCATGTCGGCGGCGCCGATGTTTCCACATGCGATACTTCCGACCGGATCCGGCGCGGCCTGGCGTTAATCCCGGAGGACCGCCAGCGCGAAGGGCTGGTGCAGGCGCTGTCGATCGCCAGCAATCTGACACTGGCGAGCCTTGAGCGCTTCCTGCGCTTCGGCTTCCATATCGTCGGCGACAAGGAGCGGGCGGCGATCAAGGCGGCCATCGGCGATCTTTCCATCAAGGCGCCCAATCCCGATTTCGAGGTCACGTCGATGTCGGGCGGCAACCAGCAGAAGGTGGTCATCGGAAAGGCGCTGATGACCCGGCCGAAGGTGCTTATGATGGACGAGCCGAGCCGCGGCATCGACGTCGGGGCCAAGGCGGACGTCTTCCGCACCATGCGGCGGCTGGCAGGCGAGGGTCTGGCGATCCTGTTTTCCACCTCCGACCTCGAAGAGGTGATGGCGCTCTCCGACCGCATCGCCGTCATGAGCAATGGACGGCTCGTCACTGTCATCGACCGCGCCGAGGCGACGGAAGAGTTGATCGTGAAGGCTTCGGCCGAAGGCCACAAGACGACAAGGGAACACGCCTGATGACAGCGGCAACGACCACCACCAACGCTGCGGAAGCTCCGAACGGCTCTCTGCTGCTGACGCTAATGAAGCTCAGGACGTTCATCGCGCTCTTCGCGGTGATCGCCTTCTTCTCGGTCTTCGCGCCGAACTTCCTGTCGACCGCCAACCTTATCCTGATGTCAAAGCACGTGGCGCTCAATGCCTTCCTCGCCATGGGCATGACCTTCGTGATCATCACCGGCGGCATCGACCTCTCCGTCGGGTCGATCGTCGGGCTCTGCGGCATGGTGGCCGGCGGGCTGATCCTCAACGGCATCGACCTGCAGTTCGGCTACACGATTTATTTCAATGTCTTCGAGGTGTGTCTGATCACGCTCGCCGTCGGCATCCTGATCGGTGCGATCAACGGCCTGCTGATCACCAAGCTGAACGTCGCGCCGTTCATCGCAACGCTCGGCACGCTTTATGTGGCGCGCGGTTTCGCGCTGCTTTCCTCCGACGGCCAGACCTTCCCGAACCTCGTCGGCAAGCCGGAACTGTCGACGACCGGCTTCGCCTTCTTGGGCTCCGGCCGGCTTCTCGGCCTGCCGGTGTCGATCTGGATCCTCATCGTCGTGGCGCTCGCCGCCGCTTACGTCGCCAAGTACACGCCGATCGGCCGCCACATCTTCGCGGTCGGCGGCAACGAGCGGGCCGCCCGCATGTCCGGCATCCGCGTCGATCGCGTGAAGATATTCGTCTATATGTTCTCCGGCTTCTGCGCGGCGATCGTCGGCCTGGTTATTTCCTCGGAACTGATGGCCTCGCATCCTGCGACAGGCAATTCCTTCGAGCTCAACGCCATCGCCGCAGCCGTTCTTGGCGGCACCTCCATGTCCGGCGGCCGCGGCACGATCGGCGGCACCATCATCGGTGCCTTCGTCATCGGCATCCTGTCCGATGGCCTCGTCATGATGGGCATCTCGTCCTTCTGGCAGATGGTCATCAAGGGCATTGTCATCATCGTCGCGGTCGTGGTGGACCAGGCGCAACGCCGGCTGCAGCAGCAGGTGACGCTGATGCAGCTTGCGAAGAAAGGTTGACTGAATGGCAATTCTGAAGGGCGCCCTGATCGGCTGCGGGTTTTTCGCGGTCAACCAGATGCATGGCTGGCGCGACACCGAGGGGGCGCGGATCGTCGCCATCTGCGACCGCGATCCGGCACGGCTTAGGGCGGTCGGCGAAGAGTTCGGCGTCACGCGGCGCTATACTTCGGCCGAGGATCTGTTTGCCGATGGCGGCTTTGATTTCGTCGATATTGCGACGACCGTCAGAAGCCACCGGCCGCTGGTCGAGATGGCAGCGCTGAACGGCATTCCGACGATCTGCCAAAAACCGATCGCGCCGACGATGGAAGACGCCAAGGCGATGGTCGCCGCCTGTGCCGCGACGGGCGTGCCTATGATGGTGCACGAGAATTTCCGCTGGCAGTCGCCGATCCGGGCCGCCAGGGCCGCAATCGACAGCGGCGTAATCGGCGAGGTGTTCTGGGGTCGGGTGAGCTTCCGGTCGGCTTATGACGTCTATTCCGGCCAGCCATATCTCGCGACCGGCAAGCGCTTCATCATCGAGGACCTCGGCATCCACGCGCTCGACATCGCGCGCTACCTCTTTGGCGATGCGGCGTCGGTGACCGCCCGCACACGCCGCGTCAATCCGAAGATCGTCGGCGAGGACGTCGCGACGATGATGCTCGACCATCGCGGCGGCGTCACGTCGATCGTCGATTGCAGCTACGCCACCAGGCTGCCGGTCGAGCCTTTTCCCGAAACCATGCTGGAAGTCGACGGCAGCAAGGGGACGCTGCGGCTCTCGCAGGGCTACCGTCTTTCTGTTCATTCGCGCGAGGGGACGAAGGTGACGGATGTCGAGCCGCGCCTTCTCCCCTGGGCCTCGGCGCCCTGGCACAATATCCAGGAGAGCGTCAGCCTGATCCAGCAGCACTTCGTCGACTGCCTGCGCGCCGGCCGCGAACCGGAGACCTCAGGAAGGGACAATCTCAAGACCTTTGCGTTGGTCGAGGCATCTTATCGCAGCGCCGCCAAGGGCAAGACCGTGCCGGTCGAGGATTTCCTCGGATGACGGCTTCCCGCATCTTTCTCCTCTTCGGGACGGAAGAGCCGGAGCCGGTGCCGCGGCGCCTCGAAGCAGGCCGGCTCAGCGCCGAGCTCGTCGGCGGCAATCTGCGCATGATCCGTTTTTCCGGCAAGGAGGTGCTGCGGGCGATATCCTTTCTCGTGCGCGACCGCGACTGGGGGACATGTGAGGCCGCGATCACCGGCCTGACCGTCGAAGAGGAAGAGGCGGCGACCATCGTCCGTTACGACGCCCGGTTCCAGGCTCCCAACGGCGCGGTGCTTGACTGTCGGTCGACCATCGAAGTCTTCCCCGACGCGCTCATCTTCGATGCGCGTTACACGCCGGATCGCAATTTCGAAACGGCGCGCGCCGGCTTTGCGATCCTGCATCCGATCGTCGGCGTCGCCGGCCGGGCAGTCACGGTCGAGCATGGCGATGGTTCCGTCGAGCGTTCGGTCTTCCCCGATCTGATCGAGCCCTGGCAGCCGTTCAAGGATATCGCCGCGATTACCTATGAGGTGATGCCCGGCATCGAGGCCGAGTGCCGCATGATCGGCGACGTCTTCGAAATGGAGGACCAGCGCAACTGGACCGACGGCTCCTACAAAATCTATGTGCGGCCGCTGGCGCTTCCCTGGCCCTATGTGCTGAAAGCCGGGGAGACGGTTCACCAGGCCGTTCGGTTATCGATCCGCCAGCTCGATGCCGTTGCGGTGGTCGCTACAAAGCCGGTCCCGATCGAAATTTCGCTGAGGCGCGATCAAGGCAAGTTGCCGGCAATCGGTATCGGGCTTCGACCCGACGAGGCGGGCGATGAGCTTCTCGAAGCCGGACTGATCCGCGTGCTGGGTGCGCGGCATCTGATCTGCCATTTCGATCCGGGTGCCGGCCATGGCGCCGCGGCGCTGAGGCACTTCCGGCAGATGGCCGATACATCCGGCGCAGCGGTGACGCTAGAATGCTTCGTTCCTTGCCGACGCCCGTTGGATGACGAGCTGGGCGAGATCGCCCGGATGGTGCGTGACAGTGGACTGAGGCTCGCAAGCCTTGCCGTGTCGCCATCGGTCGACCGCCAATCGACGCCGCCGGGCAGCGCCTGGCCGGAATGCCCGCCGCTCGAAGATGTCTATCAGGCTGCGCAAAGAGCTTTTCCCGGCGTGCCGCTCGGGGGCGGCATGTTCAGCTATTTCACCGAGCTCAACCGCAAGCGCGCGCCGGCCAATCGGCTCGCCTATGTGACACATTGCACCAATCCGATCGTCCACGCTGCCGATGATCTCAGCGTCATGCAGACCTTCGAAGCGCTCCGCGACGTGACGCGCTCGGTGCGGGTGATCTATGGCGACAAGCCCTACCGCATCGGCCCTTCCACCATCGCCATGCGCCAGAACCCTTATGGCAGCCAGACAAAGGACAATCCGTCCGGCAAGCGTATCGCCATGGCCAACCGCGATCCGCGTCACAATGCGCTCTTCGGCGCCGCCTGGACGCTCGCCTATGCGGCGACCGTGGCGGAGGCGGAAGTCGAGGTGCTGACGCTTTCGACGCTTGCCGGTCCGTTTGGGCTGGTGGCCGGGCCGGGCGAGCCGGTCAAGGAGGGCTCCCCGAGGCCGCTGTTCTATGTGTTGCGCTGGCTTGCCGAGCTTTCTGGGGGCGAGGGCATCGCCATCGAGACCTGCGTGGCGGATCGGGTTCTAGGGCTCGGCGCCGAACTCGATGGTACGATCACCTTGCTGCTTGCCAATCTCACCCCCAATCCGCAGACGGTGACGCTCGCCGAGCCGGGGAGGCGGAGCCTCCTCCTCTTGGACGAAGGCTGGCTCCGCAACGGCGCAAGAGAGCCTGAGGCGAGGCCGCATGAAAGTGCTGACGTTGTGCTCCCGGCCTATGCGGTCGCCCGGATCGAAATTCTCTAATCGGTTTGCCACTGCGGCAGGCCACAGGGGGTAGAGCGCTCCCAAGCGTAATCTATTTGCCCTTCGGCGCATAAAGCGCCCGCGAACGCTCGAGATGCTTGATCATCGACTGCTCGGCCTCATCAGGCTTGCCGCGCTGGATGCAGTCGATGATCTCCGCATGCTCGGAGAGCGTCACGTTCTCCCTGCCGGTCCAGATCAGCATTTCCGTATGATATTCCTTGAGCCAGCCGAGCATCGCTTCGCTCACGGCACTGAAGATCGGATTGCCGGAGATCTCAGCGATGCGGCCGTGGAAGGCCATGTCGGCGGCGATGAAGGAGTCGGAATTGCCAAGCGCGGCGCGCTGGCGCTTCAAGATCTCCTCGAGCGCGGCGACATCAGCCGTCGTAGCGCGGCTTGCGGCCTCGCGCACCATGCCGCGCTCGAAGAAGATTCGCGCGTTCTTCAGGTGCTCGAGCGAGTCCGAGGACGCCGAAAGCATGATCTTGGCGGCGACGTCCACCTGCCTCAGGAGCGATTGCGCCGTCGGCTGCAGCACCCTGGCGCGCTCGCCATGCGAAATCTCAATCAGCCCCATATTGGCAAGCGTCTGCATGGCTTCGCGAATGGCCGGGCGGCCGACCTGAAAACGCTCCATCAGCATCCGCTCCGACGGCATCTCGTCGCCGGGCTGCAATTCGCCGGTTTCGATCAGCGCCTTCAGCCGGGCGAAGACCTCGTCGGAAAGCTTCCTGCGGACGATAGGTTCTGATTGAATCGCCATGTGAACTCCACCGCTATTCTCGCTCGTCCCTCTATATGCACGTTTTCCGTGGCGAGGAAATCTCGCCCTCACCGGCCGGCTCACGCGATTTCGCTTGCGCAGCTCAGATACTCATTATACCAGTTGAGGGAACGAGGCCACTGATTTTCATGAGGGGCAAACCGCCGTGATCCGCATCACCTACCGCATCGAGACACCCGGCGACGTCGAGGCGATGGCGGCAAAGATTGCCAGCGATCAGTCGACCGGAACCTTCGTGCCGGTGCCGGGCGAAACCGAGGAGCTGAAGGCGCGCGTCGCGGCTCGGGTCGTCGCCATCAGGCATCTGGAGCCGGCCGACCAGCCCGCCTGGCCGGAGGAGGGCGGCGGGGCACAGCGTTTCAACCGGGCCGAGGCGGAGATCGCCTTTCCGCTCGATGCGATCGGCACGGATCTCGCCGCGCTCATGACAATCGCGATCGGCGGCGTCTATTCGATCAAGGGGATGACCGGCATCCGCGTCGTCGACCTGAAACTGCCGCCGGAATTTGCTGCCGCCCATCCCGGGCCGCAGTTCGGCGTCGCCGGCAGCCGCCGGCTGACCGGCGTTGACAAGCGCCCGATCATCGGCACCATCGTCAAGCCCGCCTTGGGTCTCAGGCCGGAGGAGACGGCGGAGCTGGTGGGCGACCTCGTGTCCTCCGGCGTCGATTTCGTCAAGGACGACGAGAAGCTGATGAGCCCGGCCTATTCGCCGCTGAAGGAGCGGGTCGCCGCGATCATGCCGCGCATCCTCGACCACGAGCAGAAGACCGGCAAGAAGGTCATGTACGCCTTCGGCATTTCGCACACCGATCCCGACGAGATGATGCGCAACCATGACCTCGTCGTTCAGGCGGGCGGCAACGCCGGCGTCGTAAACATCAATTCGATCGGCATGGGCGGCGTTGCCTTCCTGCGCAAGCGCTCCGGGATCGTTCTTCATGCGCATCGGAACGGCTGGGATATCCACACCCGCCACGGCGGCCTTGGGATGGAATTTTCGGTCTGGCAGCAATTCTGGCGATTGATCGGCGTCGACCAGTTCCAGATCAACGGCATCCGCGTCAAGTATTGGGAGCCGGACGAGAGCTTCGTCAAATCGTTCAAGGCGGTCAGCACGCCGCTCTTTTCCGGGCGGGATTGCCCGTTGCCGGTCGTCGGCTCCGGCCAGTGGGGCGGCCAGGCGCCTGAGACCTATGCCCGTACCGGCGGCTCGACCGATCTGCTTTATCTCTGCGGCGGCGGCATCGTCAGCCATCCGGGCGGCGCCGGCGCCGGCGTCAGGGCGGTGCGCCAGGCCTGGGAGGCGGCGGTCGCCGGTATCCCGCTAGCCGACTATGCCAAAGACCATCCGGAACTCGCGCAGTCCCTCGAAAAATTTTCCGGCGGCAAGGGCGCCTGAACACATCGATGATCCACGGAGGGCGCGCATGCAGACACCATTGCTGAGCTACTACGGCGACGACCTGACCGGCTCCACCGACGTCATGGAGGCGCTCTCCTCGCATGGCGTCGAAACGGCCCTGTTCCTCAAGATCCCGGAGGCGGCGCTGCTCGAACGTTTCGCCCATTGCCGTGCTTTCGGCCTTGCCGGCACCAGCCGCAGCCAGACACCGGATTGGATGGCAGAGCATCTCCCCTCGGCCTTCGCCTGGCTGAAGTCGCTTCAGGCGCTGATCGCCCATTACAAGGTCTGCTCAACCTTCGATTCCAGCCCGGCGGTCGGCAATATCGGCAAGGCGATCGAGATCGGCCGCGAAATTTTCGGCAAGGCGCCGGTGCCGCTGGTGCTCGGCGCTCCTGAGATCCGCCGCTACACGAGCTTCGGCAATCTCTTCGCCGCCTTTCGCGGCGAGACCTACCGCATCGACCGTCATCCGGTGATGAGCCGGCATCCGGTAACGCCCATGGATGAGGCAGACATTCGCCTGCATCTGTCGCGGCAGACGTCGCTGAGGACGGGGCTGGTGGACATCGCCCAGCTCGCATCGGCAGACGCCGACGCGGTCACCGATTTCGCCTTCTCCGAGGGGAAGGACATCGTCCTCCTCGATGTCGCGGGCGCCGAGAGCCAGGCCGCCGTCGGGCGGCAGCTCTGGCGCAAGCGCTGTGCCGGCGGCCAGTTCGCCTGCGGCTCCTCGGGTGTGGAATATGCGCTCGTCCGCGAGTGGCAGAGGCTGGGGCTCATCGGCGAAGCGCCTGTCTTCACGGCTCCCGGTCCCGTCGACCGGATTGCCGTGGTCTCCGGCAGCGTCTCGCCGACCACCGAGCGCCAGATCCGCCATGCTCTTCAGAACGGGTTTGACGGCATCGGCGTCGATCCGCTCGTGCTGGCCGCGGCCGACAGCGGCGCTGCGCTCGAGGAGGCGATAGCGCGCGGCCTGAGGGTTCTGCAGGAGGGGCGGAGTGTTATATTCTACACGGCGCTCGGGCCTTCGAGTGATCGCGGCAATGCCATCGGCCTGGAGGACGGCTCGCGCCACCGGATCGGCGAGCGGCTCGGCCTGCTCCTCAAGGAACTGGTGAAACGGGCGGGCCTTCGCCGCGCCGTCATCGCCGGCGGCGACACCTCGAGCCACGCGCTGGGGCAGCTTTCGGTGGACGCGCTGACCTTGCGCCTGCCGCTCCCGCAGTCGCCCGGTTCGCCGCTCTGCACCGCCCACAGCGGCGACCTGTCGATCGACGACATTGAGGTGGCGCTGAAAGGCGGCCAGGTGGGCCTGGACGACTATTTCGCGATGATCCGGGACGGGCGGCCAGCGTCGTAAGGGCCACTTTCAGGCACAGGCGTCTGCCGCGCATCCCCGCCCTGCCATCACCAATACGCATGGTCTCATCACTTCGTTTCATGAGTAGAGGCAGCCCTTCGGTCTTGACAGCCGATCTCTGGCTCCTGCAAATTCAGTTGTCAGACATCTTACATAAACGGGAACTTTCGACTGATCGATTTGAACAGGAGGATTGCGTGAGAAAACTGTTTGCCAAGCTCGCCATCGGCGCTGCCGCATGGGCCTTCGTGACCACCGCCGAGGCGGGCGAAACGCTCGAACGGGTCATGGACAAGAAGGCCATGGTCGTTGCCACCAACAGCGGCTGGCCACCCCAGAGCTATCTCGACGACAATAACGAGATGGTCGGTTTCGACATCGACGTTTCGAAGGAGATCGCCAAGCGGCTCGGCGTCGAAATCAGCTTCGAGACGCCCGACTGGGCAACGCTGACCGGCGGCCGCTGGCAGGGTCGCTACGATCTCGGCGTCGGTTCCGTCACCCCGACCAAGGCGCGCGCCCAGGTGATCGACTTCGCCGGCATCTATTACTACAGCCCCTATGTCTATGTTCTCCACAAGGACAGTCCGGCGAAGTCCGTCGCCGATCTGAACGGCAAGATCATCGGCGTCGAGACCGCGACGACATCCGAGGACTTCATTCGCCGTCAGCTCGAGATCGACGCACCCGGTCTTCCGCCGGTCGAGTACAAGCTCGAGCCCGGCGAGATCCGCACCTTTGCGGATTCCATGCTGCCCTTCGACGATCTGCGCCTCGGCAACGGCGTGCGGCTCGACGCCGTCATCGCGCCGGAACAGACCGCCATGAACGCCATCAAGAACGGCTATCCGCTTCGCGTTCTCGATGGCGAATACGCCTTCAGGGAACCGCTGGTGGTGATTGCCGAGAAGGTCGATCCGGACTGGACCAGGAAGATCGGTGAGATCCTCGCCGAGATGAAGAAGGATGGCACGCTCGCAACGCTCACCACCAAATGGTACGGCAAGGATTATAGCGCCGACTGATCCTTATCTGCGGGCGGCGGCCAAACCGCCCGCAGCCCTGTCCATGTGAGCGATCCGCGGGTGACCATGTCCTATCCCGATACCTATTACCGAAAGACAATGGCCGATACGAAGGTCAGACCAGTTCTGTCCGAAGCGGTCGAATGCGACACCGTCATCATCGGCGGCGGCCTTGCTGGTCTGACAACAGCGCTGCAGCTTGCCCTCGCCGGCCAATCGGTAATCGTGCTGGAGGCCGAATGCATAGGCTTCGGCGCCTCGGGCCGCAACGGCGGCTTCGTCAGCCCGGGCTTTGCCACCGGCAGTGCGGAGATCGCCAGGCGCGTAGGAGCCGAGGCGGCTCGGCAGCTGCATCACCTGTCGATCGAGGGGGTCGATTTCGTCCGCGAGACGATCGAGCAGCTGAAGATCGACGGCGCCCGTCCGCAGCCTGGCCTCGTCAGCGTGCTGCGCTATGACGATGGCATGAGCCTGAAAGCGCATGCGGACGAGATGAAGCGCGCCTATGGCTACGCGCTCGACTATCTCGACACCGACCAGGTGCGTTCGGTCCTGAAGTCGAAGCGCTACTTCCACGGCCTCAGGGACGGCCGCGCCTTTCACATGCACCCGTTGAACTATCTCCGCGGCATCGCGGACGAGGTCGAGCGTCTCGGCGGGCGGATCTACGAGCGGTCGGCCGCAATAGCGACGGCTCTCGGCGCGGCCGAGAAAACCGTCCAGACGATTCGCGGCAAGGTCAAGGCCCGTCAGGTCGTCTTCACCACCGGAGGCTATAGCGGCCGGCTGCATGGCCCGCTGAAACGCGCCTTCCTGCCGATCGCCACCTATGTGATGCTGAGCGAGGAAGCGCCGGAGCTCATCCGCACGGCGATCGCCACCGACGACGCGGTCGGCGACAACCGCCGGGCCGGCGACTATTACCGGCTGGTCGACGGCGGCAAGCGGCTGTTGTGGGGCGGACGGATCACCACAAGGGCGGCTTCGCCGGCGGCTCTCGCCCGGGAGTTGCGATGCGAGATGGTCGGAACCTATCCGCAACTGAAAGAACTGAAGACCGAGCTCGCCTGGTCCGGCCTCATGTCCTATGCCCGCCATCTGATGCCACAGATCGGCGAGATGCAGCCGGGCGTATGGCACTGCACCGCCTTCGGCGGCCACGGACTCAACACGACGGCGATCGGCGGGAAGCTCGTTGCGGAGGCGATCCTCGGCCAGTCCGACCGTTACAAGCTCTTCAAGTCCTTCGGGCTCGTCTGGGCCGGCGGCTATGCCGGCCTTGCCGTGGCGCAGCTCACCTACTGGAAATTGCAGGCCCAGGACTGGTGGCGCGAGCGCGCTGCCTGAACGCCGGAGAGGTTTCGATGATTGGTCGCTTGGTACTGACTTACCCGGACGCGGCGCGGCGCACCGGCCTTCTGCTGATGCTGGCGCTCGTCACGCTCGGCATCTACGGCCTCGGCATCAGTCCGACCTGGATCGGGCATCTGCTGCCGGCCGCTTCCGACTGGCTCGCCGCCCATCCCGTGCTCGGGCAATTCCTCAGCGCATCGATGATTGCCCTCACGGCGGCAGTGAACTGGAAGGCGCTGCGCCAGCTGCCGCGCCACTGGCAGGTGGTTGGGGTCTGGCTTGAGCTCTTCGCGCTGCTGATGCTGTTCTTCTATTCTTTCGACCTGTCCTTCGCCTTCATCGCCAAGAAGATCGGCTTCCTGGTCTCGCAGGGCGTCGTCACGACGCTCTACATATCGGTGATCTCGATCGCCGTCGCCACCGTCATCGCGCTGGCCGGGGCGATAGCGAAACTGTCGAAGAATGGCGTCATCTACGGTTTTGCGACCTTCTATACCTCGCTGTTTCGCGGCCTGCCGCTGTTAATGCAGATCTATATCATCTATCTCGGCCTGCCTCAGGTCGGCTACGTCATCAGTGCGGTGCCTGCCGGTATTCTCGCCCTTTCGCTCTGCTACGGCGCCTATATGACCGAGATTTTCCGGGCCGGCATCGAGAGCATCCCGCGCGGCCAGACCGAGGGCGCGACGGCGCTGGGGCTCAGTCCCGCCCAGACCATGGGGCTGGTGATCCTGCCGCAGGCAATGCGCGTCATCATCCCGCCGACCGGCAACCAATTCATCGCCATGCTGAAGGATTCCTCGCTCGTATCGGTCGTCGGGGTCTGGGAGCTGATGTATCTTGCCCGCACCCAGGGACAGACGGAGTTCCGTCATATCGAGATGCTGATCACCGCCTCGATGATCTACTGGCTTCTCTCGGTCTGCCTGGAATATCTCCAATCCCGCATCGAAGCCCGGTTCGGCCGCTTCGATGTTCGCTGATGCGACTGCGCGCCGCTCGAAACGCGTTTAGGCGAGGCTTGAAACTCAGAGCGGCTGCGGCGCCTGCGGGAAGCCGCCGATATGGGCGCAGGTGAGGGAGGCGAGATCGCGTCCGGCCTGCAGGCATTCCGCAAGCGACCGGCCTTCCATCCGGGCCGCGATGAAGCCGGCGATGAAACTGTCGCCGGCGCCCGTCGTATCGACGACCTCGACGGGACGGATGCCGGCCGTGGCTTGCTCCCTGCCGTCGCTCGCAAGCGAGCCGCGACTACCGCGCGTCACCACGGCGAGGCGGGCACCGCGTGCCAGGAAATCGGCGGCGAGGCGCTCGGCCGCGGCGTCGTTCTCGCCGGCCGAGCCGAAGGCGATCGACAGCCCCGCGACTCCGAGGTCAGCGGCCGCGGCGTTGACGGAGACGTCCTGCGAGACGCTGACACCTCTCGCCGAGAGCGCGCGGCGCAGCGCGCCGCCATCGTCAAGCCAGCCGATATGGACATGATCCATGGTCTTCAGGATTTCCAGCTCGGCCGGATCCGGCCGATAGCCGGCGCAGACCCCGAAGTCCTCGTGAACGAAGATCCGGTCGCCGGCCGGCGTCACGTCGATATCCGTATAGGCGGTGTTGCCGTCGCGTTCCTGCAGGTGATCCAGCCTTACCGCATGTTCCTCGAGCAGGCGGCGCACCTTTGCGCCGTCGCCATCACGGCCGACGGCGCCGAAATAGAAGGACTGATGACCGAGCCGCGCGAGCTGCACGGCAACATTGACCGCATTGCCGCCGACATAGGACCGGGACAGCGGCGGACGAAACCGATCGATGCAGTTGTCGCCGACGGCGGCAAGGCGGAAGGAGGTCATGACTGTCCCTAAGGTTCACGCAAGGGGTGCGCGAGTGCTGTTGCAGGCGCGACCCTTCGTGCCGCTTGCCCGCTCAATAGGCTACGCGTTTGTAGTAGCGCCGCGTGGTTAGCGGATGGTTGCGCAGGACTTCGAGATGGGCGCTGATCCGTTCGAGCACCGTGGCAAGGACGATCGGCGAGACGAGACCGCGCACCTCCGGCGAAATGCCGGGCAGGTCGAATTGCGCCGTATCGAGCACAGTCAGCTTGTCGGTGTAGCCCCGCGCGAAATTTCCGACGCGATCGGCGAGCGGCCGCAGGCTGTCCTCGCCCTTGAAGAGAATGACGCTGACGCCCTTTTCGACGAGTTCCAGCGTGCCATGGAAGAAGTCCGAGGCATGCACCGGACGGGTGCGGATCCACTGCATCTCTTCGAGGATGCACATGCCGTAATAGAAGGCCTCGGGCCAGACGTTCCCCGCGCCGGTAACGATATGATAGTCCGAGCCGGCGAGAATCCTCGCAAAGCCCTCCGCCTTGTCCTCGTAGCTGCGCTTCACCTCGAGGAGCAGCTGCGGCAGCGTTTCCAGTTCGCCGACGATCTCATCGTAATTGTCGATCTCGCCGCGGTGGCGCAGGATCGACAGCCCAATGAAGAGCGATTGCAGATAGAAGGATTCGCAGGACGTGTCGTCCTCGGCGAAATTGACGAAGGGATGGTCGCCGCCTTTGCCGAGCGGCGTCTCCTCGTGGCCGACGAGCGTCAGCACCGTCGCGCCGGTCTCCTTTACCTTGGCGAGCAGCGCCACGCTTTCCTTGGTCGTGCCGGAGAGCGAGGGAATGACGACGATCGATTTTTCCGTCAGGTTGGCCGAGCCGGCTACCACCAACTCTGCGGCAAGATCGATGAAGACCGGAAAGCGCGATTTTCGCTGCAGCAATTGCACCGCCGGCTGCATCAAGATGGCTGCGCCGCCGGTACCCAGGAAGAAGATATTCTCGGCGCCCTTGTCGAGGCAACCCCGAATGACGGCGTCGAGGCGCGGCCCGAGGGCGACGGCGCCGGTCTGGATACGGAGAAATCTCTGTTCGTCAAAATTCAGCATGGTTCTCTCTCGATAAAGCACCAACGATCATCGCAGCGGCGATGTTGTAAGACAACTGACAACAATGAGAGCTTGTGTCAAGGGCCGCCGTGACGGAGAAAAGCAGATCGTCCCTGCTCGGGTTCGTGTCTTCCGGCTGAAATTGCCTGGCCTTGACCACGGCGGATTTGTCAGACAAGAAAGACTTAGTCTACGGGCGCTTTGGAGAGAGAATTGGACGAGCCGCTTCGCGATACGCGCACATTGGTGATCCAGCTTCGCGACCGCATCGCCGATTTGATCCGCGACGAGGCGCTGAAGCCCGGCGACAAATTGCCGACCGAGGCGCAGCTGACGCAGCGCTTCAAGATCTCGCGGCCGGCGCTGCGGGAAGCCCTGAAACTGCTCGAACAGGATGGGGTCATCTATGTGGAGCATGGGCGCGGCCGGTTCGTTTCGGCCATGTCGGCCGTCCAGGTGGACAGGCCGATCACGGTATTCGAGAGCGTCACCGACATGACGCGGCACTACGGCTACCAGACCCTCAACAAGGTGCTTTCGATCGCCGAAGAAATCCCCGACGCGCTGATCGCGAAACAGCTGAAGCTGGGTGAGGGTGAGCGCGTCGTCCGCCTCGAAAGGCTGCGGCTGCAGAAGGACGAACCGATCCTCTATTGCGTCGATTACATCCCGCGCGGCATCATCCCGAACCGTCTCTACGACATCGACTGGACCGGCTCGCTGCTCGACCTGCTCGATCGCTACCGGCACCGGCCGCGCATGTCGTCGGCGACCGTCTCCGCGGTGATGCTGCCTGCGGAGGTGATCGAACGGCACGATCTCAGGGACTTCGGGCCGGCGCTGCTCATTCGCGAGACCTGCTTCAGCACGGCCGGCGCGCCCGTCATCCACGCCATCGACTATCACCGCGGCAGCCATTTCACCTTCAGCTTCGCGCGCAAATAGGCGCTCAATCACCCTCGTCGGGGATATTGAGCAGGTGGCCGCAGGCCTTGCAATGCACGGCGTCGAGGTCGTGCCGCTGCAGCCCGCATTGCGGGCAAGGGAAGTTCACCTTGTGCGGCCGAACCACCGCCTGGGCGAGCCGGACGAAGAGCGAGATGCCGATGATCATCGTCACGACGGAGGTGAGCTTGCCCAATGTGCCGGGCAGCGTAATGTCGCCAAAGCCGGTGGTGGTGACCGTCGCCACAGTGAAGTAGAGCGCGTCGACGAAGCCTTCGCCGCCCTCCTGCGCGTAGAAGAAGGTGGTGTAGACGAAGCCCGTCATCATGAACAGGAAGACGAGAAAGTTCAGGCAGGCGCGCACCACGTCCTGAAGATGCGCGCCGCCGATGCGCCGCAAGCCTTCGCGCAGCAGCGGGCTTCTCCCGATCGCCCAGATCCGCATGGCTCTCAGGAATGCGAAATTGAACAGGAGGTCCGGGAACAGAAGGGTGGCGAGGATGACCAGGTCGATCCAGGTCATCGGCCTTCTGAGAAAGACACGCAGCGACGGAGCCGAAAGCGCGCGCGCCAGCAGTTCGGCGCCGATCCAGGCGGCGATCGTGTAGTCGATGATGAGATAGGTGGGGCCTTCCCGGAGATAGGGGCCCAAGATGAAGAAGGCGAGGATGCTGAGATCGATGAAAGCGAGAAGCGCTTGCCACCGCAGCGCCGACGGATCGCGGCCGCGTTCAATGCGCTGCAATGCGATCCGAAACGATCGGACATTGGTGGAGGCGGATCGCCTGCGCTCGGTCATATCCATGGGCTGGAGATAGGCTCGCGACGTTCGCCGTCAAGCACTTGCGGTCCGCGCATGCCCTGGTCGATCTCAGGATTCCTCGGCACCACGCCCATAGTCCGCCCGGTTGATCCCGTGGCGCTGCAGCTTGTCGTAAAAGGTCTTGCGCGGGATGCCGAGCGCCTGCAGGGTTTCCCTGACATCGCCGCGATGGGCGGTTAGCGCCTCTTTCAAAATATCGGCCTCGTAGCGCTCCAGCCGCTCGGGCAGGGTGCCGTTGCTCGGCACCGGCGGGGCGGCGGACTTGCCGGGATTGGCCTCGACCCCGAGTGCCACACGTTCGGCAAAATGCGAGAGTTCGCGCACATTGCCCGGCCAGGCATGCGTCATCAGATGGTCGCGAACCATAACGGAGATCTCCGGCACCTCCCGTCCGAAACGCTCCGAGGCGCGTTTCAGGAAATGCGAGAAGAGCAGCGGGATGTCCTCGCGGCGTTCGCGCAGCGGCGGAATCGACAGCGTCACGACGTTCAGGCGGTAGTAGAGATCCTCGCGGAATTCGCCGCGTTCGGCCGGGTCGCCGAGGTCGATCTTGGCCGCCGCGACGACGCGGATATCGACCGGGCGAACAATATTGGTGCCGAGCGGCGTGATCTCGCGAGCTTCGAGCACGCGCAGCATCTTGACCTGGGTTGCCGGCGGCATCGCCTCGATCTCGTCGAGGAACAGCGTGCCGCCGCTCGCATGCTCGATCCGGCCGATGCGCTTTTTGACGGCGCCGGTGAAGGCGCCGGGCTCGTGGCCGAAAAGCTCGCTTTCGATCACCGTTTCGGGCAGCGCGCCGCAATTCAGCGCGACGAAATTGCCGCTCCGGCGCCGGCTCCACTGGTGCAGAAGCGTCGCGACGACCTCCTTGCCGCTGCCGGTCTCGCCGGCGACCAGCACGTCGACATCCGTGTCGGCGATATGCCTCAGCGTCTGGCGCAGCCGTTCCATCACCGGCGTCTGGCCGATCAGCGGCAGGCTTTCCGACGCCGCTTCCGCTGCCTGGCGAAGGGCGCGGTTCTCCATCACCAGGCGGCGCTTCTCTTCAGCCCGCCGGGCGCTCTGCACGAGCCGGTCGGCTGCAAAGGGCTTGGCGATGAAATCATAGACTCCGTCCTGGATGGCCTGGACCGCCATCGGTATGTCGCCATGGCCAGTGACCAGGATCACCGGAAGATCGGCGTCGAGCTCGGCGATCCGCCGGAAGAATGCGAGCCCGTCCATGCCCGGCATGCGAATATCGCTGACGACGACGCCCTCGAAACCGGGGTCGAGTTTTGCGAGCGCCTCGGCCGCGCTGGGGAAGGGCGATACAGCGAAGCCGGCAAGTTCCAGGGTCTGCTGCATCGCCTTGCGCAGGTCGCGATCGTCATCGACCAGGAATACAGAGGGTGCGCGGTTCATGGCGCGTCGGCCTCCTTCAGTTGCACGGTGAATGTCGTTCCGGACGGGCTGCTGTCGACCTCGATCGTGCCGCCATAGTCGTTCACGATCTCTTTGGAGATCGCGAGACCAAGGCCGAGCCCTTCCTCCTTCGAGGTGTTGAAAGGGGTGAACAGCTCGTCCAGGATGTCGGCGGGGACGCCCGGTCCGTTGTCGGCGACGGTGAGCGCGATGCCGCCGGCCGTCTCCTCGCAGCGCACCCGGATCAGTGCGTCGTCGCGATCGCCGATCGCTTCCAGCGCGTTCTGCAGCAGGTTGATCAGCACCTGTTCCAGGCGGATGCGATTGCCGAGCGCCTTCAGGCCGTCCGGCGGCAGCTCGATGCGGATCGCGTCCATCCGGCCGGCAAAGCGGCTGCGTAAGAGCAGAAGCGCCCCCTCGACGACATCCTTCATCTCCGTCGGCTCGGCCGCGAAATGGCCCTTGCGGGCGAAGCGCCGCAACTCGTCGGTGATCGCGCCGACGCGTTCGGTAAGCTCGGCGATGCTCTCCATGTTCTCGGAGGCGATCGCGCTCTGGCCGCGGTCGAGGAAGGTGCGGGCATTGTCGGCATAGGCGCGGATGGTCGCAACCGGCTGGTTGATTTCGTGGGCGACGCCGGCGGCGACTTGTCCGAGGATCGCCAGCCGGTTGGCCTGCACCAGATCCTGCTGGACCGCCTGCAGCTTCTCGGCCGTCTGCCGGTGGTCGGCGATCTCGGTTTCAAGGCGGTCGCGGGCCCTGCTGAGGTCACGTGTGCGCGCCTCGACCTTTTCTTCCAGCTCGGTGCGCGCCAGCCGCTCCGTGGCCGATCGCATCGCCACCACCTGCCGCCGCCGCAGCAGAAATGCGGCCAGCGCCAGGAGCGGCACCAATGCGGCAAGCATGAGGAGCCGCATCTCCCGCGCCCCGGCCGCCAGCGCCACCTTTACCGGCGACAGTTGCTCGAGCCGCCAGGCGGTGGATGGCACCGGCGTCTCGACGCGCAGGAAGGCTTCGGTGCCGTCGCCGGGCAGCAGCGCCTCCAGCGTCGAAGAGCCGTCCGGCTGGTCCTCTATCCGATGAAAAGGCAGCGGCAGTAGCGGCGCGTCGCCGAACTGCAGGCTTTCGCGGATGTCGGCAAGCCGGTCGTCGGGGATCGGCCGCGTCGTCATGAAGCGCCAGGAGGGCAGGCTGGTGATCAGCACGATGCCGCGCCGGTCGGTGACATAGGTCGGCTTGTCCGTCACCCGCCAATCGGCCTCGACGCCGTCGAACTCGAGCTTGGCGACGATCACGCCGAGCGGCCCGTCCGGCCCGTCGACACGCCGCGATATATAGAGGCCGGGCCGCCGGCTCACCGTCCCCATGGCGAAATGCTCGCCCTTGCCGTCGCGCATCGCCAGGCGGAAATAGTCGCGGAAGGCATAGTCGTTGCCGACGAAGCTCGTCGGTTCCCGCCAGTTGCTGGCGGCGACGGCGACGCCGTCGCGGCCGATCAGATAGACGACGGCCGCCTCCGCACTTGCGGCAAGGCTTTCGAGCTTGCGATTGATCGGCTCCAGCGACTGCGGGCTCGGCGAGGCGAGCGCCTGGCGAATGGCGGTATCGTCGGAAAGAACGAGCGGCAGGGCCCGCTGCCGCTCGACCACCGCCCTTAACAGCGAGACTTTCAGGCTGGCGTCGAGCCGGCTCTGTTCGGCAAGGTCAACGAGCGCCTGCGATCGCCCATATGCCCCGGCAAGGTGGAGACCAGCGACCAGAAGCATGAGCGCCACGGCCGCAAACAGCAGCCACGACTGCCGCGACCGGCGGCGGAGCGCGCCCAGATCGTCCGTGCCTGACGGGTATTTGGTCATGGCGGCATTGTGCATGTTTTCGCCCGGCGTGCCAGCCGGTTTGTGCGGAAATCCGCACAGGCCGATTGCCCGTTCTTCACTCTCTCCAGAAAACATCAAGTGTTTCAAGCCTGTGCAGAGCCGGCAACAATCTGGCACGCCCGTTGCAAACAAGCTCCACAAGGCAGCCGCTGCTGTCGATCTTCGGAAGAGTGGCCCGGGAGGCCCGGCGCGTTGCCGGACTGGGCGCGTCCCAAGTGGAGGATATCACATGATCATCGAGCATTCCGCGGAGGTCCGCGGCAAGACACCCTTTTACCGCCATCTCTATGTC
>NZ_NWTB01000018.1:0-92937 GCF_002531875.1 Sinorhizobium sp. FG01
CGTGACGAGGATCCGACTGCCGTAGTCGGCGCTCTTGCCATGTGGCGCGAGCTGTCTGGCTCGGCCATCATTTTCCTCCTGCCTTGCTGCAGGTTGAAGGGTAAGCGTCCGGTGAGCAGCTTCGCGCTGACCGCTCGCCTTTACTTTACCGAAACGGCACGTGCGATAACTTGCAGTTTAATCGCGTCAAAACAGCCAACATCGGCGAATGCCCAGAACAACGAAACGGCTATTGAATAAATTGCGTGAGGTCGAAGCGCTCCGACTTGACGGTCGCTCACTACTTCGGACGATTCGGAAAAGGTATAGTGGTTTTTTTATGGGATTGGTCCGTAATTTCGCGTTTCATCTCTCCGGGCCGCCGTTTCCCCGCCTTAGGAAAATCATCGCGATGGGAGGATGTATCGGCTATCGGCCGCGCCAGGGTCAGTGCGCGGGCGCGGGCGAGTGGTTGAGTTGAGCGCACACGGCAGCAGTCAGATCGGACGGTGAGGTCGCGGATCGGGCGCTTGACGGACTATGCCGCTCGCCACAGCAAGAAGATTCTTGATCCGATGCTGCATTTCGCTGAGCGAGAGGCTACTTTTCCCGAGCGCGGCGGCCATCGAGTCGCGAGCAATGTAGGTGAAGCCGGCGATCTCTCATCGCGATCCAGGATGTCGGGACATCGGTTCGATTTTCTGGCGAGCCGCAGGTGCTCGCTCTCGCTCTGGTGCCGAAGTTGCCTGCGTACACGCGTGCAAGCTCGGAGCATTGTCGAGCATAGATTGGAGCAATCATGGGGTAGTCGGCCGGGAGCCCCCACTTCTCACGATATTGCTCCGGAGTGAGGCCGTACCTTGCCATCAGGTGGCGTGTCAGAGATTTGAACTTTTCGCCATCCTCAAGGCAGATGATGAAATCGGCTGTCACCGACTTCTTGATCGCCACGGCAGGGCGCTGCTCAACGGCCGGCTCTGTCTGACGTCGCGGAGACGTGCCGCTCAGCGAGGAATACGTCTGCTGGGTAAGATAGGTAAGATCGCCGGCAGGAACGACATTGCGACTGAGATAGGCCGCGACGATCCGGCTTGTCAGCTCCAGCTTCCGCTCCTCGTTGCTCGGACGTGATTCGCTCAACATCGCCTCCTTTGTTTTCCTGCCGCTCAGACCGGTTCGCTCAACGTGCAGGTATTTCGGCCGGAACGAAGGGGGTGCCGGAGGGTGGGGGTGCTTTTCGGCAGATTTCGGGGCATTTTGGCTTGCGTGTCCCGTTCAGTGACCTCCTTAGCATTGCCAGACTCCAACTCGGTTTCTATCCTGACGCATGATCTGCACTTTACTGGTGCGCCTAAGCCCGAGGACACTGGAGCCGATGGCATCTCAGCTAGATATGTTTCCCTCGCCGCTTGAGCCAGGCGACGATGTCGTTGTGAAGCTGCGGCCGCGCTTGAAGCTGCGCGAGCCGAGGCACCTCGATGCCGAGAGCATGGCCCGGCACCTTGAGAAGAGCGGCAGCTATCGCGTGCTGCGTAAACTTGTTGCCCGCCAGATCGCCGATAAGCCGCGACCGGGATTTCCTCGCCATGGAGTAATTATTGACACCGAGACAACGGGTCTTGACCACAGCAAGGACGAGATCATCGAAATAGGCGCAGTTGCCTTCACCTTTAACGACGAGGGCCATATCGGCGACGTCACCGGTGTCTACGGCGGCCTGCGGCAGCCGACTGTCCCGATTCCCCCTGAAATCACCCGCCTCACAGGGATTTCCGAAAAGATGGTTGCAGGGCAGATGATCGATGTCGGGCTGCTTGGAGCCCTGGTCGACCCGGCCGATCTCGTGATCGCCCACAATGCCGGCTTCGATCGGCCGTTCTGCGAGGCATTCTCCAGCATATTCGCCGGCAAGGCATGGGCCTGTTCCGTCAAGGAAGTCGATTGGGCGACGCGCGGTTTCGAGGGTACCAAGCTCGGCTATCTGATTGGGCAGAGCGGATACTTCCACGACGGTCATCGGGCCGTCGACGATTGTTTTGCTCTGTTCGAGGTGCTCGCCGGCGCCGGCGGGGTAACGGAGCCAAGCGCTTTTACGGAACTGCTCGAGACAAGCCAACGCTCGCGCGTGCGCATCTTCGCCGAGCACAGCCCCTTCGACATGAAAAATCATCTGAAGGCTCGGGGATACCGCTGGTCGGATGGCAGTGACGGCCGTCCGAAATCCTGGTGGACCGAAATCAATGAGGAGGAGCTCGCCGCGGAGCTCGCTTTCCTGAGGTCGGAGATCTACCGGTGGGAAGAGGCCGACCCACCGATCAAAAGACTGACGGCGTTTGATCGATATAAGGCTTGATGGGGATGGCTTTGCCGCGCAGGCTCGGACGCCGGTTGTTGTTGAAGCCGAACTTCATCATGACGCCAGCGGCGTACCCCAGTCCGGCTTGCTCGAGGTTGGAACACTATGAAAGCACCGTGGAAATTTTTTGCCCAATTGATGTCGCGGCGACCCTCGGCGAAAGCGCAACAGAGTCCGATTGGGAATGACACCGATCCCAAAGCGATTGAGAGCGAAGTGGATCATACGTCTGCAATTCCGCTCAATTCGACGGTTTCTGCCGGCCCACCTGCTCACGGTGAGGAGGTCTCTATTGATCAAGGGCCGGTCGCATCGGATCAGGCGAAAGGCGATGACGATGTCGCGCCGGCACTAACCTCGCCGATCGATGCTGAAGAGGCTCAAACACCTGCGCGCCTTGAAGCTCACAATTCCGGTGCAGAAGCGAGATCGTTGCTGCCGAAAAGCAGGAATACAAAGTCGCTAAGAAAACCGCGAAACAAGCGTGGAGAACGCGGGAAGAGAGCCAAAGCTCACGTGGCTGTGCAGAGCGCTGCCGCCGAAACGGACCGTCGAAGGGTGCAACCACCGTCTTCACGGGATTTGTTCTTCCGTGACGTGGCAATACTCGACGAAGAAATCAAAACGCTGAGAATCCAACTCGCCCGAAGGCTTCATCTGCAAAACGCTCAGCTTAAAAAGATGCTCGAGCGATTTGAAAGTTCGTGAGCTTGGCGACGCTGTCGACAGGTACGCACTTGCGGCATCCTTGCTCGACGGCAAAACGCTCGCCGCCATCCGATTGAATGAGTTCGAGAGCCTGCTAAGCACGCGACCTCGTCGCAAAGCTGATCATGGCTTATCAAGCAAGGCTTCGCGACGATCTGGGCTGAAGTATTGTCGCTGGGCTGTCCTGAGGCGCAGCGGCGAATACTCTTGGCGCCTTCGCTTTCACGCGCCGGCTATCTTCACGCTTCAGGCAAGCTCGACATCAACTATCCGTAAAGCAGGATGCTAATGGTCGTGTTGACTCTGTCGTGCACTCAGCAGAAAACAGGCAATGACTAAAGGAGGAATTGTTGATGGCTGACGAGAGCAACACAGGACAAGTTGCTGCGACTATAGCGACGGACGCAGAAGGGAAAGCACCAACGGCTAAGAAGCAGAGGACGGCACGAGGCCCGAGAGCGGCTGCCGAACCGGTGCAAGCTACATCAAAGGCGTCGGCTGCTAAACGCAGGAGGTATAGCGAAGAAGAGCGAAACGACAAGCTCAAGCTGATCGAGACCCAAGTCGTCGGGGGCAGCACGCTTAAGGACGCTATCAAGAGCGCCGGCATATCGGAGCAGACCTACTATCAGTGGAAAGGTGCTGCCAAGCCCGCGGAGCAAAAGCTCACGAAGGGCACCAAGCCCGGTCCGGCCGGCGATGAGTTGGCAGATCTTGTCCAGCTCGAAGAGGAAAACCAGAGGCTCCGCAAACGACTGGCGGAAAAGTTGCGAGCGGAAAATGCCGAGCTGCGCAAGAGGCTCGGTCTGAAGTAACCGGGACCGGGAAGCAGGGCGACGTTTTTTGCGCCGCCGTGTTACGCCGGATGCTTGAGTTTGCCCACAGTTGAGATTGAGGCGGCAACTAAAGTCCCTGCTGTCCGCCCGCTCGTTCCAGGTGAATGCACGCCAGCTTCGCGTTGGCGATGAGTTGAAGCGCGCGGGGAAGGGCTGTATTGGTGCGCCAGCAGGAATGCAATGGCGCCGATCGGCGTTGCTCTCACAATTTGCTTGGGATTGAAAGTAGATGAAGACGCCGCCACGAAGCTTCGTTGTTGAATTTAAATCGGGGCGACGACAGCCAGCGGCGCGGACGAACTCGATCTGGGGAGATACAGATTTAAAGGCTTTGGCCCGCGAAGTTCAACAGAAGGCCCCACATTTGTTCACTGCCCATGAAGCACCCGGAACATCTGACTCGGGTGAAGCACTGCGCTCTGATCCGATCAATGGGTCTGCGGGAGAAACCGCAGACCCTGTCGAAATTGCTCGAGCAGCGACACCATCGACCGGCAGTGCAGGGCTTGAAACGCCGAAGCGGTCTGAGGCCGACCGTCTGGCCGCCAAGGCTGTCGCGTATGTTCAGAAAAGTGATACCGTCTTGAAGACTCGTCCGGCGCCACCGAGCACCGCGCGTGAACGCGTCAAGCGTGCCCCCGCTCAGACGATCGCACGCAATTCGACGGGTGAGCACCAGGATCTGAAGGCGCGGACCGAGGCTGCTGACAATCCGATCTCTCTCGACGAGCTTGCCGCCCTTGACGCAGACAACAAACGGCTCAAGAGGTTGCTGGCTGATCAGCTTCGTGCACAGAACCTTCGGCTCATGAAGATGCTTGAGCGATTCGATGCCGAATAGCGCGGTCGAACCATAGGGTCTTTGCGAAGAAATCCGCTGAGGCGCGACTTTCGCCGATAACGGTTCCGGGCGATCGTCCGAGATCACGCGCTCCTCGATCTTGAGATAGGGAAAGTCGGAACGGAGCTGCGGAAACCCATTTCACGCTCTTGTTGGCAGCGGAAGGGCACGCTCATGACGATCAACATATTGTTTCGCTCCTTCGGCAAGGCGTTGCCGATCAGCAGCGCTGCGACGCTGCCGGCGGCATATTGATCGTTGCCGATATAGACACTGCGGCGGGAACTGGGCAGATCCGTCGTCAGGCAAACGACAGGGATATCGATCGACCGAAGCTTTCGTATCGCTCGATTGATCGCCGGGTGCTCGCGCGCGATGATCACTGCGCCGTCTGCCCCGCTGCCGTCCTGCTCAATCTGGCGGGCGAGAGCGATGGGATCGACCTCGCTGGTGGTCACGTAGTGCCCTCGACCTCAACCCCAGCGACGCTTCGATTGACCCCCGGGGCAGCAGCAGCCATCGCGGCATTGAACGTTTCCCCAGAAACGCAAAACAGCCGGATCTGAACAGGCACATCGCCATGGAATGGTGGCGGCGCCGCTTGGGAGGCGACGAGGCGCCGCCACATTCTTGGCGAAGAAGTCGTTGCGTGTAAGCGACCGCGGATAACGGCTTGTCTCTCGCATGGTTCCAAAAACAGAAGTAAGCCTTGATCGCGCTTCCGCACAATATTATTTTAGAAGGCGTAGCGACGTTCGAAGCGGTTCCCTTGGATGGAACGGGCGAGAGCCAGGTAAAGTTGGAAGCGTCGCGATTGGAGCTGCAGGTGGTCGCCCCTCTGCAGCTCTGTCTCTGTTAGGACTTGTCCCCGAGCGCTCTTGACCATTTGCAGCCAATGAGCCTAGCCAGCGATTGATCAGGTTCGGCGCTATAACGGCAGACGATCTAAAGAAGAGGGGGCGAGACAGCGAGTTTGTCTCAACGCAAGAGCACGAAATTGCCTATCTCATGAAGGCCACGAACAAGGCCCGGGAAGAAGTGCTCACGGCCATCCGTGAAGTGGGACCCTTCCGCCAGATGGTGATGGGCTATCTCTCTAAAGACCCATTTGTGACTCGCTCAAGCGGCAAATGAGAGATAAGCTGGCCATGCTTTCCTTCATGAATAGTCGGTGCTCAGTCGCCCGCCGAACAAGCGGGCGCTTTTCTTTGGTCACCGCGTGGCGTTTGCGCCAGCGTTGCAAGCGCGTTTCATCCGATGATGAATCGGCGTTCTGGGACCAGCGCTCGGACGACGTCACCTTTGCGGATCTGATCGAGCGCGTCCCAACCCCCTTGCAGGTGATAGGGGCGGCTCCTCGAAACTACCGGGCTAATACTTTTGGGCTATCGACCGAGCTAGAAATGGTCCTAGATCGTGCGTTTGCGTTCGAACACCTAATCGTTTCAGAATCGATTTAGAGCGAGGCTCTTGCGAAAAGCTTGGGCCTCGCTTGTTCTGCCACCGCCTCCGGAAGGCAGATAAGTGCCGGCGTCACGTCGATCAGCTGAGCGGCTGATGCTCTGCCGCGCACCGTCCACGCGGGCTCTTTTTTCTCGACGCGACAAAGGGCGCGGGAGGCGATCCGCGCCGTCGGGCCTAGGCGGGAAAAGGTGATGGAATAACTCGGCAAAAAATAGACCCGCAACAAGCGAGTGCCCGCACCGGGGGACAGGACGGGCACTCTTAACAGGTTGGGGACCTGTGCCGCTGAGGGGTGCGGCACCATTATAAATCATCAGGCTGCCTCTTTGTTCCGCCACGTTGTGGTTGCGCCGGAGAGAGCAGGTCATGACGGATCTTTGGGCTGGGTGCCTTTGCTCGGAGCGGAAGAAGAAGAGGCGAGCTGGTCTACCGCGGTCTGCAACTCCTCGGCCTGGTGGATAATTCCGATGAGCTTCCACACGCCTATGACCATGCTCGTCAGCCACACCGAGTGAACTTAGAGCGTGAATGACCGCCTCGTTTGCTTTCTCGATCGGCGTGAGGACCGCAATCCCGGAGAGCAAACCTCCGATGGCTGAGAGCAGCAACACCTGCAGCCCATTGCCGGTTTATCCGTGGTCAACGGCGAGATCGGTATCTCTTAGCGGCCGATCATGACGGAAACTGTCGCGAATCGATCAGTTTCCGATAATTCAAAGTGGCTAATATATACAGCAACTCCGTTATGGTATTCAGTTTACTTCAGCAGCGAGCCTCAGGGGAGGTAAGCATGTTTCAGTTAAGCATTGGATTCGCATTTTTCGCCACCTGTGCTTTGGGGCTACAGCCGTTCACGGCAGTTGCTGCCGACGGCACCGAGATTGCGCGGGGGGAATATCTCGTGACAATTGGCGGCTGCAACGACTGCCACACACCGGGCTATTTCTTCGGAAAACCGGACAGCTCACGTTTTCTCGGCGGTTCCGACGTAGGTTTTGAAATCCCCGGCGAGGGCGTCTTCATCGGTCGCAACATCACGCCTGATAAGGAGACCGGCATCGGCAGTTGGACTAGGGAGCAGATAGTGACTGCGATCCAAACCGGTCAACGGCCCGATGGCCGCGTTCTAGCGCCAATTATGCCGTGGCACGCATTTGCGCATTTAACCGAAGAGGATGCCACTGCAATTGCAGCGTTCCTTCAAAGCTTAAAGCCGGTGAGCCATCAGGTGCCAGGACCGTTCAAGCCAGGGGAAAAGGTGTCAACCTTTATGTTCAGGATCTTGCCACCTGGCGAAACTGCAGCCGCAGCGCCAAAATAGCTTCGCTCTTGATCCATTCGCGAGGCGGTATGCCTCTTTTTGTCAGGCATCGGCAGGTAAACGCCTTTAGTCCTTCCCATCAAGCGCAACCCTCAACGTTCTGATGACGTCGGCCGCGTCGATAGGGCCCTTATTTCCTCCGGTGGAAGGTCGCCGGCGCGACCCGCCGCCACCTGCAGATCGATCACAACATCGTTCGCGCGGTTACCATTCAGAATTTCGACTGCTGTCGTTGGACGCAACCTCGCCTACTTTAAGAAACTGCGGTATATGGTGGCCGAACTGTCGGCCCCGGCTCTAGCAAGCGAAGAAGTGACCGAATACTCGGGTCTCAAACTCGAAGACTTCGTCCCGCTGCCTGTTTCCATGTCGGGAGAGACACTGACTTTACGAGCGCTGTCACAAATTGAACTTGGATGCAGCCATGGCTGCCCGACGGGAAATGGTCGAGTTCATTTAGTCCGCAAAGGCGATCGGGAACGCGGCGTAAGACCGACATGGGCGTTATGGTTACGAGCTCTATGCCTGGCATGGGGGCAAAGCGGCCAACCACGACTCCGCCTTTTGAGGGTTTGCGTTGTCGAGAGCGGCGCTACCGCCCCAAGGCTTGCGGCGGCAGTAACGTAAAACGTTCCCGTTCTGTGCTCGAATCATCGCGAAAGCATAAAGAATCGATCGGAACTGCGCTGCTGCTTTGGCCAGGGGCATTTCTGTCGGGTTAAGCGGTTAAGCGGTGCTCAGTTGTTTTTGATCTGCTCGACTGCAGCCGCTAGCAGCTCATCCATGATGCTGCGAATCTGAGTATCTGAGAGGATTACGCCGGCCGCATCGAAATCGGTTCTCACCTTTCGGAACACATCATCGTCCCCGGCCTCTTCGAAGTCTGCCTGAACCACGTCCTGCGCATAGGCGCCAGCATCCGTACCGGTCTTGCCAAGCTTTTCGGCGGCCCAGAGGCCGAGCAGCTTATTGCGACGGGCCATGGCCTTGAACTTGGTTTCCTCGTCCATCGCGAACTTCTTTTCGAAACCTTCCTGACGATCTCTTATGCTCACGGCTTAGCCTCCAGTTCCGGTATGATTTCCGACGTGCCCGATATCCGCCAGATCACGGGTTCCTCCAAACCGAGCATGGCGCGGTTGGACGATGCTCGCAAGTCCTGATTATGTCAGCCGGTGGACGCAAGCTCACGGCAATCCGGGTGGGGCGACAGCGAAGTCCTAGCGCCAGTCGTCGAGCACGAAGGCGTCGGCGCGACTGTAACCCGGCTCATTGGGCCTGTGCATTGTGACCCCTTGGATTTCAGTTCGAAAGCCACTCCCGACCAAGTGCCGGTACGCCTCATGGCGGGCCATGTTCACCCCGCCAGCAGCTTGGGCATCCCCTCTGCTACGGAAAGCGCCTCGCAGGCATGCAGCAAGCTATCGAAGGTCTCCCCAGCCGCCGATCCTGGGCGCACAGCGCCGAACTTGATGAAGTAAACACCGTCGCCTGCTTCGCTGCGTGGCCCATGGTGGCACACGGCAAAACCATCCAAGCCCGTACCCGCCATATCGCCGACCAGGACCGTCTCCCCAAGCTCCTGCGCCTCTACGGCCTGGATCTCCGCGCCCAGGTCGAGCCCGTCGTAAAGGGCGCCGGTCAGGTCACGGCAAGACTTCAGGCATTCCAGTCTCTGCTCCTCTGTCAGATCGGAATACCGCGACCAGAGCACCGGCTCGGTTTGGTTGTGACGGACCGGCGCCGACATGATGGCCGTGAGGAAACGCGCCCAGTAGCCGTACTTTTGGTACACAGTCCCACGTGCTTGGCGCTCTCGGCGAAGGTGAACAGGCCTGCATGCCGCGTGCCCGATGCATCGAAGCTCGCCGTGACGGCCTCGATGAGCCGCGGGCCGATGCCTCGGTCCCAAAGGTTGGGGCGGATCGTCAACGGTCCGAAGAAGCCGACGTTGCCCCAGCAGGTTGCGAAGTTGGAGCCCACCAGTTCACCTCCACCTCAGCGGCGAAGGCAGTGACATGGGGCGCCTGCCAGCGGCCACGTACGTAGTCGCGGTCGGACCAGAACGACGCAGGTTCAGGTGCTCCCAAGAAGGTGCCAAACGCCAGCAGGAAAATTCTTTCGGCTTCCGGCAGATCGGTTTCGGCCAGCGCGCGGATGGCTATGCTCGGTGCAGTCGTTCCCATATCGCGCCTCCTTGGTTCGTTAGGTATGCAGCGCCGATGCGCTGCCCAAGGGCGATGCGGTCGGGCTGTATTCTACTCTTCCCAGAGGAATAGTCACTTCGTGTCAACGCCGCCGCAGATTTCCCCAAAAAGTGCGGAAGTAAAATTCGCCATTTATACCGACGGGGTCGTCATGGAGAGATGGCCATTTTTCGGCGGATGCCCTTGGTTTCGGCGGCGGACTGAAGGCTTGCGGCGTGATCAGCGCCTTCGAGCGGAAATGCTCCGGCATGAGCTCGGCGTGCTGACGCAATCGATAGCTTGAACCCTCGATTTGCACGACGACGGCATGGTGCAGAAGCCTGTCGAGCAGCGCAGTGGTGACGACGGGGTCACCGAAGACATCGCCGCATTCGGCAAAGCCGTGATATGAGGTGAGGATCATTGCGCCGCGGCGATGACTGGCAGATAGCCGATTTCGTCGACGATCAGCAGGCTTGGCCTGCAGGGGAAGCGGATGCGCTCCTGCAGTCTATCTTTTCGTTCGGCTAGTGAGAGCGTGGCGACCAGATCGGCAAGCGTCGTGAAGTAGACGCTCTTTCTGGCCTTGACCGCCTCGCCGTCGAGAGCGGTAGCCAAGTGGCTTTTGCCCGTTCCCGGTGGGCCGAGGAAATGGACAGCCTCACACCGCTCGATGAAGCCGAGCTGTGCGAGGGTGAAGATCCGATCCTTGTCGAGCGAGGGCTAGAAGGAGAAGTCGAAGCCGGCCAGCGTCTTAATCGTCGCAAGCCGTCCCATCCGCAGCGCGGTCTTGATAACGGCTATTCTCGCGCAAGGTCAGCTCCTCGGAGAGCAGGATGTCGATCGCTTCAGATGCGGAGAGTTCGAGGCGGTGAACAATATGATCGAGAGCCTCGAGCGCGCGGGGCATCTTGAGGCCGACGAGATCGTGGAGAATGCGATCGATCATTGAGGATGCGGTATCGAGGGCGGCACTCATGAGCGATTCTCCCGTGCCATGGCTTTGCCGACGGCGTCATAGAAGGCCAGCGATCGATGAGAGACTCTGTCGCCAGCGCCCTGAAGAACGACGCTGCTGTCAGTGGACGGCGGCCGTGAACGCTGGGAGGCTATGCTTCGACGGTGATCACCGCATCGGGCATTCGAAAGCCGCACTCCTCCGATGGCACCGCGAAAACTGCTTCAAACATTAAGGCTGCAGTGATTTCAGAGCGAGCATCATGGGGTCCGCGGTTCGATTCTCCTCAAGGCGAGGGATAGGAGTCGACCTCCCGGAACTGGACGGCTTGTTGCCGCCTCCCAATCGTCTCAGTTGGGTAACCGGCGCGAGGTTCGGAAGGGCGGCTGCGGCGAGGGCCTCCACTCATGGCCCAGCGGGCCAAGGTCGGCCTTGGGGTTGACAGCGGCGGTACTTTTATGAGCTTTTGTATTGGGAATTCTCATTCTGTGCTCAGAAGATCGCATAATGTAACCACTGGAGCGACTTCGCCAGTAGGCTGGCAGGCCACCCCCGCTCTTACGACCTCGACGCAGGCCGGCCACATTCTTTGAATGCCAGAAATGCGTTCATGGCAAAGCAGCCGAAGCATCTTTTCCCTGCCTCGCGCGTTTCGCTGCACCAACGGGGGTTTGCATGCGTCTTTATCAATGCGATGTGAGCGGATTGCCGCTTTATTTCGACAACCATTTCAGCGTCGGCGCGAACAACGCACCCGTTGGATTCGTAGCGGACACCCTGACGCTGCATACCCTCACCAACGCTGGCGAAGGTCTTTGGCGGATCCCGTCGCGCCCAGACCGGCTTTGGAAGTTTTGCGCCAACGCGCCGATTGACGGTAGCAACTGGCTTGTAAATGCTGATGATCCAAACCCGCTGGCTATCCCCGCCCGCTACAACCGCATCATCCCCAGCACGGGCACGGCGCAAGGCCGCGAGCGATTCCACAAGATCGGAGCCGCCCAACGTCATCTCTTTTACTCCATCCTGCGTTTTGACATTCCCTGTCCCGATCGGGGCAGCGACCCCCACGGGGGTCTTGTCTTCGACTTCCTGGAAGACGCGATCGACGATCTTGGTCATTCGGTCCCGGCCATGACCGGACACGAGGATGGCCTCATCAGCATTCGCGCCGCTGAGGCGGACGATGCGGTGCGGGAGACGGTTCGCGTGTCGATGGGAGAGCCTTACCGCACACTGCTCGGCCACTTCAGGCATGAGATCGGTCACTTCTTCTTTCAGCAGCTTGTCGCAGGCACCGACATGCTTGCCGAAGCGCGGCAGCTGTTTGGCGACGAACGGGAAGACTACGACTCCGCCCTTCAGAAGCACCACGGCGAAGGAAGCTTTGTCGATTGGCGGCAGCGCTTCATCTCGGCTTACGCGAGCTGCCATCCGGCCGAGGATTTTGCGGAATGCTGGGCGCACTTCTTCCATATCGTCGATACGCTGGAATCGGCACGCGCTTTCGGTCTTTCGGTCGAGCCCTTCCGGCATCGCGATCTCGACGCCGAGGTAAAGTTCGACCCATACCGCGCCGAGAGCGCCCAGCAGTTGGTCGAAGCCTGGGTTCCGATCAGCTTGGCGTTGAACACGTTTCAGCGCTCGATGGGACAACGCGACATCTATCCCTTTGTCCTGGCGCCGCCCGTGATTGAGAAGCTGGATTTCATAAACAGGCTGATCAAAGCGGCACGGCAAGGCAGTCTTCGTCGGACGTCGCTAGCTGGATGAAAATGGGGCCGACGCCTCCAGCCTGTTCATGAAATATCTGCGTCGCGGCTCCGGGCCTGCGATATCGTAGTCGACGGTGGGCATCAAACTGAAATCCGGATCCGATGTCAGCCACCTCACCGAGGATGCGGTCGTGCTGAAGGACGGCATGGTGCTTCCAGCCGATCTCGTCGCTTATGCGACCGACTATGGATCGATGAACGGCTGCGCCGACCTCATCTCCGAGGAGGTCGCCGCCTCGGTCGGCAAGGTCTGGGGTCTCGGTTCCGACAGGCCGAAGGACCCCGGCGCCTGGGAGGGCGAGCAACGAAACATGTAGAAACCGACGCAGCAGGAGGCGCTCTGGTTCCATGGCGGCAACCTGCACCAGTTGCGTCACTATTCGCATATCTCTCGCTGCAACTAAGGCCCGCGCCGAGGGCGGTTTGCAGGAGCGTCACCGTGATCACCGGCAGGCCTGGCAGGAATGTAAGCAGCGCGCCCCCGGAGAGCAGCGCCACCGAAGGCGGCAGTCCAAGCCTGTGGGCGGCATAATGCAGCGCGATGACGAATATCACGATCACCAGCTCGAACAAGTGTGTTGGGTCCATCGGCCTCTGTCCTCATGGCTCGCACTACGGCGAAACCGGACCCCATCGTCACTACGATGAAAGCTTGGCCCCCTCCAGCGTCGGCGAACACCACCTCGACGATCGCCTTCCTCTGGAGCTTGGGCAAATCATGCTCGGTTACAATCTTCTCTGCGATTTCATGGTCGCTGCATTTGAAGATAAGGAACACGAGCTCAGCGGCACTGATCGCAGGCGGGCCTTCCTCATAAAATCCCGCGGTAGACGGCGAGTCATGTTTGCCGTATCGGTTGTGCATGAAATCGTCCCTCGAACATCTGCCGGAGAAGAAGCAACGCGAGCTTGCCCGTGTCGTCGAGATCATCCGTGAGGAGTTCTCTGACGCGCTCGAGGGCAGCTCGGCTGCCTTCAAAAGCGCGGAAGGATTCTGAAGATCATCCTGTTCGGCTCTTGCCCGAGGCACCTTCGTCGATGAGCCGCACACGATGAAGGGCTACCGTTCCGACTACGACATTCTCGTCATCGTCAACTCAAAGAAGCTTGCCGAACCGGAGTACTGGGACAAGGCGACCGACCCGCTGATGTGGGACAAGGGGATCTCGACGCCGGTCAGCCCGATCGTCCATGGCGCCCGCGAGGTAAATAACTTCCTCGCCGACGGGCACTATTTCTTCGTCGACATCCTTCGTGAGGGAATTATCCTCTACGAACTCGACGACCGGTCGCTGGCGGAGCCGAAGCGCCTGGCTTCCGCCGATGCTTGGAGATTGGCGAGTGAGCATTGCGAGAGGCATATTGCGAATGCGAAGGATTTCATCGAAGGCAGCCGCTTTTACGTCGCTAGAGCCAATCTGCCTCTTGCCGCGTTTCTGCTCCATCAAGCGGTCGAGACTACCTATTCCTGCCTACTCTTGACGCTAACGAACTACAGCCCGCCGTCGCACAACCTCAAATTCCTCCGTGGCATTGCTGAAGATAGAGATCGTCGGCTTGTCGATGCATGGCCGCGCGACCAGCACCGCTTTACCGCCTGGTACAACATTCTTAACGAGGCTTACGTCAAGGCGCGCTACTCAAAGCACTTCGAGATCAGCGAGGAGGCGCTCGGCTGGCTTCTCGAGCGGACGGAATATCTCCATGGCCTCGTGGAGATCATCTGCCAAGAGCGGCTGACCGAGTTGGCTGAGGCAGCCCGCGCCGGCTGAGCCGTCGCGGTCCGAAACTCACGTGCCTCAGGGTAGCCAAAAGCAGAAGTCCGCTTCGAGGACGGCTGTTCGGCTGCATGAGGCGCACCTCATGTTTGAGCATCGCGATCTCGCGTGCCCAGCAGTGGGCGCCGCCGCTTGCCTCCATGCCAGATAGACATGGACGCCGCTGCTGGTCATTGTAGCGCAGCAACTTGCTTCGCAATTTCCGATTGAACAGGGGCAAGCTTTCAAAGGGTGTCGTGAGCGTGGAAAAGTGTTTAGCTTAGTTCAGGCCAATGATGGGAAAACGGTGCCTTCTTTGTGGCGTTCGAGCAATGACGACGGTTCAGCACTTGTCTTTGTCAGAGCGGGGCGTTCCACCCCGGCACATCCAAATGTCAGACATAGGTGCATTTTCCATTTGCAAGACCTGGTCGCTGGCGAAGGGATCGAAATGCATGTCAGAGACTGTCTGGAAGCATTTGAGAGTTCAGTCGGTGAACTCGACGATGACCCCCGGCTTGACCATCTCCGCCAATTCCTCGGCGTCCCAGTTCGTCAGGCGGATGCATCCGTGCGACCCCGCCTTGTCGATCAGCGATGGTTCCGGCGTGCCGTGGATCCCGTAGGTCGGCTCCGTCAGGTCGATCCAGACGCTTCCGACGGGGCCATTCGGGCCTTTGGGCAGCGTCAGAGCCTTATTGTTGTTGCCCTGCTGGAAATTGATCTTGGGGTTGTATTCGTAGGGGGGCATGCGAGCGACCCCCTTGACCTTGTGGGTGCCGGAGGGCGAAGGCGATTCTTCGCTGCCGATGGTGGCGGGGTATACGGCCAGCAGCGAGCCGTCCTCGGCGAATGCCAGGACTTGCCCCGCTTGCCGGCGCGCCTCGATGCGTTTGACCTTGCCTTCCATCGCGGCACCGGGAATGGCCACCGACACCGTTTCGCCTGCGGCAAACGCGGTGCCCGGATTGAGCGCCTTCAGGAGGTCGATATCCATGTGAAAGCGTTCGGACAGCCTTTCCGCGACGCTCGTATAGCCGAGGTGCTCCATCCTGGCCTGCTCGGCATAGTCTTCGGGAATGCTCTCAACGAGGTCCTTGGCATCGTCATCGGAGATGACATAGGGCTCGATGACCGGCTTATCGGTCGGAAGCTTTTCGATGACCCTAGGGTCCAGCTTTCCGTCGACGGGAAGACCTTGCAGGGCCTCGAATCCGGCAATCGCTTTTGCGACGTTCTCGCCGTAATAGCCGTCGACCACTCCAGGCGACGAACCGGCGCGATCCAGAAGGACCTGGAGACGAATGATGGCCGGTTGCGGTCGAGGCGGGGCTTCGGGCGGTCGCTCCGGCGGAATGGAGTCGATCGACGCCTTGTTGATGGCGTCGGGCTGGAGTTCCTGGGCGCTGGCGGAGGCGCAGAGCGCCAATGTGAGGGATGCTGCGAACAAGGCGATTTTTTTCATGACCATCAAATGTACGACCACCGAACTTGTTCCGGCGGCTGCTTCCGCAGATTTGGTGAAAGAGGCAGAGCGAGGTGACCGCACCCCCACTCGAACTCCGCGCCATGCCCTTCGGCCCGGCTCCTCTTGCTTCCCGGCCTACGGCAGCGTGCCTCCAGGATGAGCCGCGGGTGCTTGAGCGGCGGGGCACATAGGATATGGAACGAGCGTTCCATTTCAAATTTGACGGAATAAATATTTGCTTTGACCGCGGTCGCGGATAACATCGCCTGAGAGGCTTTCTCGGACCGTTCTGCTGGCTTGCACAAGTCGGCGTCATAGCCACTCTTCCGGACTGCCATCATCGTCAACGGATACGACCAATGAGTGCATCCAAGACCTCTCCCTTCCCGCTGGCGGCCTGCGCGGAAATGCTCTGGCGCGACAAGCCGATCGAGTGGCGCGCCTCGCGCCTGAAAGAAATGGGTTTCGGCGTTGGCCTCTGGAACTGGCCGGAGCACGATCTCAATAAGCTGGAAGCGACCGGCGCGACCTTCACGATCATGAACGGCTATCTGACGGGCCGTCTGACGGACGACGACGGTGCAGCAGAACTCCTCAGAACGGCGCGCGAGACCGCGCAGGTTGGAAAGCGGCTTGGCGTTCAGCGGCTCAACCTGCATGGTACAGGTTTGGGAGACGGAGGCCTGCCTGTCCAGCCGATCGAAGTCGTCACCGGCGCGATGTGGCTGAGGGCCCGTGACACGCTCTGCCATATCGTGGATATGGCGGAAGAAGAGGGGGCCATCTTCACGCTCGAGAACCTCAACCTGCCGGTCGACCATCCGGGCGTGCCCTTCGGCCGCGCCGAAGAGACGCTGGCGCTGGTCTCAAGCGTCAATCATCCGCGGCTCCGCCTCAATCTCGATCTCTACCATGCCCAGATTGGCGAAGGGAACCTAATCGAACTCTGCCGCAAGTGTCTGCCTTGGATCGGCGAGATCCAGGTGGCTGATGTCCCCGGCCGCTGCGAACCCGGCACCGGTGAGGTCAACTGGAACGGTATCGCCAAGGCGCTGAATGCCATGGGCTATTCCGGCCCGATTGGCATGGAAGCCTGGGCCGCTGGCGATCCCGAAGCCGCGCTGGACGCATTTCGCGCCGCATTCACGATCTGACTGTTTATTACCCTGGCGGCGAAGAGGCTCATCGTCCGCTGACAGGGGCGGTTCCGGATCGAGTTCAGGCTATACGCTCTCCGGCGTGATAATCTCGAACGGAACGACGCGCTGCAGGATCGTCGTGCTGTTGCGCTGTTCCAGCGAGTCGACCATGGTCGCAATCAATTCGTCCGAGGTCCGCTCAAGCGGATGGCAGAGAGCGGCGGTGATGAGACCCTCGGTCAATCCCTTGCGGGTCTCGGGGCCGATGTCGCGGCAGACAATCCTGACCTTGCTTCGCTTTTCCTCCGGGGCTTCGCGCAGCGCGCGCAGAACGCCCGAAATGCCGCCCCCTGCGATATAGATGCCTCTGAGATCGTCGAGCCCCGAGAGCAACTCGGTCACGATCCGGTAGGCTTCCTGCGGCTCCTCATGTGTCGGCCGGCTGTCGTCCACCCTCAGATGCGGCGCGTGCTCCCGCATATAGGACCGGAAACTTGCATCTGAAATGTCCTGGCATTGATAGCGGTGGTTGCCGATAAACACCGCAACGCGGCCGGGGGTGCAGGTCGTCTGTGCGAGGAACCATGCTGCGGTCCGGCCGAGCTTCCAATTGTCGGTGCCCACATAGCCTGCCCGGTCCGGCGCGGATTGATCCGTGACATAGGCAATCACGGGTTTGCCGCGGGATTTCAGTGAATGGATCGTCTGGCTGATCAGGGGATGGTCGCCGGCGATGATGGCGACCGCATTGCAGCGCCTGCCGAGCACTTCCAGGCGATCGGCGATGTTCTGGGGCTCGAGAAGATCGACGAAATCGACCAGGGGCTCGATCTTCTCATGCTGTCGCCTCGCTGCCGCCTCGACGATCTTGGCGCCGAACAGCCGATATAGTTCACGGCTCGATTGCTGCAGGAGGAAACCGAAGCGGTAGCTCGGAAGCGCCCGCCTCTTGCGGTCCTCGATGACGCCTATCCCGTAAAATCCGATCTCTTCCGCGGCGTTCTGCACTCTTTCGATCGTATCCGCGCGCACCGAGCCGGAGCCGCCAAGGATCCGGTTGATTGTCGACACGCTGACGCCGGATGCCCCGGCAAGATCGGCAATGGTAGGGCGCTTTTTCATGATATATTTCACACCAAATCGGAATGAGACTAAATGATACAAAAATCTCCACGAGTTGCAACAACTATTCCACAACGGTGAGCCGTTTGGTACAAACATTCCAGCGACAACGGGGGGCGTCTTGGGAGGCGTCGTCGCGATCGCAAGCTCTAGGGAGGAGAATCAGATGAGTAGATTTCGCCGTCTCGCGGCAACCGTGTCGGCTGCAGCGATCATTACTTGCACTGCAACGGCCGTTATGGCTGCCAACATCTTTGTCGTCGGCGGCAAGCCGGATGATCCGTTCTGGTCGATCGTGAAGAAGGGCGCCGAGGATGCAGGCAAGGTCGTGGAGGCGCAGGGCGGGTCGGTAACCTGGCTCGGGCCGCAGAACTATGACAACCTTGGTGTCGACGCGGCGGAACTTATTCGCCAGGCCATCGACCAGGGCGCCGATGCGATCGTCGGCCCGGACTGGGTGCCGGAGGCGATGGATCCCGCATTCAAGGCGGTCACCGATGCCGGCATTCCGCTGGTCATCTATAACGCCGGCGGCATCGAGGCTGCCGACCGCCTCGGCGCGATGAACTATGTCGGTTCCAACGATTACCTGTCGGGCAAGGCTGCGGGCACCTATTTCGCCACGCATCACCTGAAGAACGCGGTCTGCCTCAACACGCTACCGGGTGCGGCGAACATCGAAGCCTTCTGCAAGGGCATGATCGATGGGGTTACCGAGGGTGGCGGCGTCGGCTCGGCACTGCCGCTACCCGCGACCTCCTTCGGTTCGGCGACGGCCGTGGCGCAGGCCCTTAAGGCGCATCTGCTGCAAAACCCGGACATCAAGGCCGTATTCGCTATCGGCAACGTCGACACGAACTCGGCGGTCAACGGCGTGGCGCAGGCCGGCAAGCAGGGTCAGGTGCAGGTCTGCGGCATGAACATGGACGAAACGATCCTGAACAACATCAAGAGCGGTACCCAGCTTTGCGCGATCGACCAGCAGGGTTACCTGCAGGGCTACCTGGCGGTCTCGATCCTGAACGGCAAGGTCAATTATGGCCTCACGGTGCCGACCCGGGAGATCCTGACCGGTCCCGGCGTCATCGACAAGGCGAATGTCGACGCCACCTTGGCGGGTGTGAAGGCAGGCGCCCGCTAAGCCTCGGGCGGCACGTCGCGAAGCCGCCGCTTGAGGCAGGCGGCTTCCAGTCCAATAGTGGCGATCGTTACCGGTCTTCGGCTTCATTGGTGGTGTCAAATGAACACGACAAATAGTCTCCCCGTCGCCTCCGTTCCTTCCGGTGGCGAGAATATCAAGGCAACGATCGGCCAGCTCTCCCGTCGGCCCGAAGCGGGGTCGCTCCTGGGCTTGGTGGCGGTGTTCGTCTTCTTCGCCATGATCGGCGGCAGTGTCTTCCTGTCCTCTGCGGGCTATGCAAGCTGGCTCAACATTGCCGCCGAGATAGGTCTCGTCGCGCTGCCGGTAGGCCTGTTGATGATCGCGGGGGAAATGGACTTCTCGATCGGCGCGATTATTCCGGCGGCATCTCTGACGGTCGCCATCATTTCCGGCCACTACGGCCTTCCGGAGAGTGTCGGGATTTCTGCCGGTCTGGGCGTCGGGGTCATGGTCGGCTTTTTCAACGGCTTCATCGTCAATCGCACCGGGGTGCCATCCTTGATTGTCACCATCGGCTCCATGTTCGGCGTCATGGGCCTGACGCTGGGCTTCACCGTGCTCATCGCCGGCAGCACCGGCGTGTCGCTCGTGCCGAGCCCGACCGCCAAGGCGGTCCTCGGCGAGTTCATCGGCGGCATGTTTCAGGTGACGATCTTCTGGTGGATCCTGTTCGTGGCGGGGTTTTTCTACCTTCTGCACATCTCGCCCGTCGGCAACTGGATCTTCGCCTTGGGTGGCGACAAGGTCTCGGCCCGCAATGCCGGCATTCCGACGGCCAGACTGACGATCGCGCTCTACATGCTGTCGGGCTTCTGTGCCGCCTTCGTCGGCGTCAGCCAGGTGTTCGTCTATCAAAGTGCGCAGGTGCTCGCGGGGCAGTCGTTCATCTTCAATTCGATCATGTGCGTGGTCATTGGCGGCGTGCTTCTGACCGGAGGCGCCGGGTCGGTGGTGGGCATTGTCTTCGGTACGCTCACCTTCGCGATCGTGAACCAGGGCGTCTATTTCACCGGGATCGACCCGAACCTCGGCAGCGTCATCATCGGCGCGCTGCTGCTGCTCGCTGTGATGATGAACGACAGGTTCCGGCTGATGGCGATGTCCTACGCAGCGAAGAAGAAGAAATGAGGGCCGGGAGATGAACGCCTTTTCCATAGGACAATTCGTACGCCGCCCGGAGTTCGGGGCCGTGTTGAGCTTCGTCGCGGTGATCGCCTTCTATGTGGCTTTCGGTGGCGTCAGCCTGGGATCGCTCTTCGGCGCTGCAAGCTGGGTCAATTTCGCGGCCAATCTCGGCATCGTCGCCTTGCCGGTCGGCCTTCTGATGATCGCTGGGGAGCTTGACATCTCGATCGGCGCGATGATCCCGGCGGGGTCGATGTCGATCGCCATTCTGTCGGGCTATTACGACCTGCCGATCGTAATCGGCATGCTCGGTGCGCTCGCCTTCGGCGTGCTGGTCGGACTGGCGAACGGTTTCCTGGCGGTGCGCACGAGCGTGCCCTCGCTGATCATCACACTGGGCACGCTGGTCGCGGTGCAGGGTCTCGTCCTGGCGGGATCGGTCATCCTGACCGGGGCCGCCTCGGTTCCGCTCGATGCGCCGGCCTGGGCCAAGATGGTCTTCGGCCAGCTCATCCTCGGCAAGTTCCAGGTCATCATCCTGTGGTGGCTTGTCGTCACGGTGATCTTCGGCTTCGTGGTGCACGCGACGCGCTACGGCAACTGGATCTTCGCGATGGGAGGAGACGAAGTCAGCGCCCGCAATGCCGGGATCCCGACCAAGCGGCTGAAGATTGCTCTCTTTGTTCTGTCGAGCACGGCGGCTTCCTTCGTCGGCATGTGCGGGGCGATCCTGTTCAACTCCGCGCAGGTCTCGGGCGGCATGAACTATATCTTCAACACGATTGTCTCTATCGTGGTGGGTGGCGTGCTGCTCACCGGCGGCTTCGGTTCGGTCGCCGGCATCTTCCTCGGCGCGCTGACCTTCGCTGTCGTCAACCAGGGCATCTATTTCACCGACATCGACCGCAACTGGTCAAACCTCATCATCGGCGTGATGCTGATGGCCGCGGTTCTGATGAACAACACGTTCCGGCGAATGGCACTCAGCTTCGTGCCGAAGAAAAAGAAGTGAGCGTCCAACCATGTCAGACAATACTCCGATCCTTGAACTTCAAAATGTCGACAAGAGCTTTGGTCCTATCGACGTGCTTCACAACATCTCGCTCAGGGTCCGTGCGGGCGAGGTGCTCTGCCTGCTCGGCGACAATGGCGCCGGCAAGTCGACGCTCATCAAGACGCTTGCGGGGGTGCACAAACCGACGCGCGGCACGATCCTGATGGACGGCAACCCGGTCGAGTTCAGCGGGCCGCGCGATGCGCAGGAAAAGGGCATCTCGACCGTACATCAATTCGGCGGCACCTTTCCGCTGATGTCGATCGGCCGTTCCTTCTTCGTCGGTGTCGAACCGACTAAGGGCTGGGGGCCGTTCAAGGTCTATGACCGCAAGACGGCGAACGAGATTGCCGTCAAGGCCGTGCAGGACTTCGGGATCACCCGCATCGACGATGGCGATCGTCTTGTCGGGGGGCTTTCAGGCGGCGAACGCCAGTCGCTTGCAATTGCCCGTGCCGTGCATTTCGGCGCCCGCGTGCTGATCCTCGACGAACCGACAGCCGCTCTCGGCGTGAAACAGGCGGCTCATGTGCTCAGGATCGTCAACGAGGCGAAGCGGCGGGGCCTGGCAGTGGTTTTTATCACCCACCAAGTCATGCATGCGATGGCGGTGGGCGATCATTTCGCCGTGCTCATCCGCGGGGCAATCGCCGCCGATTTCCGCAGGGGCGAGAAGACCCGTGAGGAGATTACCGACCTGATGGCAGGCGGGGAAACGATGGCGGACCTCGAGGCTCAAATCGAAACCTACATGGCAAGTCATGAGGGACATCAACCGCCGCCAGCCCAGTAATCGCTGACGGCACCACAAACAAACTTGCGCAATACCCGCAGCTTCGACAGCGCCTGAACGGACCGCAGTCGAAGGAGGGAGACTTGCGTCCGAAATCTGGAGGTCAAAATGAAGATAGCAATCGACCCCTTTATGCATCGCCATCTCTCGCTTGAGGAGTTGCCCAGCAAGGTCAAGGAACTCGGTTACGATTGGATCGAGCTTTCGCCGCGCGGCGATTTCCTCGAATGGTTCAAGGCGCCGCGCGTCTTCCCTGACCGTTTGAAGTCGTTCAAGAAGGCGCTCTCCGACGCCGATGTCGGCATTGCCTCGCTGCTGCCCATGTATCGCTGGGCCTCCAATGACGAGACCGAGCGTCAGGCGGCGGTGAAGCATTGGAAGCGGGCCATCGAGATCGCCGTCGAACTCGGCGTGGACACGATGAACTCGGAATTCGGCCGAGGCCCGCATCCCGACAAGGGCTCGTGCTACTGCTGCCACACCGGCTCGATGATCGAAGCCTGCGAAGACGCCTGGTGGCGATCGATGGAAGAGCTCGTCCCGGTCTTCGAGCGCGAGGGCATCATGCTTCATGTCGAGCCCCATCCGGAAGACTGGTGCGAGACGCTGCAGCCCGCTCTCGACATCATTCGCACGGTCAATTCGAAGAACGTCAAATTTCTCTACTGCGCACCGCACACCTTTTACTTCGGCGACGACACCAAGACGATGCTGCGCGAGGCTAGAGACGTGCTCGCGCACGTCCACGTCGGCGACACGTTCAACCACAAGGCCTCTTCGGGCCTGCGCTACATTCTCAACCCTCCGGGCACGCAGGCCCGCGTCCATCAGCACTTGAACATCGGCCAGGGCGAGGTTCCCTGGGACGATTTCTTCGCCACCCTCGCCGAAGTGGGCTTCGACGGCATCATGACCGCCTGCGTCTTTGCCTGGGAAGACAAGGCGGATCATTCCGGCACATTCATGCGCGCCGAAATGCAGCGCTACATCGATAAGTACTGGGGGGCGAAATGACCCTCAAAGTCGGTGTCATCGGCACGGGCATGATCGGTCAGGACCACATCCGCCGCCTGACCCGGGTCCTCTCGGCCGTCGAAGTCGTCGCGGTGAGCGATATCGACGGGGCTCGCGCTGCCGCTGTCGCGCCGGAGGGGGTGGCGGTCTTTGCCATGGCGGGCGACCTCATCCGCTCCGAGACGGTCGAGGCGGTGGTCATCTGCTCCTGGGGCCCCGCCCACGAGGAGCAGCTTCTCGACTGCATCGCCGCCGGCAAGCCCGTCTTCTGCGAAAAGCCGCTGGTCACGACCGTGGCCGCAGCGCTGAGGGTCATGGAGGCCGAGGTGGCGTTCGGCCGACGCCTGGTGCAGGTGGGATTCATGCGCCGCTTCGACGCCGACTATCGCCGCCTCAAGGCGACGCTGGATTCCGGCATTCTCGGCGCGCCGCTGATCTTCCATTCGACCCACCGCAATGCCGCGGTTCCCGAGGGGCTCTATACCTCGGACATGCCGCTTAACGACACGCTCGTCCATGACGCCGACATTTCGCGCTGGCTTCTGAACGACGAGGTGACGGGGGTCGAGGTTCGCGTGCCGCGCCGCTCGCGCCGTGGCAGGGACCTGCGCGATCCGGTGGTGGTGCTTCTGCACATGGGCTCCGGTGTGCTGGTCGATGTCGAGATCTCGGTCAACATCGCCTACGGCTATGACATCCGCGGCGAGGTTAGCTGCGAGGAGGGCACCGCAAGCCTGCCGCTCCGTCCGGCGACCGTCATCCGCGACATCCATGGCGTGCGCCAGTTGGTATCCGCCGATTGGCGCGAGCGGTTCATCGAAGCCTATGACCAGGAGTTCCGCGAGTGGGTTGCCGCTGCGGCGCGGGGGACGGCGACCGGGCCCTCCACCTGGGACGGCTATGCCGCGACGGTGGTCGCCGATGCGGCGCTGAAGGCAGTGGAGAGCGGCGCACTCGAGCCGGTCCGCATGCGCGACCGCCATTCCCTCTATCGCACGACATTGGAGGCGCCCCGGTAACCGACGTTCCGGTCACGCCCGACGGTCAAGAAGACAACATTCCTGAAAGGTTCGAAAATGCTGAATGGCGAAAGACTTATCGAACGGCCGCTCCGCTGGGGTATGGTCGGTGGCGGCCGCACCGGCCAGGTGGGCTACAAGCATCGCACCGGGGCGCTGCGTGACGGCACCTATCGGCTGGTCGCCGGCGCCTTCGATCTCGACGCCGAACGCGGCCGTGATTTCGGCGTGAGACTCGGCGTCGAGGCGGACCGCTGCTATGCCGACTACAAGGAACTGATCGTCAGGGAGACGGCACGCGAAGACGGCGTCGAGGTCGTCTCGATCGCCACGCCGAATTTCACCCATTACGAGATCACCAAGGCCTGCCTCGAGGCCGGCCTTCACGTCATCTGCGAAAAGCCGTTGTTCTTCACCGTGGCCGAATGCGAGGAGGTCGAAAGGCTTGCCGCGGAAAAGGGCCTGATCGTCGGTGTGACCTACGGCTTCACCGGCCACCCGCTGGTTCACCAGATGGCCGCCATGGTCAAGAAGGGCATGCTCGGCGATATCCGCATCGTCGATATGCAATATACCCACGGCTTCAACTCGGGCGACGACGTCGGCGCCGGCGAGGCCGTGAAGTGGCGCACGAACCCGAAGACCGCCGGCCCCACCTTCGTTCTCGGTGACATCGGCACGCATCTCTATTACCTCTCCGAGATCGTCCTGCCGCATCTGAAGATCGACAAGCTGCTCTGCGACCGCAAGGCGTTCATCCCGACCCGTGCGCCGCTCGAAGACCACGCGACCGTTCTCATGCACTATGACAATGGCGCTCGCGGCCATCTCTGGGTTTCGTCGGTCAACGCCGGCAACATGGGGTCGCAGCGCTACCGTTTCGTCGGCTCCAAGGCCTCCGTCGAATGGAGCGACAGCCACCCCGATCAGCTGATCTACGAAGTCCAGGGCGAGCCGAACCGCACGCTCCATCACGGCATGCCTTATCTCGAGGAAGAAAGCCTTGCGGTCGACCGCATGGGGGCGCTGCATTCCGAAGGCCTCGGCGACAGCTGGTCGAACATCTACCTGTGGATCGCGCAAGCGATCGACGCGAAGAAGCGCGGCGACGAAGCCTTCCTGAAGACGCACCACTATCCGGGCATCAAGGCCGGCACCGAAGGTGTCCGCTGGCTGGAGAACTGCGTCCGTTCGGCGGATGCAGGTTCGGCCTGGATTGACTTTCACTGAGCTCCACCACCTGGGGCGCTTTCGGGCGCCCCCCTTTTTTTGGATAGAGACAAAATGAAACTTTCGATCTGCACCGATGTGATGGGAGAGCTCTCCTTCACCGATATGCTCGACAAATGCGTCAAACTCGGTGTCGAAGGCATCGAGATGACCGGCGGCGGTTGGTCCCGCGCGCCGCATTTCCGGGCCGACGAACTCCTGGCCGACAAGGCGCTCTTGAGGACGAAGCTCAAGGAGATCGAGGCGCGCGGCCTCAAAATCGCGGCCCTCAACTGCTCGGCCAACCCGCTCGATCCGGGTGCCATGGGCAAGCGCCACCGCAAGGAGATGGAGCAGACGATCCGCCTCGCAGGCGAGATCGGCGTCGAGACCGTCGTGACCATGTCCGGCCTGCCGGAAGCGGCGCCCGGCGACGTGGTGCCGAACTGGCTCGTCTACACCAAGAGCTGGCCCGACGAGATGCCGGAGCGCGATCGCTACCAGTGGGAAGAGCGCGCTTTCCCGCTCTGGCACGATCTGGTGAAGCTCGCCAAGGAGACCGGCGTCGAGAAATACGCCCTCGAAAACTTCTCGGCCATGCTGGTCTGGAATCCCGAGACTCTCTTCCGCCTGCGCAACGAGGTCGGCCCGACGGTCGGCATGAACCTCGACCCGTCGCATCTGATGTGGATGGGCGCCGATCCGATCGCATCGGCCCGCGCACTCGGCAACGCCATTCACCATTGCCACGGCAAGGACACCCGTATCGAGCGGGGGCTTGCCGATGTGAACGGCCTTCTGGAATTGAAGGAGGTCACCGACGTCGCCAACCGCAGCTGGAACTACGTCGCCGTCGGCGCCGGCCGTGATCTGCAATGGTGGAAGGAGTTCTTCTCGGTCGTCCGCATGTGCGGCTACAACGGCTGGGTAAGCCTCGAGATGGAGGATTTCACCATGTCCACGGAGGCAGGCATCCGGTCCTCCATCGACGCGCTCCAGGCAACGATCAGCCGCTGAGAGCCTCTACGGCGCGGCGCGTCCGGCGCGCGAAGCACTTAGGGCCCGGGCGTCCCGATACGCGGGAAGCGTTACGATGAAGCAGGCGCCGCCGCCCGCCGGGGAATCATAGCGGACGGCGCCGCCGTGGCGCTCGGCGATCTGGCGCACAAGCGCCAGCCCCAGGCCCCAGCCGCCCGCGGCCTCACTGCGTCCCGAGGGGCGGTAGAACGGCTCGAAAACGCGGGCGCCCTCGCTATCCGGTATGCCCGGGCCGTGGTCGCGGACCCTGAGCTCCACCTTTCTGTCGGCTTGGGCGACGGTGGCCGAGACTGGCGGGCCGCCGTGGCGGAGCGCGTTCTGCATGAGATTGCGCACCAACCTGCCGAGCAGGCGCGCATCGCCTGTGACGGTCGCGGGCGTGCCGGAGACATCGACGCCGTTGCGCGCCCCTTCTTCCGAGACTAGGGCCAGGAGGTCGACGGGCTCGGGCGCATCGAGTCGCTCGACATGGTCGAGCCTGCTCGCCAGCAGGATCTCCTCGACCAGCGTGTCCAGCTCGGCAAGGTTGCGGACGATCTCCTCCTTGCGGTTGTCGTCCGGTGCCTGCTCGTAGAGGTCGATCGCCACGCGCAGCCGGGCAAGCGGCGACCGCAATTCGTGGCTGGCATTGGCGAGAAGAGCGCGGTGCGACTTGATCAGCCGTTCGACGTGATCGGCGGCTTTATTGAAGCTCTTCGCCACCGCCGCCACTTCGTCGCGGCCATTCGCCGGCACGCGGGCGACAAAATCGCCCCGCCCCCAGGCATCGACGCCTTCGCGCAGCCGCTCAAGCCGTCGCGTCAGGTGACGCACCACCGGATAGGCGGCAAGGCCGATGACGCCAGCGATCAGCGCCAGATAGGCGAGCGGATTGCGGCCGGCCGGCCGGAAAGGCCGTGCCATGCGCGCGGCCACGGTGCGACCGTCGGGCAACTCGGTCACCATGGTGTGAACGTCGCCTCTGTCGTGGCGCCAGCGCCGCTCGAGAATGTCGCGCGGGAGCGGCCGGCCGGCGCCGGCGATCAGCCTGCCGTTTCGATCATAGACCGCAAGGTCGGCGTCGAAAGCCCGGGAAAACCGCTTCAACGTCGCCTCGACCGACTGCCGGTCCATGTCCGACGGGATGAGTGCTGCAACGAAGCGCGCGCGCTGGCTCTGCCAGCTCACATCCTCTTCGCCCTGTCCGAGCCACACGAAGGCGGCGCTGGCGACGGCGACCGCCGCAAGGCTCGCCAGCAACGTCAGGTAAATTTTCAGGAACAGCCGGCTGCGCATCGCTCTAGGTCTCTGTCTGGACGCATGTCGTTATCCCGAACCGCGGCACATTTTTGGGCGACATGCTTTATCTCTCGTCGTCCTGGAAGCGGGCGAAGACATAGCCGGCGCCGCGCACGGTGACGATGCGTCGCGGATGCTTGGGATCGCTCTCGATGGCCGCCCTGATGCGTGAGACATGGACGTCGATGGAACGGTCGAAGGCTTCCAGCTCCTCGCCTTTCACGGCGTCCATCAGTTGCTCGCGCGACAGCGTGCGGCCGGCATTTTCGGCAAGCGCCACAAGCAGGTCGAACTGGTAGCTGGTGAGGCCGCATTCGCGGCCGTCGATCCGGACCGAGCGGGAGCCCGGATCGATCTCCAGCCGCCCGAAGCGCAAGGTCCGCGAAACCGGCGCGCTGCCGTTGCGGCGGCGCAGGATGGCCTTCAACCGGGCGAGCAGCTCGCGCGGATTGAAGGGCTTGGGCAGATAGTCGTCGGCTCCGAGCTCCAGGCCGACGATACGATCCGTCTCTTCGCCCTTGGCCGTCAGCATCAGGATGGGGACGTCGGAAACCGCGCGCATGCGCCGGCAGGTTTCGAAGCCGTCAAAGTCCGGCAGCATGACGTCGAGGATTACTGCGTCCGGCGCACGGCGGCCAAGGTCGGTCAGTCCCGCCGTGGCCGTCGCAGCGGTGTGGACGGTGTAGCCGTTTCCGGAGAGATAGTCGGCAAGCATGGCGGAGAGGCGCGTGTCGTCGTCAACAATCAAGACCCGTTCCGCCATCGCTTCCGTTCCGTTCAATCGCTCGTTGGTCTTACCACGGGCCGCGGCCCCTGCGCTCCTTCAAATGCGCAGCAAGCTTGGCGCGCTGCTCCGGCGTCAGCACTTCGGCGGCTTCGAGGAGCGCAGTCGTCATTTTGCGCGAAGCCGCGTCGATCGCGGCAATGCGCTCGCTGCGCAGTTTCTCGGCGGCGGCGCGGTCGACGGTCGCCGCACCGAGGAGTTCGATAACCTGCTCGCGCGTCTCGCGGAAGTCCCGGAAAGTCGGCCTGATCTCGGTCCGGGCATTGTCGATGATGTCCCAGAGCTTGTCTTCCTGCTCGGGCGTCGTGTCGAGTTCGTCGAGCATGGAGCCGATCCGCTGTTCCATAAAGCCGCCTCCCATATGCGCGTGCATGATATGGCCGCCCATGCCGAACCGGCCCATGCCGAAGCCGAAATCGTCGCTGCGCGCGGCAGCAAATCCGACCGCGCCGACAACGCCGACGGCGGCGAGCCCGCCGATCGCGGCGCGCCGACCCCAGCCCTTCGAAGCGGGCGCTCCGGCGGTCGGGCTCGACAGGTTCTTGTCCTCGTTTTCCATAGTCAGTCTCCTTTCACTCCGCAGCACCTGCTGCAATGGAGGAAAGCTAACAGGGCAACGTTTCGAGCCTTCCGGGCGAATGTAAAGAAATGTAAAGCCGAAGCGGCGGCCGTGGCTCGCCGTCGCAGCGTCAAGCGGGGATCGGCTGACCCGTTATCGTCTTATACGGCGCAGCACCGCTTCGAGCGCCTCGGTCAAGGCACGGCTTCCGCCGCCGCCTTCGAAATCGTCGAACACCTGCTCGTTCAAGCCGCCGGGCGTCGAGAACTCGCGCCTCAGCGTGTCGAGGGGCGTCGCCTCGGCCCTGACCGCCGTCTGCGCCAGGCTGGCGAAGAGCGGGGTCAGATAGGCGCGGGCCTTCTCGCGCTCCATGCCTTTCTCGGCAAGCCAGCCGGTCGTTCGATCGAGAATGCCGAAATAGGTGCCCATCAGGGCGCTGGCGGCGGCGAGGAGGTCGTAATCCTCCTTCGTCTCGCATTCGACTGCGGTGCCAAGGGCGGCGAATAGAGCGGCAACGCTCGGGTTCGGCGGATAGATCGCGGTGACGCCGTCGCGTTCGGCGACAAAGGGCAGGGGAACCGCCTGGGTGAGGTCCACCTCTCCGGTGATCCAGCTCAAGAGCCTCGGGCGGTCCGTCGCCGCGATGACGCTGACGACCGCCTGGCCTTTCCGGAAGGTGAGTTCGGCAATCACTTCCTCTGCGATCTGCGGCCGGATTGCCAGGAACAGGATTTCGGCCACATCGACCACCGCCTGGTTATCCTTGGCGATCCGCACGCTGGGAAACCGGCCCGCGAGCCGGGCGGCGATCTCCCGGTTGCGTGGCGAGACGATGATCTCCGCCACGTCGAGCGGGGAGGCGACGATGCCCGTCACCATCGCCTCGGTAATGGTGCCTGTGCCGACGAAGCCGATCCGCATCTATTCCGCAGCCTTGCGCCGTCCGAGCGAGACGTCCGTCGTGTAGTTCTCGCGCATGAAATTGATGAAGTTCTGCTGGAACTGGCGCGTATGGGCGTGCGCCAGCTCGTCGGCGAGATCGACATTCTTCTCCCGGATCGCTTCGAGCATCTGGTTGTGCTCGTCGGTCAGCAGATAGCCTTCGTGCGTGCGCTCCAGATACTCGAAGTGGAGATGCAGCATGCGCTGGCCCTGGTTGAGCAGCCGCTCGTAGAAGGACGCCAGATAGGGATTCCGCCCGGCGTAGGCAATCGACATGTGGAACTGCTTGTTGGCCTCGGACATCTCGAGGTGATTGCCGGTCTTGACCGCCGCTTCGAATTCCTTCTGCCGCCTGGCGATCGTCTTGAGGTCCATCTCCGTCCGCAGTTCCGCGGCAAGCCGCGTGTTCATGCGCTGGGCGATATCGAGCGCCTCGACATATTTCGGGAAGGTCGCGACCTCGATCGGCGCCACAATGGTGCTGCGGTTCGCAAGCGTGACGACCAGATCCTCGCCGGCGAGGCGGATCAGCGCCTCGCGGACCGGCGAGCGGGACATGTCGAACCGTTCGGCAAGCGTGCTCTCGTCGAGAAGTTGGCCGGGAGCGAGCGTCAGCGCCAGGATCTCGTTTCGGAGCGTCTCGTAGACATTTTTCCAGCCGGTGCCCCTGGCGCGCTTGGTTTCAGTTTCGTCAGACACTTACGTCCCTTTCCGTCGTTCGGACGCATAAGGCCAGAAGAGCCCCGCCGAGACAATGTAAATTCTCCGCTTGACAATGTCGACACGTTGCCGACATAAATATCGTGTCGACACGTAGACGACAGACGAAGAACAAGATCGGCAATAGCCGACGGGTGGAACCGCGCACCGCGCACATCAAACAGAGGAAATTGAAGATGCTTTCGAAGATGCTTGCGTCCGCAATGCGGGCGATGCCTGCGCTTGCCCTGATCGCTGGACTCTCAACCACCGCCGCATCCGCTGAGACCGCCGAAGGCTATTGGCAGGACGTGCAGAAGGCGGGCGTCCTTCGTTGCGGCGCGGCCGTTGCTCCGCCCTATGTCATGCGCGATCCGGCGAGCGGCGAATATTCCGGCTTCTTCGCCGATCTCTGCCGCGAATTCGCCGAGACGCTGAAGGTCAAGCCGGAATTCGTCGACACCACCTGGGACAATATCGTCGCTGGCCTGCAGGCGGGGAAATGGGACCTTTCGCTGGCGCTGAACAGGACGCCGGCGCGTGCCATGGCCGTGCAGTTCTCCGTTCCCGCGATGGAGTACCAGATCTCGCTCGCCTACAACAACGAGAACCCGAAGATCCCCGCCAGCGTGGCTTCGGTTGCCGATATCGACAAGAAGGACGTGACGCTCGCGGTCATGTCGGGCACCGCCCAGGACAAGGCGATCACCGCCGCGGTTAAGAACGCGACGATCCTGCGCCTGCCGGGTAACGATGAAACGCGCCTCGCCGTCGTCTCGCGCCGCGCCGACATCCTCGTCGATGCCTCGGACACCAACCAGCTCTTCACCCAGTCGAACCCCGGTTGGGCGGTCGCGCTGAATCCGACGCCGGCGCTGGCGAAACAGGGCGTCGCCTTCGGCCTGCCGCATCAGCTGTCGGCTGCCGACGTCGAGGTGGTGAACATCTTCCTCGAGGAAAAAATCGCGACCGGTCACGTAGACGAACTGATCCGCAAGGCCGTCGACGAGGTGCTGAAGAGCGCGCAGTAACGAAACTGTAGGGGGCCGGGCGCGGCCACGTGCCAGCCCGGGCACTCTCATCCCTTCTTTTGACCAGCGAGGTCGGCGATGACCATGTCCTTCAGTGCTCCCCTTGTCAAAATCCAGTCCCTCCACAAGAGTTATGGCCCGCATATTCAGGTGCTCAAGGGCCTCGACATCGAGATGATGCCCGGCGAACGGGTCGTCGTCATCGGCCCGAGCGGCGGCGGCAAGAGCACGCTGCTGCGCGTCATGATGGGGCTCGAGAAGATCGACAGCGGCTCGATCAGCTTCGGCGGCAAGCCTTATATCTCCTCCGAGAGCGCCGAGAAGAAAACTGAGATCGACACCGAGGTGCGGCGCTCGATAGGCATGGTGTTCCAGCACTACACGCTGTTCCCGCATCTCTCCGTCATCCAGAATCTGACCCTCGCGCCCTGCAAGGTCCGGGGTGAAGCCAAGGCGAGCGCCATCAAGCGGGCCCAGGCGCTGCTCGAGCGCTTCGGCCTCGGCGCCAAGGCCAATGCCTATCCGGCGCAGCTGTCCGGCGGACAGAAGCAGCGCGTCGCAATCGCCCGCGCCCTGATGCTCGATCCGAGGCTGATGCTGTTCGACGAGGTGACCTCGGCGCTCGATCCCGAGCTCGTCGCCGAAGTCGAGCAGGTCATCCTGCAGCTTGCCGCCCAGGACATGCCGATGATTATCGTCACTCACGACATGTGGTTTGCGAAGAACATCGCCTCGCGCGTCATCTTCTGCGCCGGCGGCGTGGTCGTCGAGGACGGCCCGCCGGAGCAGGTGCTCGGCGCGCCCAAGGAAGAGCGCACACGCGACTTCATCGATCGCGTCTTCCATATCCGGCACTAGGAGGGCGAGATGGGTTACTCCTTCGATTTCCAGTCCGTCTCCCTCGGGCCGCTCTGGGAAGGGCTGATCGTCACGCTTGAGCTGACGGTCGCCGCCAATATCATCGGGGTCGTGCTGGGCTTTCCGCTGGCGCTCCTCATCATGAGCCGCTTCGCGCCGGTGCGGCTGCCGGCGATGCTCTTCGTCGAATTCTTCCGCTGCACCCCGGCGATCGTCCAGATCGTCTGGTTCTTCTACTGCGTGCCGATGCTGTTCAACGTCTTCCTCGGCTCGGTGACGATGGGCATCCTGGCGCTCGGCCTCAACCTGATGGCCTTCAATGCCGAGGCCTATCGCGCCGCGATCCAGGCAGTTCCGCGCGAGCAGTTCGATGCCGGCATCGCGCTCGGCCTCAACCCGCTGCAGCGCACCCTCTATATCGTGCTGCCGACCGCGGTGCGGGCGTCGATCCCGGTCCTGCTGACCAACGGCATTGGTATCTTTCAGCAGACTGCGCTGGTCGCGATCGTCGCCGTGCAGGACCTCATGTACCAGGCGAAGACGCTGGCGACGGAGACGTACAGGCCGATCGAGACCTTCACCATCGTCGCTCTGGTATACTTCGCCGTCTCGTTCCCCGTCTCGCAGATCGTCGGCTATCTCGAACGCCGCCGCCAACTGATGATGAGCTGAGGAGAAGACCCATGGCTCTCGATTTCTCCATCATCCTTCGTTTCCAGGAAGCGCTGCTTCTCGGCCTCTGGATGACCATCAAGCTGACGCTGATCTGCATCGTGCTCGGCTGCAGCCTTGGCTTCTTCATCGGCCTAGCCCGCACATCGCGCAGCGCTCTGCTGCGGACTGTCTCCAGCGTCTATGTCGAGTTCTTCCGCGGCACGCCGGTGCTCGTCCAGCTCTTCTGGATCTTCTTTTGCCTGCCGCTGATCCTCGGCGTCGAGCTCTCCAACCTCACTTCGGGCGTGATCGCGCTCACACTCTACATGGGCGCGATCACCAGCGAGACCTTCCGCGCATCGTTGAAATCCATCGGTCCGGAACAGCTCGACGCCTGCGTCGCACTCGCCCTGCCGCGCCGGGTCCAGGTGACGAACGTCATCCTGCCGCAGGCGGTGCTGCGCGCCGTCCCGACACTGCTTTCGAACTGCGTCAGCCTGTTCAAGGAAAGCGCGCTCGTTTCGGCCGTCGGCATGGCCGACCGGATGTTCGTCGGCCAGAACATTTCTAACAACACGGCGCGGCCAATCGAGGTGCTGACGGTGGTCGCCCTCATCTACTTCCTCATCGCGTTCCCGCTCACCCGTGCCGTCACGCTGGTCGAGCGGCGCGTGCTCACCAAGCTCGCGATCTGAACCGAATTCTTTCGAAAGGAGAACCTCCATGAAACTCTCTGGCGTCATGCCCGCCCTCGTCACCCCGTTCGACGCGAACAACAGGGTCGACTTCAAGGCCTTTGAAAAGCTGCTGGCCCATCTGCGCGAAGCCGGCGTCACCGGCTGGGTTCCGAACGGCTCGACCGGCGAGTATTTCAGTCAGTCCACGGAGGAGCGTCGCGACGTGCTTCAATTCGTCAAGGATTTCGCCAAGCCGGGCGAAATCCTGATCGCCGGCACCAATGCGCCCGCGACCCGCGAAGTCATTGAGCAGACGTCGATCGCCAAGGAGATCGGCTATGACACTGTGCTGCTCGCTCCGCCCTTCTATACCCGGCCGACGCAGGCCGAACTGATCCGGCACTATGAAACCGTACTCGGCGCGGTGAATGTGAACCTCGTCCTCTATTCCTATCCGGCCAAGGATGGTTCGGACATCAGCTTCGAGCTGATGGACCATTTCGCCGATAATCCGCGCGTGATCGGGATCAAGGAAAGCTCGGGCGTATTGCAGCGCGCGGTCGACATCGCGAGCCGCTATGAGGGGCGCATTCAACTGGTTTCCGGTTCGGACGACATCGCCCTCGACTTCATGTTCTGGGGTGCCGATTCCTGGATCTGCGGGCCGTCGAACTGCATGGCCAAAGCCTGCTGCGACCTGGACCGCACCTTCCGTTCCGGCGATCTCGACAAGGCGCGCGCGCAGATGAAAACCCTCTATCGGGCGATGAACATCCTCGAAAGCGGCAAGTTCGTGCAGAAGATCAAGTATGGCTGCGAGCTTCAGGGCTTGCCGGTGGGCGAGTGCCGCGCGCCACTCGGGCGGCTTACAAACGATGAAAAGGCCGAATTCCGCGCCGCCATGGAGCCGATTCTGAATTGGTAATCGCCAGTCGAAGCGCCGCTTCCCGGCCGTTCGACAATCAGGGAAGCGTCGCCTCGACAATTCTTCCGCGGCTTTGGAGCTAGAGAGATGCGCTTCAGCAAGGTCCTTTCGGTGGTCGACTGCCATGCCGAAGGCGAAAGCGGCAAGGTGATCGTCGGGGGCGTCGGCCAGGTTCCCGGCGAGACCATGTTCGACAAGCGGGTTCATCTCGAAACCCACAGGGACGACATCCGCAAGATGGTGCTGTTCGAGCCGCGCGGGGCGGTCTGGCACAATGCCAATATCGTGCTTCCCTCCAATCACCCCGAAGCCGACATGGGCTATGTGATCCTGGAGACGACCGAGTATCCGGCGATGTCGGGCTCGAACACGATGTGCGTGGCGACGGTACTGCTCGAGGCCGGGATCCTGCCGATGCAGGAGCCGGTCACTCAATTGACGCTCGAGTCTCCAGCGGGCCTGATCAGGGTGCGCTGCGAATGCAGGGACGGCAAGGTGACGAGCGTCCGCCTCGTGAACCAGCCGGCCTTTTGCTACCATGTCGACGCCAAGATCGAAGTCGCAGGTTTCGGGAGCGTTCGGGTCGATATCGTCTATGGCGGCATGACCTACACCATGGTCAACGCCGCCGACCTCGGCTTCTCGATTGATCCCTCGGAAGCGCGCGAGCTCTGCGAAATCGGCCAGAAGCTCAAATTCGCGGCCGTCGAGCAATTGGCCGTCGAACATCCCGAGAACCCGGCCATTCCGGGGATCACCAACACGGAGTTCATGGGACCGCTGCGGCGGGAGAATGGCCAGCTTATCGCCAGGAACTGCGTCGTCGTCTCGCCGGGGCGCTGCGACCGCTCGCCCTGCGGCACCGGCTCGTCGGCGCGGCTGGCGCTGCTGCATAAGAAAGGCCTTATCCAACCCGGCGAAACGCTCATTCACGAGTCGATCACCGGCAGCCGCTTCACCTGCACCATCGACGGACTGACGAAAGTCGGGACGTACGACGCGGTGATACCGGCGATTGCCGGCCAGGCCTGGATCACCGGTCTCTACCAGATGGGCATGGACCCGACCGATCCCTATCCGGAGGGCTTCACGGTGGCCGACACCTGGATGACCACGGTTTGAATGCAGCAGCACATCGAGAAAAGATAAAAGATGAGCAATAACGAAGGTCCTGTCGTTGTCGTCGGCGCCGGCATTATCGGCACCACCATCGCCTACGAGCTGCAACGACGCGGGAAGGGCGCCGTGCTCGTCGAGAGGGATCCGGACTGCAAGGGCGCCTCCTACGGCAACATGGCATCGATCGCCGTCACCGAATTCATGCCGGCCTCGCGGCCTTCGGTCTGGGCGCAGATGCCGAAATGGCTGGTCGATCCTGAAGGGCCGGTGCGTATCCGCCCCTCCTATCTGCCGAAGCTCACGCCGTGGTTCCTCCGGTTTCTCGAAGCAAGCCGCCCGTCGCGGGTGAAAGAGCTGGAGGCGGCAGGCGCCGTGCTTTGCCGTCGCGTCTACGAAGACCTGATGCCGCTGCTGCAGGCGGCGGAACTGACGGACATGCTGACCGAGGAGGGCTGCCTGAGCCTCTATGCGGACGAGGCCGAGTTCAGGGCTGACCGCGAGCATATCGCGGTGCTCGAGCGCTTCGGCTTCCGCCACGACGTCCTCGGCGGCAATGCCATCCGCGATCTCGAACCGGCGCTGACCTCGAAGATCGCAAAGGCGGTACTCTTTCCCGACAACCGCTCGATCCGCGACCCCTACAAGCTCCTCCTGAAACTGCGCGAAAAGTTTCTCGCTCTCGGAGGCAGGATCGAGCAGGGCGAGGTCGTCGGCTTCGATAGTGGTGATCGCGTCAAAGCCGTCCGCCTGAAGGATGGCCGTTCGGTTTCTGCCTCTCGAGTCGTGCTCGCAGCCGGCGCCTATACCGGCAAGCTGGCGCGGCTTCTCGGCGAACCGGTCCCGCTCGAGACCGAGCGTGGCTACCACACCCAGATCATGGCGCCGGGATTCTCGATGCGCCACTCGATCATCTGGCCGGCGCGCGCCTTCATGGTGACCCCGACGGCCGGCGGCATTCGCGTCGGCGGCACGGTTGAGATGGCCGGTCTCGAGGCGGCGCCCGACTACCGGAGGGCGAAAGTGCTGGTCAAGCGCGCGCGCGAGGCGCTGCCGGATCTGCGGGCCGAGAAGGCGACGGAGTGGATGGGGCACCGGCCGGCGCTTCCCGATACGGTGCCGATCATCGGCCCTTCCGCGAAACACCGCGGCATCTTCTACGCCACCGGCCATGGGCATCTGGGCCTTACCTATGCGGCGACGACCGGACGGCTGATCGCCGACCTCGTGACGGGCGCTGAGCCCCCGATCGATCTCAAACCATACCGCGTCGACCGGTTCTGACGGCGAGCGCGGGAAACAATGGAGCGAACAATGCGCAGCGAACTCTATATCGATGGAAAATGGACGCCGGCCGCGAACGGCAGGACGTTCGACGTCGTCAATCCGGCGACGGAAGAAGTGATCCACAAGATCGCGGCGGCAACGGCGGAAGACGTCGATCTCGCCGTGAAGGCGGCACGCCGCGCCTTCGACAAGGACGGCTGGCCGAAGCTTTCGGGCGCACAGAGAGCAAAATACCTGCGCGCCATTGCCGAGGGCATCCGTGCCCGGCAGGCGGAGATCGCCCGTCTCGAGGTGATCGACAACGGCAAGCCGTTTCCCGAAGCCGATTGGGATATCGCCGACGCGGCCGGCTGCTTCGACTTCTATGCGGGCCTTGCCGAGCAGCTCGACAACAATCCCGGGGAGCCGATCGCGCTTCCCGACGCCCGGTTCACCTCCAAGGCGGTCAAGGAGCCGATCGGCGTCACCGGCGCGATCATTCCCTGGAATTATCCGCTGCTGATGGCCGCCTGGAAGGTCGCGCCAGCGCTTGCCGCCGGCTGCACGGTGGTGCTGAAGCCGGCGGAGGTCACCTCACTGACGGCGCTCGAACTGGCCGCGATCGCCGACGAAGTCGGGCTGCCGCCGGGCGTCCTCAACATCGTCACCGGCTCCGGATCGGTCGCCGGCCAGGCGATCATCGACCACAAGCAAGTCGACAAGCTCGCCTTTACCGGCTCCGGCCCGGTCGGTTCGAAGATCATGGCGGCCGCGGCCCGCGACATCAAGCGCGTCAGCCTCGAACTCGGCGGCAAGTCGCCCTTCGTGGTCTTCGACGATGCCGATATCGACGAGGCGGTCGAATGGATCATGTTCGGCATCTTCTGGAACCAAGGGCAGGTCTGCTCCGCGACGTCGCGCGTCCTCGTGCAGGAGGGCATTTACGATCAGCTGCTGGCGCGGCTTGTCGAGGAAACGCAGAAGATCAGGATCGGCGACGGTCTCGAAGACGGCGTGCTGCTCGGGCCGCTGGTCTACAAGCGCCAGCACGAGCAGGTCGTCGCGGCGATCGAGGCGGCGAAGGCCGCCGGTGCGATGGTCGCCTGCGGCGGCAAGCGGCCGGAAGGTTGCGACACGGGCTATTATCTCGAGCCGACGGTGCTGACCGACGTGCCGCTGGAGAGCGACGCCTGGCGTGAGGAGATTTTTGGCCCGGTCGTCTGCATTAAGCCGTTCGCGACCGAAGAGGAAGCGATCGAGCTTGCCAATGATTCCCGCTTCGGTCTCGCCGCGGCGGTGATGTCGAAGGATGACGTCCGTGCCGAGCGCGTCGCGAGCGCCTTCCGTGCCGGCATCGTCTGGATCAACTGCTCGCAACCGACCTTCACCGAGGCGCCCTGGGGCGGCTACAAGGAGTCGGGCATCGGTCGCGAACTCGGCCGCTGGGGTCTTGAAAACTATCTTGAGACGAAGCAGATCACCCGCTTTGCCGCCGGCGAGAAGTGGGGCTGGTACATCAAATGATGGCCTGGGATCGCTCGCTTGATTTGCTCGAGGTCCATTGCCAGGGCGAGATCGGCAAGGTGATTGTCGGCGGCGCGCCGGAAATTCCCGGCGCGACCTTGCTCGACAAGATGAACCACATCAACCGGGTCGACGACAGCCTCCGCCGCTTCGTCACCTTCGAGCCGCGCGCCAGCGTCGCCATGTCGGTCAACCTGCTCGTCACACCGACGCGGCCTGATGCGGATGCGGGCTTCATCGTGCTGCAGGCCGACCGCGCCCATCCGATGTCCGGCAGCAACTGCATCTGCGTCGTCACCGCCCTGCTTGAAAGCGGGCAGGTCGCGATCCGGGAGCCGGAAACGATCGTCCGCCTCGACACGCCCGCCGGGCTGATCGTCGCCCGCGCCACCTGCCGCGAAGGCCGCTGCCTGTCGGTCAGCCTTGATAACGTGCCGAGTTTCGCCGAGGCGCTGGATCGGGAGATCGAGACGCCGCGCTGGGGCCGCATCAAGGTCGATATCGCTTTCGGCGGCGTCTATTACGCGATCATCGATGTCGATGAGGTCGGAAGCGCGATTGCGCCGGCCAATGCGCGCTATCTCGCCGAAGCGGGGATCGAGCTGAAATCGCTGATCTCCGAGCAGGTGGCGGTGAAGCATCCGACGCTCACCGGCGTCGACGAGATTGCCTATGTGATGTTTCGCGGGCGCGAGCCGGACGGTGCGGTGCGCACCTGCACGACGCTGAAGCCGGGCCGCGTCGATCGCTCCCCCTGCGGCACCGGCAGTTCGGCGAACCTTGCGACACTTTACGCGCGCGGCGAGGTCGCGGTGGGGGAGCGGCGGACTTCACGGTCCATCATCGGCGGCGAGTTCGTGGCGGAAGCAATCGGGATCACCGAGGTCGGCGGACGTCCCGCCGTGCTGCCGCGGATCACCGGACGCGGCTGGATCTACGGCCGCGAACAGCTCCGCATTTCGGACGAGGATCCATTCAGGAGCGGCTTTGCGCTCTCCGACAGCTGGGGTCCGCAGGTCGATCAGCTCGGTTGAGGAGGCTACAATGTCCATCCAGTCCCTATCGGGCCAGACCGTCCTCGTCACCGGCGCTTCCGGCGGCATCGGCGCGGCCATCGTCGAGCGCCTGGCGGAAGAGGGCGTCCGTCCGATCATCCACTACGGCCGCGACCGAGCGGGAGCGGAAGCGCTGCTGGCGCGTATTTCCGGCGAGGGGTGGATCGTTCAGGCGGACCTTTCGGCGGCCGAGGGGGCATTCGACCTCTGGCGCCGGGCAGAAGAAGCGGCGGGCCGTATCCATGCGCTCGTCAACAATGCCGGGATCCGCACCGAGATTACGATCGACGCCGAGCCCGACGCGTGGCGGCAAGCCTGGCAGAAGGAGTTTCAGGTGAACTTCTTCGCCGCCGCCGATCTCTGCAGGCAGGCGCTTACGCATTTCAAGGCGCAGGGCGGCGGCCGGATCGTCAACATGGCGAGCCGCGCCGGCCAGCGCGGCTATGCGGCCGATGCCATGCCCTAGGGCGCACCGAAGGCGGCGCTCGTCAATCTCACGAAATCGATCGCCCGCAGCTTCGGTGCCGACGGCGTCGTGGCGCTGGCGATCGCGCCCGGCTGGGTGCGGACGGAGATGGCCGAGGACTTCATCGCGAAGTTTGGCAAGCAGGCCGCCGTCGCCGACATACCGATCGGCGAGATGGCTGAGGCCGCCGAAATCGCCGAACTCGTCGCCTTCGCGCTCAGGCCGTCGCAGCGGTCGCTGAACGGCGCGACGCTCGACGTCAATGGCGGCAGTTACATTCGATAGGACTTGAGGAGCGAGAGATGCAAAGATTCGAAGGCCAGGTTGCGGTCGTTACCGGCGGAGGCGGCGGCATCGGTTCGGGCATAGCGCGGCGGCTCGCGGAGGAGGGGGCGCTGGTCGTCATCTCAGACGTGAACGGCGACGCGGCAGGCGCCGTTGCGGCCGAGATCGTGACAGCCGGGGGTTCTGCCATTGCGATCGCCGCCGACATTTCTCAGCGGGAACCGTGCTGCGCTCTGATTGCCGAAGCATTTGACCAGAAGAAGCGCATCGACATTCTCGTCAACAATGCAGGAAGCAACCGGCGGGGCAACCTCCTGTCGCTGAGCGACGACGAATGGCACGCGAGCTTCGCGGTCAATCTCGATTCAATGTTCTATCTTTGCCGCGCTGCGATCCCGCACATGATCGAGGCGGGCGGCGGCGTCATCGTCAACACCGCCTCGCAATGGGGTCTCCATCCGGCGCCGAACCACATCGCCTATAACACCTCCAAGGCCGCGGTCGCCGCCTTCACCCAGAACCTCGCCCGCGACTACGCGCCGCACAAGATACGCGTCAACGCCGTCTGCCCCGGCGAAATCCATACGCCGATGCTGGAGGCGGGGGTGAAGCGGTCGGGACGGACGATCGCCGATCTCGACAAGGCTTGTTCCCTTCGGCCGGATCGGAAAGCCGGAGGAGGTCGCCGCCCTCGTCGCCTTCCTTGCCTCCGACGAAGCCGCCTTCATGTGCGGTTCGCTCGTCGAGATCACCGGTGCACAGGCGGTCGCTTAGCATTGTGCATTTAGGTGGAGTCACCCGACACAACATTCGGTAAAACGGACAGGTAGAGGGGTCGCCGAGCGAGATCACGCGGCGGCCGCTGATGCCAAATGGGCTTCTCCAAGCCAACCCTCACGACATGATCAATCCGCCATCGACGTTGATCGTCTGTCCGGTGATGTAAGCCGCATCCGCCGAGGCCAGAAAGGCGACGAGGGCGCCGACTTCGGCAGGCGTTCCGGCGCGGCCCATCGGTATGCCCTCGACCCATTCGGCCATCAGTTCGCCCGGGCCGTAATCGCCGAGCATCTGGCCCCAGACCCTGTCATTGTAGTCCCACATCTCGGTGTGGATGATGCCGGGGCAGATGGCGTTCACGGTAATGCCTTCGCGGGCGAGTTCCTTGGCAAGGCTTTGCGTCAGGCCGACGACGCCGAATTTCGAAGCGGCGTAGTGCGGGGTATAGATGAAGCCTTGGCGAGCCTGCCCGGAGGCGGTGTTGATCAGCCGGCCCTTCGTGCCGCTGGCGCGGAAGCGGCGGATCGCCTCCTGGCAGCACAGGAACACGCCCTTGGTGTTGACGTCGAGGTTCAGGTCCCATTCGCGTTCGGTCAGGTCCTCCACCTTGGCGATGGTGATGACCCCGGCATTCTGCACCGATACGGAGACCGCGCCGAGCTTCGCTTCGGCCGCGCCGTAGGCGTCCTGCACGGCCCGGGCGTCGGTCACGTCCAGCACGATGCCGATCACCTCGGCGCCGGTCTCAGTGGCGAGCGCCTCGGCGGCTGCCGGCGTGTCCTTCTCGATTGCCGCGATGGCGACCTTGGCCCCCTCATCGGCAAAGCGCTTGGCGATGCCGCGGCCGATCCCCTTGTTGCCCCCGGTGACGAAAACCGTCTGGCCCGCAAAACGTCTCATGGTCTTTCCTCCATAATGCGCGAGCTGCCTTAGGCTGATCTCGGGCAAGATCAGGCCGTGAGCCGAGCCGCAGTGAACTTGTCGGTGACAAGCACATCAATGACGCCGAGTTTCAGGGCGCCCGCAATGGCTTCGGTTTTCGATTCTCCGCCTGCCAGCGCCATCACACGGTCGGCTTTCCTGAGGTCTTCAAGCGAAATGCCGATGACACGGTCGTTGAGCGGCGTTTCGACGGGCTTTCCGTCCCTGTCGTAGAAGCGGTAGGAAATCTCGCCGACGGCGCCGGCCTCGTGCAGCATCGCCATTTCCTGGCGGGAGAACGTATTGCCGGAGCGGGCGAGGAGCTCGGACGGCTCCACCGCACCGATGCCGACGATCGCCAGGCTGAGCCGGCCGAAGAGGTCCATCGTTTCGCGCACGACCGGGTCGGCCAGCATCACGAGTTTCGCCTCGCGCGAGGAGGTGATGCCCTGGACGAGAAGCAGCCGCGGCTCGCCGCCGGTGAGCCTGGCAAGACGCGCCGTCAGCTGCGTGGCGTGGGTCTGGACCGAGGCGTCCCCCATGCCGCCGAGGATCTGCACGATGTATTTGGCCTTGGCGGTCTTCAGCGGGTGGATGTTGTCCACCATGCGCAGGATCGTCTGGCTCCAGCTCGAGACGCCGATGATCTCGTCCTGCTGCAGGGTGACCTCGAAGAAATGGGCGGCCGCCTCGCCGATGCGTGCCATGATCGCGCCGTCCCTGTCCTCGGAACAGTCGATGACGATCGCCTCCGTCAGGCCGTAGCGGTCGCGCAGCGCGGTTTCGAGATCGGCGAAGGTGCCCGGCGGCGGAATAACCGTGGTCCGGACGATGTCTTCCTGCTCGGCCCGCTTCAGCATACGCGACACGGTCGCCTGCGACATGCGCATGACCTCGGCGATCTCTGCCTGCCGCTTGCCTTCGATATGATACATCTGAGCAACTCGGGCGATCAGTCGCAGCTCGTTGAGCCGTCCCATGGAATCCTCCAGGCGTGAATTTTTATTCACTCATAGTGGAAGGGCCCGGAACGGTCGAGCGGTAGATTGCGTCCTGCCAAACCCGGAGGCGATCTGTGGCGTCGGAAACACGCGGCGCGATGGGATTGCCGGTGCGGGGCAGGGCGGCAATGGCGGCTAGATCGGGCCAGACGCCCAGCGAAAGCCCCGCCAGATAGGCGGCGCCAAGGGCGGAGGCCTCCGGCGCGTCGCACTGGGTGACGGCGTGGTTCAGCGTGTCGGCCACGCATTGCATCAGGAAGGTGTTCCTGCTCGGCCCACCATCCGCATAGAGGCGGCCGAGCGGCGTCGGCGATTGCGCCGACATGACCTTGAAGACGTCATGGACCTGGAAGGCCATCGAATCGGTCACCGCGCGAGCCAGCTGGGCGCGGGTGGTGTTGAAGGTGATGCCGGAAAACAGCGCCCGCGCATCGGACTGCCAATAGGGCGCGCCGAGGCCGACGAATGCCGGTACGAAGCCAGGCCCGCCGGGCTCGGCCGTCGCGGCAAGATCGGTCAAGGCCTGCACGTCGGGCAGACCCAGCATCTCGGCCATCCATGGGAGTGCTGCGGCCGAGACGAGGATATTGCCCTCGAAGGCATAGGTCGGCAGGCCGTCGATCGACCAGGCGATCGTCGTCGTGATGCCCTGCTCGGGCGCGATGAAGCGGGGCAGCGTCGTCATCACGGACGAGCCGGTTCCGAAGGTCACCTTGCCGTCGCCTGCTTTGAAGGCGCCATGCCCGAAGAGCGCCGCATGGCTGTCGCCGATCGCCGCGGCGATCGGAATGCCGTCCCTGAGGCCCGGCACGTTTCGGGTCACGCCGAAGCGCGACGCGCTGTCTCGCACTTCGGGCAAGGCGGATTTCGGCACGCCGAACAGTTCGCAGAGCTCGTCGCTCCAGGCCTGCCGGTTGAGGTCGTAAAGCTGACTGCGGGCGGCATTCGAATCGTCGCAGGCATGGACCGCGCCATCGGTGAAGCAATGGATCAGCCAGGCGTCGATCGTCCCGAGCCGCACTTCGTGTCCTGCAGACACGCGGTCCAGCAGCCACTTCATCTTCGGGCCGGGGAACATCGGGTCGATGGGCAGGCCGGTGAGCGCCTGCACGCGGGGCGCGTGGCCGGCTGCGACCAATTCGGCGCAGGCCGGTGCGCTGCGGCGGCACTGCCAGCTCACCACCGGCCCGAGCGGCCTGCCCGTTGCTGCATCCCAGATGGTGACGGACTCGCGCTGGTTGGAAATCGCGATACCGAGGATGTCGACGTCAGGACCGGCCTGCAGGCAGGCGGCAATCGCCTCCTTGACCGATTCCCAGATGCGCATTGGGCTCTGCTCCACCCAGCCGGGCTGCGGATGTTCGATGCCGACCAGAGACGAGCCGCGAGACAGGATTTCGCCGGCCGTGGAGACAAGAACGGCCTTTGAATTCGTGGTGCCCTGGTCGATGGCGAGAATGGCGTTCGTCATGGCAACTCCGGCAGGCATGAATTGGGGGCGCGGCTATAGGGAGGGTTTGCCGCGCCCGGCACGGACTCTAGACGCGCAGTATCAAGCGCGGGGAGACTTCCGTGCAATCAAAGCGATGGCCGCCTCAGTGATGGCGGCAGGCGACATGCCGAATTCGTCGAGCAGGAACTCGGCCGAGCCGGTCGGGGCGAAGATGCCCGGAACGCCGAGGATCCTCATCGGCACGGGAGCTTCGGCCACGACGACTTCGGCGATGGCCGAGCCGAGGCCCCCGAAGGTGGAATGCTCTTCCGCGGTCAGGATCGCCCCGGTTTCGCGGGCGGCGGCCACCACGGCCTCGACGTCGATCGGGCGGACCGTCGCCATGTTCAGCACCCGGGCCTCGATCCCCCGTTCGGCGAGGAGGTCGGCCGCCTTCAGCATGCGGTGGGTCAGCGTGCCGTTGGCGATCAGCGTGATGGCGTCGCCGTCACGCAGCAGGTTGGCCTTTCCAAGCTCAAATCTGTGTCCGGCCGGCAGCAGGTCCGGAACCCCGACGCGCGACAGGCGAAGGAACACCGGCCCCTTGTAATGGGCCGCCCATTCCACCGCCGCGGCGGTTTCGATCGAGTCACAGGGCGCAATCACCGGCAAGTTGGGCAGCACCCGCGTCCAGGCGAAGTCCTCGATCGAATGGTGCGTGGGCCCAAGCTCGCCATAGGCCATGCCGGAGGAAATGCCGATCAGCTTCACATTGGCGTTGGAATAGGCGATGTCGGCCTTGATCTGTTCCAGCGACCGGCCGGTCAGGAAGCAGGAGGCGCTGCAGACGAAGGGCAGCAGACCGCCATTAGCAAGACCGGCGCCCACGCCCACCATGGCCTGCTCGGCAATGCCGACATTGACCAGCCGTTCTGGCCATTTGGACTTGAACCCGTTGAGCTTCGACGAGCCGACGGAGTCGTTGCAGACTGCCACGATCTTGGGATTGTCCGCGCCAAGACGTTCCAGCACTGCGACGAAGGCGTCGCGGCAGTCGTGCAGCTTGGGAGAGGTGATCACGTCTTTCATCACAGGGGCTCCGAAAGCTCGGCCAGGGCGATCTGATACTGTTCGGCATTCGGCACCTTGTGATGCCAGTCGACCTTGTCCTGCATGAAGGAAATGCCGTGGCCCTTGTTGGTATGGGCGACGATTGCGTGCGGCCGGTTGCCGCGGCGCTCCAGTGCCGGAACGATTTCGTCCATGGCGTTGCCGTTGATCTCGGTGGCATCCCAGCCGAAAGCTTCGAGCTTGGCCGGGAAGGGGGCAAGATTGTTGGTGTCTTTCAGGGTGGCGCCCTGCTGGAAGCGGTTGTGGTCGATGATCAGCGTCAGATTATCCAGGCCGAACTGCGCCGCGGCGGCGATCGCCTCCCAGTTCGACCCTTCCTGCATCTCGCCGTCACCGGTGAGCACATAGGTGTGATACTCGGCGCCGGTCAGCTTGGCCGCCTTCGCCATGCCGACCGCGACCGGCAGGCCGTGGCCGAGCGGCCCGGTATTGGTCTCGACGCCCGGGATCTTGGTGCAGTTCGGGTGACCGTTCAGCCGCGAATGCGGCTTTAGGAACGTGCCGACCTCTTCCTCGGGCAGGAAGCCGCGCTTGGCGAGCGTCACATAGAGCGCCAGCGCGACATGGCCTTTCGACAGCACGAAACGGTCGCGGTCCGGATGCTTCGGCTGATCGGGCCAGACGCGCAGCACGCGGAAATAGAGCGCCGTCAGAATGTCGATGGCGGACATTTCCCCGCCGATGTGGCCGGCGCCGGCTTCGAAAACCGCCTGCAGATCGCGAAGTCGGATCTGTCGAGCGATGCGGTCGAGATCGTTCGGCTGCATGAATCCCTCTTACTGAATAAATATACAATTCTCTATATAATTGCACGCTGCGGCCGCATGTCAAGATACAGGAGGGAGAAATGCCCAGGCAGAACGAGGTTGACAGGACGCGGATCAATCATATACGAATTTACACACAGTTATGAATAATTATGCCAAGCTACTGGTGAGGAAGCCGGGGTAGCGAGAGGAGGGCGCCATGCTTGCGACAGCGACGGAGCGGCAAGGGTTCGCGGGCGGGATTTTTGCGTCGATGCGAGGGGCCACAGGTCCGCTGATCGGCCTCATCGTCCTGTGCCTGTTTCTCACCTTCGCCAGCGACAAGTTCCTTTCGATCAGGAACTTCCTGAACGTGCTCGATCAGATCACGGTGCTCGGCATCATGGCCGTCGGCATGACGATGGTCATCCTGATCGGCGGCATCGACCTCGCCGTCGGTTCTGTCATGGCGCTGGCAATGATGGTGCTTGGCTATCTGAACGTCGTTGCCGGCGTGCCGATGTGGATCGCCATTCCGCTCGCCCTGCTGGTCGCCTCGCTGAACGGCCTGATCGCCGGGCTTCTCATAACGCGCTTCAACGTGCCGGCATTCATCGCGACGCTTGCCATGATGTCGATCGCCCGCGGCCTGGCCAACATGATCACCGACGGCCAGCAGATCATCGGTTTTCCGACTTGGTTCAACATCATGGCCATCGTGCGCTTCGGCGGCTTCCTGACATTGACGGTCGCGGTCATGCTGGTGGTCTTCGTCGTCGGCCTCCTTTACCAGCGCTATCGCCATGGCGGGCGCGTCCTCTACGCCATCGGCGGCAACGCAGAGGTGGCGCGGCTTGCCGGCATCAACGTCCAGCGGGCGACCGTGCTTGTCTATGTGGTCTGCAGCTTCCTGGCGGGATTGTCGGGCATGGTGCTGGCGGCGCGGCTCGACTCGGTCCAGCCCTCGTCCGGTGTCTCCTACGAGCTCGACGCCATTGCGGCAGTCGTCATCGGCGGCACGTCGCTCTCCGGCGGAACGGGCGGCATCGGCGGCACCATAATCGGCGTGCTGATCATCGGAATCCTGCGCAACGGCCTCAACCTGCTGAGCGTATCGCCGTTCATGCAGCAGGTGATCATCGGCGGCGTCATCGTGCTGGCCGTCACCGCCGAGACTTATCGCAAGCGGAAATAGCCACTGTTCACCCCGCTTGCGGAAATGCCTGCGGGGAAGCGAAAACGGTCAGCAATGGTGCGGGCCGGCAAAAGGGAGGTGGAATCCTGTGAAGTCAGGAAATCCACAGAGCAACTCGGAGGAGAACCCCATGAAACTGTCCAACCTGCTGCTGGCGGCAACCACCGCTGCGGTCCTGATGTCCCCGCTCGGTGCATCGGCGACGGAAGTCAAGAAGATCGGCCTCGCCGTGCCGAACCTTCAGGCGGACTTCTTCAACCAGATCAAGCTCGGCGTCGAGAAATATGCGAAGGAGAAGGGCATCGAGGTCGTCGTGGTCGACGCGAAGAACGACACCGCCACCCAGGTCAACCAGGTTCAGGACCTGATGACGCAGGACATCAACGCGTTCATCTACATTCCGGCGGGTGCTGCCGCGGCCGCCGTGCCGACCCGCCTTGCCCGCGAAGCCGGCATTCCGGTGATCAATGTCGACCGTGTTCCGGAGGGCGCGCCGGGCGATACCTTCATCGCCGGCGAAAGCGTCGAATCCGCCTATGCCGTGTGCAAGCACATCATCGAAAAGGCCGGCGGCTCGGGCAAGATGGCGATCATCCACGGCCAGAAGGGCACGACGCCGGAAGTCGATCGCTTCACCGGCTGCAAGCGCGCCATCGACGAGGCTCCGGGCGTGGAACTCGTCGCCCAGCAGTGGAGCAACATGTGGTCGGCGGACGAAGGCTTCTCGATCGCCCAGAACATGCTGCAGGCAAACCCCGACATCAAGATCATCTTCGGCCAGGCGGACGGCCTGGCGATGGGCGCGGCCAAAGCCGTGGACGTTGCCAACCTCTCCGACAAGGTGATCATTGGCGGCTATGACGGCGACGTTTCGGCGCTCGAATATCTCGCCAAGTGCAAGGGTCCGTTCATCGCCACGGCGACGCAGAGCACCCAGAAGATGGGCGTCCTCGCGGTCGAATCGGCGCTTGCCGTGGCCGCCGGCCAGAAGGTCGAAGAGCGCCAGACGCCGAACGCCGTGTTGACGACCTGCGAGAATGCTCCGGAGTTCGTGAAGAGCCATCCATAAACTGTGTTGATGCCCGAAAGGCAGCGCCATGACCACCCAGTCTCCCATCCTCTCGCTCCGTGGGATCCAGAAGTCCTACGGCCCGATCAGGGTCCTGCACGGTGTCGACCTCGACATCTATCCGGGTGAGGTCGTGGCGCTGCTTGGCGAAAACGGTGCCGGGAAATCGACCCTGTCGAACATCATTTCCGGCACCGTGCAGCCGTCCGCCGGGGAAATGACCTGGCTTGGGGCAGTCTATGCGCCCGCCAATCCCCGTGCCGCGATGGACGAGGGGGTCGGCATGATCCATCAGGAGCTGAAACTGCTCCCGAAGCTCTCGATCGCCGAGAATGTCTTTGTCGGTCGCTATCCGATGAAGGCGGGCCGGGTCGACCGCAGGGCGATGGAGGAACGGGCGCGCAGCGGCCTCAAGCGGCTGGGTCTAGACATATCGCCCGACCGCCTCGTCGAAGGGCTCTCGACCGGCAAGCAGCAGCTCATCGAAATCGCCAAGGCGCTGACGCTCAATGCCCGCCTGCTGATCCTGGACGAGCCGACCGCGGCGCTCGGCGGCGAGGAAACCCAACTCCTCTTCCAGCAGATCGAACGGCTGAAGGCGGACGGGGTGGGCATCATCTACATCTCGCACCGTCTCGAGGAAATCCGCCAGATCGCCGACCGCGTCGTCGTCATGCGCGATGGCGCCAAGGTCAAGGAATTCGACAGCGGCGACGTGCCGATCCGCACCATCGTCGAGGCCATGGTCGGGCGCTCGCTCGAGCGCATGTTCCCGGCCCTGCCAGCGCCTCGGGAAGAGGTGACGCTTGAGGTCCGCGATCTCACCTCGCCGACGAATGCATTCCGCAATATCAGCTTTTCAGTCCGAAAGGGCGAGGTGTTCGGCATCGCCGGCCTGATGGGCGCCGGCCGAACCGAACTCGTGCGCGCCATCACCGGCGCCGATCCGATTTCGGGTGGCGAGATTCTCTTGAATGGCAAAGCCGTCACGCCCCGCTCGCCAATCGAGGCGATTCGCAGCGGGATGGTTCTCGTGCCGGAGGACCGCAAGCTCCAGGGCGTCGTGCTCGATCATTCGATCGCGGAGAACATCGGCTATGCCAATCTCGGCGCAATTGCCCGCAACGGCTGGGTTGCCTCCCGCCGTCTGCAACAGTTTACCGACGAGTGCATCAGGAAATTCGGCGTGAAGGGCCGCGGGCACCAGAACGCCGGCGAGCTTTCCGGCGGCAACCAGCAGAAGGTGGTGCTCGCCAAATGGCTGGCGCGCAAGCCGCAGGTCGTCGTGCTCGACGAACCGACGCGCGGCATCGATGTCGGCGCCCGCTCGTCGATCTACGACCTCATCATGGATCTCGCCCACCAGGGGGTCGCGGTCATCGTGGTCAGTTCCGATCTCGAAGAAGTGCTTGGCGTCTCCAACCGGATCATGGTCATGGCCCAGGGCAGACAGACCGGCATTCTTGACCGCGAGGACGCAAACGACGTGTCGGTCATGGAACTCGCGACGATTTGAACAAGGAAGAAATTCATGTCTGAAATCACGCTCAATGCGCCGAGATTGTTCGATCTCTCCGGCAACGTCGCCTTCGTCACGGGGGCGGGCAGCGGCATCGGGCAACGCATCGCCATGGGGCTGGCGCAGTGCGGCGCCGACGTTGCGCTGCTCGATCGCCGCACGGACGACGGACTGTCGAAGACCGCGGAATTCATCGCCGGCACGGGGCGCCGCAGCATCCGGATCGCCGCTGACGTGACCAATGGCGGGGCGCTCAACGAGGCGGTCGCCCGCACCGAAGCGGAACTCGGCCCGCTTGCCCTTGCCGTGAACGCGGCCGGCATCGCCAATGCCAATCCGGCCGAGGAGATGGAGGAAAGCCAATTCCAGACGATGATGGACATCAACCTGAAGGGCGTTTTCCTGTCCTGCCAGGCGGAAGCCCGCGCCATGCTGAAGAACGGCCGCGGCTCGATCGTCAACATCGCCTCGATGTCCGGCGTGATCGTCAACCGCGGCCTCAGCCAGTGCCACTACAATGCCTCGAAGGCCGGCGTCATTCATATGACGAAGTCGATGGCGATGGAATGGGTGGGCCGCGGCGTCCGCGTCAACACGATCAGTCCCGGCTACACGGCCACACCGATGAACACCCGGCCGGAAATGGTGCATCAGACCAAGCTGTTCGAGGAGCAGACCCCGATGCAGCGCATGGCGACGGTGGACGAGATGGTCGGGCCTGCCGTCTTCCTTCTTTCGAATGCGGCAAGCTTCGTGACCGGCGTCGACCTCCTGGTCGATGGCGGCTTCTGCTGCTGGTAAATATCACGGGGCCAGCCTGAGCGGGCCTCTTGCTTTTTGCCGGTGAAATTCCTTATCTACGCTTGTTCTCAGGGCGGGGTGAAAATCCCCACCGGCGGTATTCGGAGCAATCCGGGAGCCCGCGAGCGCTCCCGCCGATGCGGAAGGTCAGCAGACCCGGTGAGAGGCCGGGGCCGACGGTTACAGTCCGGATGGAAGAGGACAATGTCAGCAAACCGCTCGTTGTCGGGCGGCGCGGACTTGTTCGCCCAAGGGATGAATAGCGGCCGAAACGCCGCGGTTTGACGCCAATGCTGGCTACCCTTGAAAGGCAATGGAATGGCAATCTCGAAAATTGAAGACGCAATCGCGGCCCTGGCGCTGGGCGGCATGGTCGTGGTCGTCGACGACGAGGACCGGGAGAATGAAGGCGACATCATCGTCGCCTCGGACGCGGTGACGCCCGAAACGATCGCGTTCATGATGAAGCACGCCCGCGGGCTGATCTGCGTCGCGATGGAAGGAGAGCGTCTCGATGCCCTCGACATCCCGCTCATGGTCCCGCAGAACACCGAGCTCCACAAAACCGCATTCACGGTCTCCGTCGATTACCTACCCGCAACCACCACCGGCATTTCCGCAGCCGACCGGGCCGCGACCATCCAGGCGCTGATGGATCCCGGCGTGCGTCCGGCGGACTTCGCCCGGCCGGGGCATATTTTTCCGCTGCGGGCGCATACGAACGGCGTACGCGGCCGGCCGGGGCACACCGAGGCGGCAGTTGAGCTGGCACGCCTCGCCGGCAAGTCCCCATCGGGCGTCATCTGCGAAGTTGCCAACGACGACGGAACGATGGCCCGGCTTCCGGAGCTCGTGGTGTTCGCAGAAACGCACCGGCTTCCGCTGATCACCATCAGAGATCTGATCGCATTCGTCGAGCAGCCGGCCAACGCGACACAGGCTGCCTAACTGCCGAGTGAGGCACGCCGCCACGCGCTGCCTCTCGTCGGGCTCACTCGGGCAAGCCCGCCAGCCGCAATCCATCGGCGAACCGCGCCAGGTCTTCCGGCCGGTGGATCGGCAGCCAAGCCTTAAGATTGGAGACGCGTAAGGACGGATCAAGCGCACGCAGGCGCTGCATTGCGTGGCCCGCCTCGTCAAGGCGCCCGGCAAGCGCATGGCTTGCCGCCAGCAAAGCGACCGCGACCAGCAGGCTGGGCAGGTTCCCCAATGCCTTTTCCGCCCAGGCCGAGGCGGGATCAAAGCGCCCGGCGAAGAAATTTGCCAGCGCCATCCCGACCTGCATGCGGAACATTTCCGGATCCAGCGGGCTCAGCCGAACGGCATGGGCGAGGTGCTCCATTGCGGCGTCTGTCTCACCGCGAAGCGCGCGGAGCGCACCGCCGAGGAACCAGGCGGTGGCGAGATTGGGGTTGAGCAGCACGGCCCTGTCGAGCAAGGCGATGCCGCCGTCGAGGTCGCCGGCGAGATGGGCGAACGCATGCCCGCCTCTCGTCAGGGCGACCGCGTCGTCCCGGCCGTGTTCCACTGCCAGCCGCGCCAACCGCACGCCTTCGGCGATCTCGCGGTCCCGCTCGGTCATCCAGCCGTTTAACTTGCGCCAAAAATGGCACCAGGCCGCCGCGGCATAGGCCGAGGCAAATTCGGGGTCGAGCTCGATCGCCCTGTAAAACAAGCGCAGCGCCGCCTCGATTGCTTCGCGGGTTCCGTTGTGCAGCTTCGCCATACCGCGAAGATAGTAGTCGTAGGCGTCCAGGCTCTCCGTCGGCTTGCGCTTGGCGCGCTCGATCTCGGCGCGTTCGAGCTGAGGTGAGATCGCGCCGACGACGGTTTCGGCCATCTGGTCTTGCAGCTCGAAGATGTCGTCGAGCGTGCCTTCGAAGCGCTCCGCCCAGAGATGCGTCCCGCTCGTGGCATCGATGAGCTGCCCGGTGATGCGCACCTTGTTTGCCGCCTTGCGCACGCTGCCCTCCAGCACGTAGCGCACGCCGAGCTCTTGGCCGACGTCCTTCACATCCACCGTCCGGCCCTTGTAGGCAAAACTCGAATTGCGGGCGATGACGAACAGCCATCGGATGCGCGACAGTGCGGCTATGATGTCCTCCACCACGCCGTCGGCGAAATAGTCCTGCTCCGGGTCGCCGCTGAGATTCTGGAAGGGCAGGACGGTGATCGAGGGCTTGTCCGGAAGGACGAGCTTGGAAGGAGGCTCCCGCGCTTCGCCGGCGGAGTGACCGACGATGCTTTGCCCGTCGGGCTCGCTCGGCTTCGCGGCCTCGCCGGTCTCGATCGCGCCTATGAAGCGGAAGCCCTTGCGGGCGACCGTCCGGACCAGGCGCTGCTCCTCGCCGTTGTCGCCGATCGCCTTGCGAACCGCGTTGATGTGGCTGGTGATCGTCGATTCCGAGACGATCCGGCCGCTCCATACCGCCTGCAACAAATCGTCCTTGCTGACGACGCGGTCGCGGTTCGTGACGAGATGCAGCAGCAGGTCGAAGACCTGCGGTCCGACGGTCACCACTTCCGAGCGCAGGGTCAGCTCTCGACGCTCGGGGTCGAGCACATAGTCTCCAAACACGAATTGCACGTCGGCATCCCTCGACCGAGCGGCTCGGCTTGCCAGCCGGAGCAGCGGCGACACTTCTGTCCATTGATAGCACGGCTCGCCGTAACGCGCGCGCACCTCGGCCGCAAGGATGATCGGCAGCCGCCTTGGACGAATAACCAAGCTTCCCTCAAGGTCAATTCAAGCCCGCGGCAAGGACTTCCGGCAAGCTTGCAGGCACTCTCCACCCGGATCGACGGCAATGGTGCGGTCGGCAGAAACGGAGAGAGCCATGAAGATCGTCGTCATTGGAGGCACCGGCCTCATCGGATCGAAAGTCGTGAAGAACCTCAGGGAGCGCGGCCATGAGGCCCTCGCCGCTGCCCCGAACACCGGCGTCAACACCATCACCCGCGAGGGCCTGGCCGAAGCGCTGGACGGGGCGGAGATCGTCGTCGACGTCGCCAACGCGCCGGTTTGGGAAGACAAGGCAGTCCTCGAATTTTTCGAAACGTCGGGCCGCAACCTGTTGGCCGCGGAAGCTGCCGCCGGCGTCCGCCACCACGTGGCCCTCTCGATCGTCGGCAGCGAACGGCTTCCCGACAACGGCTACTTCCGGGCGAAGGTCGCGCAGGAAAACCTTATCAAGGCGTCCGGCATTCCCTATACCATCCTGCGCGCCACGCAGTTCTTCGAGTTCGTCAACGGCATTGCCCAGGCGGGGACGGTCGGCGAGGAAATTCGCCTGTCGCCGGCGCTTTTCCAGCCCATGGCCTCCGACGACGTTGCGGCGGCGCTCACCGATGTCGCGCTCGCGCCGCCTGCAAACGGCACGGTCGAAGTCGCCGGTCCGGAGGCGATGCCGCTCGACGAGTTGGTCAGGCGCTTCCTCAAGGCAACCAAGGACACGCGCAAGGTCGTACCGGACGTTCACGCCCGCTACTTCGGCTCCGTCCTCGACGATCAATCGCTGACCCCAGGCAGCAATGCACGCATCGGTGCAATCCGGTTCGAGGATTGGCTCGCCCGGCAAGCCGCCCACTGAGTCTCCGGCGAGCCGCCAAGATGAACGCGGCCCCGCACATCTTTACGACAGCTACCCTCGAAGGAGAAATGCCATGCTTGCACGATTTCTCTCGGCTGCTGCCCTGGCAGCGCTTTCGATCACTGCAGCTTCCGCCGATGACAGGCCGGCGGGCAAGGTGACCGTCGTCTTCGACCACGCGCTTCCCAACGTCCCTGGCAAGAGCATGAAGGGCGTGCTCGTCGAGTACGGGCCGGGCGGCGGGTCGCCGGCCCACACTCATCCGAAGTCCGCCTTTATCTATGCGACGGTGCTCGAGGGCGCGATCCGCAGCAGCGTCAACGGTTCGCCGGAAAAGGTCTACAGGGCCGGCGAGAACTTCTACGAGGAGCCGGGCTCCCATCATCAGGTGAGCGCGAATGCCAGCGACACGGAACCTGCCCGACTGCTGGCGGTGTTTGTCGTCGACACCGACGAAACGGAACTGACCACGCCCATCGGACAATAACCACGTCGTTCGATGCCCGCAGCCCTGGGAGGCAACCGCCGCAAGGGCTGCTTACCGGGCCATCGGCATTTCAACAGGAACTGAGAAAATGGATACGCTCGAGGACAAGATCGCCATCGTCACCGGCAGGAGCCCCGCGAAAGGTGTCGTCGCGGCGAAGTCCAAAAAGAAAAAGATCGCCGGCTTGGCTCTGTGCGTCGGCGCCGTCGCCGTCATGGCCGGCGGCTGGGCCTGGGCCCGTTCGGGCGGCGGGGCGTCGACCGACAATGCCTATGTCCGCGGCGACGTGACTTCGCTCGCGCCGAAGGTTGCGGGCTATGTCACGGCCGTTGCGGTTCAGGACAACCAGACGGTCCGAGCGGGTGACGTCCTGTTCCGCATCGACGATCGCGACTACCGTGCACGGCTTCAACAGGCCGTCGCCAATGTCGAAGCCGCCCAGGCTCGGCTCATCAACGTCGATGCGGAGACCGAGCTTCAGCATGCCCTCATCCGCCAGGCCGAAGCCCAGAGCCGGTCGGCCGTGGCGGAGCTCAATTTTGCGATCAAGGCCTATGATCGCCGCCGCGAACTAATCCGCAGCAACACGATCAGCCAGGCCCATGTCGACGAAAGCGATGCGGCACGCACGAGAGCCGAGGCGAACGTGTCAGCCGCCGCCGCAACGGTAGAGGCGCAGCAGCACCGCATCGCCGTCCTTGCCGCTCAGCGCGAAGCGGCCGTTGCTGCCGTGGCGCAGGCGGAGGCGGCGCGCGACCTCGCCCAAATCGATCTCGACAGCACCATCGTACGCGCGCCGGTCGCGGGCGTCATCGGCAACCGCCAGGTCCGCGTCGGTCGGCTTGTCGCGCCCGGCGCCTCCTTGCTCGACATCGTTCCGGTCAATTACGTGTGGGTTGTGGCCAATTTCAAGGAAACCCAGCTCGAACATATCCGGCCCGGCCAGCGCGCCCGCATCACCATCGACGGCTACCCGAACGGGGTGCTTGACGGCGTGGTTGACAGCTTTGCGCCCGGCAGCGGGTCCGCCTTCAGCCTGCTCCCCGCTGACAATGCGACAGGCAACTTCGTTCGCGTCGTCCAACGCGTTCCGGTGAAGATCCGGCTTGCCAAAAATCCGTCCCCCGGACGCATCGTGCCCGGCCTCTCCGCGCGCGTCGAAATCGCGCAGGGAGGCGGCTCATGACCACAGTTTTCACGGCCACAGAGAGCCGCGACAGATCCGCGGCCGGAACCCTTCTAATTGCCGGCATCGTGCTTGCCACCCTCACCGAGGCGGTCGCCAGCACCGTGCTGTCGCTCGGACGCGGCGACATCATCGGCGACACCTACGCGACGCCGGACGAGTTCGCCTGGCTGGACATCGGATATACGACGCTCAAGCTCATCGGGTTCCTGGCTGCCCCCTGGCTCATGAACCGTGTTCGGCCGCTGAACCTCGTCATCGGCGCCACCCTCGTCATGGGCATCGCCTGCGGCACTGCCGCCATAACCGATCGCCTCGACCTGCTGGTCGCGCTCCGCATCGTTCAGGGCCTTTCCGGCGGCATCCTGCTTGTCGGCGGCCAGGCCATCATCTTCTTCACCTATCCGCGATCCCGCCAGCCTATCCTTCAGGCGCTGTTCGCGATGGGAGCCGTCGTCGCCCCCGCGACGATCGCGCCTGCCCTCCAGGGGTGGTTGCTCGACAGTCAATCCTGGACATGGATTTTCTTTAGCGTCGTTCCGGTCGCGCTCGCCGCTGTCGGGCTGCTGTTGATCGCCGACCCGCCGGAAACCCCCGAGACCGTGCGCCGTCCGTTCGATTGGATCGGCTTCGCGCTGATCTCGCTCTCGCATTTCTGCTTCACCTATGTCTTCAGCCAGGGCAGCCGATGGGATTGGTTCGAGGAACCGCGCATCCTGTGGCTGACTGTGATCGGTCTCGCCGCTCTGCTGGCATTTCTCGGCCAGCAGGTGCTGGCCAAGGGACGGGGCCTCCTCGACTTCACCCTGTTCGGATCGGAAGATTTCACCTTCGCCTTCATCGTCAGCTTCGTCGCCGGCGCCGCCTTGTTCGGAAGCGCGTTCCTGATCCCGTCCTTTGCCGTCTCCATCCTCGCCTTCAGGCCGACGGACGCCGGCTTGCTCCTGTTGCCAAGCGGCGGGCTTTTCATCGCCGCTCTGCTCGTCGCCGCCGTTCTCTTCCAGGTGCGCCGCGTTCCGCCCTTCGCCACGGTGCCATTCGGCATCCTGCTGATCATGATCGCGATGTGGATGCTGTCCGGGTCGACCATCGAGAGCGGCGCCGACGACATGATGGCAGCGATCCTGTTGCGCGGCCTCGGCCTTGGCTTCCTGTTCCTGTCGATCACCCTGATCGCTTTCAGCAACCTCGGCAGCCGAAACCTCGCCTCCGGAATCGGGCTCTTCAATACGGGCCGCCAGCTTGGCGGGCTCGCGGGAGTCGCCGCGCTCCAGACGCTGATCGACCATAACGTCGTCGCCAATCTCGCCGTCCTCGGCGCAAATGTCACCGCCGGCAAGCCCGCGGTCATCGAACGACTGACGGCGACGGCGGCCATGCTGACAGCGAAGGGGATGGACGCGCCCGAAGCCGGCCGGGCGGCGACCAGCCTTCTCGGCCGGGCCGTGACAGGTCAGTCCAGCGTGATCGCCTTCGACACGGCATTCAATGCGGTGGCGCTGCTTTTCGTCGTCGCCGCCCCGCTGTTGGTCGGCATGAAGATCGGGCTGGGCCGATACGCGAAAGCGCGCTCTGCCCGGTTGCTGAAGGCGAAGGCGTCGTAGCGCGGGCAACTGTTGCGCATCGATGTTGCCCCCCCTATGCTTTCGGGCAATTTCGCCCCACGGCTTTCGACGGCATGGGGAAGCATGCGACGCTAGGCGGGAACCTTGCTTTACGCAGAGGGACCGCCTGGTCTGTCGTGCGGGCGTTGCAGATGCAATCGGGGTCGCATGTCGGATAACAACGCTGCACAGGCATCGTTTCAATTTCGCGGTTCGTCATTCGACAGCATGATCGAAACGCTCGGCGGCGCTTTCGGCACATTCGCTGCCGAGCCGATCAGCGAGGCGCAGAATTTCCGTTGGGGGATCGACCTTTCGGCCTGCGACAGTGCCGTGTTGATCACGGGCTATCATCAAAGCGATTTCGAGTTCCACATCGAGCCGACCGCCGATACTGCGGAGTATCTGTCGATCGTCGTGCCTCGAAACGGCGGCATGGGCGTGACCTACGGGCCGCGGATGGCCGAAGCGGGGCCAGGGGGATTGCTCCTCTACAACAATTTCGAACCCAATAGCGTCATCATGCACGGGGAAGACAACCTCGTGGACGAGCTCCTGATCAATTGGTCTGTCGTCCTTCAGACATTGGGTCAGACCTTCGAGGCGCCCTTCGACGGATCCCTGAACCTGCTGCCGCAGGTGAGCTTGTCCACGCCGGCCGGCCAGTTGATCGGCAATCTTGCAGAAACGATCATGGGCGGCATACGCAACGGCGGTCCCTTGCTGCAGTCGCCAATCGCTATGGCGCACTTGACGCAGGCGCTTGCCGACGTGGTGGTGCGCCTGGTCCCCCACCGGCTATCGCACTTGCTGGACAAGAAGCCGTGCCTGATCGCCCCGCGCCATGTCCGCCGGGCGATCGAGTTCATGCAAGCCAATATCAATCAGCCGATCACCATGCCTATGGTTGCCGAAGCTGCCGGCGTTTCCGTCCGAGCTCTGGAAACCGGCTTCCGCGCCTTCCGGGATACGACGCCCGCCGCCTATCTCCTCAGGCTTCGCCTGCGCTCGGCACGCCAGGACCTCCTCGATCCCGAGAACAATCAGACCCTGAGAGCGATCTGCCTGAAATGGGGCTTCTTTCATTTCGGGCGGTTTTCCGCGGTCTACAGGGCGACCTATGGAGAAAACCCCTCCGATACAAGGCGGCGCGTCGGCGGTTCTGTTTTCACGGGCGCGGACGTCCTGCGGTGAATGCGGCGTTCGGCGTGAAAGTATCTGCCGCGGGACACCTGCAACTCGGTGCATCGAATGCAGCCTGTTGCATTACAAGGTCCATTGTATGATGCTGTGCCGCCGCTGCGATGTATTATGGCATACCTTTCAGCGTGACGGCGCCACCCGCGGAATTCTGCTCATAGAATGTAAGCAAGGAGAAGAGTATCGATGGCATTGGGGGATTCGGCGACGCGTCCGGACTGGGTGTCGTTCGAAGGGCGCGACCCGGACCGCCTTGCAGCAACGCTGACGAGTTGGGTCTCCAGTGTCGTCGTCCGGCCGCTTGGCAGGGAAAGCATCTACTACAATTGCGCCTGGGCGAATGCCGGCATTTTATCGATCGGCTGCACGCATATCGATGGGCGGATCCTCTTCGAGAGCGAGGCCGACGGTCAGCTGGTGCTGATCGTGCCGCTTCGTGGCGGTGTAGATCTTCGCATGGGAAGGCAGGCCTTTTGCACATCGCCGGGCCGGGGCGCAGTCATAGAAGGCGACCGCCGCATTGCTGCTCAATCCCTGAGCGCTCGCGAGCACATGTTCGTCGCTATCGATCGAGCTGCGCTGTTGCGCCAGCTCTGCGACATTGTCGAAATGCCGGTTTCCGGAGCCCTGGAGTTCTCGCCGGAACTCGACCTGTTGTCGGGACCGGGAACAGCAATTGCCAGCATGGCCGAGACGCTGAGAGCGGGCCTTACTGGCGATGCACCGTTGCGCAGGTCGCCCCTCGCGCTGACAAACTTAAGTGAGGCCTTGATCCAGCTGCTCCTCGACACGGTGCCTCACCGCTTCTCGGAAAGAATGCGCCGCGCGGTTTCGCCGGTCCCGCGGCATGTGAAGAAGGCGGTCGATTTCATGATGGCCAACCTGTCGAGGCCGATTACCCTGGTAGAGGTCGCCGCCGCCTGCGGGGTCAGTTCGCGTACCCTCCAGCAGGGGTTTCGCCAATTCAAAATGACCACCCCGATGAGCTACCTCCAGGATCTGCGGTTGAAGGCGCTTCGCGAAGAGCTGACCCAGGCCTGGCCGGGGCAAAGCGTCGCCGACATAGCGCTCAAATGGGGCTTTACGCATATGGGGCGTCTGGCGACCGATTACCGCAACCGTTTCGGAGAGCTTCCATCCCAGACACTCCGCTCCTGTTGAGCGGCCGGCCGGGACGGCTGCACCCCTCGCGCCCAATTGCCGGCGATCGCTCGAATTCGTCGAATCAGGTCCTATAAATAATGGGAACGACATCTAATGGGCGGAGCCGGAGATGCGCGAACCCGAATGCATGAAATTCCAGCCGAGCGAATGGGTGCCGAACCACCCCAGGCTGCCGGTGCTTCTTTATCGTCAGGCTCTGTCCGCCGCGGAGAGCGATGCGGCGGCGTTCGAGCGGCGCTTTGCCGCGGCCGGTTGGCAGGGGCTGTGGCGCAACGGCGTCTTTTCCTATCAGCATTATCATATCGGCGCACATGAAGTCCTCGGCATCGCCGGAGGCAATGCGAAGCTGTTGATCGGCGGTCCGGACGGCGTGGTGCTGAAGGTGGGTGCAGGCGACTGTCTCGTCCTACCGGCGGGGACGGGTCACAGGAACCTCGGGTCGAGCGACGCTTTCCTCGTCGTCGGCGGCTATCCGCCCGGGCAGACGGCCGATATCCAGACGCAGGCCGCCAGCACGAGCGCCCTGCAAACGATCGCCAACCTGCCGCTCCCCGCAACCGACCCGCTCCATGGCGCCGACGGGCCCCTGACGCGTCTTTGGAAAGAGGCCTAGGCTGCGGATTGGGGCGACGTCTTCGCTACGAACTGCGCGTTCGACGCTCGCGCTGCCGTGCCTCGGTGCGCCACCGGTGGCGGGGAGGGCGACGGACGACGTCCCCGATCACCCCTCCGCCAGCGTAAACACGGCGCAGGGCGCGGCGATGCCGCGGAGCTCGTGGTCGCCGAGTGGCAGCAGCGGGCTTGAGGTTTCCTCGGCGACGGCGCCGGAGATCAGGACCGAGCGGCCGAGCGGGCGGCAGAGGCCCTCGAGGCGGCTGACGAGGTTGACGGCGGGGCCGATAGCGGTGAAATCCAGCCGGTCGACGGCGCCGATATTGCCCCAGAGGACGTCGCCGAAATGCAGTGCCGTACCGAAGGGGAGCGGCGGCAGCCCCTGGGCCTGGCGCGCGGCGTCAAGATGCGCCATGCCGGCGCGGGCGGCGACGACGGCGCGAAGGGCCGCCTCGCAGGCCTCGGCTGCCGAACCGGTCACAGGGAAGATCGCCAGCAGGCCATCGCCGATGAACTTCAACACCTCGCCACCGAAGGCGTGGATCGCCCCGGCGACGCGGTCGAACCAGGCGTCGAGCGACGCGATCATCTCGGCGGGCGGGGTTGCCTCGGAGAGCGCGGTGAAATTGCGCAGATCCGCATAGAGCAGTACGGCGCGGATGGTCTCGCCGGTGCCGCGGGTCAGTGCGCCGGCCCGGACCCGTGCGGCACTGCGGCGGCCGAGATAGGCCTCGAGCAGCGCCGACAGCGCAGCCCGCTCGGCAAGCGCTGCCAGTGGCGCCGCGGCAAAGCGGGCCGCCTGGCGCAGCCGGCTCGCCTCGGCCGGGTCGAAGCCGCGTATCCCGGCCCAGGCGAGCACCGGTTTGTCGGGCGCCGCTCCGACCGTGTCCTCCAGAACCGGACCGAGTCCGGCCAGCCAGTCGCGCTCGGCATGGCTCGGCGGGCCGCCGGCGAAGCCTAAAGATTCGATCACCGCCCCCGTCTCCGCGCGCCACAGCCAGGTGCGGCGGGCGATGATCGGATGCGGCACCGCGAGCGTCAGGGCGCCGCCGGCCAAGGGAAGACGTTCGGCCAGGAGCCGGCTGCCGAGCTCTGCGAGGAAACGGTCGGGGCCGGGCGAGGCGCCGGCCTCGTCCAGCAGCCAGCCGAGGGGTGCGGGCAGGTCCATGCGGGAAGCATAGCGCCAGGAGAGGCGGCCTGTCATCCGCGTCTCCAAATTGTCGCCTGGAGCGAACTGGTAGGAGAAAAATCAATTGCAGGTCCATCCCTTATGCTCGTCGCGGGCGCCTGCCCGCGCGTGGCGCGTTGATGGTGGCGCATGCGGCGCCGCGGAGCTATCATTGGCACGGTCCCGATCCCGCCTGCCGATCCATGCTGCAGGTGGGCAACCATGGGGGAGACCGATGCAAGAGACCCTCGTCGTCCGCCGTGAGACGCACATTGCCGCGCCGCCCGCCGCCGTCTTTGCACTGCTGACCGACCCGGAGAAGATCCTGCGCTGGATGGGCACCGAGGCGGAGATCGAGCCGCAGCCCGAGGGACTTTATCTCGTCAACGTAACCGGGGCCCGCTTCGCCCGCGGATCCTTCCGCGAAGTGGTGCCGGTCCACCGGCTCGCCTACAGCTTCGGCTGGGAGGGCAGCGAGGTCGTGCCGCCGGGATCGAGCCTCGTAGAGATCGACCTGATCGAACAGCCGGACGGAACGCTGCTGCGCCTGACCCATTCGGGCCTGCCCAGTTCCGAGCAATGTGCCGGCCATGCGGAAGGCTGGGCCCACTATCTCGACCGGCTGGCCGAGGCCGCGGCCGGACGCAATCCGGGCCCGGATCCCTGGCACGGCCGCACTTAGAGTTTTGCCGCTGCCGCATGCGCCGGATGCCGGCTATCGCTTCAAGCCGGCCGCGCGAAGCGCATAATCGATGACTTTCCGGATCTTGTCGTCCCGTGGCGACGAGCGATCGGCGGGCATGACGCGCGCGGAGATTGGTTTTGCCGCCGCTTTACGCCGCCGGCCGCTCGCGGGTTTTCGCGTCAGCCCCCAGGATTGGGCGATGTGCACGGTGGAGGAGATGCCGACATCAAGCATGTAGGGACCGCTTTTTCCGTAGCCGCTCGCCACGTTGAGCGGCAATCCATGCCCCATATCGTGGATGCTGTAGAGCGCGATGCGGTCCCGTCCGTCGGCGTCCCTCCAGACCTTCCGCGTCTGGCCGTCGACGGTATCGGTGACGGCCGGAGCCGAAGCTACGTCGTGCACCCCGCGCCATTGTTCGACGATCGCCCGCGCGTTCGCTTCGGCAACGGTGCTGTCGCCCGTCCCGTACCAGACGGAAAGTGTCGGCCAGGGTCCGGTGTGGGGCGAGGCGGCGCGAAGGCCGGCGCGCAGCTCCCGGCTCTTCGGAATGCCGTGCCCGCGCATCCGCTCGAATGCCCCCGAGACCGTAGACGCGGTTCCATAGGGAAGGCCGGCAATGATCGCCCCGCCGGCAAAGACGTCCGGATAGGTTGCGAGCAGAACATTCGCCATTGCGCCCCCGGCGGAAAGCCCGGTGACGTATATCCTTTCGCTGGCAAGCTTGTGCCTCGAGACCATCGTTCCGATCATTTGGCGGATGGAGAGTGCCTCGCCCTTATCGCGGCCGATGTCGTCGAGGAGGAACCAGTTGAAACAGAGATTGCCATTGTTGTCGCGCACTTGCTGCGGGTAGAGAAGCGCGAAGCCATGCTCCTCGGCCATTTTCGACCAGCCCGAGCCGGCGTCGTAGTCGGCCGGGATCTGCGTGCAGCCGTGCAGGACGACGACAAGCGCCGGCTTCTTCGCGAGCCTTTTCGGCAGATAGCACTTGGCCTTCAGTGCTCCGGGGTTAGAACCGAAATTCGTAAGCGCGAAAAGCCTGTTGCGGAGTTGAGCAGGCTCGGCTTTGCCTGACTTGAGCCGCGTGATCCTTGCAAGCGTGTCGGGTACTGTTCTCATGAATGGATATCTCCTGCGTCAGCAGCCGGGGCGCCACCAAGCCATAACGTCGCCTAGCGGAATTAGTTGCTGCACTGCACAATGAAATATCCGTGATAGGTCCTTCAAGATCTCCGGAGCGGCAAGGGCACCGATCGGCGGCGGCTCCTTTTCGGAGGAACGACGAGTTGGCTTGTGGCTCTGAGCCGCTGGTCAGTGCTCTCGAAGTAATCGGACGAACGACGATGTCAGTTCCTGACCAGACCTTGGTCGGATATCTGCCCCCGTCTTTCGGACCAGTCTCCAATGACAAAGGTCTAAGGAGGACGTTTCAGTGGAACGAAAGACCATGGAACCGCATAGCTGCCGTTGAGGTAGTGCCGGCTCGGCTGGCACGAGCGTGAAGGCTAGCGGCAATGCCGGCCGGTCTGACGCGGCGGGGATTTTACCTCGCGTCCCACACGAATGGAGATGCGCGATGCGATACAGAATATCGGCCTATCCGGAACGAGAAGCCCGCAGCGGAATACCCGTCGCATTGATGCTTGCGATGATCGCTGTGTTGAGCGCCTATCTGTTCGTCGGGGATTTGCTCACGGAGCCCCGCCAGCAAACCCGTGTCTATCCACCTGATGCCGTCACAATGGTCGAAAGCGCGGACAAGGCGCCATAACGAGCGGGGCCCTGTCGTGACCTGGACTTCCGCCGCACGGCGCATCGGCCCTTGGTCTGATCGGCACGCGCATAGGTCTGAGTGCTGAGGAGAAAAGGAACTTATAGGCGAAAGTGCTGTTCTTGACGCAAATCTTCGCGCAGCGCCGTCCCTTCCTGCGCGGGGGTCGAGCTCGCCGGTTCCATCCGGCGGGCTCTCTTTGTCGCTGCGGCCCGATGGCCAAGCCGATCTCTTTCAGACCTTAGTCGGAAGTGGGCTGGGCGAATGTCCAGACGCGACGTGAGAAAGGTCCAAGAACACTCGTTAAGGCAAGCCGCGGGTTGACGATTGATTTGCGCCGTGGGCAAGGTATTGCGAGAAAGGCGAGCACGAAGATCGCCGGATCGGCTCGACTCCAATAAGCCGGCCTTTGCTCGTCATGCTGATAGCCACTGCCAGGCGAATGGTGCGCCAATGATTTTTCTTAGCAGCAATGCCAAGACCAGCGGACGAAAGTTCGTGGCGGTCCTGTGCACCGTGACGATCGGCTTCGTCTTCGCAGGCCTGCCTTACAAGGCAACCCTGTCCGACTCCGCGCTCGAACTCTCGCTTCAATCCGCCCTCGCCAAGAATGGTGGCAATGGCGGCGGCAATGGCAATGGTGGCGGCAATGGCGGCGGCAACGGCAATGGCGGCGGTAACGGCAATGGAAAGGGCGGTTCGAACAGCAGCAGTTCGAGCAGCAGTTCCAGCGGAGCGAGGGTAAAAGGTGCGGCGGTCGGAACCTTCGGCTCGATCTTGAAAATTCGCCATGTCGAAGGAATAAGCGAAGAAATCAAAAACGGCCGCTACATCATGAAAGACGGCCGCGGGCGCACCATTGTGAACCGGCGCGCGACGTCGGCTGACCAGAAGCGGCTGCTATCCCTTATTGACTGAGCGGGCGGTCGAGGGCGTCGCGCAGCACCATCGCCGCCTCGGTCCGGTTGGCGACGTCTAGCTTTGCCATGATCTGCGTCATGTGGTGCTTGATCGTCTTCTCGTGCAGATTGAGCTTGCGAGCGACCTGCTTGTTGCTCATTCCTGATGCGACGAGATTGAGAACCTCTCGCTCCCGAGTGGTCAGGTCGTGGATCAGGTCGAACTTGCTTGCCGAGGGGGGTGCGCTGTTGGACAGGAGTTTGGCCGACAGTGTCGGAGCCACGTAGCTTTCGCCGGAGGCGACGGCGCGGATGACATCCGCCAGCGCTCTCGATCCGATCCCCTTGAGGATATAGCCCTTGGCGCCGCCCTGCAGGGCGGCCTTGACGTCGTCGCCTGCCTCCGAAACGGTGAGCATGACGATCTTCTGCGCCGGAGCGATCTGAAGAATAAGCGGCACCGCCTCGAGTCCGCTCCCGGGCATCGAGATATCGAGCAGCATCACGTCGGGCGCCAGGTTCTCGGCAATTCTCAGCGCATCGTCGCGCGAGCCGCCTTCGGCTACAATTTCGAAGCCTTCGAGCTCCGATAGACTCCTCGTCACCCCCTCTCTGAACAGAGGGTGATCGTCGATCACCGCAACGCGAATCGCAGTCGTCATAGCTGCCCCACCTCCTCGATGCCGAGCGACATCCGGACAACCGTGCCCGGAGCGGCGCCGTTCAGTTCAAATGTTCCGCCGAGACTTTCTATCCGCTCTCTCAGACCGGCAAGCCCGAGGCTCGTCGGCCTCACTTTGTCGGGATCGAAACCGGGCCCGCCATCGGCTACCTCGATCCGCACCCTGTTGCCGTCCATGCTCTGCACGACACGCTGCCCAACGCCTCCGCCGTGTCGGTAGGCATTGTTCAACGCCTCCTGCACAAAACGGTATATGCATATCTTCGCCGAGGGGGAAAGGTGATCCGGCGGACGGGACAGCGACAAATCCACAGCCGAGCCGGTTCGCTGCCGGTGGGCGTGGACACAGCGCTCGAGTATCTCTCGCAGGCTCGCCGTTTCGATCTGCGGCAGGACCAGCCCGTTGCATATGGTTCGGATCTCACGCATCGCCTCGTCGAGACTTGCCTTGATGGCGGCGACCTCGCGTTCGCGCTTGTCTGTCGGGGTCGCCGTGCTCATCAACGCCTCGCTATCTACCCTCAGCGAGGCATAGGCCAGCAGTTGAGCGGGGCCATCATGCAGGTCCGCACCGATCCGGCGCAGCATCTGTTCGTTGAGAGCCGTGGCCCGCTGCGACGCCTGCTGCAAGCGCCCGCGCAGCATCTCATTCTGCTCAAGCAGTGCGGAAAGTTCCTCGACGCGCTGCTTGAGGGCGAGGCGCTGCTTGTCGATCGTCCTGCTGCCGCGCATCACGATTGCCGAAAGCATGATGAAGAATGCAAGCGTAAAGCCCGCAACGGCCAGCCACGTCTGGATTCTGGCCCGGCCCAGGCTGAGCTCGAAATCATTGGCAATCTCATGAAACTCGGAGACGGCGACCACCTGTCCCGACCAGGGCTGCAGCACGGGATTGTAGATTTCGAGAAGCGGCTTGTTTGCTGCGCGCTCGGTCTCGCCATCGAGATCGTCTACCGGCGTGAACTGAGCCACGACGTCGCCGTCGAATGCCGCCTTCAGTTCAGGACTTAGCTCGAACCGTTTTCCGACCATGCTCTCTTCATTCGCGTAGAGGATGGTGCCGTCCGCCCGCCAAAGTCGAAACGCCAGCAAACGGCCACCGAGCGCGCCCTGGCCAAGTGTCTCGTCGAGCGCACGCGAAACGGTATCGTCGAGAACTTCTGTCGTCTGCATGTCCGGCAGCAGAGGCGCAATCACGCTGTCGACGTAGAGCGCTGTCGTCGCCGCCGAGTTTCGGGTGACGGCGTCCTCGATAAGGCTCGTGACGAACGCGCCCACCACGATCATTGCCGTGGCGGCGACGATCCCGCCGGCCATCAGGAACTGCTTCGCCAGGGGCTGGGCGTTCCATCTTGTGATCAGGTCTTTGGCGCGCACGACAAATCTCGGGCCTGTCCGCTCGATTCGTTGGCGGCACATCGTTCGATTGATGCCGATATAAGTACCGTCTCCTATAGGCGGGTCAATGGCACGCCACGTTTGCGCTGGTGGCTCGGACCTTTTGTGGCCCGTTCTGTCAGACCTAGGTCCGAGAAGCCAGCGCAATAGTCCGACAGCCATGGTGGCGCGACCCCGCTCAAGCTACCGTCGCCTTGGTAAGAAATCTGACGCCTCCAAGCATGAGGCAAGTGAAACCAAGGAGGCCGGCTATGGCTATTTCCAAGACAATCGGAAGGAGCGTCCTTGCCCTGGCGATCGCGGTCGCTCCTCTTGCAACCGTGACCTTCGGCGCCTCGGGTGTTGCTTTTGCCAAGGGCGGCAATGGCGGCGGCAATGGCGGCGGAAACGGCGGTGGCAATGGCGGCGGCAACGGAGGCGGCAACGGAGGCGGTCATGGCGGCGGCCAGAGCAAGTCGCATTCCGGCAGTGGCAAGCAGGACAAAGCGCGGTCTGGCAAGAGCCATGGCGACAAGACTCTGAAGTCGCTCTTTTCGCGCGGGACCAAGTCGAAGAAGACGATCAAGGCAGCCAAGCCAGTGAAGTCTGGACACGTCGCGGCGGGCAAGCCGAAGACGGTTGAACCTGAAAAGGTAAAGCTTGGCTCGGGGTTCAGTTCTCTGAACCGGAACTATCACGCCTATCTCAACTCCAACGATCCACGCATGGCAGCGATCTCGGCTTATGCGATTGCCTATGCCGAGTTCGAAGCTGAGAACGGCATCGACGCCATCCCCACCGATCCTGCCCTGAGCGACGAGGCGCTCCGCGAAGCACTCGAAAGCTTCGATAAGGACGGCGTCGTGACCGACGACGACCTTCTCGAGGTCAAGGAGATACTCGGCGTCGGGCCAGCAACCGGCAAGATCGACCAGATACGCGAAACGCTGCCTGACACGTCGGATACATTGGACACGTCGGACGCCTCGGATAGTTCAGACCTTTCGGACACGGATCCGTTGGACCCGGATGAGGAACTTGAGAGCGCCGTGCGCGGTTCGGGGTTCAGTTCGCTGAACCGGAATTATCACGCCTATCTCAACTCCAACGACCCGCGGATGGCCGCGATCTCCGACTATGCGATTGCCTATGCGGAGTTCGAGGCTGAGAACGGTTCCGACGCCATCGCGACCGATCCGGCCTTGAGCGACGAAGCGCTTCGCGAGGCACTCGAGAGTTTCAGCAAGGATGGCGTCGTAACCGACGACGATCTCGCCGAGGCTAAAGAGATACTCGGCGTCGGACCGGAGTTCGGCAAGATCGACGAGATACGTGAAACGCTGCCGGAAACAGCTGACGACCTGGGTGTTGCGGAGTAAACCTGAGTTCGGACGGTGCCGGCAGCAGCCGGCATCCGTCCGCAATCCGTTTGGGGCGGCTTGATCCATGAATTTGCAGACACGCGACGACGCAACTTGCGGTGCTGTGCGGGCGATGCAGCACGGACGGATCGGGTTTTCCCTGCAACAGATAAACGCCGTCGCTGATCCAGGCGAGGTCCTCTATTCGAAATGCCTCGCGAGATTCGTGGAGCCGGACGGTACGGTCAGAACCCGCGGAGAGTTCTCCGCTTTCCCCGGAGCGTCGCAGATCGCTCTGGCTTTCGGGCTCGATCTCCTCGACCTGGCGTTTGAATGGCTCGCTTGCCATCCGTCGGACGTGCTCGGCTGCGACCTCTCGGCCGAGATCATAGCCGATGAGCGAAGCTGCATGGTGTTGCACGACCTCCTCTCGCGGCACAGCGCCTTGGCGACCCGCATGGTTCTTGAGGTAACGCAGCCTCTGAAAACGCCCTTCGCCGCGAACTTGCTCGGCAGCGCCCGCGCGATGGGCTATAGAATTGCGATAGACAGGTTCGGGACCGGCAATGCGCTGTCGACCATCCCGGTCGATCTCGTGAAAATCGACGCATGTTTTGCGCAGCACCGCCTGGGTGATGCCGCGCCGATCCTGCGTGACCTGGTCGCTCTGGCCTCCTTTGCGGCATCGATTGTGGTTGTCGAAGGCATCGAAACATACGATCAGCTTGAGGCCGCCAGGTGCGCCGGAGCGACACATGTGCAGGGGTTTCTCCTTTCGGAGCCGACTCTGCCGCCCGTCTATTCGCGCAGCGCACGAGCATTCAAGCGAAGATTTCGCCCAGCCTCGCTCCAGCCGCATCTGCCGCAGTGCTCGTAGCACCGTAGCGATCGAGAGCACATTCGATTAGCAGGCGGTACCTGCGACATTTGCGATCTTCTTTTCCGACCGCGAGTCCGTCGGCCGCTTCGCGCAAATTGCCCGGACGCACGCCCGCAACCAACGATGCCCCGGGTCTGCCTCGAGGCGTGGATGCCAAAGCATCGACACGGTGATCTCCGGAATGGGGATCGGAATGGGAAAACTGAACAGATCGTCACGAAGGTTGCCGGTGTGGCGCTCGGGGACGGTGGCAATCATGTCGGAGTTTTTCGCCAGCGCCAGCGCGGGAGAAAAACCGCCAACGGTTGCGGTAATCTCCCGTTCGAGACCGAGCGCCTCCAGAGCGGCATCGATCGGCCCGTTATCTCTACGGTGGCGGGCGACGAGCACGTGCTGCCCGGCGGCATAGCGGGCGGGCGTGATCTCGCCCTGGCAGAGCGCGTGTCCGACACGCACGACGCCGACGAAGCGATCCTGGAACAAGGCCTGCGTGCGGATCTCCGGGCTCTGGCTCCCGCCTACGACGCCGGTCTCCAGGTCGACACTGCCATCCCGTAGCGGCGTGCTGTCCTTGTCGAGTTTCGGGACGAAGCGCAGCCGCACGCCCGGTGCCTCGGCGCCGGCCTTGGAGATCAGGGCCGGCCCGAAATTCTCGACGAAGCCGTCGCTCGTGCGAAGCGTGAAGGTCCGCACGAGCCGGCCGAGATCCAAACGGTCGGCAGGCCTCAGCGCCGCCTCCGCCTCCTCGACCAGGTGGCCGACGCGCTCACGCAATTCGAGCGCGCGGGGTGTCAGGACGAGGCCGCGGCCGGCCCGCACTAACAGCGGATCGCCGGTCGTAGCGCGCAAGCGCGCAAGCTGCCGGCTCATGGCGGAGGGGCTCAGCCGCAACCTTCGGGCAGCGCCGGCGACGCTTCCTTCGGCAAGCAGCACATCGAGGGTGACGAGAAGATTGAGGTCCGGATGCGACATGCGGGTGACGATAGCATGAATTGATACTAGCGTCAGATGCATGAATGCAATGCAAATGGTGCGTCTTCCGCCATCTCCGGCAACGGTTTACCTCTCGAGCGACGCCGATGAGAGGAACGACGATGACAAAATACCCGTATGACACGGTTGCTGCTGGCATGGAGCAGCCGATCTCGGCCCGCTGGACACTGACCAGCCTTTCCCTTTCCATGCTGCTGGCCTCCTTGGGCGTGAGCATCGCCAATGTTGGCTTGCCCACCCTGACCCACGCCTTCTCCGCCTCGTTTCAAGAGGTGCAGTGGGTCGTCCTCGCCTATCTGTTGGTCATCACCACGCTGATCATCAGCGTCGGTCGGTTCGGCGACATCGTCGGCCGCCGCAAACTGCTGCTCGCCGGTATCGCCCTGTTCACGATCGCATCCGGCCTGTGCGGCGCCGCGCCGCATCTTTCCTGGCTCGTCGCGGCGAGAGCCCTGCAGGGGTTGGGCGCCGCAGCCATGATGGCGCTTGCCCTGGCCCTGGTCGGCGAGGTCGTCCCGAAGGAAAGGATTGGCAGCGCCATGGGGCTGCTCGGCACGATGTCGGCGATCGGGACGGCGCTCGGCCCCTCCCTGGGCGGCGCGTTGATCGCCGGCTTCGGCTGGCGGGCGATCTTCCTGGTCACGGTGCCGATCGGCCTGTTGGCTTTGCTTCTTGCCTGCCACGCACTGCCGACGGATCGTCCGGCATCAAGGGCGTGCCGGCCCGGCTTCGACCTCGCCGGTACGCTGATCCTCGTCTTCACCCTCGGCGCCTACGCGCTCGCCATGACCATCGGGCGCGGCAGCTTCGGGGCGACCAACCTGGTTCTGCTGCTGGCGGCCGTCTTCGGCATGTGTGTCTTTCTATTAGTGGAATTTCGGACGGGGTCACCCTTGGTCGATTTCGCGATGCTGCATCAGCCGTCGTTTCGCTCGGGACTTGCCACGAGCATGTTGGTCGCTACGGTGATGATGGCGACGCTGGTGGTGGGGCCGTTTTACCTGTCGCGCGGTCTGGGGCTTGATGCGGCGCTCGTCGGCCTGGTGATGTCGGTCGGACCGGTCGTCTCGGCGCTGACGGGCATTCCGGCGGGGCGGCTCGTCGATCGCTTCGGCGTGTGGCGCATGGCCGCCGCCGGTCTTGGCGCCATGACGGCCGGTTGCCTCGCACTCTCGCTCGTTCCGGAAGCGCTCGGCGTCGCCGGCTATGTCATGCCGCTCGTCATTCTCACCGGCGGCTACGCGCTGTTCCAGGCGGCAAACAATACCGCTGTGATGAAGGACGCGCGGCCCGAGCAGCGGGGCACCGTCTCGGGGCTCTTGAACCTCTCGCGCAATTTCGGGCTGATCACCGGCGCATCGATGATGGGAGCGGTCTTCTCCTTCGCCGCGGCGAGGGAGACTGCGGCCGCCACCGCCACCGGCATGCGCGCCACTTTCGCCGTCGCCACGGTGCTGGTCATTATTGCGATGGCCGTCGCGGCGGCAAGCCGCGCCGGGATGAGGTCAACACCTCAAGAGGCCCGGTCAGCCGGGGCCGGGTAACCCTCTGGTTCAATTGTTGCCGCAATCGGCGGCACCCCCCTTGTGGGGGCCTTGTGGGGGCCTTGTGGGGGCCTTGTGGGGGAGTTGCCCGGCAGGGCAGAGGGGTATCACCCGCTCTCCCGATTTTCGCCGTTCAATCCCCTTAGCCCTTCAGGCTGCGTGCCAGGTTGTGAATGTGGCGTGCGCCGATGCCGCAGCAGCCGCCGACGATGGAGGCGCCCGCTTCGACCCAGTCGCAGGCAAAGCACGAATAACGGTCGGCGGTGAGGTCGGCGCGGGTGTGATGGAGCGTCTCGTTGGCGGCGCCTTCCGCCTCTTCCGCCTCAAAGGCGTTGGCATAGACGCCGATGCCGATATCCGCCTGCCTTTCCCTAAACGTCCGAGCCGCAACGGCGATGGCGCGCGCCATGACTTCCGGACGGCTGCAGTTGAAGAGGAGCGCCTCGGCACCGGAGCTGGCGGCCCAGGCGGCGGCCGCGGCCACGGCCTCTCCCGATCGAAGCTTTGGCTCGTCGCCTGCCAGGGCCTCTGCGTCGTCGGCCAAGGTGAAGGAGACCCAGAACGGCTTGCCGCTCGCGGCAACGGCGGTGCGGACCGCATCCGCTTCGGCAATCAGGCTCAGCGTTTCGCCGAGCCAGACATCGACATGGGGCGCCAATCCTTCGACGAGGACCTTGAGATAGTTCTGCACGCGCGAGGGGTCGAAGCGCTCGGGCTCGTAGGAGCCGAAGATCGGCGGCAATGAGCCGGCAACTGTGACTTTCCGATCGGTCGTGTCATCGGCGGCTTCTCTCGCGAGCTTTCCGGCGAGTGCGATCAGCGAGCGTCCTTCGGAGCGGAAGCGCTCCTCGCCGATGTGGAACGGCACCAGCGCGTAGCTGTTGGTGGTGATCACGTCGGCACCGGCGTCGATAAATTCCCTATGGACTCTCCCGACGATCTCCGGCGTCTCCATCAGGGCCAGCGCGGACCATTCCGGCTGCCTGAGTTCGGCGCCGAGACGGATCAGCTCCCGGCTCATGCCGCCGTCGAGAATGCGTATTTGGCTCATTGATGATCGACTCCCATTTGCTGGTTCAGCGCCGGATGACCGCCGACGACCCAATTGCCGTCAGCCGCTCCCGGGTGTTCGGACAAGATCTTGTTGCGCGTCTTCATCGGAGGGCCCGGTCGAGGTCGTCGATCATGTCCTCGACGAACTCCAGGCCGACCGAAAGGCGGAAGACGCCGTCGCCGGCGAAGGCGCGGTAATCGTCGAGCTGCGCCCCTTGCAGGCCGTAGGTCGACTTCATCATTTCATTCGTGTCGAGAAGGACGGCGATGCTGCGCTGGTGGCCGAGCGAGAAGGCGTAGTGCACGACGCGCAGCCGCTCGGCGAACTGGACGGCGATTTTCTGCGGGTCGTCCGTCTGGAATGTGAGGATGCCGCCAAAAACATTCATCTGGCGCTTCGCCAGCGCGTGCTGCGGATGGGCCGCCAACCCGGGATAGATGACCGCTTTGATGGCCGGATGACCGTCAAGGAAACGGGCAAGCCGCAGCGCCGAATCCGAGACCGCCCGCACCCTCGGAAAGAGCGTGTCGATGCCGCGCATGATCAGCCAGGCGCTCTGGGCCGAAAGCGAGGCGCCGAGATAGACGCCGGCGCGCGAGCGGATTTTCTCGACGAGCGCCTTGCGGCCGCAGACGATTCCGCCGAGCGCGTCGCCATGGCCATTGATGAACTTCGTCAGGGAGTGGATGACGAGATCGACGCCCAAGGCGAGCGGCCTTGTCGCGACCGGCGTGGCAAGGGTGGAATCGACCGAAACGAGTGCATCGCGCTGGTGCGCGAGTGCCGCCACGGCGGAAAGATCGGTCAATCGCAGGATCGGATTGCAGGGGCTTTCGCAGTGGACGAGCCGGGTGTTGGGCCGGAAGGCCGCCGCGACTGCGTCGAGGCGCGACATGTTCACGGGGGTCACCTCGATCCCATAGTCGGGCAAAATCCGGCGCGCCAGCTCGCTGGCGCCAGCGTAGCAGACATCGCTGATGATCAGGTGGTCGCCCGCCTTGAGACAGGTCAGGAAGGTGGCGGCAATCGCCGCGAGACCGCTCGCGGTGGCGAGCGCGCCGTCAGCGCCTTCGAGTGCCGCCATGCGCTGCTCGAGCTGCCGCACCGTCGGATTGGTCCAGCGCGCGTAGAGATATGGCAGCGCCGTCAGATCCTCGACGCCGTCGGCCGAAAAGGCGCCGTCGCCCGGGGCAAGCAGATTGTTGACCGACATCGAGATATTGGGGGCGATCGCCTTCGTCGTCGGATCGATGACCAAGCCGCCGTCGAGCGCCAGGGTTTCCCAATGCAGCGGGCGATTGTCGGAATGCGGCCGGGCTCTCGCTTGGCTTCGGCGATCCGTTACGGCCTTGGTGCTCGATCGATTCAGGGACATGGAGGACCTTTCGAGATGCGTTCGACGGCGACTCTAGTGTTCTCCGAGTGTTTTTGGCCGCTCAGCGGCTGCCGATCCGCCGAGAAAAGGCGCGATGAGGACCTCGGGCGCCGCCAAATCGATCAAGCAGCTCATCATGCTAGCGCCGTACCGGCACTTGCGCTTCGACGACCTTGAAGGCGCGGGTGATGATAAGCGTCAGGCAGACATAGAAGACGGTCACGACCATCAGCGGCTCGTAGACCAGCAGCGTGTCCTGCCTCACCTTGTAGGCCACCGCATAGAGGTCCATTACCGTCACGGTGAAAGCGAGAGGCGTTGCCTTCAATTGCAGCACGACTTCGCCGGCGATTGTCGGCAAGGCGATGCGGATGGCGCGCGGCAGCCAGATCCGCCTGAGCAGGGTCGAGGACGACATGCCGAAGGATCGGCCGGCCTCGAGTTCACCCTTGGGAACGGCAAGCAGCGCGCCGCGCAGCACCTCGGCCTCATAGGCCGCATAATTGAGGGTGAAGCTCACCGCCGCAAAGAAGAAACCTTCGCGCAGGATCGGCCAGAGAAGGCTGGCACGCAGGCCGGGGATCATCGGCAGCAGCGAGCCGACGCCGTAATAGAGCAGCCACAGCTGAATCAGCAGCGGCGTGCCGCGCAGGCAGGTGCAGTAGCCGCGAGCGAAGAGCTTGAGCCAGCGCGGGCCGATCACCTGCGCGAGCGCGAGACCGATCGCCAGAATGAAGCCGAAGCCGACCGAAATCACGAGCAGGAGGACGGTCTGGACCGCGCCTGCGGCAAGCAGCGGCCAATAGGAAAAGATCCACGAGAAATCCACGTGCCCCTCCTATGCGGTCGTCGGCTGGCCGCGCCGGAGGCGGCTCTCGAGCGCCGCGAACGCGACGTTAGAGATGAGCGTTATCGCGAGGTAGAGGGCGGCGGAGGCGAGGAAGAACAGGAAGTAGTGCTTGGTGTTGCCGGCGGCGATACGGGTCGCGAGCGCCAGTTCCTGATAGCCGACGACGGCAATCAACGCGCTGTCCTTGGTGACCGACATCCAGAGATTGGCTAGACCCGGCAGCGCATTCGGCATCAGGGCCGGCAGCACGATGCGGCGGAAGCGCAGCCGCGGCCGCATGCCGAAGGCGGCCGCCGCTTCGATCTGCCCGACCGGAATGGCGAGGATCGCCCCGCGAAACACTTCGGTCATATAGGCGCCCTGGACAATGCCCAGCACCGCGACGGCGGCAACGAAGCCGTTGATCTCCACCGCCGGAAGCCCGAGTGCGGAGAGGATGCGGTTCAGCCCGTCGGTTCCCGCATAATAGAGGCCGATGATCAGGATCAGTTCCGGGATGGCGCGGACGGCCGTCGTATAGAGATCGAGGACGAAGCGAACCGGGCGATTGCCCTTCAGCTTGCCGATGGCACCGACGAGGCCGATGGCGATGCCGACGAGATAGGCGCCAAGCGAAATCAGCACGGTGGAGAGCGCGCCGGCAAGCAGCACGCCTCCCCAGCCGGGCGGATAAGGGGAGAGCAATTCCAGGAGCGATTGGCTGGACGACATCCGGGGCCTATCTGATCGAGTTCATAGGCAAAGGGCGATTGGCGCCTTCAGGCGCCGATCGCCCTTCCGGTCATTCGCCATAGGGATCGAAGTCGAAGTACTTCTTGGAGATTTCGGCATATTTGCCGCTCGCCCTGACGGCGGCGATCGCCGCGTTAAGCTTGTCGCGCAGTGCCGTGTCGTCCTTGCGCAGCCCGCCGCCGATACCCGTTCCGAGGATAGCCGGGTCGTCCTTGACGTTGCCCTTGTCCTCGCAGCAGTCCTTGCCGAAGTCCGACTTCAGGAACTCTGCCAGCGGAATGGCATCGCCGAAGACATAGTCGATCCGCCCGGCAGCCAGGTCCTGGAAGGCTTCGTCGAGCGTCGCATAGGTCTGTTCCGCTGCCTTGTCGGCGAAATACTTCTTGTAATATTCGGACTGGATCGTCGAGACCTGGATGCCGATCGTCTTGTCGGCGACGTCGTCAGGCGCTGCTCCTAACTTGCCGTCCTTGGCGCCGATCAGCTTGCTCGGGGTGTTGTAATATTTGTCGGTGAAGTCGATCGTCTTCTTGCGCTCGTGGGTGATCGACATCGACGACCAGATGACGTCGAACTTCTTCGCCTCGAGACCCGGGATCAGGCCGTCCCAGGACATGTCGACGATGGAGCAGGTCTCCTTCATCTCGGCGCAGACCGCGTCCATCAGCTCGATTTCCCAACCGATCCATTTGCCGGACGGGTCCTTCGTGAAGAAGGGTGGGTAGGCTTCGTTCATGATGCCGAAGCGCACTTCCGCATTGGCCGCACCTGCAAGTGCGAAGGCCACGCCGGCCATCAGGATGGACATCAACTTCATTCGACTACCCCTTCTGTTTTCGTCGGAATGGAAACGGATCAATGGCCGAGACTGCCGGTGAATTCGCGGCAGCGGGCGCTGAGCGGCGCACCGAAGACCTGGGCGGGCGGCCCCTGTTCCTCGACGCGCCCCCCATCGAGGAACATCACGTGGCTGGAGACGTCGCGGGCGAATTTCATCTCGTGCGTGACGAGAAGCATGGTCCGCCCTTCTTCCGCCAAGTCGCGGATGACCTTCAGCACCTCGCCGACAAGCTCGGGATCGAGTGCCGAGGTGGGCTCGTCGAACAGCATCACCGCCGGGTCGACGCAGAGCGCGCGGGCGATCGCGGCGCGCTGCTGCTGGCCGCCCGACAGGAACGCCGGATAGGCGTGCCGTTTGTCGTAAAGCCCCACCTTGGACAGAAGAGCCTCGGCCCGTTCGGTCGATTCCCTGCGGTTCTGCCGCAGCACATGAATTGGGGCCTCGATGACATTTTCGAGCACGGTCCTATGGGCCCAAAGGTTGAAGCTCTGGAACACCATGCCGAGGCCGGTGCGGATCCTTTCGATTTGCCGCCAATTGGCGGGATGGGCGCGCCCTTCGCGGCCCGGCTTCATCAGGACCTCTTCTCCGCCGAAGACGAAACGGCCGCGGTCGGGGATCTCGAGAAAGTTGATGCAGCGCAGGAAGGTGCTCTTTCCGGAGCCCGAGGATCCGATCAGCGATATGACGTCGCCTTTTTGTGCCGATACCCACACGCCCTTCAGCACCTGGTGCTGCCCATAGCTCTTATGGACGTCTTCCACCAGCAAGGCGGCGGCGCTTCGCATCATTCCTGTTGTTCCCGGCGACTTTGTGATTATTTGGTCCGCGATAATATTGCCTCGCTCGGCGGCTTTGCCGCACACTTGCCGGAGGAATGCGGATTTGCGGCATAAAACACAGGAAAAATGCGGACTTGCCGCAGCCGCTGTGTTTGATTTTTGCTTTGGGACAGTGCGTCCGTTTGTACATGAGAGTTTTGGAAGCGGAAAGCCTGCTCACTACAAAGCGACGCGACGCCCCTGCGAATGAGATATAAAGCTGCGGCAAATCACCAACTCGGGGAAGCCATGACGGAGCCAGTGGATCAATTCGATCGGAAGATCCTCGAGATCGTGCAGCGCGACTGTCAGCTCAAGGCGGAGGCGATCGGCGACATCATCGGCCTGTCGGCGTCTGCCGTTCAACGCCGCCTCAAAAGGATGCGCGAGGACGGCATCATTTCCGCCGAGATCGCCCTCGTCGACCGCAAGGTCGCCGGAAATCCGATGACCTTCATCGCCGGCATGGAGATCGAGCGTGAGAACTACGATGCGCTCGCGAAATTCCGCACCTGGGTCGACAAGCAGGATCACATCCAGCAGGTCTATTACGTGACCGGGTCGGTGGATCTCGTGGCGATCATCACCGCCCAGGACGTCACCCAATATGACGAGATCACCGCGCAGATCATGTCGCAGAATCCTCAGATTAAGCGAATTCACACGAATGTCGTGCTGAAGGATGTGAAGCTCGGGATGTTCGTTCCCGTGACTTCCGACTAGGGCCGATCAGAGTGGAGCGCCGAAAATCGGGAGAACGGGTGTGTACCCCCTCTGCCCTGCCGGGCATCTCCCCCACACGGGGGGAGATCGGCAAGAGGCAATGTCCCGCCCATGGAATATCGATGCATGGACTTTGCAGGTGCGTTGACTTCGGCATACGCACGCGGGGAGATGCCCGGCAGGGCAGAGGGGGGTGCCTCCGATCGCAGCAACGCTTTAACCGGAAAGCTGCCTAGATGATCTATTTCACGAGTGACACGCATTTCGGCGAGCCGCGGGTGCTCAACATCGATCGCCGGCCCTTCTCCAGCCTGGCGGACCACGACGCTGCGCTGATTGCCAACTGGAACGACACCGTCTCGCCGGAGGACGAGATTTGGCACCTCGGCGACTTCGCATCGAAGAAAAAGGGCTTTGCTGAAGATTTGCTTACGCGGCTGAACGGCAGGAAGCACCTGATCGTCGGCAACAACGATTCGCTGGCGACGGTCGAAGCCAGCGGCTGGCAGAGCATCCAGCATTATGCGGAACTCACCGTCGACGGGCACTTGCTCATTCTCTGCCACTATCCGTTTCGGACCTGGAATCAGATGGGAAAGCAATCGGTCAACCTGCACGGCCATTCCCACGGCCGTTTGAAACCGCTGCTGCCGCGGCAGTTCGATGTGGGCGTCGATGCCAGAGACCTGCGCCCGGTCAGCCTGCCCGATCTTCTCCCGCGGCTGCGCGTGAAGGCATAGCGCTTGTGAATGTCAGGCGAGCGCGCCGTGGGCGACGTCGCCCTGCGAGGGCGATAGGCGCGCATCGTTACTCGTAGACACCTTCGACGAGCGTGACGCCGCGCTCGACGCGCAGCATCCGGAAATAGGCGGAGACCCGCCCCGCCACTTATCCGGCTAGGTTTGCCAAAGCTTGCCCGAGGCAATTTCCTCCCTGACTCGTTTTTCTCCACTATTTCATTTTATAATTATTTAATGCAGGTTGTCTCGTAACGGCCAGTAGGCTCGCCGTTCGTTTTCCATCCAGGAGGAGCAATCGCATGCGTCATCTTCTGAAAACTGCCCTTTGCCTGGCTGCCTTGGCGGCACTGCCTTCTATCCGGCCATTTCGGCTGCCAGCGACCTCGAACTGACCATCACGGCGCCGGCCGGCGCGGGCGGCGGGATTCGGCGGCGCGCTCGCTGCAAGAGGCGATGATGGCGACGGGTGAGGCCAAGAGCGTCCAGGTCGTTTGCAAACGCGTTGGCGAGTGCATAAATCGACGTTGAACGCGCTAGCGACCGAACCCTACGACGACCCATGGCAAGACAAAGCGTATCCCCGCAGATCACGGCAAGCATCCTCGAATTCGTGAAGACGAACGAGATGCGCGCCGGCGAGCATCTGCCCTGTCAAATGCTCGCCGATGCGTTTCGCGTCTCCCGCGCGCCGGTCAATGCCGCCTTGAAGAAGCTCGAGACGATGGGAATCGTGCGGGCGGAACCGAACCGCGGCTATTTCCTGACGATCGACGCGGCCAAGGTCGAGACAGGGAAACCCGTGGGCGAGCCTCGGCGCGAGGAGGAGGATCCGCTCTATTTCCGCATCGCCGAGGACCGCCTTGCCGGCAAGCTCGAGGAGCGCGTCAGCGAGAACAAGCTGATGCGCCTCTACGACGTCGCCCGCAGCCGGCTGTTGAAGTCGCTCCACCGGATCGCCGAAGAGGGCTGGATCGAACGCCTGCCGGGCAACGGCTGGGCCTTCCGCGAGACGCTGACATCGCGCAAGAGCTACGAGGAGGGCTACGTCTTCCGCGCGGTCATCGAGCAGCAGGCGATGCTCTTGCCCACGTTCCGCCCGAACGAGGAAGAATTCAGGAAGGCGCGCTCCGTGCAGACCGCCTTGGGAGAAGGCGGCTACGAGACCTGGTCGCGCGCCGAGATCGTCAAGGCGAACAACGAGTTTCACGAAATGCTCGTCGCCTGCTCACAGAACGATTTCTTCCTCGATGCAATCAAGCGCGTCAACCGGCTGCGCCGCCTGATCGAGTACCAGATTAACATCGACCGGAGCCGGCTGCCCCGGCAGACGAGCGAGCACCTGCACATTCTCGACCTCGTCGAGACCGGTCGCCGGACAGAGGCGGCGGCCTTTCTCTACACGCACATCATGGGTGCGATCCGGATCAAGACGCCGCAGGTCTAAGAACGTGTGGCGGAACTGTGCGCGCTTGAAGACGCGCAAAGCCGTAGCGCACTTCAAAAGCGGCTGCATGCTTCCTTAAATCGGCCAGGAATTGAGGAAGCAGGCAGAAGGATTATTTTCCTCGAAGGCTATTCTGGCTTCCATGATCGGCGGACTGCGCCCGGTGCCGGCAATCGGTTGGCCGCTTGGGTGTGAGCCTGCTTATTAGCCCAAGCCAAAGAACGCCAAGATGGCGAGTACGACCACAACCAGTCCGACTAGGTAGATTATCTGATTCATGATTCACTCCTTTCATGAGCAATGAACGGAATTCTTCGCGGGTATGTTCCGAACCGCCTGCCAACATGTCGGCGCCGCTGCAAGAGGTGGACGTTCGTGCTTCTTTCGATGCGCGTGCATATTACATTTTATAATCGCAATATGTGATTTCGGGCCAAGACCTTAAGAGGCCCCACGTTCTCGAAGCGGTAGACAATCAATGTCCGAGACAAAGCTGGCACATCTCGGCGTTGACCGGGTTGACTATGCGATCGTGGACCTCCCTGCGGAGGCAGGCGAGGCGTTGCAGCGCCTGCCCTATACACATCGAATTCTTCTGGAGAACGTGCTGCGCACCGGAGGTGACAACGCCGCGAGGGCGAAGGAGGCGATCCTGGCCTAGCTCCATACCGGAACGAGCGAGCAGGAAATCCCGTTTCTCCCCAATCGAGTCCTCATGCACGACACCACCTGTGGTCCGGCGCTGGTCGACATTGCCGGCATGCGCTCGGCGCTGGCGGAAGCCGGCGGCGATCCCGCTCTTCTCAATCCCGTCGTACCGGTGGACGTCTCGACGGATCATTCGGTGGGCGTCGATTTCTTCGCACAGGCAGGCTCGCTCGAAAGGAACATGGCGCGCGAGTTCGAGCGCAACGCCGAGCGCTATCGCTTCATGATATGGGCGACAAACACGCTGAGCGGCTTTAGCGTGCACCCGCCCGGTACCGGGATCATGCACACGCTCAATCTCGAGAGGCTCGCCAGCGCCGCGACCGGCAAGCGCATCGAAGGCGCGCTCTTGGCGATGCCCGACACGCTGATCGGCACCGACAGCCATAGCCGATGATCAACGACATCGGCGTGCTTGCCTGGGGCGTCTGCGGGCTCGAGGCGGAGAGCGTATTCTTCGGCATACCGGTGACGCTCCGCGTCCCGGAGGTCGTCGGGGTGAAACTCACCGGAGCATTGCAGAGCGGCGTGATGGCGACCGATCTGGCGCTCACCGTCACCGAAATGCTGCGCAAGCTCGACCTGCAGGACCGCTATGTCGAATTCTTCGGTCCCGGTGTGTCGACGCTGACCGCCGGAGACCGTGCCGTCGTTGCCAATATGACGCCGGAGTTCGGCGGCAACAGCGGTTACTTCCCGATCGACGCCGAGACGCTCAAATACCTCGAAATGACGGGACGCTCGCGCGACCACGTCGCCTTCGTCAAGGCCCACGCGAAGCGCACCGGCCTGTGGTTCGATCCGCATATCGACCCGCGCTACACCGCCACCGTCGAACTCGAACTATCCACGGTCGAGGTCAGCCTTGCCGGACCGGCGCGGCCGCAGGGCCGTATCCCCGCCGGCGCGACGCTCCGGGCGATGAAGTTGATTTCTCTGCCGTGCGAAGGCCGCAGAATGCCCACGAGGTCGGATTCGCGATGAAGGCAGGGGTGCGCCAGGTCTACATTTCTTCCCTCGATGAGCTGCGCCGGCGATTGGATCTCCATGAAAGGCGAGTTGCTGGCGTGAGCGAGGATGATTTGCAGCAGATCGCGCGTGTTGCGCCTTCTCCAATCGATGAGGATGAACAGCTGTTTGCCGGCCGTGAAGACGCAGGCGCCGCTGTCGACGATGACGATCTGGAAGTCGACCAAGAGAAGCTGGATCTACATTACTTCGCTGGATGAGCTAGCGGCATCGAGAGCACGGCCATAGTCTATAACCACCAGCCGATCGTCGACCATTTTCCGGCGGATCAATGCGGAAAGAATCATTGGAGCGATGACCATCAGGAATGTCGACCGGATCTACTTCTTCGAATTCCAGCGCGTCGACGGACCTCGAAATGCGGGCAGCCGGTCATCATTTATCGCTCACCACCCGTATCGATGATCGCCTTGCCGAGCAGCTTGCGCACCGAGCAGTGCTGCTAGACCACCACGCGAGATGCCTCCGATCTCGGCTGGGATGTCGATTTTGTCTCTGAAGCGACGCTGACATTCCCGATGACGCATGCCTCGGGTGAGACCTTCGATGCCGCGGCAATTCGTAAACGCACGGAACTGGTGCTCGCCGGCCGCTTCGCCCGTATCGCGACCGTTGAGGAAGCGCTGGGAAGCAGGGCGCTAGCTGCATGAGCAGGTCTGGCCCGGCAGAGGAACCGCAGGTCATTCCGGTATTCACGCCGGTGCCGCTGGAGGCGCTGCTGATCGATATCGCCGGCCGCTCGAAGTGCTGCGCTACACCAATCTCGAACAGCAAAGGCTCCGGTTCGACCGTCACTACATCGCCTCGACAGCCAGGCAGACGACCTCGATCGGGCTCAGATCAAAATAAGTTGTTGGTCACGTCGCCGGCAGCATCCGAATTGCTGGCGAGGAACGGGAGGACTTGCGCGGCTTATCAACCCGCCATGGCCAGCCCCTCTGTGCCGGCGTCGTTGCCGCCGTTCTGGTTGAACTCATCCGCTACCATGAACTTCCCCTTCTCACGGTACCTGCGCGCCCGTCGCGGTCACATAGATTGCGTAGAGCGACGTCGTCGCAGCGATGAAGAGGCGGTTCCGGCGGGGACCGCCGAAGGTGAGGTTGGCAACAGTTTGCGGCACGAGAATCTTGCCGATGCGCACGCCGTCCGGTGCGAAGCAATGCACACCGTCGCCGGCGCTCGACCAGAGATTTCCTCCCGTGTCCGTGCGGATGCCGTCGGGGATGCCCTTGTCGATCGTTGCGAAGACTCGGCCGTTGGCGAGCTGTCCGTCCAAAACATCGAAGGCGCGAATATGCCGCGGCAGGGCGTCGTCATGGCTTGCGCCGGAGTCGGCGACATAGAGGATGCTCTCGTCGGGCGAGAAGGCGAGGCCGTTCGGCTGGTTGAAGTCGGTGGCGACCGCGGCGAGCTCGCCGTTTTCCGGGTCCAGCCGGTAGACATTGCGGCTCTCCTGTTCCGGCTCCGCCCGATAGCCCTCATAGTCGGAAAGGATGCCGTAGGTCGGGTCGGTGAACCAGATTGTGCCGTCCGATCGCACCACCACGTCGTTCGGCGAATTGAGCCGCCGACCGCCAAAGCTTTCGGCGAGCGTCGTGATCGAGCCGTCGATCTCGGTCCGGGTGACGCGGCGCGTTCCGTGCTCGCAGGAAATCAGGCGTCCCTGCCGGTCTCGGGTGTGGCCATTTGCGAAATTCGAGGGCTGCCGGAAGACAGAGACTCCGCCTTCCGGCGTCCAGCGCAGCATCCGCTGGTTCGGGATGTCGCTCCAGACGAGCTGGTTGGCATCGCTGAACCAGACCGGCCCCTCCGACCAGCGGCAGCCGGAATAAAGGTCATCGAGACGGGCGCTGCCGACGATCAGATGGGCGAAGCGCGGATCGTCGATCTCGTAGATTTGTTCCCTTCCCATGTGGTCCGTCCCCGAACTAACGCATGCCCGGCTGTCGGCCGCCTGCGAGCATGATGACGCTGATGATGATAAGCCCGGTCATGATCAGGCGGATGCCGGCGCCGAGGCCGTAGGTGTTGAGCATGGAGACCACCAGAAACATGAAGAGCGAGGCACCCCAGATTCCCGGCACGTTGGAATCGCCGCCGGCGACCGCGGTGCCGCCGAGAACGACGACGGCGATCGACATCAGAAGATATTCCGTGCCCATGTTGAGAGCCGCGCCCCCCGAGAAGCAGGCGAGGAGGTAGCCCGCGAGCGAGGCAAGAACGGCCGAGAGCACGTAGGTGACGAAGCGTGTGCCGTCGACCGGAACGCCCGCCATGCGTGCCGCCGGCATGCTCTGGCCGATCGCGGAGATCCAGCGCCCGTAAACGGTCTTTTCGAGCAGGAACCACGCGGCGAGGGAAATCACCAGCGCCACGAGGGAAACGTTGGGCACGCCGAGCGTGGCCGATGTCGTGAATTCGGCCAGGAAGCTCGGCGGTTTGATGCGCAGGCCGCGATTGGTCCAGATGGCCGCTGACTGGATGATGAAGCTCATCGACAGCGTCGCGATGATCGGCGGGATGCGCAACGCCTTGATGAGCGCGTAGTTCGCGAGGCCGACACCGATGCCGATCAGGGTTGCGGTTATCAGCCCCGGCAGGATCATGGCGTTGTCCACTTCCATAAGCTTCAGCGCCACGGTGCCCGCGAGCGTCATGGTGGCGGGAATCGACAGGTCGATGTTGCCGGGACCGAGCGTGATGACGAACATCTGGCCGATGCCGACGATGATCGAGAAGGCGGCGAAGGTCAGCGCCGCCTGGGAGAGGTCGAGCATGCTTGCGCCGCCCGTCACCATGATCGTCGCGAACCAGACCAGGAAGGCGGCGAACCACGACCAGATCCAAGGCGCCCGCGAAAGACGGTCGACGACCCTCATCGCCGCTTCTCCTGATATTCGAGACGGTTGAGCAGCAGGCGCAAGGCGAGCACGATGATCAGGATCGCGCCCTGCGCGCCGATCTGCCAGTCGGGCGAGATGCGCAGAAAAGACAGGAACGAACCGGCAAGCGTCAGCGTCAGAGCGCCGATCACCGCGCCGATGGGCGAGACGCGCCCGCCAATGAATTCGCCGCCGCCGAGGATCACGCCGGCGATCGAGAGCAGCGTGTATCTGAGCGCTATGTTTGCGTCGGCCGATGTGGTGAGCCCGACGAGCGCGATGCCGGCGAGCACCGCGAACATGCCGGCAAGCCCGTAGGCCGCAGCGCGGGCGGCCAGAACTGACCAGCCCGCCCGCTCCACCGAGCGCTGGTTGCCGCCGATGCCGCGGATGAGCACGCCGAGCGAGGAGCGCGTCACGATCAGATGCGCGACGACGGCAATGACGATGCTGGCGACGATCGCCATCGGAGCGATCGGAGGCTTCATCGTCATCAGGCTTCGGACCCATTCCGGCGCTTGTCCGCCGGGCGCCGGCAGGAGAAGCACGGCAAGCCCCGCCCAGACGAAGCTCATGCCGAGCGAAACCACGATCGACGGCAGGCCACGGAGGTGAATGACGACGCCGAGCATGGCATAGACGGCAACGCCGCCGGCAAGGATCAGAATCCCGACAAGCGGCTCGTCACGCAGGAAGGTCGCCGTCACGCAGCCGACAAAGCTGACGAAGGTGCCCATCGCGAGGTCGAGGTCGTTCACCGACATGATGATCATCTGGGCGATCGTCGCGAGCGCGATCGGAACCGCGAGATTGAAGAGCAGGTTGAGGCCGATATAGCTCATCGCCCGAGGCTGCAGCCAGAAGACGGCTGCAAGAAGCACGGTGAGCGAAAGGGCGGGAATGGCGAGCCGGATCGCATCGGTCGAAAGCCTCAGCCTCATGCTGCCTCCCGCTTGAAGGACGTGGCAAGGATGTTCTCCTCGCTCACGGCGTCGCCGGCGAGTTCCGCAACGATCTCTCCTTCGCGGAAGACATAGACACGATCGCAGAGGCAGACCTCCTCCATCTCGGTCGAATACCAGACGAAGGTGCGGCCGCGCTGAGCCTCCTGCCGGATGATCTCGTATACCTCCTGCTTCGTGCCGACGTCGACGCCGCGCATTGGATCATCCATCAGCACCACCGGCGCCCTGGTCGCGAGCGACCTGGCGAATAGCACCTTCTGCTGGTTACCGCCCGAAAGCGACAGCATGGGGTTGGCCAAGTCCGGCGTGCGGATATCGATGCGGCGCTTCCACTCTCCGGCACGCTCGGCCTCCGCCTCGGCGTTGACGACGCCGCGCAGGGCCAGATCGTGAAGCGTGGCGATGGAGAAGTTTTTCAGGATGCTCCAGAGTTCGAAGACGCCATTCAGGCGGCGATCCCCCGCGACGAAGGTCACCGCAGGCTCGCGGCGCGGCAGCCAGTCGGCGGTGCTCGCTGCATGAAGTTTCATCAGCATTCCCGTCTGGCCGTGTCCGGCGAGACCGGCGAGCCCGACGATCTCGCCGCGTCTGGCCTCAAGGCGCAGGCCGCGACCGGTCCGCGCGATTACCACGGGCTCATGGGCAAGGTCTCGCAGCGTGCGGCGATGCGCTTCGCCCTTGACGACGCTTCCCATGGCCTCGACGAGGCCGTGCTCGGTCCAGGCATCGCCAGGCCGTTCGGCGACGATGCGCCCGTCCTTCATGACCGCGATCCGGTTCGCCGTGGCGAGGATCTCGTGGAGGATATGGGAAATCAGAATGACCGAACCGCCGCTCGCGACGAACCGCCGGACATGGGCGAGCATCTGCTCCGCGAGGCTCGCGTCGAGCGAGGACGTCGGCTCGTCCAGGATGATGAGCCGGGGCGCAATGCCGGTATCGGAGAAAGCCATGGCGATCTCGACCATCTGCCGTTCGGCGATGGAGAGATCCCCGACCATCCTGTCGCGTTCGATGCCGTGTCCGGGAAATATGGCATCGAGGCTTCGCTCAATCACGAGCCTTGCCCGCCTGCGCCAGCCGAGGCCTCCAAGATGGCGGTGCAGGACGCGGGTATTTTCGACCACGGTGAGGTTCGGGCAGAGCGAAAGCTCCTGGAAGACGCAGCGTATGCCGCGCGCTCTGGCCGCGTTGATGCCGTAGCGCTGAAGAAGCTCGCCGTCGCCTGAAATGTTGCCCTGCTGCGGCGTCAGACCGCCATTGATGACGCTGACGATCGTCGATTTGCCGGCGCCGTTATGGCCGACGAGACCCACGCATTCCCCCGGCCGGATGGCGAGCGTCACGCCGTCGAGCGCCCTGACCGCTCCGAAACTCACCTTGGCGTCGGCAACCTCGATTATCGCCTTCGACATTCTGCCCGTCATTTGCCGCTATCTGTTGTACTGGGGATCGTTTGGCACGGGGTCTGCCGCGCGGTCCCGAGAGAACCGCGCGACATATGGAAGAACATCATTCCGCGGATTCGATCACCTTGATCGCATCAGCCTGCGAATATTCGACATTGGCAACACCGCCTGCCTGGGTATTGGCGAGGTTCTCTTCCAGATTGTCCTGGTCGATGCGCAGGAAGGGCACGACGAGGTCCTTCTTGACTTCCTTGCCGTCGAGGATCTGCTGGGCGACCCAGAATGCGAGCGTCGAGACGCCGGGCGCGATCGAGACAGACATGGTCTCATAGCCGCTGGCATCCTTCTGTTCCTTCCACCACTTCAGCTCGTCCTCGCGGTTTCCCATGATGATGATCGGCGTCGGCCGGTTGGCAGCCGCGAACGCCTGGGCGGCGCCGTAGCCGTCGCCGCCCTGGGTCACGACGCCGGCGATCTCGGGAAGGCTCGGCAGGATACCCGCCACGGCCTTCTGGGCGACATCCTGCGCCCAGTCGCCATGGACGGACCCGACGATCTTGAACTGCGGGAACTGCTTGACGCCCTCGTGGATGCCCGCCGAGATCTCATCGTCGACGAAAACGCCGGCAAGGCCGCGGATCTCCAGGAGGTTCCCGCCCTCGGGCAGCTTCTTCGACAGATATTCGACTTCGCTGCGACCCATTTCCTTGAAATTGACGGCGATCCGCCAGGCGCAAGGCTCGCTCACCACGCCGTCGAACGAGACGACGATGATGCCTGCATCGCATGCTTCCTTGACCGCGCCGTTGAGCGCCGTCGGCGAGGCGGCGTTGAGGACGATCGCGTCATAGCCCTGCAGGATCATGTTCTGAATCTGCGCGGCCTGCTCGGTCGCCTGGTTTTCCGCCGTTGTGAAGGCATCGGCAGCAGCAACCACGCCAGCCTTGACGGCCTCTCCCGTCACCTTGTCCCAGCTCGTGAGCATCGCCTGCCGCCAGGAGTTGCCGGCATAATTGTTGGAAAGCGCAATCTTCTTGCCGGAAGTGTCGGCCAACGCGGAATTCGGCATTGCGGCGCACAGGACGACCGCTGATGCCAGAAGCATCTTGCGAAATGTCATGTTTTCCTCCCTCTGGACCCGGCTTCGACCGGATCGCCTCATCGGCCGCTCTCTATGCGGTCGTCTGCAAATAGGACTTGCACTGAGCTTCCTCCTCTCAGTAATGGCAGGATGAGGGAGAATTTGCCGCCTGTATAGATCGTATGCGGCAATGCGTTTGCGGACTTTTGCATTACAGGCTGCGTGTTCGTGCAAGACGAGGACGCCCTGTCGAGCGCTTAATGGAGCTGGCGGTCGCAGCGCCCGAAGGGACGGGCGCGATCGCGGGAGGAACTGCGGACATGCCGCTTCTGGCGCCGGCCGCATTGGTCGATCACTATCTTGGCATATCCCGGCTGCTTGCCGGCCAGCTCGACTTCCGCTCGGCGATCCGCGCCGTCGCTGCGGAAGTGGCGCATATCATCCCCCACGATCATCTCGACGTCTGCATCCTGATGGTCGACGGTAACTATCACACCGCCTACGAGACCGGCATGGACACCGCCTGGGGTGATGCCGCCTCGGCGCCGGTCGTCAACAGCCCGATCCGTTCCCTTCTCTGGGGCGAGGTCGACTACCTGCTGACGGATGATGCTATCAACGATGCGCGTTTCCACTTCGAGGGCGCCTTCAAGCGGCCGATCATCGAACAATCGCTGCGCAGTCGTCTGCACGTACCGATGAAGGTGCAGGGCAAGATCATAGCCGCGCTCAGCTGCTCCTCTCAGAACCCCGGCCTATACACGATGGAGGACGTCGGCCGGGCGAGGATCATCGCCGACCTGCTGGCACCCTATTTCTTCGCGCTGAGGGCCGCCGAACAGGCCCAGCAATCCGCCATCGTCGAGGCGGAGGCGCGTGCGCGCGAGGAGGGTTTGCGGCAGGGCGCGTTGAAGCTGACCGAGGCGCTCGAACAGGAGCGCCAGCGCATCGGCATGGACCTTCACGACCAGACGCTTGCCGACCTTACGCGGCTGTCGCGCCGCATCGACCGCCTGGCCCGCGGCTCGGAGCTGAGCAGCGAGGCACTGGAACCCGTTTCCCGCAGTCTCCATCATTGCATGCAGGATCTGCGGCAGATCATCGAGCAGGCAAAGCCGTCCGTTTTGCAGCTCTTCGGTCTTGCCCAGGCGATCGAAAACCACCTCGACCAGTCAGTACGCGACAGTGGGATGCCGATCGAGTGGGCTCTCGTCGACGAGAGCGGGGGCGCTCTAGACGGCCTCGAGCAGACGGTCAGCGTCGCGCTTTTCAGAATTGCGCAGGAGGCGATCAACAATGCCGTCCGCCACGCCCAGCCCACGGCAATCATCGTCGGGCTTCGGCTCGAGGCCGGCGAGCTCGCCATTGAGATTTCGGACGACGGGCGTGGTTTGGCCAGAGCCCGCGGACGCATCGGTGGCGGTATCGACAATATGAAGACGCGGGCACGGCTCATTTCCGCGAAATTCGCGATTGGACTGGGAGACAAGAACCGCGGCACGACGGTCACAGTCCTGCTGCCGCGCGGAGAGCGCCGTGCGGACCTCGAGCCCCAGCCGCAAATAGCCATCAAGGAGGATCAGCGATGAAGGTACTGATCGTGGAGGACGATCCGCTTCACCGTTCGTACCTGCATGAGGCGGTCTGTGCCGCCCTGCCCGAATGCGACACCGTCATCGAGGCGGAGAACGGCGTCGCCGGCGAGCAGCTCGCGCGCGATCACAAGTCGGCGCACATCGTCATGGACCTGCAGATGCAGACCCGCAACGGTATCGAGGCGGCACGCACCATCTGGAAAGAGCGCCCGGAGACGCGCATCCTCTTCTGGTCGAACTACTCCGACGAGGCCTATGTCCGTGGCGTGTCGCGTATCGTTCCGGACGGGGCGGCCTATGGCTATGTGCTGAAATCCGCCTCCGACGAGCGGCTGAAGCTGGCGCTTCGCTCAATTTTCGTGGAGAGCCAGTGCGTGATCGACCGCGAGGTGCGCGGTTTGCAGCAAAGAAGCATCGGCCACGCGAACAGCTTCAGCGATTCGGAATACGAGATCCTCGTCGACATCGCACTCGGTCTGACGGACCGGACGATTGCCAAGCGCCGCAACCTGTCTCTGCGCAGCGTCCAGAACCGTTTGCAGCAGCTCTACGACAAGCTCGACGTCTACCAGGCCGTTGCCGAGGAACATTCTGACAGCCAATTTAACCTGCGCGCCCGCGCCGTGACAGTCGCTTTCCTTCGGAAACTGCTGAACTACAGCGCCCTGGAAAAAGCCGAAGCCGAGCTTCAGGAATGGCTGCAGGAACAGAAGTGAACCGAAGACGAGAAGGGATCCAACTCACCGCCAATTCTGAATCTGGGCAAGACCATCGAAGCAAGACGTAGTGCAGTGCCGCTAGACGTTATGACCGTGGTGTGAGCGGCGGCCGTCTGAAAGCAAACGGGGATTGGCGTACCGAGCCGAGCCCCAAGCATCGCTGGCGAATGGACGCGATTGTGCGCGCACCGAGCATGTCGAGGAGCTGACCGAGATTCTCATCCAGCACTTTGGCGGCAGCGGGGAGCAGCAACTGCTCAACACGCGCGTGCCGAGCAACGCAGGCTGATCTGAGAGGGGATGACGAGACCTTGACGAGGCGATGCGAACTGTGCATCGCCTCTCCATACTCGTCACCCCCATTCGCTGGTTGCGAGGCTCGATGTCTCGTTTGGGCCGAACCGAGCCATTCCTGTGCCGGATGTCGATGTCCGGATCGGGTGGAGAGCCGAAGTTCAATGCGATGGCGACGAACGATGAGCGCGGCGGATAGGAGGCAGACCCACACGATCCCTGGCAATTACCGACCTCGATCTAAACAGCACTAAGCTCACCCGGATGGATGCTGGTCCAACTACAATAGCAGGCAGTTTAGTGGGGTGCGAGTTTGCCAACCGACATCGCATGCACGAGCGCTCCACTCGATCACCTCAGCTGCTGACTCACAGTCCGAATGAAAGGCAGGTCATTTGTGGGCCTGAATTCGACGTGCAGACCGTTGGGCCGTTGGGAGTGGTGGGTTCCACCGCCTATGGCGTCTAGTCAGCAGAGTACTCCTCTCCTCCAGGCGGCTGCTGTCGGTCGATTTCCCGTTCCCCATAGTCGCAGGAGGGTCGAGGGGAGCCGTTCGTCATGAGCCCTGTGCACGGCTTGATTGCGAGGATGTACACTGTGGACGCAGCGCTACCTCCGTGAAAGTTCGACGCCGTTGCTGAATCACAATCGCCCCTGCGTGATGAGCAGGGGCTTTGCGAGGCGAGTGCCTGCTGAGGCAGGTGCCTATGGCATCATACTGCGATAGCGTTCGCGCTCGCGCCGAACCTGCTCCAAAGTATACGGGTCGGCACTGTCGTCAAACCGCGTCCATCCTTCCCCCGCGTAAACGCTCCTGCGGGCGGCAGGGTCGACGCGATTGCGTTGCTGCAGAATGGCCTCTGCTTTGAGGGCAAGACTGTCATCGACCCTTGCGGTCACCAAGGTGCCGCCGCGGCGAACGCCCTCGGCATAGACATGGGCGTCTTCCTCATCGACGCCGGAATCCGTCAATGCACCGATCAACCCTCCGGCGGCGCCTCCAGCAACAGCCCCGGCTGCCGCCCCGGCCGCGGTAGACGCCAGCCATCCTGCCGCGACAACAGGGCCAACGCCGGGAATGGCCATCAAGCCAAGTCCCGTAAGCAGACCGACCACCCCGCCTCCTACGGCGCCGAGGCCAGCACCAGTTCCCGCGCCTTCGGCTGCGTCCGAGCCTTCGGTCGAGTAGCGGTCATCAGCATTGTTTGCAACGATGCTGATATCATCTGACGGCACGCCGGCGGCTTCGAGGTCGCTGACGGCATCACGGGCATCCGCGTAGTCGTCAAATAGCCCTGTTACGGTTCGCATTATCGTTCTCCTTTTGGTAAAGCACGTTTCGGGCGATTACTGCGCTGTGACGTTGCCCTGATAATCGAGGGCGACGGCCACTGATTTGCCGTCCTTCATGGCAGTTGCCTGCCACACACC